>DXDR01000063.1 GCA_019115385.1 Candidatus Mediterraneibacter avicola | reverse complement strand
GAAGGAGAAGCTGGTGGAACTGGCGGCTGAAAACGCGCGGCTTGTACTTAGTAAGGATAAAGAGAGGCTGAAGCGTGAGGAAGGCCGTACGATCGGAGCTGTGAAGGAGATCGCGGCACTGCTGGATCTGGATGAAATTGTCCGCATGGAGGCCTATGATATTTCTAACACAAACGGTTTTGAGTCCGTTGGTTCTATGATCGTGTACGAGAGGGGCAGGCCGAAACGAAATGACTACCGAAAATTTAAGATCAAGGGGATCAAGGGGGCGGATGACTACGGCAGCATGAGAGAAGTGCTGACACGGCGGTTTACTCATGGACTGAAGGAGAGGGAAGAGAATGCGGAGATCGGGAAATTTACCGTGTTTCCCGATCTGATCCTCATGGACGGCGGAAAAGGGCAGGTCAACGTGGCGCTTCAGGTGCTGGACGAGCTTCGTCTGGATATTCCTGTGTGCGGCATGGTGAAAGACGATCATCACCGCACGAGGGGTCTGTATTATCAGAATGTAGAGATACCCATCGACCGGTCGTCAGAGGCTTTCCGCCTGATCACGAGGATACAGGATGAGGCTCACCGGTTTGCCATTGAGTATCACAGACAGCTCCGCGGCAAAGGACAGGTCCACTCGATCCTTGATGACATCGATGGGATCGGACCGGCGCGCAGAAAAGCGCTCATGCGGCATTATCTGAGTCTGGACGCGATCAGGGAAGCCAGCGTGAAAGAGCTTGCGAAAATACCTTCAATGAACGAAAAAGCCGCTGAATCAGTATACAAGTTTCTGCATTAATATGTTATGATAATAAAAGTGATGAAGGTGGTAAAAGCGTGAGATTTACCGGTCTGGGTTCAGAACGGAAATAAAGGAAAAGGAGAAGATTATGGGACACGGGATCAGATTAAGTGAAATTGTTGAGAAAATGGATTTAAAGAATCTCACTCCCGGAGTAGATACGACCGAGACCGAGGTGCATGTGCCGGATGTCAACAGGCCGGCGCTGCAGCTTGCGGGTTTTTTTGATCATTTTGACTCGAACAGGGTGCAGATCATCGGACATGTGGAATATACCTATGTGCATACTCTCACTGACGAACGCAGGAAATACATTTATAACAGGCTTCTGGAGCATTCCATCCCCTGTATTGTGTTCTGCCGCGATCTGGAACCTGAGGATGAATTTCTGGATATGGCGTCAGGTCACGGAATACCTGTTTTTAAGACTGCAAAGCCGACTTCCGATTTTTCTGCGGAGATCATCCGCTGGATGAATGTAAGGCTGGCACCCTGCATCTCTATCCACGGTGTGCTTGTGGATGTATATGGAATCGGCGTACTGATCATGGGAGAGAGTGGGATCGGAAAGAGCGAGGCTGCGCTTGAGCTGATCAAGAGAGGACACCGCCTTGTGACCGACGATGTTGTTGAGATACGCAAGGTGAGCGATGAGACACTGGTGGGTTCTGCGCCTGACATTACAAAGCATTTTATTGAGCTGCGGGGTATCGGCATCGTGGATGTGAAATCTATGTTTGGTGTGCAGAGCGTAAGGGAGACACAGAACATCGATCTGGTCATTACTCTGGAGGACTGGAGCAGAGATAAGGAATACGACAGGCTCGGGCTGGAGGAAGAATACACAGAATTTCTCGGGAACAGGGTAGTATGTCACAGTATCCCGATCCGTCCCGGAAGAAATCTGGCGATCATCGTAGAGTCAGCCGCTGTCAACCACAGGCAGAAACAGATGGGATACAACGCGGCTCAGGAGCTCTACAAGAGAGTCCAGGAAAACCTTGCGAAGAAGATGAAATAAGGCCATATAAAAATTATAAGGAAGGGAGAAGAAAGCCATGAAATATTGTTTTGGAGTGGATGTCGGAGGCACAACGGTGAAGATGGGGCTCTTCGAGGAGAACGGCACGATCACTGACAAATGGGAGATCACTACCGACACATCGGAGGAAGGAAAAGCGATCCTACCCAATATTGCGGCTTCCGTCAAGAAAAAGATCGAGGAACACCAGCTTGCCAAAGATGATATCGCGGGGATCGGAGTAGGAGTACCGGCTCCGGTAACAGCGGATGGAGTCGTGAACGGAAGTGCGAACCTGGGATGGAAGTACAAGGAAGTAAAGAAAGAGCTGGAAGAGCTCACAGGGCTTACCGCGGCGATCGGGAATGACGCAAATGTAGCCGCTCTTGGCGAGATGTGGAAAGGCGGCGGCGCAGGTGAAAAAAATATGATCATGGTAACGCTCGGAACAGGCGTCGGCGGAGGCGTGATCATTGACGGAAAGATGCTTGTGGGGCAGAATGGCGCAGGAGGCGAGATCGGACATCTGTGCGTGAACTATGAAGAGACGGACCGCTGCGGATGCGGTAACAGAGGATGTCTTGAGCAGTACGCCTCAGCTACGGGGATCGTGCGGCTGGCAAAACAGAAACTGGGGCAGGAGATGCGCCCAACGATCCTGAACAAAGAGGATGTGACCGCAAAGGATGTATTTGACGCTGTGAAGGCGGGAGATGAAGTGGCAAAAGAAATTGCCGCTGTATTCGGCAGGTATCTGGGATATGGGCTTGCCAATCTGGCAGCAGTGGCAGACCCCGCTGTGTTCGTCATCGGAGGAGGGGTGTCCAAGGCAGGAGAAGTCCTTCTTCCTTATATCAGGGAACCATATATGGAGCGAGCTTTCTTTGCTGATAAAAATGTGAAGTTCGTCCTTGCGGAGCTGGGGAACGACGCCGGGATCTGCGGCGCGGCGAAACTTGTGCTGGACAATTAAAGTAAGAGTTCTGTTATACAGTCATTTACACTCATAAAACATAAAAAAGTGGTAGTCGGTTAATACCGATTTTTGAGTCCCATACTATAAAATAGGCATATCGCCCAGAGCATTGTGCTTTCCAGCACATGCTCCCTCGGGAGATATGCTTATTTTCTTTTCGCAAACTTACTTTCTAAGTATCTCCATCCCAATATTACATGAAAAAGTTTTCGAAATATTGAATTATATCGACAAATTTAATGAAAATCACAAGCTATATTTATTTGTTTTTTGTAAAAAATTTATGAAAATATATTGCCTTTTTGAATAAAAACATTCAATTACTTGACATTTACTATCCAAATTATGGTATAGTAAATATATTCATAAATATTCCAAAATTATAATTTTTATGCTCAGAAGTGTTTGATATCATATCCCTGATTTGAGTTGCAGTACAGCTAAGAAGTTTTGAATATCATTCGTTAAAATTAACAAAACCCAGATATAGTAACTATAAATAGTAAAGGAGAATGCGGTATGAAAATTGGAATTTCTAGTAGAAATGAGGAAAACCGACATCAAATACTGACTTATTTAAATTGTTTACAAAAAATGGGTACGCTGTTTAAGACAAAGGAATATATATGCGGTACCGACTTATTGGATGATTTGAACAGAGGGCTTCGGTTTGATGTCATTTTTTTAGATGTGGACTTTGAGAATGTTGCGAAGAAAATACGAGAATTAGATCGAGATGTGATGCTGGTTTTTATGTCAGATTTATGTAACCATGTGTTCAATGCCTTTGAGATGAATGCACTCCAGTATTTACTAAAACCGATTAATTCCTGTTTGTTTTTTAACACATTAAAGCGTGCGTTTGAGCTGTGGCATGAAAAGAAAAGAGTTTTTGTGGCCAAGTATAAACAACAGATAAAACAAATTCTGCTAAAGAATATCGTATATATTGAATGCTATAACTGGTCCTATGTCGGGAATGTCCTAAAGTTTGTGTAAACCTCTAAACTGATGTAAGATAAACTTACCAGTTTGGAGGTTTATTTTATGGCAAGAAAAAAGGATACCCCACAAAAAGCAGCCCTTCGGGAAATGATGGGCAACT
>DXDR01000062.1 GCA_019115385.1 Candidatus Mediterraneibacter avicola | reverse complement strand
AATTCTTTAGGAAAGTATCAGATTCAGAGCGAGAAAAAGAGCAGTTCTGAGTAAAACTGAACTGCTCTGAATGTGATTCTTTCCAATTGTACCAATTCGCGGACGATCAGCTGGAAAACCTATGGAGATTGTATCTTTCCGAAGAGCCGAAAAAGTTCATATTCCATATGAAAAGCTGAAAATCAGGTGAATTTCTAACAGCAAACGGATTTCCGGGCATGCTTCGCAGACCTTCCGGTGGGAGGCCTTAAAAAATCGGTATGAAAAAAGCCTTTGTTTATGGGAAAGGAGCATGGCTCCTCCCCAGATGCTGCATGGAAACACAGCCGCATTTCGGACAGACAGCCAGATCAATGTTCCATACTGCTTTGAGCAGTTCCGCCATAGATAAGCCTGTATAGCGCTGACGGAACCTCTGGCATCCCTGGATCCGGAAGATCAGTTTCAGATTTCTGGACTTCATCCGGTTATTGAGGAATCCATAATAGCGGATCTTCTGGAAACCGGCGGGGAGCACATGCATCAGGAACCGCCGGATAAACTCTCCATAGCTGAGAGTGATCTGCCGCTTTGGATCCCCGGGTTTCCGGCCACGTGCAGAGAAGGTGACTTCTGTTTCCGTAACGGAAAGGATCCGGTTGTTGGAGATCGCAATCCGGTGGGTATAGCGTCCCAGATATTCGATGGCGTTACCAAACCCGTTGAAGGTCTCTTTGATGTAAGGGCACCAGTCTTTCCCGTAAAGATTGTTTTTAAAAGTTTTCCATTCCGAGGGTTCCTGTAATGCTCGACAGGAAGAAGAAAAAACGAGCTTTTCCTGTTGGTACAGGGCGTCCAGAAGGGAGAGATATTTCCCTTTAAACTTATCCCGGAGGACTTTGACCGGGATGAAAAACTTTGCGGAAGACTTCCGGATCCTGCGGTCAGAAGTAAGCCCTCCCCCAGAGATGATGCAGTGCATATGGACATGATAATCCAGTTCCTGGTTCCAGGTGTGGAGTACCTGGATGATCCCGGGCTTTGCTCCAAGGTATTTCTGGTCTGCACTCAGTTCCAGAAGTGTTTCAGCGCAGCACTTATGGAGAAGGCCGTAAAGAAGCTTTTGATTCCAGTAAATCAGGGAATTAAGTTCGTGCGGGAGTGTAAACACCACATGGAAGTAAGGGGAGTCAATGACTTCCGCCCTGCGTTTATCAACCCAGACCTCTTTCAGGACAGCCTGACAGCAGGGACAGTTCCGGTTACGGCAGGAACTATTGTGGAATTCCATGTGCCCGCATTCGCTGCACTCGCTGACATTGACTCCAAGCCTGCCGGACTTGCAGGCGAGGATTGCGCGGGAAGCTTTCCGCTGTTCTTCTGACTGGAAATGTCCGGACTGGCAGTAGTCCCCATAAGAATCCTGCCAGATCTTCTGGATCTTGAGATTACTCATGGGATCCACCTCCGATCCGGTCAAAAGGCGAGGAGATATTTCTGGCCTGGTACGAGGCAAGATGAATGTAGATCAGGGTAGAATTCAGGGACTTGTGTCCCATGAGATTTTTGATGGTCAGCAGGTCTGCCCCGTTTTCATAAAGGTGGGTTCCAAAAGCGTGCCGGAAAGAGTGGCAGGTGATCCGGTGCTTCCATCCAAGGAAATCTTCATGGGCCCGCATATGACGGCAGATATAAAAAGTATCAATGGGACGGGAAGAATCGGTCTGTTTCGGAAAAAGCCATTCCGTTGGACGACCGTATTCAAACCAGTATCGGGTAAGGAGATCCAGGGCCTTTTGGGAAAGGATGGCGTAGCGGTCGGAACGGCTTTTGGAATGGGCGATATGGATCCGCATATTTTTGCGTTCGATATCACAGTAACGGAGGTTACAGACTTCCCCTACCCTGAGTCCTGCAGAGTACATGAGGGAGACCATGGCTTTAGGCTTGAGGTCCGAGAGAGTGGAGATAAAAATATCAGCTTCCTTTTGAGTTGGGACAAAGGGCAGATAAGAATCGAACTTCCTCATAGGGAGTTGGGTGGGATCCCAGGGTTTGTGCAGCACATACATGGTAAAGAAGCGGAGCTGCGAAATACAGGCATTGATTGTGCGGTCCGAAAGAGAACGTTCCTTCTGCAGCCAGCGGATATAATCCCGGAGATCATCCCAGGAGACGTTCTCTGGTTGTTTCAGAAGAATCGTCTGCAGATACTCCAGATAAGAACGGATGTAAGTGGAATAAGATTTTACGGTATGGTCAGTAAGACCGCGGAGAGAGATCATCTCCCGATAAGTTTTAAAATAGTCCATGACAGGGCCTCCTTGAAAAGATATAGTAATAGAACGACAGGCAGCGGATCTTTCAAGGCGGCGGTCTTGGAAAAAGATAAGATATGTAGTTGTTGAGTTTAAAAATCCATGTTAAACTAAGCATAGCAGTTGGCGGTTTATGTGTTTGTTTGGCGTGGTAACTTAACAATACAACATAAATACAAAAACTGCTATTTTTTTCGGAAAAGTAGCGGAATTATGTACCTTGCACTAGCCGTCGCGCCAGCGACTTGGTACAATTGTTCATAGCGCGATGCAGCTAAAAAAGTACAAGCAGGAGGAAAAACAATGTCTGATTATGTTGTTACGACGGATTCGAATTCAGATGTGCTGCCGGCATTTATAAAGGAAAATAATCTGACGATCATACCGCAGTATTATGCATTCGGCGATACGGTCTATGGAGACCAGCTCAATATGGAGCCTCATGAATTTTATGAGACTATGCGCAACGGCGAACTGCCGAAATCAATGGCGAATAATCCCGAGGTCATCCGGGAACGGTTTGAAAAGCTGCTGAAAGAAGGGAAAGATATTCTTCATATTGCATTTTCCAGCGCTCTAAGCGGAAGCTGCAACAATGTGATGATGACTGCAAATCAGCTTCTGGAGGACTATCCCGAGAGAAAGATCATGGTCTTTGACTCTCTGAACGCATCTCTTGGAGAGGGCGTGTCTGTTTACCGGGCGGTCGAGCTGTGGAAAGAGGGCAGAACGATGCAGGAAGTGTACGACATCCTGACAGAAGAGCGGGATCATGTCAATGTGTCCTTTACGGTGAATGATCTGAACCATCTGCAGAGAGGAGGCAGGGTTTCCAAGACGACGGCGGTGGTGGGCAGCCTTGTCAATATTAAGCCCATACTGACAGTGACGGCATCGGGAGAGCTGAAAGCCGACGGCACGGTGAGAGGAAGGAAAAAATCTCTGAAAACACTTGTGAGCAGGATGGAGGCGGCGCTTGAAACAGACTCCTACGGAAAGGACCGTATGGTGGCTGTGCTCCACGGAGACTGCCTGGATGAAGCCAGGAATGTGGCGGATATGGTCAAAGAACTCGGGTTTACCAATGTTGTGATCAACGATGTAAGTCCCAGTATCGGCACCCATGCCGGACCGGGCGTGGTAGGACTTGTATTTTACGGTAAAAAACGGTCGTAAAGGCAGAAATGAGATTTAGGATATTTCCAGATTTGAGGCGTGTATGCCCTTGGATAGAGAGGGTATAAAATTAAAATCATCAGAAAAATAAAACTGCAGGAACAGTTCTGGGCACATTCCCAAACTGTTCCTGCAGTTGTTTACAGCAGCCCGAAATCCTGCATTGCCTGGCGCAGCGTCTCTTTGTGGGCATCTTCGATCTCCGTCAGAGGAGCGCGGAGCGGTCCGACATTTTTCCCCATCAGATTGAGGGCGGCTTTTACCGGAATCGGATTCACTTCGCAGAAGAGGGCGCTGCACAGCGGGATCGCATCCAGCTGCATCTTTGCGCTGCCCTGTACGTCGCCGGAAAGATACTTCATGACCATATCGTGTACATATGTGGGAGCTACGTTGGACAGAACAGAGATCACGCCGATTCCTCCAAGAGAGAGAAGCGGCACGACCTGATCGTCGTTTCCGGAGTACAGATCAAGTTTTCCGTCGCACAGATGCATGATCTCCGCTACGCTGCCGATATTGCCGGATGCCTCTTTTACGCCTACAATGGAATCTACATTTTTTACAAGGTGTGCCAGAGTTTTCGGCTGAATGGAACAACCGGTGCGGCTTGGCACGTTATAAAGAATCGCTGGAAGCGGCGCTTCTGTGCAGATTTTTGTATAGTGTGCTATGAGTCCGTTCTGGGTGGCTTTGTTGTAGTACGGGGTTACAAGGAGCAGTCCGTCCGCGCCGTCCTTCATGGCATCCTGAGAGAGCTGGACTGCCGTTGCAGTGCTGTTGGAGCCTGTTCCTGCGATGACTGGGATCCTGTGTTTTACCCGCTCAACGGTAAAGCGGATTGCTTCGCTGTGTTCTTCTTCAGTCATGGTCGCCGACTCACCGGTGGTGCCGCAGATAATAATTGCGTCTGTGCCTCCGGCGATCTGCTCTTCCAGCATTTCATCCAGCTTATCATAATTGATTTCCAGATTTTCTTTCATAGGTGTAACGATAGCCACACCTGCGCCTTTAAAAATTGCCATTCTTTTCTCCTCCTTAAATGGTGAGCGCTCCGGGATCTGCTTTGGGCTGATGTCCCCGGGTACACTTATGGTGAACAATAAAAGAAACGGCAAGATGCGCCGTCTCTGATATACCTCTCTCTGTGAAGCTGTATATATTCAGATAGCTCTCCATCCTGCGATGACAGTCATGACGTTTTTCACGCCATGCCCAAGAATAAGACCTCAGGATCCTTACCCTTTCGGCATTTTCCCCTTTCAGATGAATTCCTCTGTCCCTGATACATCCTTCACCTTACTCATAAAAAATGCAACCTCTATCTACGTTTCTATATAAAGAAATGATACCATTGGCGCCGGGGGATGTCAACTGGTTTCAGGCATGTTCCGATAGCACGGGAACGGAGGGCCATTACCGTTCACACCTGACCGCTGCCCGCCATCTTATTTTTTTGTTTGCTATATTTTATGTGCTGTGATAAAATTGTTGTCGCTTTTCAGAAACGAATGAGTAAAACAGTGACGGCCGTGATAAGCACTAAGTGCGCTTTTATGAATGGAGCGGCTGAACTGTTATGTAAAATGGCCGAATGAGAGAAAATGTAATTGCACTTTCATGCGCCCGGTTTTACAATGGGAAGAGAGAAAATACAGCTGGTATGGTATCCGTCGGATATCCCGGCAGACATTAAGTGCGAATTGCGGTATATCAGGCAGGTGGCGTATCGGGAAAGGAGAACTGTCGTGCTGACGATCAGTAATTATGTAAAAGCGAAGACGCTGGAGGAGGCGTATGAGCTGAATCAGGCCCGCAGCAGCCGCGTGATGGGCGGAATGATGTGGATGCGGCTGAGCAGCGCAAAGGTAAAGACGGTGATCGATCTGTCCGGTCTGGGACTGGATCAAATCGAAGAGACGGACAAGGTATTTAAGATCGGAGCTATGTGTACGCTCCGGCAGCTGGAGCAGTGTGAAAGGCTCCGGGAGGAATATGGAGACGGGATCAGGGAGGCTGTGCGCCACATTGTCGGGGTACAGTTTCGCAACCAGGCCACCGTGGGCGGCAGTATTTACGGAAGGTTCGGATTCTCAGATGTGCTGACGGCCTTTCTTGCCCTGGATACTTTTGTGGAGCTGTATGACGGGGGGATCATCCGACTGTCAGAGTTTGTAAACCGCAAACCGGACCGGGATATTCTTGTTTCCATCATTATCCGCAAAGGAAAGAGGAAATTCCGATATTCTTCTATCCGCCAGACGCAGACGGACTTTCCGGTGATCGCCTGTGCGGTGGTGACAGGGATCGTACACGGAGAAGAGTCCTGGTATTTTTCTGTCGGGGCAAGGCCCATGAAAGCGGCGCTGACCGAGAGAAAGTGGCAGCTCAGGCCGGACGAGACGAAGGAGGCAATCGCGGGCTATGCAAAAGAGATCGCTGCGGAATTTGATTATGGGACAAATATGCGGGGGAGCGCGCAGTACAGACAGCATCTTGCGGAAGTGCTGCTCGGCAGGTCTATAAGCTCTATTTTGACGGAGGAAATGTAAATGGAAGTACGGTTTATCTTAAATCAGAAAGAAACTGTCGTGGAGGCTGCGCCGGATGCGGTTTTACTCAATGTGCTTCGGGATCTGGGATGCAAGAGTGTAAAATGCGGATGCGAGACAACCAACTGTGGACTCTGTACGGTATGGATCGACGGGAAATCCCGCCTGTCATGCTCTGTACTGGCGGCCAGCGTGGATGGTCACGAAGTGACGACTCTGGAAGGTGTGGAGAAAGAGGCGGAAGAATTCGGGCATTTCCTCGCAAATGAAGGAGCTGAACAGTGCGGCTTTTGTTCCCCGGGATTTATTATGAATGTTCTTGCCATGATGAAAGAATTTGAACAGAGGGCGGAAACTTCCGGGAGAACAGAGGACGCGGTTCCGGATGTGGAGGAGATCAAAGAGTATCTGGCGGGAAATCTGTGCCGTTGTACCGGATATATGGGGCAGATGCGCGCCATACAGAAATACCTGTCGGAGAAAAAGGGGGTGCGGGTAGGATGAACAGAGAAAATATTTCTGACCTGAGTTATGTAAACCAGCCGGTTCCAAAAGTGGACTCAGGGTCTCTGGTGACGGGAAAAGGGGTTTATACCAACGACCTTGCGCCGTCAGACTGTCTGATCGTAAAGATTGTGAGAAGCCCCTATGCACATGCTCTGATCCAGGAGATAGATACATCCAGGGCGGAGGCGGTTCCGGGAATCGTGTGCGTTCTTACTTATAAAGACTGTCCGGACAAGCGTTTCACTCTGGCGGGGCAGACATATCCTGAGCCAAGCCCCTATGACAGGCTGATCCTGGATCAGAGGATGCGGTTTGTGGGAGACGCGGCTGCGATCGTGGCCGGCGTTTCCGAGGAGGCTGTCAGAAAAGCTGTGAAACTGGTGCGTATACGCTATGAAGAACTGGAGCCTGTGCTGGATTTCAGGAAGGCAAAGGACAATCCGATCCTGGTTCATCCAGAGGATAACTGGAGGAGCCTCTGCCAGGTAGGGGCGGATAATAAGCGAAACCTCTGTGCTCACGACGAATGCGGCGCAGGAGATATCGAGGCAGTGCTTGCCTCCTGCGATCATGTGGTGGACCGGGTGTATCACACAAAAGCCAATCAGCAGGCTATGATGGAGACATTCCGAACCTATACATATCTGGACGCGTACGGCAGGCTGAACGTGGTTTCATCCACCCAGGTTCCTTTCCATGTGAGAAGAATTCTGGCAAATGCTCTTGATATTCCCAAATATAAAGTGAGGGTGATCAAGCCCCGTATCGGGGGAGGGTTCGGCGCAAAGCAGACTTCGGTATCAGAGATTTATCCGGCGCTTGTGACCTGGAAGACGGGCCGGCCGGCCAAGATTATATTTACCAGGGAAGAATCCCTGATCGCGTCTTCTCCGCGTCATGAGATGGAACTGCATGTCCGGGTAGGCGCGGATAAAGATGGAAGGATCAGGGGGATCGACCTGTATACTCTGTCAAATACAGGAGCCTTCGGCGAACACGGTCCGACTACGGTAGGATTGTCCGGGCACAAATCGATTCCTCTCTACGGACAGACAGAAGCGTTCCGATTTACATATGACGTTGTGTATACCAATGTGATGTCCTCGGGAGCCTACCGCGGATACGGGGCTACTCAGGGAATCTTTGCGGTAGAGTCTGTGGTAAATGAACTGGCTCAGAAGCTGGGCATGGATCCGACTGTCCTGCGGGAGAAAAATCTTGTCCGGGAGGGCCAGGTGATGCCTGCGTATTACAATGAGAGAACAGACAGCTGCGCTCTTGACCGCTGCCTTGCACGGGCCAAGGAAATGATCGGATGGGACAAAAAATATCCGTTTTACGAGTGCGGAAACGGGAAGGTAAGAGGCGTGGGAGTCGCGCTGGCCATGCAGGGCTCGGGGATTTCCCATGTGGATACCGGGGCGGTTGCCATTAAGATGAATGACGACGGCTTTTACAGCCTGATGGTGGGCGCGACAGATATGGGAACCGGATGTGATACGATCCTGTCTCAGATGGCGGCGGAATGCCTGGAATGCAGCATGGATGAGATCGTGGTCCACGGAGTTGATACCGATATTTCTCCCTATGATACCGGCTCGTACGCGTCAAGTACAACATACGTGACCGGTATGGCGGTAGTAAAGACCTGCGAGGCTCTGCGGGAGAAGATATGTGCTACGGGAGCCGGATATCTGGGCTGCTCTGTGGAGGATGTTCAGTTTGACGGACAGAATGTAACAAATCTAAAAACTGGCGAGTCCATCTCCAGAAAAGAGATTGGAAATAAGGTTATGTGCTTTAGTAATGAGGCGCTTTCGGCCAGCGAGGCCTTTTCCTCCCCCACTTCACCGCCGCCGTTTATGGCGGGCATTGCCGAAGTGGAGATCGACAGGGAGACCGGCACGGTGGAGATGGTGGACTATGTGGCAGTGGTAGACTGTGGCACTGTGGTCAACCCGGCTCTGGCCCGCGTTCAGGTGGAAGGCGGTATCGCCCAGGGAATAGGCATGGCTCTGTTTGAAGACATTGTCTACAATGAAAAAGGTAAAAATTACAGTAATTCTTTTATGCAGTACAAGATTCCCAGCAGACTTGACGTGGGAAAAATCCGCGTGGAGTTCGAGAGCAGTTATGAACCTACCGGACCTTTTGGGGCAAAGTCCATTGGAGAAATAGTAATTAATACTCCGGCGCCGGCTATCTCAAATGCAGTCCAGAATGCTGTGGGCGTTATTGTACGGGAACTGCCGATCTCAGCGGAAAAAGTATACTGGGGCATACAGGAAAAAAAGGACAAATAAATTTCTACATAACAGGATGATCTCCCCGGCGAGGAAGGGCAGAAAGCATGTTTTCCCGCCGGGATTTTTCTGCGCGGCCGGTTCGGTTATTTGGAGAAAGCTGTACTGGTGTAGCGCGATTAGGAGAGACTGCAGAGCTGCTTTGGTCTATGCAGGTTTATGCAGAAAGAGCAGCTGGAAGAGAGTATGTATTGAAAGAAAAGGCGGACGAGGGCTACAAGATATGTGGACAGAAATGTTTTAAGGCCATGTATATTGTATAAAATTAGAAACAAGCCAGTTTTTGAGAATGATTATCGGAATAAACCTTGTCATTTTTTTAACGGGATGTTATACTAGCGCATGACAGGTGGAGGAGTAATCCGGCACCGATTCATTTTAAATAGTAAAAAGATTTCACGGAGGAGGTTTTCAAGAAATGGCAAAAGCAAATTTTGACCAGTGGGCAGGCTTTAACGGAAAGCTCTGGAAAGAGGAAGTCAATGTTCGCGACTTTATTCAGAACAATTATACACAGTATGACGGAGACGAATCTTTCCTTGCGGGTCCGACAGAAGCAACGGATAAACTGTGGGGAGAACTGCAGAAACTTCAGAAAGAAGAGCGCGCGAAAGGCGGCGTTCTGGATATGGAGACTGAGGTGGTGTCAGGGCTGACAGCATATGGCTCGGGATACATCAATGAGGAGATGAAAGACCTGGAGCAGGTTGTGGGCCTTCAGACGGACAAGCCGCTTAAGAGAGCGTTTATGCCTTACGGCGGGATTAAAATGGCTGAGCAGGCTTGTACGACATACGGTTACACACCAAGTGAAAAACTGCATGAAATCTTTACAGTATATCATAAAACACACAACCAGGCTGTATTTGATATTTATACACCGGAAATGAAAAAAGCCCGTCACAACAAGATTATCACAGGACTTCCGGATACATACGGAAGAGGCCGTATCGTCGGCGACTACCGCCGCGTGGCTCTCTACGGAATTGATTATCTGATCGAGAAGAAACAGTCTGATTTCGTTGAGTACGAGAGACACGGAATGAAGGGAACAGATTTCCGTCTCCGCGAAGAGATCGCAGATCAGATCCGGGCTCTTCAGGGTATGAAGGAGATGGCTTCCGTCTACGGATATGATATCTCCCAGCCGGCAAAGAATGCGAAAGAGGCAGTTCAGTGGCTGTACTTCGGTTATCTTGCGGCGATCAAGACGCAGAACGGCGCGGCAATGAGCGTAGGGCGTGTTTCCACATTCCTTGACATTTATATTCAGAGAGATCTGGAAAACGGAACTCTGACTGAGGAGCAGGCACAGGAACTGATCGATCACATGGTTATGAAGTTCCGTATGGTAAAATTTGCAAGAATTCCGTCTTACAACGAGCTGTTCTCCGGCGACCCGGTATGGGCGACACTGGAGATGGCAGGAATCGGAATGGACGGACGCCATATGGTAACGAAGAACGATTACCGTTTCCTTCACACACTGGAGAATATGGGACCGTCGCCGGAGCCGAACCTGACAGTACTGTACTCCTCACACCTGCCGGAGAACTTCAAGAAATATGCGGCTTATATTTCTGTTAAGACAAGTTCCATCCAGTACGAGAATGACGATGTAATGCGTCCGGTATGGGGCGACGACTACTCCATCTGCTGCTGCGTATCCGCAACAGAGACAGGAAAAGAGATCCAGTTCTTCGGAGCCCGCGCAAACCTGGCAAAATGCCTTCTCTACGCGATCAACGGCGGCGTTGATGAGAAGACAAAACAGCAGGTATCTCCGCTGTACAGACCGATCACATCTGAGTACCTTGACTATGACGAAGTTATGGAAAAATACGATCAGATGATGGAGTGGCTGTCCAAGCTGTATGTAGATACACTGAATATGATCCACTACATGCATGACAAGTATTATTATGAAGCTGCTGAGATGGCGCTTATTGACACAAATGTGAGACGTACGTTCGCAACCGGTATCGCAGGATTCTCACATGTGGTCGACTCCTTAAGTGCGATCAAATATGCGAAAGTAAAAGTAATCCGCGACGACGACGGACTTGCCGTTGACTATGAGGTAGAGGGCGACTTCCCGAGATACGGAAACGATGACGAGCGTGCAGATGAGATTGCGGTATGGCTGCTCCGCACATTCATGAGCAAGCTGAAAAAATGCCACACATACAGAAATTCCGAGCCGACAACTTCTATCCTTACCATTACCTCCAACGTCGTATACGGTAAGGCTACAGGATCTCTTCCGGACGGAAGAAAAGGAGGAGAGCCGCTGGCGCCGGGAGCGAATCCGTCCTACGGCGCAGAAAAGAACGGACTGTTGGCTTCCCTAAACTCCGTTGCAAAACTGCCTTATGAACAGGCGCTTGACGGAATTTCCAATACGCAGACTATCAGCCCGGGAGCACTGGGACATGACGATAGCGAAAGAAAGAACAATCTCGTTCACGTGCTTGACGGTTACTTCGATCAGGGGGCACATCACCTGAATGTAAACGTATTCGGAACAGAAAAACTGATCGACGCAATGGAACATCCGGAAAAAGAAGAATACGCAAACTTCACAATCCGCGTATCCGGATATGCCGTGAAGTTCATCGACCTGACAAAAGAACAGCAGATGGACGTAATCGCAAGAACCTGCCACGATAGAATGTAATTTTCGGGGACGTAGTAAAATTCGATTTTACTACGTCCCCGTTGAGGATTTGCCCTGTCCCTTTTTGATAGTCACCGTGTCCCTTGATAAAAAGTGTACAATTATGAAGCGGTTTATCGGAGTATTTTAACAATGAAATTGTGCATTTTGCTGAAGGGGACATGGCAAAAGTAAAAAAGGGACAGGGCTGATTTCAGTTAGGGACGTAGTGAAATTCAACTTTACTACGTCCCCGAAAGGAGAAAAGATGCAAGGTTTTATTCATTCTACTGAGAGTTTTGGCTCTGTGGACGGTCCAGGAGTGCGTTTTGTGATTTTTGTGAGCGGATGTCCAATGCGCTGTCAGTTCTGTCATAATCCTGATACGTGGAATATGATGGATGGAGAGAAGCGCAGTGTGGATGAACTGATTCAGATGGCGCTGCGCTATCGGACCTACTGGAAGGACGGGGGAGGGATCACAGTGAGCGGAGGCGAGCCGCTGATGCAGATGGATTTTCTGATTGAACTTTTTAAAAAGGCCAAAAAAGAGGGAATCCATACTACGATAGACACAAGTGGTGCGCCGTTTACCAGGAACGATCCCTTTTTCGGAAAGTTTAACGAATTGATGAATTATACAGATCTTCTTCTCGTTGATCTAAAGCATATAGATGAGGAACAGCACAGAATATTGACCGGGCATACCAATGTAAATATTCTGGATATGGCACAATATCTGTCAGATATAGACAAACCTGTCTGGATCCGCCATGTGCTTGTTCCTGAAAGAAATGACGAAGATAAATATCTTAAGCAACTTTATAATTTTATAAAAGGATTAAAAAATATACAAAAGGTGGAAGTGCTCCCATATCATACACTTGGAGAATACAAGTGGAAAGAACTGGGCTACGATTATCCGCTGGCAGGGATTGAGCCACCCACAAATGAGCGCGTCAGGAATGCAAATGAGCTGCTTCATACCGGAAAATAAGCAGATCCTGTACGGTGAAATTATCTGAAAATATTGCTAAAAAGGGACAGACCCCTTTCGCTGGAATTGTCTGAAAACATTGGCGAAAGGGGTCTGTCCCTTTTTAGCAGAGTTATCTGAATATAAAGATAATTGACAGAATGCATACGATTGCTTCTGTTGCGGGAACTGCCATCCAGATGCCAGTCAGGCCTAGAAGTTCGGACAGCAGCCATGCAATGGGAATGATGAGTATGAAGCCCCTGAGTATTGACACGACAAATGCTTCTTTTGGCCGGTCTGATGAACTGAGAAAGGCGGCGGCTACGATATTGATTCCCGAGAAAAACAGGCTGATAAAGTAAATCCGCATTCCTTCTGATGCAATAGTGGTGAGAATGGGGGTATGTTCTCTGTTAAAAAGTTCCGCGATAGGAAACGCAAATATGTTGATAAGCGAATAGGAGAGGGCTGCCATCACCAGACAGGTTCCCAGCGCGTATTTGCGCAGCTTAATGCGCTGGCTTCGGCCTGTCCCGCCTGCATAGCGGCTTACGACAGGCTGGATGCCCTGGCCGACTCCGGTGAAAATAGACACCAGCACCAGCGCGATGTTAGCCAGGATTCCATAAGCGGCCACCCCGGTATTGCCGCTGAGTCCCAGGATCAGGAAGTTAAATACGATAATTACGATGCCGGAAGACATTTCTGTAATTAGCGAGGATACGCCGAGCGCACAGATATCTTTCCAGCGTATAAGGGAAATCTTTGTGCGTACAGGGCGAAAATTATTTTTCTTTTTAATAAAATGCAGGGACATGATCAGCATACTTACTGCCGGTGCAGTTGCCGTGGCCACTGCGGCGCCGGTCATCCCCATGCCTAACGGGTAAATAAATACATAGTCCAGCACAATATTCGTAAGGCTTCCGACGATCATGCCTGCCATGGACAAGCGGGGCGAGCCATCATTGCGGACAAAGCAAAGAAGAATATTGTTGCTAAGAAAGAGTGGCGAAAATAAAAGGAGAATGCGGATATAATCCGCCGCGTACCCGATCGTATCGGCATTTGCCCCCAGCAAAGCTGCGATATGAGACGGGAATAATACTCCTGCAGAACTGAAAATTACAGCTGCCAGTATGCCGAGGTATAGTGCGTGGGTAAAAATTGTGCGGTGCACTTTATCCTGCGGCTGTGCCGCGGAAAGACTATAACGGGCAGCGGCTCCCATACCGATCATCAGACCGGTACCATTCATCAGGCTGTAGGCCGGAAGAACAAGATTCAGCGCGGCAAGAGCGTCGGCGCCGATCCCTCTTGCGATAAAAAACGTATCTGCCAGAATGTAGCAGGAATAACCGATCATTCCGAGGACATTTGCAGATACATATTTGAGGAAGACCGGGAAAATTTTTTCTGTGGACGTAATGCTCATAATGATTTACTCTTTCCTTTCGTAATTATAACTTTTTCATAATCATAAAAAAACATTCATACCCACACCTTCTGCGGCCTGCCGGCGTGGGCTGAATGCTCTGTTTTGCTCCTACCCGGCGGCAGGAGCCAGCATGATCTCAAATTGAATGCTATGTTTTTGGATAATAGTATACAGCTTGTATTAAATCCGTGGCTATCATATCATAGAACCCAAGGGAAATCAAATCTTTTTTTTCGAGAAAATCAGGTGTAAAATATTGTTGGCTGCGGTCGGTCCCGGCCAGTGACTACTGCCATGTGCTGGATAAATGCAGTCAGGCAGAGAAGGTGACAAAAGATACGATTTTGTTTCGTACAATACAAAAAAATGTTTTTATATTAGACGGTACGGATGTGTTCAGGGAGGATATAGTTATGAACAAGAAAGAAATACTGGAAATCCGCAAACAATTTACACCGCGTAACTGCGCAATAACAAGAATCTGCGGCTGTTATGTAGACCACGAAAAAACCAAAAAGATGGAATCAAAGGATGCGTTTTTGTCGCTTCCCGAGGAAGAAGCATTTAAATATTTTGATATTTTTAAAAAGACACTTTCAGGCACCGTGGGTAAGAATATGCTTAACCTGGAGTTCCCTCTGGATGCGGAAATGCCGGGCGGTACTCAGGAATTCCTGCTAAAGCTCCGGGACAGCAGGCTGGAAGACGATATGCTTCTGGAAGAATTTTACGATAAAGTGATCGCTGCTTATGAATATGCAGAGAATTACTATATAATCCTGATACATGCAATGTATGATATTCCGGGAAAAGCATCAGACGGCGCAGAAATGTTTGACGCCTCAGATGAGGTGTACGAGTACCTGCTGATGAGCATCTGCCCGGTCACTCTCTCAAAAGCAGGACTCAGTTATAACGCAGAAGACAATCGGATTCAGGATCGGATCCGCGACTGGATCGTGGATATGCCGGACAAAGGATTTCTCTTCCCTGCTTTTAATGACAGGGGAACGGATCTGCACAGTGTTCTGTACTATACAAAAAAATCCGAGGATCTTCAGCCGGAGATGATCGGGCAGCTCCTCGGGGCGGTGACCCCCATGTCAGCAGATACGCAGAAAGAAACATTTCAGACAATTATAGAGGATACGCTGGGGGAGGATGGAGATTATGAAACCGTGCGCAATATCCATGAAACTCTCAACAATCTGATCGAGGAACATAAGGAAGAACCGGAGCCGCTGGCCCTGGATCGCACGGATGTAAAGAAAATATTTGAGCAGAGCGGAGTTTCCAATGAAAAGATGGAGATGTTTGATAAAAATTTTGCGGAAACCGCGGGTGAAAAGGGACAGCTGTTGGCGTCAAATATCGCAGAGACAAAGAAATTTAATATAGAGACCCCGGATGTGGTTATCAAAGTCAATCCGGAAAGGGCAGATTTAGTGGAAACGAGGATTATTGACGGGCGGCAGTGCCTTGTCATACCAGTGGATGATCACATAGAGGTAAATGGCATCAGTGTAAGAACGATCGCGAATATCCGGGAAGACAGCAGAAACGTTCTCCCCGAAGAATGAAACATAGCCGGAAGACGGGGCGAATCCAAAGAGCGAACCGGGGTTGATCAGACGCAAGATGATACAAAAAATTGACTGCTGCAATTAAAAAGCCGGGCAGTACCGCGGAAAGACATTCGAAAGGACTTTTCCGCGGTACTGCCCGGCTTTTTGAGGCCGGCTTACGCTTTTTATTATTTTAAAGAATATAAACTTATACAGCCGTCCCTTTGATTGCGCTAAGGAGGATACGGGCGCAGTCATCTGTGGAAAGGACGGAGGTGTTCAGCGCCATGTCATAGTTGGCTTTATCAGACCAGTCCTTATCTGTCCAGAACTTAAAATAATCCCGGCGTTCTCGCTCTTTCTTATCCATCATTTTTTTTGCCTGATCCGGAGATACATTTTCTGTGCGGACAATCCGCTCGATCCGCTTGTCCATATCGGAAGAATAGATAAATACTCTGACAGTGCGCGGACTGTCCCGGAGGATCTCCGTGGAACTTCTGCCGATAAATACTGCAGGACCCTGCATTTCCAGTGATTTGATGGTTTTCTGCAGTTCGTAATACAGTTCAAACACCTGTGAATTATTACGGCTATAATTATAGCTTGCCAGAAGACTGATGTTGTACAGAACACTTCCGGTTTTCTTTTCATCATATTCTTTCAGCATATCAAGCGATAAGCCCTTCGTCTCGGCGACCTGGGCCATCAGGCTGCCGTCGTAGCAGGAGATTCCCGCCAGTTCCGCTACCTTTTTCCCGATTTCGCGGCCGCCGCTGCCAAATTCCCTTTCGATTGCAAGTGATTTCATAATACAAAACTCCTTTCTCATTCACCACTGTTTCTGAGAACAGCATCCCGCACAATGCGGATAAATTCTTCCGAGTCCTCCGGCCCCAGAAGTTCCAGAAATTCAGCCATGCGGCTGACGACATCCTGATACCGTCCCTTTACCTCCTGCTTTCCTGCTTCGGTGATATAGACCAGAACCTGGCGCTTATCCCGAGGATTCTGGAGCCGTCTGGCATGACCTTTTTTCTCCAGAGTATTCAGAATAGCCGCAGTTCTGGAACTTCGGATCTTAAAAGCAGAGGTCAATTCCCCTGCCGAAGCGCCGTCGTGCTGGAAGGCCAGATAGTAAAGGACAGCCTGCTCACCGGAGGCCAGGCTCGTCAGGTCGCGGATCATAGCCGTACGGTTCAGCTGCCTCATATAATGAAGGAAATATTCTGCACGATTACGATAATCCATACTGTATCTCCTTTATATCTCATACTATGAGATAATATACCACCGCTGGGCAAGGGTTGTCAACCAGAGAGAAAAACCGATATACTTAGATAATTCAGAATTGTCAGACGATATTTTCAAAAGGGGTCTGACCCCTTTTGAAGAATTAATTCAACACCTAAAATAAATTTATATAAAAAGTATGAAATAAATGTGAATTTATATTTTTTTGCTTGATTTTTTTATGCAATAATACTAACCTAATACTTAGTTGTCTAACTAAATTATTTTTGGCATTATGTGCAGAAAGGTAAGGGAGAGCAGGAAATGCAATGTAAAATGGATGAGATCCCTCTTATGGGGATTATGGGTATTGCCCTGCATCAGATGATAAATACTGCGAAGGGCATGTATAAGGAGTTTGACCTGAACCGCAGCCAGGCGGCTATCTTGTTTACGCTTCACCGCAGGGGGACGATGTCCCAGCGGGAACTGGCAGAGGAACTGAATATGACGGCTCCGTCGATTACGTCTGCGATCCAGAAAATGGAGCGGGAGGAGTACATCACGCGCAGTCCGGACAAATGGGATCAGCGGGTGATGCGTCTTGCCCTGGCGGAGCGCGGAAAAGCGTGCATCCAGTCAGTGAAAGAGGTGGGCAGCCGCATGGACGAGGTAATCCTGAGCGGTATGAGCCTGGAAGAGAAGCTTTTATTCAGAAGGCTGATGCTTCAGGTGAAAGATAATCTGGAAAACTATGAAAGGAAAGAAAAGGTATGAAAAACTTATTCAAGTATGCGGCGGAGCACTGGAAATCGCTCGTTGCGATCATTGTGATACTTTTTATACAGGCGTACTGTGATCTGTCGCTTCCCGCATATACTTCTGACATTGTAAATGTGGGAATCCAGCAGGGCGGCGTGGAAGACCAGATCCCGAAAGCCATTTCCGCAGACGAAATGGAAAAGCTGCTTTTGTTTGTGCCGGAAAAAAGCCAGAGTGTGGTGCTGGACGCCTACACAGAGGATGACAGCACATATGAGACACAAGCATATATATTGAAGGATTCTTTGTCAGAAAGTGAAAAAAAGACAGAAGAACTTGGAGAGATTCTGCAGGGGCCTATGATGCTGGCTTCAGGGTTTGAGTCAGGAAGCGACATGACAAAACAGATCGAAGAGCAGTTGAAAGCAAATATGCCGGCTCAGGCAGGCGTGGAAGACATGACGATCTTTGATCTTCTGAAAATGCTTCCGGCAGAGCAGAGAGAAACCATGATACAGAGTATGGAAGAGCAGATGGAAGATATGCCGGACACGATCCTGGAACAGGCGTCGGTGGTGTATGTAAAGAGTGCCTACCAGGAGCTGGGGATGGATATGGACAATATTCAGATCCATTATTTACTTGTTACAGGAGGCAAAATGGTAGGCCTGGCCTTCCTCGGAATGGCGGCCAGCATCCTTGTCGGTTTCCTTGCATCCCGGGTGGGCGCAGCCACGGGACGCGACCTCAGAAGCAGGGTATTCCACAAGGTTGTAGGCTTCTCCAACAACGAATTCGACCATTTCTCCACAGCGTCACTGATCACAAGAAGTACGAATGATATCCAGCAGATTCAGCTGCTGACGGTGATGCTTCTGCGGATCGTGCTCTATGCGCCGATCCTGGCCATAGGAGGAATCATCCAGGTCTTCCAGACAAACGTGTCTATGTCCTGGATCATAGGGCTGGCCGTTGCCCTGATCGCGCTGGTGATCCTGGTACTTTTTGTTGTGGCTATGCCGAAATTCAAGATCTTGCAGAATCTTGTTGATAAACTGAACCTGGTCACAAGAGAGATTCTGACCGGGCTGCCAGTCATCCGTGCCTTCAGCACGCAGGATCACGAAGAAGAGCGGTTTGACCGTGCAAACAGGGATCTGACCAGGACGAACCTTTTTGTAAACCGCGCCATGACCTTTATGATGCCTGTTATGATGCTGATCATGAACGGCGTTTCCGTTCTCATCATGTGGAACGGCGCTCACGGCATCAGCGAGGGCCAGATGCAGGTCGGCGACATGATGGCGTTTATACAGTACACCATGCAGATCATCATGGGATTCCTCATGCTGTGTATGCTTTCGATCATGCTGCCGAGAGCTGCTGTAGCGGCAGACCGTGTAGAAGAAGTGCTGTCAAGCCAGACAGTGATCCATGACCCGGAGAAGCCTGCTGCGTTTGACCGGGAGCAGAAAGGCCTGCTCAGATTCAGCCATGTGTCCTTCCGGTACCCCGGGGCAGACGAAAATGTCCTCCACGATATAACGTTTACCGCAGAGCCGGGAAAAACTACGGCGATCATCGGAAGTACGGGAAGCGGAAAGTCTACGCTGGTGAACCTGATCCCCCGTTTCTATGATGTTACGGAGGGCTCCATTACACTGGACGGAGCAGACATACGCCAGGTGAGACAGCACGACCTGCGTGAAAAGCTGGGATTTGTGCCGCAGAAGGGAGTCCTGTTCTCGGGCGATATCGCATCCAATATTCTTTTCGGAAATCCGGGAGGAAGCGAGGAAGAGATGAAAGAGGCGGCAGAGATCGCGCAGGCCGTTGAATTTATAGAAGAAAAGCCGGAAGGCTACCAAAGCCCCATTGCCCAGGGAGGATCAAATGTATCAGGCGGACAGAAACAGAGACTGTCCATTGCAAGGGCAGTAGCAAAACATCCGGAAGTATTTATTTTTGATGACAGTTTCTCGGCGCTTGACTTTAAGACAGATGTTACGCTCAGAAAAGCTCTCCGGCAGAGAACAAAAGACAGTACTGTGCTGATCGTGGCTCAGAGAATCAGTACGATTCTCAACGCAGACCAGATCATTGTACTGGACGACGGAAAGGTCGCGGGAATGGGAACCCATCAGGAACTCCTTAAGAACTGCGAAGTGTACCGCCAGATTGCCGCTTCACAGCTTTCCGAATCTGAATTGAAAAATCCGGTAAAGGGAGAAGCCGGCAAAAATCAGTCAGAAAGTAAAAGCTACACGGCAGCAGGAGAAATGGAGGTGGGATATAATGCCTAGAGGACCAATGGGAAGAGGTATGCGCGGCGGTATGCCGGGCGAGAGTGCAAAGGATTTTAAAGGCACGATAAAGAAACTATTTCATTATATGAGCGCCTTTAAAGTGCACATGGCATTTGTATTTATCTTTGCCGTATGCGGAACTATATTTAATATCGCCGGTCCGAAGATCCTGGGTAAGGCTACCACAGAGATATTTAACGGCCTGGTGAGCACTGTTTCCGGAGGGAGCGGCATGGACTTCGGGAAGATCGGAAGAATCCTTCTGATCACACTGGGGCTGTATCTGATCAGCGCATTGTGTACCTTCATACAGGGAATCATTATGACAGGCGTGTCTCAGAAGACTACCTACCGCCTGCGCAAAGAAATTTCGGAAAAGATCAACCGCATGCCCATGAATTATTTTGATACGAAACCTGTGGGCGAGGTGCTTTCCCGCGTGACAAACGACGTGGATACCCTGGGGCAGAGTTTGAACCAGAGTGCGACCCAGATGATCACATCCGTGACGACGATCATTGGCGTACTTATTATGATGCTCTCCATCAGCCCGCTGATGACACTGGTTGCGATCCTGCTTTTGCCTATTTCCGTGCTGCTGATCTCATTTGTAATGAAACATTCCCAGAAATATTTCCGCGGCCAGCAGGAGTATCTGGGAAATGTAAATGGCCAGGTAGAGGAAATCTACAGCGGGCACAGCATAATCAAAGCATTTAATAAGGAAGAGGACGTGATCGGAGAGTTTAACCAGATCAATGGAAAACTTTACGACTCCGCATGGAAATCCCAGTTCTTTTCCGGTATGATGATGCCGGTCATGCAGTTTGTGGGTAATCTGGGATATGTGGCAGTGGCCATACTGGGCGGATACCTGACAATCCGAAATACCATAGAAGTAGGGGATATCCAGTCCTTTATCCAGTACGTGAGAAACTTTACCCAGCCCATCCAGCAGGTGGCGCAGGTGGCAAATATGCTCCAGTCCACGGCAGCGGCCTCCGAGAGAGTATTTGAATTCCTGGAGGAGGAAGAAGAGGAACAGACTGTTCCGAATCCCGTGAAAACAGAAGGGCTCCAGGGAAATGTCCGGTTTGAACATGTACATTTCGGATATAACCCGGATAAGATCATTATCAATGACTTTTCCGCTGAAGTAAAGGAAGGACAGAAAATCGCCATCGTAGGACCTACCGGAGCGGGAAAGACCACCATGATCAAACTGCTGATGCGGTTCTACGACGTAAACAGCGGCTCTATCCGGATCGACGGACACGACCTGCGGGAATTCAACCGTAGCGACTTAAGAGAAATGTTCGGAATGGTGCTTCAGGATACCTGGCTGTTCCATGGCTCTATCATGGAAAATATCCGCTACGGCAGACTTGACGCCACGGACGAAGAGGTGATCCAGGCTGCGAAAGCCGCCCACGTACACCGCTTTGTGCAGACACTGCCGGGCGGTTATAAAATGGAACTGAACGAGGAGGCCAGCAACGTCTCCCAGGGACAGAAACAGCTTCTTACGATCGCGAGAGCTATCCTGGCAGACCCGAAGATCCTGATTCTGGATGAAGCCACAAGTTCTGTAGATACAAGGACAGAGGTGCTCATTCAGAAAGCAATGGATAATCTGATGAAAGGCCGCACCAGCTTCATCATAGCTCATCGTCTGTCAACTATCCGGGATGCAGACCTGATCCTGGTAATGAAGGACGGCGATATCGTAGAACAGGGAAGACATGAAGAACTGCTGGAAAAAGGAGGATTCTATGCAGACCTGTACAACTCACAGTTCGAAAGCGCAGATCAGACCTGTGCGTAGATTTGGATTTGTGGGGTAAGGCGGGGACTCCGCTCCCTGTGCCGGGAAAAATCACGAAACCGGAAAAACGGCGAAAAATAAGAGATACAACTGGCTGGCCCGTATAGCCCGCAAAAGCCTGTTGTAAATCTTAACGCCGTTTTCCCGGTTTCTGTTTTTCTATGGCACATTCCAAAGCTGCCTCAATCCTCCCGGCCTACACCGACGAATACGTTTTCCTGTCATCGGTATCCATTGATTTTCGGATGTTTTATAGCTGGGGTCCCTTTCAGCAGATTCGAATTGTGCTACAAATATCCCTGCAAATGTGGTATTATCGTTATAGTATTTGAGATCCGGCAGAACAGATGCAGGGTACCGGGGACAGCGGAAAACAGAAAGGGCTATGGATATGGGATTTACACATTTTGATGAAAACGGAAAGGCTGTTATGGTGGATGTGACCGAAAAGGACAATACAGTCCGGGAGGCTTCCGCAGAGGGAAAGATACTGGTGAGCCGGGATGTGTTTCAGGCCGTCAGATCCGGGAGCATAGAAAAAGGCGACGTCCTTGGCGTGGCGGCGACGGCGGGGATCATGGGAGCAAAGCGTACCTGGGAAATGATTCCCATGTGCCATATCCTTCCGCTTACCAACTGCAGGGTTCATTTTGACATGGATGAGAACGAATGCTCGATCTTATGTACATGTACTGTCAAAGTGACAGGCAAAACAGGTGTGGAGATGGAGGCGCTGACAGGGGTGAGCGTGGCTCTGCTGACTATTTATGACATGTGCAAGGCTCTGGATAAGACCATGGAACTCGGAGAGATCCGTCTGGTAAGGAAGACCGGAGGAAAGAGCGGCGATGTATACAATGACCGGCGAAGAGACAGAGAAGAGAAGGCATCCCGCCGCAGGGAAATTGATCTGATGTAGAAAAGCGCAGGAGGCTGGAGGAAAAGAGATGGGACATCAAAGATGGAAAGCTGCAGTCGTGACATTGAGCGATAAGGGCTATACAGGGGAGAGAGAAGATAAAAGCGGGCCGCTCATCTGCGAGATGCTTAAAAATGCAGGGTACGATATCCTGAAAACAGTGCTTCTTCCAGATGACAAAGAAGAAATTAAAAAGTGTCTATATAAATTATGTGATGACATAAAAGCGGATATTGTTTTCACAACAGGCGGAACGGGTTTCGCTCCGCGAGACTGCACGCCGGAGGCGACGCTGGCGGTAGCGACGCGGAATGCTCCGGGGATCGCCGAGGCTATGCGCCTGGCTTCCCTGAAGGTCACACCGCGGGCTATGCTCAGCCGGGGAGTGTCTGTCATCCGAAATCAGACGCTGATCATTAATCTGCCAGGCAGCCCGAAAGCGGTGAAGGAGAATCTGGACGCAGTGCTGCCCACGCTGGATCACGGGCTTGCTATCCTGACAGGGCAGGCAGGAGAGTGCGGAAGGGATTTTGCAGAGCTTCCCCAAAACGAGAAGATATAATATGAATTCAGAGGAGATAAGAATCTATGCTGGACCGGTTTGGCAGGGAAATTGAATATATAAGGGTGTCCGTCACAGACCGGTGCAATCTGAGATGTACTTACTGTATGCCGGAGGAAGGCGTGCCGCCTGTGCCCCATGCGGAGATCCTGACCTTTGACGAGATCGAAAGATTCTGCCGCATTGCAGCGGGTCTGGGAATATCCCGCATCAAACTGACGGGAGGGGAACCGCTTGTGCGCAGAGGACTCCCTGTGCTGATCGGAAAGTTAAAACGGATTCCAGGGGTGAAGCAGGTTACACTGACGACAAACGGCACTCTGCTGAAAGAACAGATCGGCAGTCTGACCGCCGCAGGCCTGGATGCAGTGAATATAAGCCTTGATACGCTGGATGAAGAGCGGTATCGTCAGGTGACCAGAGGCGGCATCCTGGATCATGTCCTGGAGGGCCTGGACGCGGCGCTCGCATATCCGGGACTTCCGGTAAAAATCAACTGCGTACCGCTGGAAGACGGGACAGAAGAAGATCTGCTGCGGCTTGCGGGACTTGCAGAAGACCGGCCGGTGGACGTGCGTTTTATTGAAATGATGCCTATTGGGTCAGGAAAAGAATCTGCAGGAAAAAGCGGGAAAGATATAAGAGAGATGCTGGAACGTCGGTTCGGGCAGCCGGAGCCATATGAGAAACCACTGGGTAACGGACCGGCAGAGTATGTGCAGTTTGCAGGTTTTCAGGGGAGAATCGGTTTTATCAGCGCCATCAGCCATAAGTTCTGCCGCACATGCAACCGGCTCAGGCTCACGGCGGAAGGCCTGCTCAAGCCCTGTCTTCAGTATGGGGACGGAGCAGATATAAAGGCGTTGATCAGAGGCGGAGGAACAGACGCCCAGATTGAGGATGCAGTCAGCCAGTCCGTTTTAAGCAAGCCTGCCTGCCATCGCTTTGGAGAAACAGATGCTGGCCGGAGCAGGCGGCCGGAGGATGGAGCGGCGAATGACGGAGGGACAGACTCCCCAGGCTTTGAGGAACGGGGGATGAGCCGGATTGGCGGCTAGTGATACAGTACACTGGCATATCGAAAAATACAGTGGAGGAGCGGAAATGGGAAAAGTGATCGCAGTTTGTACAAGCCCTTCAAAAGGCACGGAAAAGAGGGCTGTGGAAGAAGGAAGATTTATAGAAGAATACGGAATTGAGGGAGACGCCCACGCGGGGAAATGGCACCGTCAGGTCAGTCTCCTTTCCTATGACAAGATCAGGGAAGTTAAAGAGCGGGGCGCACAGGTGGAAGCCGGCGCTTTCGGAGAAAATCTGGTGGTGGAAGGAATTGATTTTTCTGCTCTTCCTTTGGGTACAAGGCTTGTATGCGGGGAGGTTATTCTCGAGATCACGCAGATTGGAAAAGAATGTCATCACGGATGCCGGATCTTTCAGCAGATGGGGGACTGCATTATGCCGAGGGAAGGGGTGTTTGCAAAGGTGCTCCGGGGCGGGAAAATAAGTCCGGGCGATGAGATGACCTGTATGCCAGATTACGGCGGAGAGTGAGCCCGCAACTGAGGCGGGGGGCGGAATGCATCCGTTTTAGTTTTACTTGCGCGGAAACAGAAATCGTTGTATCTTAGATGGAGAAACAGCAATTAAAATAGCGGGGGAGTGGACAGATGACTCTGATAAAATACAGATCTGCGGCGCTGGCTTTCTGCGTCCTGCTGTCCCTGACCGGGTGTCAGATGCAGGGGCAGGTGGCCGGAACAGAGAAAGAGAATACAGCGGGGATTAATATTGAGGAGGAAAACGGTAAGGATATCTATATATTTCAGGATGCGGAAGGGAATGAATATAAGGCAGAACTTCTGCCGGACGTTCCAGAATGTACCTATGATTTTGCCTGTCTTGAAACGGATAAAAATACAGGCTATAAGCAATACAGAGATAAAGACAACGCCGTATCTTCCAGAATGGGTATCGACGTTTCAGAATTTCAGGGCGAGTCGATCGACTGGAAAAAGGTGAAGGCCAGCGGAGTCGAGTTTGTCATAATCCGTCTGGGCTACAGGGCATACGGGGAAAGCGGAGCGCTGGTCCTGGATGCGATGTATGAGAAAAATATCAAAGGCGCGCTGGATGCCGGGCTGGATGTGGGTGTTTACTTTTTCTCCCAGGCTATCAGCGCTTCGGAGGCTGTGGAAGAGGCCGAATTCGTCCTGGATCATATTCGCGGATATGATATCAGCGGCCCGGTGGTGTATGATACGGAGGAAATTAAATACGATACGGCAAGGACAGATCAGAATACGAGGCAGGAATATACCAATTACTGTAAAATATTCTGTGACACAATAGAGTCCGAGGGCTATGACGCTATGATCTATGCAAATATGAAGTGGATGGCATTTACACTTGATATGGAGGAACTGGCCGGCTACGATTTTTGGTATGCGGATTATCACGCGGTTCCCCAGTGCCCATATGACTATAAGATCTGGCAGTACAGTGAGACGGGGAGCGTGCCGGGTATCAACGGCAGCGTGGATCTGGACTTGTGGTTTCAGGAGGATGAAAAGTAAGAGTGCAGGAGGATGAGGAAATATGAAATGGAATAAATTCCGGCTGAAGACAACTACCCAGGCGGAGGATATTGTGAGCAGCATGCTGATGGATTTAGGCATTCAGGGCGTGGAGATCGAGGATAAGATCCCCCTTTCTCAGTCAGATAAGGAGCAGATGTTTGTGGATATACTGCCTGAGGCGGAGCCTGACGACGGGGTAGCCTACTTAAGCTTTTATCTGGAAGAGGAAGATGATAAAGAGCAGATCTTAGGCCAGGTGATAAAAGAATTAAAAGAAATGTCTGCATATGTGGATGTGGGAGAGTGCCTGATCGAGGAATCCCAGACCGAGGATGTGGACTGGGTGAACAACTGGAAACAGTATTTCCATCAGTTTTATGTGGACGATATTCTGATCATCCCCTCATGGGAGGAGGTAAAGCCCGAGGACAGCGGGAAGATGGTAATCCACATAGATCCGGGCACGGCCTTCGGGACCGGTATGCACGAGACTACACAGCTGTGCATCCGCCAGATCAGGAAATATGTGAAGCCAGACACCAGGATACTGGATGTAGGCTGCGGAAGCGGTATACTGGGGATGCTGGCGCTGAAATTCGGCGCCGCATATTCCGTGGGGACCGACCTGGATCCCTGCGCTATCGACGCCACCAGGGAGAACATGGCAGTTAACGGTATTTCCCGGGATAAATATGAAGTGATGATCGGAAATATCATCGACGACCGGGGCGTGCAGGATAAAGCCGGATACGAGTGTTACGATATTGTGGCGGCAAATATTCTGGCCGACGTGCTGGTGGAACTGACGCCGGTCATCGTACATCAGATGAAAAAAGGCGGCATCTATATCACCAGTGGGATTATTGACGACAAGGAAGATACCGTGGTGGACGCAGTGAAAAACGCGGGTCTGGAAGTGCTGGATGTGACATATCAGGGCGAGTGGGTCTGCGTGACAGCGAGGAAAAACTGATGCAGAATTTTTTTGTAGAAACCTCGGCGGTACAGGACGGGGTTATCCGTCTGTGCGGCGGAGACGTAAATCATATGAAAAATGTGCTGCGCATGAAGCCGGGAGAAACCGTTCGGATCCAGAACGGCCAGGGCATTTCATATACCTGCAGGATTTCGGGATATGAGGGACAGGAAGCGGTTCTGGAGATCGTTGAGACAGAAATTTCGGATACGGAACTTCCGTCGGAGATATACCTCTTTCAGGGGCTCCCGAAGGGAGATAAGATGGAGTGGATCGTCCAGAAGGCAGTGGAACTTGGAGCGGCGGGAGTGATTCCCTTTGCAGCCGGCCGGTCCGTGGTCAGACTGGATGAGAAGAAAGCGGAAAAGAAGGCGAACCGCTGGCAGGCGATTGCCAAAAGCGCGGCAGAGCAGTGCGGCCGGGCAGTGATCCCGGAGGTGAGCCGCCCGGTTTCTTTTGCGGAAGCCCTGAAGCAGGCGGCCGGACTGGATGTGATACTGATCCCCTATGAACTGGAGCGGGGAATGAAGCAGACGGCGGACATCATCCGCGGCATCCGGCCGGGGCAGTCAGTGGGCATATTTATCGGACCGGAAGGCGGGTTCGATGCGGCGGAGATCGAGCGGGCACAGGAGTCGGGAGCACGCCCGGTATCGCTGGGAAGCCGGATCCTGCGCACGGAGACGGCAGGGCTTACGGCTCTTTCCATCCTTATGTATCATCTTGAGAGCGAAGGACATAATTTAAAGTAAGAAAAGAGAAAAGGAAAGGAACAATGGAAGTTTATCTTGATAATTCTGCCACGACCATGTGCTATCCGGAAGTGGGAGAACTGGTATATAAAGTCATGTGCCGGGACTATGGGAACCCGTCATCCATGCACAGGAAAGGCGTACAGGCAGAGCACTATATCCGGGAGGCGAAGGAGACGCTGGCGAAGCTGATGAAGGTAAATCCCGGCGAGATATTTTTTACGTCCGGCGGAACAGAGAGCGACAACCTGGCCTTAATGGGCTGTGCCAGGGCGGGGCGAAGAAGAGGAAACCATCTGATCACCAGTTCTATCGAGCATCCGGCGATCCTGAATACAATGAGACATCTGGAAGAGGAAGAGGGATTCCGGGTGACTTATCTTCCCGTGGATGCAGCCGGCAGAGTGAAGCTGGATGCTCTGAAGGAAGCACTTTGTCCCGAGACCATACTTGTCTCCATCATGTATGTAAACAATGAAGTGGGAACCGTTCAGCCTGTGGAGGAGGCGGCCCGTATCGTGAAGCAGTACGATTCATCGATCCTGTTCCATACAGATGCGGTCCAGGGCTTCGGCAAATACAGGATTTGGCCAAAGCGTACGGGGATCGACCTTGTGTCTGCCAGCGGTCATAAGATCCACGGCCCCAAAGGCGTGGGATTTCTCTATATCGGACCGAATGTAAAGATCCATCCTATTGTGTTTGGCGGAGAACAGCAGAAAAATATCCGATCCGGTACGGAGAATGTCCCGGGAATAGCCGGACTGGCTCTTGCCTCCAAAATGATCTACCAGGATATGGAGATAAAAAACGCTCTCATGCGGGAATTAAAAGCAAGATTTCTGGATGGGATCAAAAAGATTGACAATACGGCAGTTCACGGACTGACGGACGAAGGCGGCGCACCTCACATCATCAGTGTGGGTATTGTGGGCGTACGCAGCGAAGTGCTCCTGCACACGCTGGAAGACAGAGGCATCTACGTTTCATCCGGCTCGGCCTGCTCGTCCAATCACCCGGCTGTGAGCGGCGTGCTCAAAGGCATTGGCGCTCCCAGAGAATATCTGGACGCTACGCTGCGTTTCAGTATGTCGGAGTTCACGACAAAAGAAGAAATTGACTATACCCTGGAAACACTATATAATTGTGTACCGATGCTTCGAAAATATACGCGGCGCTGAAAAATCATGTGAGGCGGTTCAGCTGCCAGTAAAGAGATACGGCCGTCTGCGCCGGATAGAAAAAGGAGAAAGTCATGAAATTTCATTCGTTTCTGATCAAATACGGGGAAATAGGGATCAAGGGAAAAAACAGATATATGTTTGAGGATGCCCTGGTCCGCCAGATCCGCTATGCCCTTTCGGATGTGGACGGAGATTTCTATGTCCATAAATGCCACGGAAGAGTATACGTGGACTGTAATGGAGAATATGATTACGAGGACACGGTGGAGAGCCTTTCCCGCGTCTTCGGGATCGTAGGCATCTGCCCGGTGGTGCGCCGGGAGGTGAAAGAGATCGAAGAACTGAAAAAAGATGTGGTCGTTTATATGGGCGAGATGTATCCGGAAGGAAACTGCACGTTCAAGGTGGAGGCGAGAAGGGCCAACAAGCGGTATCCCATGAATTCTATGGAGATCAACTGTGCGCTGGGCGAGGCCGTGCTCGAGGCTTTCCCGGAAATGAAGGTGGACGTACACAATCCGGATGTGCGGCTCAATGTGGAGATCCGTGAGGAGGTCTATCTGTATTCCGAGATCATTCCCGGTCCGGGGGGAATGCCGGTGGGAACCAACGGAAGCGCCATGCTCCTGCTCTCCGGCGGGATTGACAGCCCGGTGGCCGGATACATGATCGCAAAGAGAGGTGTGGAGATCGAAGCGGTATATTTCCACGCCCCTCCATATACAAGCGAGAGGGCAAAAGAAAAGGTGATGGATCTGGCAAGGCTCGTATCTGTCTATTCAGGTCCCATCAGGCTCCATGTGGTAAACTTTACGGATATCCAGCTTTATATTTACGAGAAGTGTCCACACGAAGAACTGACGATCATCATGCGCCGGTACATGATGAGGATAGCGGAACATTTCGCGAAAAAGGACGGCTGCCTGGGACTGATCACAGGGGAGAGTATCGGGCAGGTTGCCAGCCAGACCATGCAGAGCCTGGCAGCTACCAATGCGGTATGCACCCTTCCGGTGTACCGCCCTCTGGTAGGATTTGATAAGAGGGAGATCGTGGAGATATCGGAAAAGATCGGTACTTACGAGGTGTCCATACAGCCCTTCGAGGACTGCTGCACCATCTTTGTGGCAAAGCATCCGGTGACAAAGCCGAATATAGAAAGGATAGAAAAGTCAGAACTCAATCTGTCGGAAAAGATTGATGAGCTGATGCAGACAGCGCTGGATACGACGGAGACGATCGTGATCGGAAAAAAAGGAGCGGACACTCTGTAAGAGAGTCCGCTCGATCACCGGAAGTGCCAAAAAGCACATTCCGGGGTTGTAAGCGGCCGCCAAGGTCCCGGGCAAGCCCGGACTTTTGCTCGTCGCCATTGCAAAAAAAGAAGCCGCCAGAATAAGGCCGCTTCTCTGTTGCTTTTTTATATTATTATTTAATGATGTAAGCGTCCAGAGCTGCAAGGATGTCGTCAACATCGCCGTCAGCGTGAATGTTGAGGTCAATCGGCTTGGAAAGATCCAGACTGAAGATTCCCATGATTGATTTGGCATCTATAACATATCTTCCGGATACTAAATCGAAGTCATTGTCATATTTTGTGATTTCGTTGACAAAAGATTTTACTTTGTCGATTGAGTTTAATGAAATCTGTACTGTTTTCATTTTGAATTCCCTCCTTGAATCATACAATAAAGTAAGGGCCTTAACCCTACGTATATTCTACGGGATGATATGGTAAAAGTCAAGAAACAATAAGGAAAAATGAGGTAAAAGCGCATGAAGAAAGCGGCATTGCACAACCTGGGATGCAAGGTGAACGCCTATGAGACAGAGGCCATGCAGGAGATGCTGGAAAAGGCCGGATATGAGATTGTCCCTTTCAGGGAGGGGGCGGATATTTACATTATAAATACATGTACTGTTACAAATATCGCAGACAGAAAATCAAGGCAGATGCTCCACCGGGCCAGGAAGATGAATCCCGACGCGGTAGTGGTGGCAGCAGGCTGTTATGTACAGGCTCAGAACAGCAAAGAAGAGCCCGATCCGTGCATTGATATTGTCCTTGGAAATAACCGGAAAAAAGATCTTATAAAAGCACTCCGGGAATACGAAGAAAAAAGGGCGGCGCGGAAAGTGCGTGCAGACGCTGCAGAGGGAGCAGGCGTTCAGGATGTCGAAGAGATCGGACGGACAAAAGAGTATGAGGGGCTCCGTCTGACAAAGCCCGGGGAACACACGAGAGCCTACATCAAAGTTCAGGACGGCTGCAACCAGTTTTGTACCTACTGTATTATTCCTTATGTGAGGGGAAGAGTCCGCAGCAGAAGTGTGGGAGATGTGCTGGAAGAGGTACAGACTCTTGCCTCCAACGGTTATCAGGAGGTGGTGCTGACGGGAATCCACCTGAGTTCCTACGGCATTGATTTTGACGGAACCAGGCATCTGCTTGCGCTGATCCGGGCGGTCCATCAGATCGAGGGGATCCGCAGGATACGTCTGGGCTCCCTGGAGCCGGGGATCATAACGGATGAGTTCGCGCGGGCGCTCTCAGAACTTCCGAAGATGTGCCCTCACTTCCATCTGTCCCTGCAGAGCGGATGCGACGGGACATTAAAACGGATGAACCGCAGATATACCAGTGAAGAATACTATGAGAAATGCTGTATCCTGCGCAGGTATTTTGACAATCCGGCTCTGACAACAGATGTGATCGCAGGCTTCCCCGGAGAGACGGAAGAAGAGTTCAGGGAGTCGCTTGAATTTGTAGATAAAGTAAATTTTTACGAGACACACATTTTTAAATATTCACGCCGGGAGGGCACAAAAGCCGCCGTTATGGAAAACCAGGTCAGCGAGCAGACAAAAGCGGAAAGAAGTGCTCTTCTGATCGAACTGGGGGAGAAAAAACGGCAGGCATATGAGCAGAGCTTCCTCGGGAAAGAGGTGGAAGTGCTGGTCGAGGAGGAAGCCGTGATCGGCGGGAAAATCATGCAGACAGGGCATACAAAGGAGTATATCAGAATTGCGCTGGACGGGGATGAGAGCCTGAAGAATACCATCGTAAAGGTGCGAGTTGATAATGATTTACAAATTATTCATTGAATTTTGCAGGGGATTATATTAGAATTGTAAATAGGGTATCTGGGGCCTGCCAGAGGAACAGTAAAAAGCAGCATGACGTTTAAGGAGGATAAAACAATGAGTGATTTAAGCAATACTCAATTCTTTCAGGTAGAGCCGGGACCGCAGATTTCAGCAAAAGACATTCTTGAGATCGTGTTCAAGGCACTGAAGGAAAAAGGATATAATCCGGTAAATCAGATCGTGGGCTACATCATGTCAGGAGATCCCACATATATTACAAGCTACAACGGAGCCAGAAGTCTTGTCATGAAAGTAGAGAGAGACGAACTGGTAGAGGAGCTTTTAAAAGCGTATATCGAGCATAATTCATGGGAATAATTCTGCTATGAGGATTTTGGGACTTGACTATGGGACGAAGACTGTGGGGGTAGCGGTGAGCGACCCGCTGGGGATTACGGCCCAGGGACTTGAGACGATCGAGCGCAGGGAGGAGAATAAGCTGAGGAGGACCTGCGCGCGGATTGAGGAGATCATCCGGGAGTACGGTGTGGAGAAGATCGTGCTTGGATTTCCGAAACACATGAACAGTGATATCGGAGAGCGGGCTGAAAAGAGCCTGGAGTTTAAGGCGATGCTCCAAAGGCGCACCGGGCTGGAAGTGGTGATGTGGGACGAGCGCCTCACTACAGTGTCTGCAGAGCAGACGCTGATCGAGAGCGGCGTCAGGCGGGAGAACCGCAAGAAATATATCGACAAGATCGCAGCAGTCTTTATTCTGCAGGGGTATCTGGATTATCTGGGGATGCAGAAAGAGAGCGCGACAGCTTATAAAGGAATTTAATATATATGGAGAAAGTGAAATTTTCCTTCGGGGACGGAACCGGCGAGGACGAGTTTTTTGTCCTGGAGGAGACAAAGATAAACGGAGCGGCATACATACTTGTGTCAGACTCTGAGGACGACGACGGCGAGTGCCTCATCTTAAAAGAGACAGATGACGGGGCAGGGCAGGAACGCGTCTATGAGATCGTGGAAGACGAAACAGAACTTGCGGCAGTGTCAAAGGTTTTTGAAGAACTGCTGGAAGATGTAAGTATAGAAATGTAAGTATGGAAATGTAAATTCAGAAATGTAAAATCTTCGGATGTTTACAATATATTTATTTACTGCAGGGAGACGAAAGAACACTGATGGAACAGAAAAAAACAGAAGATCTGCTGAAAGAGAAGTTAAGAGAAAAAGGGCTGAAGGTTACGCACCAGAGGCTGCAGGTTCTGTCGGTGCTGGAGCAAAACAGCGGCGTGCATATGACCGCAGAGGATGTCTATGAGCTGGTGTCAGAAGATTGCCCGGAGATCGGGCTGGCGACAGTGTATCGGACACTGCAGCTCCTCTGGGAGATACAGCTTGTGGACAGGATCAATCTGGATGACGGGTGTGTGAGGTACGAGATCGGGCATCTGATTAAAGGAGATGCAAAGCACAGCCATCATCACCTCATATGCAGGGCGTGCGGAGAGGTGGTTCCTTTTGATGATGATCTGCTGGATGACCTGGAGCATCATATTGAGGACGCCACCGGATTCTATGTTCTTGACCACGAATTAAAGTTCTACGGATTATGCAGGAAATGCAGGGGGAAAAAGGCATAGTCTTTTTTCAACAGGCAGTTCGCAAAACTGCTGTTCTTTTTGTGCGATAAACCCGGCAAGCGGCTGCCGTGCTTGCATGAGCAGACATTTGACGGGCAGCGGACAGCGAGCGGCTTTGCCGTGAGCTGCCCGAGGTATCGCGTTGATCGGATAGGGGGAAAGGAACTTCCCCTATCCGATCTGTGTATGTAATAAAATCTTTCGCTCCGGCATTACAGAATATCGATATATTCTCCCGCCAGCGCCTTGTTCATGCTCCGCACCGCGCAGAACTTGCCGCACATGCTGCAGGTGTCGCTGTGATCGTCCTCCGGACTCCTGCTGTCGCGGATCGCCTTTGCCGTCTCCGGATCCAGGGCGCATTCGAACTGTGCATCCCAGTCCAGATTCCTTCTTGCGTCCGCCATGCGGTCGTCGATATCCCTGGCTCCGGGGATCCCTTTGGCGATGTCTGCCGCGTGAGCCGCGATCTTAGAGGCGATGATCCCCTGCTTGACATCCTCCACATTTGGAAGAGCCAAATGCTCTGCCGGCGTTACATAGCACAGGAAAGCCGCTCCGCTCATTGCCGCGACAGCGCCGCCGATGGCAGCTGTGATGTGGTCATAGCCTGGCGCGATATCTGTTACGAGAGGCCCGAGAACATAGAAAGGCGCGCCCATGCAGATGCTCTTCTGGACTTCCATGTTGGCGGCCACCTGATCCAGCGGAACATGGCCCGGTCCTTCCACCATGACCTGTACATTGTGGTCCCAGGCGCGTTTTGTCAGCTCTCCGAGGCGGACGAGCTCCTCGATCTGACAGACGTCCGTGGCGTCCGCCAGGCAGCCGGGACGGCAGGCGTCTCCAAGGGAGATCGTCACGTCATATTCCTCGCAGATATCCAGGATCTCGTCAAAGTATTCGTAGAACGGATTCTCCTCGCCGGTCATGCTCATCCATGCGAAAACGAGGCTTCCTCCGCGGCTTACGATATTCATTTTTCTCTTATGCTTCTTGATCTGCTCGATCGTCTTGCGCGTGATGCCGCAGTGCAGAGTCACGAAGTCCACGCCGTCCTCCGCGTGCAGGCGGACAACGTCGATAAAATCCCTGGCGGTGAGGGTGGCGAGATCCCGCTGGTAGTGGATCACGCTG
>DXDR01000061.1 GCA_019115385.1 Candidatus Mediterraneibacter avicola | reverse complement strand
CTCCTTTTCTGATGCATTGGCTTATCATCAGTATAAGAGGATGAAGACCTGTATGTAATGGCTTTTTTAATTTGACTAGGATTGGCTATTTTAGCCTGACACTAGATGGTTATTTTAACCCGACGCTAATACTGTCGCCTCGGCATTGTTCACAGTCAGGGTAATATCCTGATGTCTGTCCCGGAATACCCGGAAAACCTTGTATGCAGATCCCTGACCTGTAAAACTGCCTCCCCGGGAATCGGATATTATCTCCCTACGATCCTTCCTTCTTCAATTCTGATTTTCCCCTGCTTTAACAGGCGTCCCACACCTCTTTTGAAAGCCGCTTTGCTTATCCCGAACTCCCGGCGTATCTCCTCGGGATCTGATCTGTCTGTAAATAAAAGTACGCCTCCGTTTGACTCAAGCTTTTTCAGGATCATCTGTGCATCTGCATCCATCTGCTCCGGGATTCGCCCCCGAACGCTCAGATCCAGCTTTCCGTCTGCCTTTACCGCAGTTACCCTGGCCTCGATCTCCTGACCGATCTCCAGCCGTCCTGCCGCTTCATTTCGCGGGATCAGAGCGGAAAACTGGTCGTCAACAGCTACAAACGCGCCGTACTCCCTGTTGAGCTCGTATACAGTGCCTTTTACCATATCATTTCTCTTATATGGCGAATCTGTCCGCAGCAGCGGGTAGATCCTCATCGTGGCACACAGTCTCTGGCTTTTATCTATGTAGAGGCTGACCAGACATCTGTCTCCTTTTTCTACTCTGGAAGTCTGCTCCCGAAACGGCAGAAGCAGATCCTTTTCCAGTCCCCAGTCCAGAAATGCGCCTACCCGGCCCACATCAACCACATCCAGCACCGCCAGCTTCCCAAGCGTCAGTTTCGGCTCAGCTGTGGTGGCGATCAGACGGTCGGAAGAGTCTTTATAAAGAAATACTTCTACAGGATCGCCCGGCTCAATCCCTTCCGGCACCTGCTTCTTCGGAAGAAGCACTCTCTCCACGTCATCTCCCAGATATACGCCAAAATCAACAACCTTCACAACAGTTAATACTTGCTTTTCTCCTAATTTCATTCCTTCGTCTCCTTTTGGGCAGCGCATCATCACGCTGTCTCTGCTTTCGATATCGTATACTATGGGGGCTGGAATGTCAATGTAACTGGGGGAATTTGAGATTTTTGTAGGGATAATACCTTATTATCTATACAAATCATAATTCCTAAATATATTTAATCAAAAAGGAATGGTATTACAAATGATAAATAAAATCAGTAAAGCTCAAATTGAACGTGCCCAAGCGAATATCGAGAAGCAATTACCCGATAAAGATGTCTATAATGGACAGTTATTTCAACAATTTTTGAATGCAACTCCTTCATGTAATTTGAAAAGGAAAAGCCTAAAAAGAATTAATGTTAAAAGAACCACTTTCAAAAATACCTGTTTCGTTGCCACTGCAGGAACTGGTTCAAAATTTAAAGAAACGTATTTTCATAAATGCAATTTTTCGGGAGCAAATTTTCAAAGTTGCTATTTTGATAAATGTACTTTCAGTTCTAAGAGCTTAATAAAAGGGGCTAATTTTAGTCACAGTATATTCATAGACTGTGTTTTTAATAATATAACTATTAAACAGTCCACATTATATGATTGTCATTTTGAAAACTGCACTTTCGAATCTTGTAAAATTTATTCCAATACTCTGGAAAATTCATTGTTTTATATGTGTCGAATCGAACATGTTGATCTGGCACATATAAATCTGGAATATATGCAGATTAAAAACCTGAAAATGAATGATGTTAAATTACCACCTTATCAAGTTGCATACATTATTGGTGCACCGTATTTTATTAAAACTACTACAGATAATGTAATGATCTATACGGATAAAGGAGATGTAAGCGCCTCTGAATATTATGCATTATATGAAGATTTAGCCCTATATTATTATTCTCATGGGGAGTATTTTCCGTTAGCCAATATCCTTATGGCTTTAGGAAAGCATCAGGAAGCGTTTGAATATATAAAAGTAGGTATACAGGAAGCCTGCGATTATTTTGATTTCCGTATGATAAAACATTTTTGCCGTTTGGTCTGTACGAATGAAAGCTATACATCTTATCAATTAAAAGAAATCTATAATATGATTACTGGCTTGTCCTTTAACACAAACTGGGATTTAAATACACTACATTCATATATGATACACATAGGTGCTATTAGGGAACTATTGCTGAATAATTCTGAATCTAATTCTACTCAACGGGTCGAAGTACAGGTAAGAACAAATATAGATAAAGATGATTTAGCATCTGTAAATGAACTTTATAATGAAATTAATATACTTATCCGCAATAACTGTTCAGAGCAACATACGGATTGTATTGAACTAAGGCACAATTCCCCTTACGAACTATATATTACGTTTATTGACACCCTTCCCTATGTTTTATCATTCCTTACAAGCCTATATGGGCTATTTGCTGTAGGAAATAAATTCGTAGATATATGCAAAAATATACTTGAAACGCAAAAGGTATGGAAGGAAAATGACATGCTTAACTATGAAAGAGAAGAAAAGAAACTAGATATCGAATTGAAACGTCTGGAATTGGAGGAAAAAAAGAGAAAAAACAATTCCAGATATGCAGTTACTAAAATAGAACATAATATCAAGTGTAATACACTTGATGATGCAAAAGCAATTGCTCCAGAAGTCCTTCATTACAAATTCGAACAAAAAACTCGGAGCAATAAATAGATATTATTCAGAAAAGCTTAATGTATTATTTTGGCATTCAACACAGTCAGGTCCTAATTTTAAAGAGTATTTTTCTGCTATTTTTTTACATTTAGAATAAACATCAAATATATCGAGTGTAGCTGGAGGATTTTCGTTTTCTAATAGGGTATTTGCCAAAGGTCTGAAAATGGAGATGATAGGTTCCACGCCCATACGACACAAATCTTCCAGCCCTTTGCAAAAATTATTATCCGTATCAAAACCATAGATCAGAAGGGATCTGACTTTTCCAGTATTTCCCCATAAAGATACTGCATGTCGGAAAGTTCTATTGTATTGGCCTAGAGAGATCCTGCCCTTTCCTGGCATTATCTGCTGTGCAATCTGTCTGTCAAAGATTTCAAGATTGAAAGCCACCTCTGTAATACCCGCCTCTTTTAATGCATCTAATATAGAAGTATCTTTAGGAGGGATTGCCATTAGATATATATCTTTGTTGCATTTTCTCCTGATATACTGTGCAATCTGTCTGATGATTTCCCATCCACCTTCCAAGGAATATGTTCCTCCACCTATTAAAAAATGTCTAAAATCAATGTATTCCAGACAATAGTCAATTACTTCCTTTATATCTTTTAAACTATATCTATAATTTTCTTCTGGGAGATTACAAAATAGGCAAGGTTTATTATTAATTTTGTATATGCACACAGGAGCAGGATTTATCCTGATTCTATCCGTTGCAAAATGATAAATCGCAGAAAACGGAATGCCCGAAGCTGTTTTTTTATTAATTAATTGAGGTAATATAAGGTCAATTTGTACTTTTGTAATAATTTTTTCATCAAACAATAAATACAATTCATTTTCTATAAGATCAATTGTGAATGGACTTATAGAGTTGAATTTACATGAAAATGGGACGTTAACTTTTATATGGTCAAAGATAGTTATATCAATAGCATCGAATACAGCTTCTTTAATAATGCCGTGCTTTTTTGTCCATAATAATGCCGTCCCGCTTAACGATACTCCATGGTTGAGTAGCGCAAACTTTACTTTTTCTTTTTGGCTGTGCACATGAGATACAATATAAGGCGCAATTTCTTCTGTAAATATATTGGGATGCAAAAGAATATTATCGTTGTTTATAGTGCAAATATTCTTGTCAAAAACACACCGACAGAGATATACGTCTTGATTTTCATATTCTTTTTCACATAAATTATATCCGTCGAATTGTTTATGAAAAATTTCATCAGAGCATATCACTTTACTCAAACGCTGTAAAGATATGTTATCTGAAGTATACGCAAAATTACTATAGTCAACACTTAAAAGAAGGTTTTCTTGTGATAGTGTATCTTCAAACGCCATTAAATGAAGCTTCTGTAATGATGTTTTATACTTTTGGCTAAGTGATCTGTTAATTAAATCCGACGATGCCTGAAACCTTGGATTTATTTCTACAAAATATAATTTATGTTCATGCAACAGGAAATCAAGGCCGACCACACCTCTGTACCCTCTTTTTTGAAGTAAAGAAGCAATCTTTAATGTGTCTTCATTAACATTTTGTTTCACCTGCTCAGATAATTGTCGGAAACATATATAGTCTGCTCCAGAGTATAGAAATTTACCTTCTCTGTTACAGATAATCTGAATAGATGCGGGGAACAATTGTATTTTGCTTCCAGCTATAATGGCATGAATATTTATAGATACTGAATTCGATAAAAAGGGAGACAACATATAGTTTTCATTTTTATTTGCCAAAATTTCTTTTAGAGTTTGCTTATTATTAGGTGTAATATGATATGTACTATTTCCACCTGATGAAAATATTTTCTGAATAACAAATTCATCGCAAGTAAAATGATTACACAAATTATGATAATTACAGTCTGCCCCTTTTAGCGTAACATATGGAATAACATTTACTATATCAGATAATATAAAACGACATTTGGCTTTATTCGACAAACTTTCTAAAAGCCACATATCGTTATTCCCTATACTATGTGCTTCGACAACCTCTCCATAGCGAAATGCTTGTTCTGGATTATAAAATAGAAATTTTATATCTGGATTTTTTTTGATTAGATTCACTAATTGATTCTTTATAAAATTATCGCACAATTCATTTGCTATATTATGATTAATACGGTTGTATTGTTGAGAAAATGCTGTATTCCCATTTTTTCCATCACCAAATATAGTTATAGAGCCTTTAAAAAGGTGATTAGTATAATCAATATCTGATTGACGTGGACCTATCCAGTAAAGTTCATCCATCATTTCAGCCTCCTTATCTGTTTATATCTTTTAGGAATTTTTTTATTGTCCAATTTCATCTGTAGACAAGTACTTACGTCGTGACTTAAGTATGTAAAATCAGAAAATAAGCGATTGTAATTTTTGTGATCTCTTTCTCTCTCAACAAATTTGGTTAAGCCATCTAACATTTCAGATAATTCTTTAGGAACGAGGTATATAAATAGTTGAAAGTCATATATATTATAAAATAGTCCTCTTGAAAAACTTTCCCATTGTGTTAGTAATATCATTGTTGATTTATAAATTTTTTTATTGGATTCTATTTTTTCCAGATCAAATGTCGAGTTATTAAATGCCGATAAATATTCTTCGCGAGCCGAATAGGTACTGTTAAACAGATTATTAATGGTTTGCAGTGTATCACTACATTTTTTTCGTCTAGTTTCCTGCATATATTTGTAAATTGCCAATGCTATTTCACCGATAGTAATTATTAAACCTATAATAGAAATATTTTGTATCATTTGTTTAAACCTCTGTATATGTTAGAATTTAGCTTTGATAAATAGCAGATAATAAGGTATTATCCCTTACATTTTCCTTTATAACCCCTTCTCTCTTCCCCTCGCCCTCATCTTCCCCTATAATATTCCCAAAAATATTACGGAGGTTCACAAATGAAAAATCTAACTGAATTATCATCTGCTTATCTGAACTACTGCCAATACCGAAAAGAGTTAGATCCCAAGACTCTCAAAGCTTACCGGATCGACCTCCGGCAGTTCACATCCTTTATGCAGGATTTCCAGGACCCCTTTTCCAAATCCTCGCTGGAAGCTTATCTCATGCATCTTCACAGCAGTTTCCGCCCCAGGACAACGAAACGAAAAATTGCGAGCGTTAAAGCGTTCTTCCATTATCTGAGTTTTGAAGATATTCTGGAACAGGATCCCTTTCTCAAGATCGATCTTCATTTTCGGGAGCCGAAAGTCCTTCCCCGGATCATCCCCAGGCACATCATCCAGGCATTTCTGACCGAGCTTTACGGCCGGCTGCAGCAGCCGCTCACAGCTTTTCAAAAGAAAAATCTGCTTCGCGATATCGCCGTTACGGAGCTTCTGTTCGCTACAGGTTCCCGAATCTCAGAACTTTGTACGCTGCGAACCGATCAGGTAGATCTTGACGGTCATTCGCTTTTGTTTCACGGAAAGGGAGCAAAGGAGCGGATTCTGCAAATTGAGAATCCTGAAGTTATTATGGCCCTCACAAATTACAGAGAAGCGTTTTCTGAAGAAATAGACAACTGCGGCTGGTTTTTCATCAACCGGTCCGGCAGGCGGCTGTCTGAACAGTCCGTGCGGCATATGCTGCGTAAATATGCATCCCTTGCCTCAATACCAATGCATATTACGCCGCATATGTTCCGGCATTCTTTTGCCACATTCCTGTTAGAAGAGGAAGTAGATATACGCTATATCCAAAAAATGCTGGGGCACAGTTCCATTACCACCACAGAAATTTATACCCATGTGGCAATGAATAAGCAGAGGGATATTCTGAAGGCCAGGCACCCCCGGAATTCTCTTCACTTCGCCCCGTGTGAAATGAATGGCTGCTGATAACCACAAACAAAAAAGGCGATAATATCCCTCTGTTTTCCGAGAAATCATTATCACCACATATTTATAATGACATATTTCAGTAAAATTTTCAACATTAAAATATAAAATCGGCTCTTATCAGACATCACTATACTTATACTAATATGTTGAAAATGAAGAAGACAGCACATTAGGTAAAGGCATCTCTGGATGGCGCATTTCTCATTGCGTACGCAAATCATCCGAGATGCCTTTTCTGCGTTCTATTTCGCGCCTCTGTTCCCTTACTCAAAAAGGCTCATCTGGCGGTAGGTCTCTTCTCTTTTTTTCTCCGCATTTTCCCTCTGGATCAGAGCGTCATCAATGCCGCGGACAAAGGCCGACGGCTCCCCGGATGTGGTCATGATCAGCTCTTCCTTCGCCCTTGTCATTCCCACGTAGAAAAGTCTGCGCTCTTCTTCTGCATCTGCCGGATGTTTTCCGCTTTCAAGCGGAATACTCCCCTCATTCACGCCATAGATAAAGACCACAGGGAATTCCAGTCCTTTAGAGCCGTGAAGTGTCATGACCGTGACCGCTCCAGCCTCATACCGCTTGTCCGGGCATCTCTTCAGGTCGCTTTCCACGCCCAGACTCAGCGCATCCACAAATTCCGGCATGGTGTTGTAAAACACAGTCATCTGAAGGAGTTTCTGCATGGCCTGCTGCTTTTCAAGCCCCATTTCCTTCATCCATTGTTCCACAAACTTCCGCGGCTTTTTCTTTTTATACGGAACGCTGTATGTCTTCCCGGCAGTTCTGATGATTTCTTCCGTCACCGCATTCCACTCCAGCTTCCAGATTTCCCGGGCGCACTCCTGCATAGAGACAAGGTCAGAGGGATTTTCCAAATACCGGAGAAACGACAGGCTTCCCTGCACTGCCTCATCTTCCAGAAACTCCTCCCTTCCGGCTCTCAAATAGGGGATTCCTTCTGTTTTCAGGCATTTTTCCAGGATTTCAGCCTGACGGTGAGTACGGCATAGCACAGCGATCTCGTCAAATGCTCTGACTTTTCGCTCCCTATTGTCCCACGCCGCCTGATGGGCTTCCAACATGCCGATGCCCCCGGCCAGACGGTTGATCTCCTTTGCAACAAAGATTGCCTCTCCCATGCCGCTTCCCGCTTTCACCAGACGGACCGGCACATTATCAGGGCAGTTTGCATGGAGACTTTCTCCCTCATCCACATTTTTCCGTGTCCGCCAGAGTTCTGATGCCGCAGCGATGATCTGAGGCGATGACCGGTAATTTTCTTTCAGTCTGATGATCTCCAGGCCGCTGGTTTCCTCTGCCAGACGGTCAAAACAGAACGGGTCCGCTCCCCGGAATCCATAGATTGACTGATCCGGGTCTCCGATCATAAACAATTCTCTTCCCGCCTGGTTCCAGGCGCGGATGAGACGCCGCTGAAGAGGGTTGATGTCCTGGTACTCATCTACCAGAAGATACCGGAACCTCTTCTTCCATTTATCTGAGACAGTTCCCTTTTCAAACAGCTCCGCCGTTCTAAGGAGCAGATCGTCAAAGTCATAGAGCTTTTCTTCCCTTTTTCTGCTCTCATAATTCCGATATGCCTGCTCCCAAAGCGGATCTGCGTTTTCGGAGCCGCCTGATTTCCTGAGCGATATCTTGTCCAGGAATTCCCGGATTCCAGATGAAAGTCCTGTTTCCTCAATGGTCAGACCGGCCAGCCGCTTCTGTTCCCGGTCCGGCTTTGACCGCGATCGCAGGTGAGGCAGAAACAACCGCATGTCTCTGCTCCGTGTTCAGCGGCGCCCGCTCTGTCTTTTCCTCAGAGTTTTCCGCCTCTTCCGCAATTTGTGCGTGTCCCGTACTTTGGACATCATCCCCCGTGCTCTGCATCTGAACGTAGCCCTGTTTCTTCTGATCAGAATTTTTATCTTTGCTGCTGTCCGCTGCGCCCAGCAGTTCAAAAAAATCCATCTGCCCTTCCATATTGTTCAGCTCATCTGCACAGAACAGGCGGATCACACCGTATTCCCCGTCAAATCCCGGAATACGCTCCACATCCCCTTTTCTGAGACGCCGGATACCCTCGGCAATCCTGCCGCCGGATACCCGGCGGATATCCTCCAGAGGCAAGTTTCTCAGGATCTCAAATTCCGGCCCCAGTTCTGTGAGCATTTTCTCATACTCTTTCTGCACTTTTTTGCTGGACGGCGAACTTCCCACAGAAGCTCCGATCACCTCCGGGAGAGGCACAAGGCTTTCAAATGTCTTTGCGTCTTCGCGTATATACCCCTCCTCCCTGTCTGCCAGTTCTTCCACGCGGTGAGAAACGCCGACCGTCAGCTTTCGGCCGCACACAGGGCATTTTCCGCCGTACTTCATTGTCTCGGACGGCGTCAGGCACAGATTACATTTTCTGTGACCGTCCATATGGTATTTGCCTTCTTCTGGAAAGAACTCTATAGTCCCATGCAGCCCCTCTCCCGTTTGAATGGCGCGGGATAAGCCCTCGTAGGACATAACGCAGTCCAGAAGATTCGCCTCTCTTCCCAGTTTTGCCGGGGAATGGGCGTCGGAATTGGAGATAAGCTGATATCGGTCAAGCGCCGAAACGCGCCAGTTCATAGGCGGATCCGACGAAAGGCCCGTCTCCATTGCATGGATATAGGGCGTCAGATCCCCAAAGCACTCTTCTACCGTGTCAAATCCTGAAAATGCACCGAACAGCGAAAAATGAGGCGTCCAGATATGGGCGGGCACATACACGGCGGACGGGCACAGATCCAGGATAATTTCCAGCAGATCATGACAGTCCAGCCCCAGGATCGGCCGCCCGTCGGAATGGATATTCCCGATCTGCTCCAGCTTTACGGAAATCCGCTCTGCATCCTCCAGCCCCGGAAGGATGATAAGGCTGTGCACCTTCCGCACTTTACCGTTTTTCTTGTAGATGGAGCTGATCTCGCCGGTGACGACAAACCGGGGATCGGCCGCCCTTTGATCCGCTATGCGGTACTCGTCTCTGAGCACATACATTCCTTCCTCCGCAGGCTCCAGTTTTTGTCCCAGTTCTTCTCTCCATCCGGGATGGGTAAAGTCGCCGGTTCCGACAATATGAATCCCTTTCCGACGGGCCCACAGATCCAGATGCTCCGGGGTGCAGTCTTTGCTGGTGGCTCTGGAATAGCGGGAATGAATATGCAAATCTGCAATGTACATTCTGTCACCTTCTTATCCTTTGTCTTTTCGTCATCATTTTGTCTATTTTATCATATTACCTTCTCTATACAATGGCAATACGCTCCAAACTGCATACACTGATAGCAAATCTTTGCGGGAGACACCCTCATGAACAATTATTACCCTTTTGTCAACACACCCCTTCCCTATGCTTACAACGCACTGGAACCTTTCATTGATGAAAAGACCATGCATCTGCACCATGACCGCCATCTGCAGACATATATTGATAATCTGAATAAGCTGATAGAAGAAAATCCATTTCTCCAGCAGTTTTCTCTGGAGGAGCTGCTTTCCTTTTGGTGCAGATTTCCCCGGCGTCTCTGGGCGCCGGTGCGCAATAATGCAGGCGGGGTTTTTAACCACCGCTTCTTTTTTGACAGCATGACCGAGCCGGAAACGCCTTCTTGTGCACCGCACCTTTTCCGGGAAATATGCAGCCAATTCGGCAGTCTGGAAAGTTTTAAAGCGCAGTTTAAAGGAGCAGCATTATCCGTATTCGGCTCCGGCTACGCCTGGCTTGTTCTCAGCAGAGGCCGCCTTCTGATCGCTACGTCTGCCAACCAGAACACGCCGCCTTCCCATGCACTGCAGCCTCTCCTTGCTATTGACGTGTGGGAGCATGCATACTATCTGAAACATTATAATATGCGCTCCGCATATATTGACGACTGGTTTCACGTCGTAAACTGGCATAAAGCCGAAACGCGCCTCATCCAGTACCGCACTTCACAGATTGGCCGGGCGGGAGCATGTGTCCCGGAAACCCGGACCTCCTGAAAAATATCCCTGAGCCCAGGAAAAACAAAGAGACAGAAACAGAGTGTCCTGTTCCTGTCTCTTTGCAGATATTGAATTTAAAAATCGTAGGAATTTACCGGAAGATCCGACAGTTTCCACTCATCTCCATCTTTTTCATAGTTGCAGTATACTGTCAGTTCATAGTCATCTTCGCCCAGATCATCGCTCCAGGAACGCCGGTATGTCTCATATCTGTCCATAGTCACATAAAAATCCATGTACCAGGAATTTGGCGTAGAATCCAGTTCAATGCTGGCATTGCTCAGCTGAAGCGATACAATGCCGCTGGTGGATCCGTCGCCTCTCAGTTCTTCCACCAGATCTGCATAATCCTCTTCCGCATATCCGTCAGAAAGGGCGTCCTCTGTAAAAAGACTTTCAATCTCGCTGAAGTCCTTGCCTGAAAGCGCGCTTTCTATGATCAGCTTGAGATCGTCCCCGGCCTTTGCAGCCACCTGATCTACTGTTTCCTGAGACGGAAGCAGCTCAATGTAAGATCCGTCGATGCCATAGCTTCCGACCTGGAGCATACTGTTATAATCCTCCATGCCTTCTTCCGTAACCGACATCTGATACTCGCCTGTAAACAGATACGGAATGGTGATCGTCTTCATTCCGTCCTCTACAGTAGCGTCTGAATCATCTACCTCGGCGCCGTTCAGCGTCAGCTTTGCATTCTCTGGAATAGAAAGCTGCACATCGCTGGCCCAGCTGTCAGAGGAAGTTACTTTCCAGCTGTCCCAGAACAGGAAATTCTTATCTTTCGTCTTTGTCACGGTCAGATAACTGTAGCTTTTATCTTCCTCACCTTTGACCCGGTACTCGATCACATAATATTTTGTGTCGTCGCTGTTCAGGTCATCCATCTCCTCTGAGGCGTCAGAGCCCAGAAGAGAACTCAAATCTCCCATGCTTTCTTTGGCTTCTTCCGCCGCATCAGTTACTTTTACGGATGTATAATCCAGGACTTCATCATTATTGGCATTAGCGTTTACATACATCTGCCTGCTCAGAAGATCGCTGTCAGGGAAGCTGCAGTAATCATACGCCTTGCCCCATTCGTGGTTCATAGAGGCTTCCCAGTAATTCAGAGCCACTGTCTCAGGAGAAAATCTGTCTCCCGTCACCATCACCAGACCTATGATCAGCGCCACCGCAGCGACAGCCTCAGCAATTACTGCTATAAGCAGCTTCGGTACCGGCTTTTTCTGTACAGGGCTGTTATTTCCCTGCTGTCTCTGATATGCCGGTTCGGAATAAGGCTGCTCCTGCCACACAGGTCCCTCGTCACCTGTCTGCTCCTGCCAGCCAGGTTCTCCGCCCGGCCCAATCCCCTGCTGCCAGGCGGCGTCTTCTTCTGCCGCCCCCTGCACAGGTTCGCCGAATCCCTGTATTTCCTGATCTTCCGGCACATCTATCTCTTTTAACGGTGTTCCACACTGTGCGCAGAACATATCTCCATCCTCATTTTTTGTACCGCAGTTTGGACAAAACATCTCTTCACCCGCCTTTCCTAATTCCAGCCGTTCGCCTGTTCATACTGCTGGAGTTTCTCGGAGTTGGCTTTTTCCGTTGAGGAAAATGCCGCGGATACTTTTTCCATATCCGACTCCTTTGTCATATCTCTGTACCAGTCATACTGATTAAAGAAATCAATATTTCCCTGCTGGGTAAACTGGTATCCATGACGGGCATAGATTTCATTTATAGCCCTTCTGCACGTCTCTGCATCCTTAACAGTTTCACTGATCCTTTCATCTGTCAGAAGGACCGTGTCGCTGTCCGGAAATACAAAGCCGCTGTATTTTCCGCCGTCAGCATCTGCTGTATCGGAGCCGGAAGGAGTTCCCTCCGTAAGGCTTCCGCCTGCATAATTAACGGAAACATCGGATGAATAAGAGGACTCATAGTCCGCATCATAGTATGTGTCTGCATTCGCAGAAAAATCCTTCGGAACATCCGCCTTTACACTGCCTCCCCCGGCCTCGGGAAGAACAAGTACCACAATCAGAAGTATAAGAAGGATAGCATCCACAACTCCCGCTGCGATCACTGCGATCTTCAGACCCGGGGATGATTTTGAATTTTTATTTTTCATACCTTTCATCCCTTTTCAGACATTTTAAAATGCGTTAAGCATTCCTCCCAGATCGCCGTTAAGCACGCTCTCCATAGCGTCAAACGCACCTAAAAACAGGTCTATCGTCTCTTTAAACATCATGTATACGATCAGCGCCCCTACAATACTTATACAAATCTTAGCGATAAAATATGCATAGGGTTTTTTATTTTCATCCAGCCGCACACAGCTCCGGTAAGCCGCAAACTGCACAAATACGATGATCGGACTGAAAAGCATATTAAATCCGATCCCGACTTTCATGGACAGAAGCATCAGGAATATAACGAGCACCAGAATGATCGTGTCATAGATCGCTCTTGCACCGATCACGGTAAGCATAGCGTTATAATTTGTATTTCCGTTAAATACTCCTGTAAAGATCTTCAGAAAATAAGCTTCCAGGAAATCAACCCCTGCAGTCAAAAACAGCGTTGTCATGATCGCCTTAAACCAGGGCATATCCACAACTCCGCCCAGGTCGTCAAGCTTGCCCTGCATCACAGCCAGATAAATAAGTATCATAATAAGTGCAATGATCGTCTTTGCAACAATAAACTGGATTCCTATCATAGCGTTGTTTGACGCCGCCAGTTCTTTCACTCTGCTGACAGGGGACTTGATGATCGGTCCGATCTCCGAAAACATGCTTTTTGTACCGGACATGATCACATCTTTCTGCCGGTTCAGCCATTCAGCCTCTTTGGTCATTCCACCCTGCTGACCCTGCTGCTGATACTGCTGTCCGCCCGGCTGACCCTGCTGATAATACTGCTGCCCGCCCGGCTGACCCTGCTGATAATACTGCTGTCCACCCGGCTGCCTCTGCTGCTGGTACTGCTGTCCGCCCGGCTGCCTCTGCTGCTGGTACTGCTGTCCGCCCGGCTGACTCTGCTGAGTCCCGCCTGCATTCTGCGCAGTACAGTTACATACCTCCCCTTCCTGTAATGGTCTTCCACATTTTGTACAAAATCTCGCCATCTTTCTCTCCTCCTTGTCTTTTTCTCTATGGCTGTACATTCTGATAACTTACTTTCTACAACTTACTGCAGTCCTGCCGCGCTTATGACCCACTCGCGTCCATCCTTGACCATGGGAAAGACCTGTGTCTCTGTCTCCGTCTCTCCCTGATAGCTTACCGCCATGTCCACCGTCACAAGACAGGTATCGTCTCCGGTATACTCCACGTCCGCCACGCTCAGTTCAAACTCAGGCGTCATGCCTGCCGCCGCCATGTAGCCTCCCAGCCCGCTGGCCAGATCGGACATTGCGCCGAGATCCACACCCAGCAGATCACCGCCGACTCCAAGCATTCCCGAATATATTCCCTGGGTCTGCTCGTCAAAGCATTCAAGCAGGGCATCCTGATCCAACTGGTTCAATGCATCTTCCATTTTCTGTATCGTATCTTCCGGTTTTCCCGGCTTAAAAAACAGAAAATAGAGCATTGCTGCGATCGCGACCAAAGCTGCTGCAATAATGATCCATATCTTTGCGCGGAACGCAGATCCTGCCGCTTTTCCGGCTCCCTGAACGACCCTGCCGGCCATCCCTGCTCCGCCCGCCGCCATTCCTGCTCCCGCGCCCGGCATTCCGCTGTAAGGCTGGTTCCATCCTCCGTCCCTTCCGGCCTGCTGATTCCAGCCTGCTGTGCCGGGATCCCCGCCGCTATAGGACTGTGCGGCTCTTTCCTCTATATATCCGTTATTATCCGGCCGCCGGGTCTGTCCCGGCTGCACACATCTGGCGCCGCAGTTTGCGCAGAACACTGCGTCCTCCGGCAATAGCTGCCCGCATTTTCTACAGAACAAAATAGCCACCCCCTCTGTTTTATAAATCCGATCCTGTGTGCCGTCTGTTTTCCAGCATTCTGCTGCGCTGATATTTCGTAGAGTATTCTGATCTACGACTATAAAAAACCTGACAAAACACATACTTATGATACTAAATTTCGTCTTATCTGTCAATTTGAAAAGGGGCGGTAAGAATTCCAGTCAAAAAGGAGACCTGCTCATGTCAAAAAAGGGAAAATATTTACAAACGCAAAGATGGATGCGGGGAAAACCGTTACATTAAGGCCCGCTCCAAAAGAAATGGGATGATATTCCACTCACTGAAAAGACTGCCTTTTGGGAAAAGTTTCCCGTAAAAAGACAGTCTCTCCTTTTTTATATAAGCGCCAGTTTCTCTGCCGCCTTTTCTTCAACCACTTTCATGCAACTCTGAAAAAGCTGTATTCTGTCAAAAGCCTCTTTATCTTCTTCCATCTGCCTGCGCAGCTCTTTTCCGAATGCAAGTCTCAGTGTAGTGCCGAGATTAATTTTCCTCGCCCCGCACTCCACCAGTTTTTTCAATTCTTCATCCTTCACCCCGGACGCGCCGTGTATCACCAGCGGTACAGGAACTGCCTCGTGTATGGCCTGCAGCCTTTCAAACTGCAGGCAGGCCGTCTGCTGTTTCATTCGGTGTACTGTCCCCACGGCTACCGCCAGGGCGTCTACTCCGGTCTGAAAATAAAACCTTCTGGCTTCTTCCGGTTCTGTATACCTTGCTGCATACTGCTCCATATCGCTGTATCCTACCGCGCCGATCTCAGCCTCCACACTGGCTCCTGCTTTATGCGCCAGATCTGCCGCCATCTGAGTTTTTCGCACATTTTCCTCAAACTCATACTGCGACGCATCCAGCATTACCGACGAATATCCGGCGTCCACCGCCTCTTTTACCGCTTCAATCTCGGAAGCATGATCCAGGTGAACCCCCACCGGAACATACGCCTCATCTGCAAGCTGCAGAAGAAGTCTGCCGATCAGAGTGATGCCCATATGAGCGGCGGCAGGCTTGTTCACCATCAGGATAACCGGGCGTCCCAGACGCTCCGCCGCATTGATCACCGCCTTTGCATCTTCATAGCCAAATACGTTAAAGGCAGCCACCGCCCGGCCTTCTCCGTCTGCCCGCCTTATCATGTTTTTCATTGTTTCCAGCATCTTTTACACCTCAACTCCTGGCAACCATGTCGCCATACTGTTCCTTTTCTGCTTTGATAAACGCCGTCAACTCCTCCTGTGTGGGCATAAACGGAGCGCAGCCGTGGCTTGCCACAAGCATGGCCGCAGAGGCGCTGCCCTGTTCCAGACAGTCTATAACATCCTTTCCTTCCAGAATACCATTGAGAAACGCGCTGCCATATCCGTCCCCTCCGCCAAATCCCTTCTGGGCCTGTACCGGAAACGGTTTTATACTGTACGCATTCCCATCATCTGTATATGCGGTCGATCCGGCGCTTCCATGTTTGATAACTACGATTGCGGCCCTCCGGGCAAACCATTCTTCTGCAATTTCTCTGTCGCTTCTGTTCTGGCTGTGCAGAATTCTTCCCATCAGGTCGTACTCTTCCCGGGATCCCATGATGACGTCTGCATAGCGGGCCGCAATGGAGTTGTACAGCGACACTTCATCCAGATTCTTCCACGTGTAATTTCTGAAGTCAATGTCAAACACTACAACCAATTTATGTTTTCCGGCGTACTCCAGAGCCTTGAGCACCGCTTCTCTGGATGGGCTGCACGCCAGAGCCGTACCTGTTACAATAAGCATCCTGGACCTGCTGATATACTCTTCATCTACATCATCCGCACAAAACTGAAGATCGGCAGCGCCGTTCCGGTACATAATGAGCCTGGAATGTTCCATGTCCGTCACTTCTGTAAAAGCAAGTCCCATTGACGCCCCGTTTGTACACCGTACAATATGCGAGGTGTCAATCCCCTGCTGATCCATATATGTCTGGCAGTAATCCCCCATAGGATCATCCGATATCCTGCCGATATAACCGACTTTTTTCCCAAGCCTGGCAAGTCCTACGGCAATATTTGCCGCAGAACCTCCCACATATTTTTTAAACGTATCACACTCCGCCCACGGTTTAAAATATTCCACAGGATTAATGTCTATTGCAATTCTTCCGATCACAACAGCATCCAGACTGCAGTCCGTTCTGAATTTTATTTTTGCCACGGGTCATCTCCTCCTGACTCAAATCGTTCCGTCCCAGGTCGTCACCTTTGTAGAACGGCTCTCTTCCTCATCAAACCATCTTGTTGTGACAACCTTCGTCTCCGTATAAAATCTGTAGCCGTCTTTTCCGAGACAGTGCAGATCGCCGATAAAGGAGTTTGTTAGTGTATAATTATTATTGGCAAAGATAGGAATTATTCCTAAATAAAAAGGAAGTAGAGAAAATCCCCACTTCCCAATCATACAGTTTTTCTTTATGATGTTAGTTGCTAATCAAACACGTAAAGGA
>DXDR01000012.1 GCA_019115385.1 Candidatus Mediterraneibacter avicola | reverse complement strand
AAAACACAGAAAACACCAAAAAAAGAAATTCAACTGGCTAAAAAACGCAGGGATGATTATATAGAAAGGAGTCAAAGTCTATGAAAACCTTAAATCAATTTTTGGACCAACAGATGGAGAATCCCGAATTCAAGAAAGAATATGAGAAACTTCAGCCGGAAATGGACATTATAAGAGCGATTGTGGATGCAAGAGTTTCTCAGAATCTGACACAAAAAGAACTTGCAAAGAGAACCGGTATCAATCAGGCAGACATTAGTAAATTGGAGAACGGAACAAGAAATCCATCCTTACGTTTGCTGCAACGTCTGGCAGATGGTATGGATATGATCTTGAAAATTGAGTTTATTCCAAAATCAAAGATATAAAACATCATATCTCACTGCGGGCTTTCGTCCCATGAAAAAAAGGAAGGAAACTTTATCTGCAAGCAAGCTTACACAAAGTCTCCTTCCTTTTTCGCGCGGCTCAATGCCGCCGCACACTATTCCATAAAATTCATGGGATCTACGGGGGTGCCGTCTTTGAGGACCTGGAAGTATAGATTCGGCCCTTCTATGCTGTAATACTTTGTCGGTTCATTCAGATTGCCGATCATTTCTCCGGCATTGACATAGTCTCCGACAGCGACAGGCACATCCGTCAACTGTCCGTAGACTGCCGTGTATCCGTTCCCCATATCAAGGCTGACCGTTGTTCCTGTCTGCGCTGTTTCTTCAATGTTGGTCACGATCCCGGCCGCGGAAGCATTGATCGTTTCCCCGACTTCTCCGCTGATGATCATTGCCGGATTATACTTATACTGCTCCAGCGTCTGGAAAAATACCGTCTGATCCATACTGTACCCCATGATAACCGCTCCGCTGGCAGGCCATGTGAGAACACTGTCCTCAGAAAACCACACGCCCGATGTATCTGCTCCCGATGTTTCCGCTCCGTCGGCGGAACTTTCACCGGTCCCATCCTGCTGCGCTCCCTGCGTATCTTCCGCACTCAGACCTTCACTGTCCGTATCATCTGTGTCGTCCGCCTCCGGAAGCGTAATATCATCCGCTGTTGTTTCTTTTGTTTCATCTTTTGTAAGCTGTTCTGCCTGTTCCTGGGCTTTCGCCATCTGCTCGTCAATGTCTTTCTGATAGTTGTTGAACGTATATGCCCCTACCAGTGCTATGACCGCAACAAAACAGATCACGACGCCAACCGCAGCGCCCCTTCCTTTTAAGAAGGAGGGTCTTTCATTTTTGTTCATTATCATCACCTCTGGCTATATTTTTGCCAGAAAGCGGGTGTATTATTCTGTACTTCCGAAAAGATATCACAGAAACAGATAGCTTTTGCGGATTCAGAAGAGTTCCGTCTCCTGAAGATCTTTTCGCAGCTCTGTTCCTTCAAAAAAGAAGGAAAGGATCTCCTCATATGTCTTTCCTTCTTCGTCCATTTTTCCTGCAGTCCACAGACTCATTCCCATTCCGTGTCCGTTTCCGGTAGTCGTGATCTTCATCTCATCCCCCGCCCCATCCTTTCCTGCCTGGACTTCACTGAAAGAAAAGGCGCTGGAGGGAAGGGACAGGGCGTCCCTGAACTGATCTCCTGTACATATGGTATCTCCTATGCGGAGCTGGCTGACATAGCCCGCCGAATCATACGCCTTGATCTCAAAATCAGCAAATGAATAGCCTTTCCCTGCCTGCTCGCTGTCCGCGGCAGCAACGAGAAAATCACGGCACAATTCCTGGATCTCGTCATAAGAAAAGGTAAATACCCGGATCTCGCCGTCCGCATCCTTGTCATATGGGCATTCTCTGACTGCAATATAGGGATATTCATCCGTTCCCAGCACCTCCGCCGCGCTTCTTGTCTTCCCACAGCTTGACTGATGAAACGGCGTCCATGCATACCCCTCGCCGTACATGAGGACTGTATCATCTGTCTGCTCGACTGCGCGGATATATTTTTTATAATTTGCCTCAGCTTCCTCCGGTTTCCACTGCTTCTGCATTTCTTCCCGGGACAGATAATCCATGGTGAGAATCTTGTCCTCCGAGTTCTCCAGCTCACGATATATCTGAGTCCTGATGATCACTGCCTGCGCCTTTATCGCCTCCTCCCCATAGTCCACCGGTATCTCCTTTGCAAGGATTCCTGCAAGGTACTCTGTCCAGCCGATCTCAGCGATCCCGTCCGCCTGCTCTGTATCCGGGACTTTTACTTTTACATAGAAAGAACTGCTGCCGGCTCCTGCCGTGACGTCAGCTCCGTTTACGAATACAGACACTATATAGGGAAGCAGTATAATGATCACAAGAAAAGCGGCAGCAGACTTAAGTTTCTGCTCTACGATATATCGCTCCATAAAAAACAGCCCTCCATATTTTATTATATGAAGAGCTGTCCTTTCGCATTCCTTTCCATGATGTGTGCTGCCAGCCAGAAAGCCCGCAGACGATCGGAAAAAACCGCTATCAGTTATTCTGTTTTCTGAGGCTCATCTCTTTTTTCCTCGTCAGCCTCTGTCTGATCTGCCTCATCTTCCGGCTGAATCGGCTGAACCGTCTGCTCCGGCACATCACCGCCATGCAGCGGATCTGATTTTCCCGGCGGTTCAGGGCTGCCCGGATGGACTGGTGGCTCCGGACTGTCTGGATGCACCGACGGCTCAGGGCTGCCCGGATGGACCGGCGGGATCAGCGCAGGCGGCGGAGTCTGTTTCGGCCCCATACCCGGATTAAAATCCCTGTTCCTCATCGCAAAGAAACAAAACGCCTCATAGAGGGGAACCGCTATCGTCAGAACAGCATGGACAATCGCCATGTTCCCTGTGGTAAACCTCTCCAGGATCTGTTTATTGATCAATACCTTAAGGGCTATCTGCGCCGCAGTGAGTGCGATCGTCGCAGCGAGCATGAGGGTATACAGCATCACAGCGAACACCACCACTATGCCCACTCCGCTGCTCCCCCTTACTCCAGCGGCAGCGCCAAACCCTGCTACAAACAGGATCAGGACCAGGAACACTCCACCCAGAACGCTTGAAATGATCGGGATGAGCAGATTCCAGATTCCCGGATTCTTGATCTTCTTGTTTTTCAGTGTGATCTCTCCTGCAAGCTCACCCTGGAAATAGCCTCTTGCATAGGGGATGAACGCCAGCCATGGGTACGCTTTTCCCAGCCGTTTTCCGATCGTATACAGCCCGATGGAATGAAAAATGTAGCTGACCAGCGCAAAGATAACGACCAGTGTCAGAACGATGAGATAGATCGCCAGGAGCGCCTCCAATACGGCCTCTCCTCCGTTCCTCACCGGATAGTTATATTGATAATTATAGCGATAACCATAATCCATTTATAATACCTCCGTTCTTTTGCAAATCTGTCTTCCCCGCCTCTGTACTTCCTCTTCCCGTTTCCTCTGATACTATTTTACGATGCTATTCTTCCTGTCCGGATGGAACCTCGACTTTCTCCAGATGCCAGATGTCTTTTACATATTCTTCGATCGTTCTGTCAGAAGAGAATTTACCGCTGCACGCGGTCTGCATCATTGCCATGCGGGACCATCTCTGCTGGTCTCTGTACGCCTCTTCCACCTTCTTCTGAGCGTCTGCATAGGAGCGGAAATCCTTCAGGATGAAGTACATATCCGGCTTATCCGTGCTCTGTGTATTGAGCAGCGAGTTGTACAGATTCTTATACATATTGTGGTCGCCGTGCGAATATGTGCCGTCCATGAGCTGATCCACAACACGTTTCAGCTCCCAGTCGTTAAAGTAGATATCCTGCGGATTGTAGCCGCCGTTGTTCTCGTAATTGATGACCTCCTCAGAGCTCAGGCCGAAGATGAACGCGTTTTCCGCGCCGACCTCCTGGACAATCTCCACGTTCGCGCCGTCCATCGTTCCGA
>DXDR01000060.1 GCA_019115385.1 Candidatus Mediterraneibacter avicola | reverse complement strand
TTTTTCTATTTTTATTATCTTTTGTTTTCGTTGAGTTAAATATAATTGAGAAAGATTAAAGCAACATTAAAAATATATATTTTTTAATTTTTTTTCAAATAGTGTTCCGTCATTCCCGGATCTGCGGATATCGTTTTCTTTTTCCGCCGGAAAGCCAAACAAAAACCTGCTCCCTTCTCCCGGAGAACTCTCTGCTTCCACATAACCGCCGTGAGCCTCGGCAATCCATTTAACCATAGGAAGCCCCAGCCCCGAATGGCTTTCCCCTTCCCGTCCGGTTCTGGATGCATCTGCCCGGTAAAACCGCTCCCATATATGGGGAAGATGCTCTGCCGCGATCCCGATGCCGTCATCTTCCACACAGCCTGCGATCCCGCTCCCCGAACGTTTGAGGGAAACTGTAATATGTCCGTTCTCTTTGCTGTAGGCAACCGCATTTGAGATCAGATTGACCAGCATTTGGATATAAAATGTCTCATCTGCCCAGGCATAAAGTTCCGGCTCAATACAGCACTCAATCGTCACGCTCCGGCCGTCTTCTTCAGCCAGAAGCCTTTGTTCCTCCGCCGCCATCAGAGTGATCTCGCTGAGATTCAGATATTCTTTCTGAAGCGGCTGCCTTCCCTGGTCCGCTCTGGAAAGGAACAGTAAACGGGAGATTATTTCCGACATATCCTGCGTCTTCTTTTGGATCAGCATAATCTGTTCTCTCTGAACGGACGAAAGGGTCTCATCCGTCAGACATGCACTGCACTGGGCCAGGATCACGCTCACCGGGGTACGCAGTTCATGGGACACATCGGATGTAAACTGCTTTTCACGTTGAAACACTTCTTCCAGCTCGGAAAGCATTCCGTCAAATGTGTCGGCCAGAGTATAAATTTCATCCCTGTGCCCTCTGCGCCTTTTGTTTCCCGGATTTTTCCCCCTGCGCGCCTCGCTTTTGCCGCCGGATTTTCCATTTTCCTGTTTTTCACCGCCTGTGATTCCAATCCGGCGGGACAGATCCGCATCCGCCCGGATTTGCCGCACGGTATCAGTAATTTTCTTAACCGGCAGCAGCGTGCGCCTTGTAAAGCGGTAGCCGATAAAAGCCGTCACAATAACAAGCCCCGGCAGCAGGATCAGAGCAAAGCGGAGGGTGACCGTAAAGCTTGCCTCTGCGTCTGTAACGGACGTAATTCCCCGTATATATACCGTGCGATCCTCCGCCAGGCGGAAGGACATATCATATACATACCACTCTGTATTTCCCTCCGTAATGCTTCTTGTCTGTCCGTCTGCAAGTTCCGGCTGGGAATCAAATCCATAAGGGACTTTTCCATAAAGGAAGTACATATCTTCATCATAAAGAGAAAGATATACATCCTGCGTCACGGAATAAAAATCCGAATCAATCTTCAGGTCCCCATCCCTCAGTACAATATCATCCGTACTGTCCTGAACTCTCCTCTCCAGCTTGGACTGTGTAGAGGAAAGGATTTCCCTGCTGCTCAGAGAAAAGAGGATCGCCAGAGCCGCACAGGTTACAAGGATCATAAAAAACGTATATAAAACTGTAAGCTTGATTTTCAATGACAACCGTTTCATTCCTGCACCTTCAAAACATAACCGGCGCCCCGCACCGTATGGATCAGTTTCACATCATGTCCCTCGTCAATTTTTCTTCTCAGATACCGGATATAGACGTCGATCACGTTGGAGCCCCCTGCATAGTCAAAATTCCACAGATGCTGCTCCAGCCTGTCCCGCGAGAGCACGATCCCCTGGTTCTGTATCATGTATCGGAGAAGGGAAAACTCCTTGCCTGACAGGCGGATCTCCTCTCCTGCCCGTATCACCTTGTGAGTGTCCATATGCACCTCCAGGTCCGCCAGACGGTAACAGGTCGTAGGCGTATCTGCCGGTTTTCGCAGGAGCACCCGTATCCGGGCCAGCAGTTCCTCAAAAGCAAAAGGCTTCACAAGGTAATCATTCGCCCCTGCATCCAGCCCCTTCACACGGTCCTCAATACTGTCTCGCGCCGTCAGAAGAAGCACCGGAGTAGCGTCATTATTCCTGCGCATTTTCTTCAGCACTGTCAGGCCATCCGTTTTCGGCATCATAATATCCAACACTACCGCATCGTACCCGGCGCTTTCCAGATACTCCAGCGCTTCCTCCCCATCATAGCAGGAATCAACACTGTAGTGCTCCTCCGCCAGCCTTGAACTTATAATCCGGTTCAGATCCTTCTCATCCTCCGCAATCAAAATCCGCATAATTTCATCTCCTCTGTCTTCTGCACCTGTTATCATACAGTATACCCTCGCTGCTCTGCCATTGTAAAGGCAGGAACCCGCAAAGTTTTCTGCAAATATTTCTTGACAGAGCAGAGACGGGACTATATTCTGAAAATATCATTAATAGGGGTCAGGCCCCTTTAAGGAGAGTTTTCGCTATGAAGCACACAATTTCCAAAGAACTCATACATTTTATTGATTCCAGTCCTTCTTGTTTCCATGCGGTGAAATTTATGAAGGATTTGCTTTTACAGGAACAATTTATACAATTACGGGAAAATACGAAATGGCATATTCAACGGGGCGGCCGCTATTTTGTTGTCCGGAATGGCTCGGCGATAATTGCATTTACCGTTCCCCAACAGGATTTTACTGGCATGCGAATTATGGCAAGCCACAGTGATTCTCCTTCCTTCAAGATCAAGGAAAATCCGGAACTCGAGGCGGAGAATCACTATATACGCCTGAATGTGGAGGGATATGGCGGTATGCTGTGCGCGCCCTGGTTTGACCGCCCGCTTTCTATCGCCGGCAGAGTTATTATTAAAAATAACGAAACGGGAAATTTGGAATCCCGGCTCGTAGATGTTGACCGGGATCTTGTTATGATTCCCAGCCTTGCAATTCATTTGAACCGGGAAGCCAACAAGGGTTATTCCTATAATATTCAGAAGGATATGCTTCCGCTTTACGGCGACATCTCCGCGAAAGGAACATTTTTGCGGACTATCGCTGATGCTGCCGGTATAAAGGAAGAAGATATCCTTGGACATGATCTGTTTTTGTACAACCGACAGAAGGGAAGTGTCTGGGGCGCTTCCGGGGAATACATTTCCTGTCCCCGGCTGGATGATCTTCAGTGCGCCTTTGCTTCTCTGAAAGGATTTCTTACAGCGCCGAAACAATCTTTTATGACCGTACACTGCGTTCTGGACAATGAAGAAACCGGAAGCGCCACAAAGCAGGGCGCAGCTTCTACCTTCCTGTACGACACACTAACGCGGGCATACAGAAGCCTGCATATGACGGAAGAGGATTATCTGATCCATCTTGCAGACAGCTTTATGATTTCCGCAGACAATGCTCATGCTGTTCATCCCAACTACACAGATAAAGCCGATCCGTCCAACCGCCCATTTTTGAACGGCGGAATTGTAATAAAATTCAACGCAGGACAGAAATATTGTACCGACGGGATTTCGGCCGCCATGTTCCGGGATATATGCCAAAAGGCACAAGTACCGGTGCAGACCTTTACAAACCGCTCCGATATGGCCGGAGGCTCCACCCTGGGCAATATCTCAAACACCCGGGTAGCGCTAAACACCGTCGATATCGGACTGCCTCAGCTTGCCATGCACTCCCCCTACGAAACCGCGGGAACAAACGACACAGAATATCTGATAAAAGCAGCAGAGAAATTCTTCCTTTAGGAGAATTTCCCTGCTGCTCGTTTTGTTCGGAATTGTATTCAAATGTCTGAATACTTTTCCCAAAGGGGTCTGACCCCTTTTATAGATATTGTCTGAATTTTTTCGCCAATTCTTCCCACTCCTGATATGCTTTTTCTCCTCTGTGGTCTGGTATACTGTAGTTTTCCTGCAGATATTTTGCCATATATGCTGTCACCTTCTGCGCTCCGCTGAGGTTGAGATGGTCTCCTTTGTCGTAACTGTCTGTCTTCCAGTTGATTCCCAGCTCTTCTGTTTTCATATTCAGGTCGATATACGGCAGCCCGTTTTCTTTTGCATAGGATTCAAGTGCATTATGCTTTTTATAATTGTAGTTGCATGGTGACGGCGCGCTTACAAGGAGAAGTTCTGCATCGTTTTCTCTGCACATTTTCTTGATATCTTCCATATAGTGATAGACGAATTCCGGTATTTTTTCTGTCGCGTCTGTCTCCTCCATATACTGGCTGCTGCCTTCATATGGAACTGCTTTGTCCCTGATTTCAAATCCTTTATATGCGATATAGCCGCTATCTTTTTTCCCGTCAAAGAACATTTTCCATAGATTATGATAACGGAATATCGGGAAATAATACCGGACAGGTTCTACGACTGACATTGTAATGTTCTCTATAAAGCCCGGATCCCTGAACATTACGTTTGTTTCAAGAAGCACTACTTTCGGTGACTGTGTTTTTAACGCCTCTTTTAACAGAAACCTTGTCTCCTGTATTCTCTGCCCCGGCTGCCCGCAGTTAAATGAGGTGGCGCCGGTCCGGATCCACAGATCCATTGGAGATATCGACGTATAACTCTCGCTGTCTCCAATTACCAGTACATCAATCGTATCTTTAGGCTCCGCGCCCACTGCCGCAAAAGAGCGGCTTCTTCCAAATACAGAGTCTTTCATACTGTAGGCCAATTTCTGGGCGCCTATAGAAAGCGCGCCCAGTATCAGCACAAATATAAAAATAAATAGAACGATTTTCTTTTGTCTCTTCACCAGTTCCTCCTATCCTGTCAAAATCCTGCATAAATCAGATCCACTGCCTGATATCCGTCTCCGTATGCCGCAAAAATGACCACTGCGACCAACAGTGCATAGTATGCGCACCAGCGTACCGGGACCCGGCATTCCGACAGTCTTTCCCGCACACAGATGCCCCTTTCTTTTATCATGCCGATCAGCGCCACGGCAAGACACCCTGCGACCACAACTGCGATATCCGAGTTTTCGATTCCCAGCCCCTGCACCGTTCCGTCCCAGAGCTGCCGGATGTCAAAGTCCTGAAAAATGCTGCGGAACATATGCAATCCGGCCCGGAATCCATTTGCACGGAAAAACAGCTCTCCGACAAAAATAATCACCCAGGTCTTTGTGATCTGGATCCTTCGCCACACTGCTGAATCTTCATTGATATGGCATACAGCCAGAGCCTTATCTCTCAGCGGCTGCACCGCGATTCCCAACAGTATCAGGGTGAAATAATATATTCCATAAAATATATAACTCCATCTGGACCCGTGCCACAGGCCGTTGCACAGCCACACCGGCAGGAGTGCCATAGCGGAAGTCCCCAGCATGGTCAGGTATTTGCCCGCATGTTTTCTGCCGTACTGATTCCATTTTTTGACCGGCCCCGACATAGAAACCGGATAGAAAATATATGTCTTAAACCATACTCCCAGCGTAATGTGCCATCTCCGCCAGAATTCCGCCGCATTCCGCGCGCAGAAAGGCTGGCGGAAATTTTCCGGAAGCCGGATTCCAAAAGTCTCTCCGCTTCCGATAATAATGTCCATACATCCCGAGAATTCCATGTACAGCTGAACCGTATATGCCACGGCCGAAACTGCAACGATGGCGCCGCTGTATGAAGTATAATTGTCAAATACCGCGGCCACGGCAACAGCAAGACGGTCTGCTATGACTCGTTTCTTAAAAAGCCCCCATATTATCCTGAGATACCCGTTCTGAAGATTCTGTATCTCCAGGGATTTTTCTGCAAAAAGCGTATCCGCCGTATCGGAATACCGTGCGATCGGCCCCTCCATGATCTGAGGGAAGAACGCGAGAAACAGTGCGGTTTTCTCCAGATTTGTCTCAGCTTTTATTTTTCCCCAGTACACGTCCGCCATATAGCTGATGGCCTGCAATGTGTAAAAGGAAATACCAATAGGCATAATAAGAGATTTGGCCTCCAGAGAGAACGGCAGATTCAGCGTTTCCATGGCGCCTGTCACATTCTGCGCAAAAAAATTGTAGTATTTCAGATATGCCAGCACGCCCAGAAGAATCACCACACCCAGAGCGAGCACCCGTCTGCTCTGTTTTTGATACGCGCTTTTTACGGCCTTTTTCTCACTTCCCCGGACATCTGTCAGGGCGGCTTTCTCTTCAGATTTCAGCCAGGTCAGCCAAACCCCGATACAATGGATGAGCAGCGTCGTGCCCAGCAGGTACACCAGAAGTGTTCCGCTGAGCAGATAGAAAAACACATAGCTAAATGCCAGCAGCACCCGCCTGCGCCATCCTTTGGGCGCAAGCTGGTAAACCGCCAGACACACTGGGAGGAACACAAACCCATACAACCATGAATCATACGCCATAAGTTAATTCTCCTGTAGTCTGCACACCATATTATAGATTGCCTGTGCGGAATTGAAGTTGGCCGGAACCATCTCAGAAGCTTCGATCACAATATCAAATGCATCTTCCAGTTCCGCAACAAGCGTGATCACCCCGAACGAGTCCAGAAGCCTGTCATCAATCAGTGCCTGCTCTTTCTCATAATCAATACTATCGTCAATTTCCCGCAATATATTCATTAAAGTATCCATCCTGATAAACCTCCTGCGATCTCTGTTATTCCTTCATTTACAAGCTCTTTTTCCGCGCCGCCATCCTCCGGCATATTCCATGAATAAGTATCTCTCTGTTTTCTCAGCATCCTCCATCCTGCTCCTTCCTGATATGTCACGACTGAGGGGAGGGGATGGCTCAAAAACAGGGACATGCCCTCCATTGCAGAGTATGCGCCTGTCCTCTCAAACACGAGCATTTTCCCGCTCTGGACTCCGGTCAGTTTTACATCCCTGCACAGTACATCATTCACTGTACAGAGGGCTCCACATATGGTCCAGGATTTTTCCCTTCCCCTCTGCTCTCCGGGGATTACCTGAATATAAGGCTCATACATCCCTTTAATCTGTCCGTCATAGTTTAACTGATGGTTGCCGCCGTCCACAATGCAGTACTCTGTATCGCCGTTTTTCTTTATGTCCCGGATCTGGGTCAGATAATATCCGCATTCGGCGGCAACTGCCCGCCCCAGTTCTATTGTCACATGGCCTTTCCAGCGCATAGAATCAATCGCCGTTTTAAGCCCGTTCAGCCCTTCATCTTTATATGTCTGGACATCTTTTCCTCTAAAATAAGGCACCGCGATGCCGGGCCCGTATTCCAGTGCCGGGATGTCCGCCTTCCATTCATTTCCAGCTCTTAATAAGAATTCATCCAGCATAGCGATTTCTTTTTCCAGCTGCTTCAGAGACCGTTTCTGAGTTCCCGAAAAATAATGGATCCCTCCAATTTCGAGATACGGGCTCATATTTACTACATTGATCGCACTGTGAAGCATATCTGTATCCATGCCAAACTGATTTCCACTGGTGAGTCTGAGATATAATCTCAGTTTTACCATATGAGCGTCGCTCCACTCCACAAAATAATGCAGCTGCTTCACAGATTCTACTGTATAAATACAGCGCCCCTGGCAAAATTCCAGGATTTTGAATATGTCTTCCTTTTTCTTGAGCACTCCTGATATAAACAATTTTTCGGGAGGGATCCGAAGCTTCCTGCAAATCTCAAATTCTCCCATAGAGCACACTTCAATCCGATCCACTTCCTCCGCCATGTGTGCGGTAAGAAACGGATTTGCCTTCATTGCGTAACATAGTCCTATTTCCCTGCCAAAGGCCTTTTGCAGCCTCCGGGTCTGCTGTGTCAGCATATCCAGATCAAAAATATACAGAGGCGTCCCATAGCGCGCTGCCGCATATTCCAGTTGTTCTTTCGTCATTTTCTTCCCTCCCCGGCAATCTTTTTAAGATAATCGCGATCCGTCTTTCCATTCTTATTCAGCGGCATCATATTCATCCGGATCAGGCGCGGAGGCACCATGTAAAGCGGAAGCTTCTGCTTCAGCGTCCTGCGCACCTCCGCCGACTCCATATCTCCCATATAAAAGCCCACAATGCGGTTTCGGTCCCTGTCGAATATACAACAGCTCCTCTGGATGCTGTCCACACTGTTCATGGCGCTTTCAATCTCCTCCAGCTCGATTCTGTGCCCCATATGCTTGATCTGGAAATCTTTCCTCCCGGCAAAGACCAGTTCACCGTTTTCGTCAAAACATCCCATATCCCCGGTTTTGTAAATTCTTTCCTTTTCTTTCCCGTTCACCGGATACAGAACAAATCTCTGTGCCGTCTGTTCGGCATTGCGGTAATATCCTTCCGCCAGAGATTCCCCTGCCACGCAGATTTCTCCCTGATGCCCGGGAGCCACGATTTTCCTGTCCTCTTCATCCAGAAGGAACACAACTCTTCCAGGGAATGCCCTTCCCGCAGGAATCTTTTCCTTATCTTCATACTGACGCTTTACCCGGTAAAAGGTACAGTTACAGGTAATCTCCGTAGGTCCGTACAGATTTACAAACTCCGCATTCGGGAGCGCTTCCTGCCAGATACGCAGCTGCTTGGGCGGCATGGCCTCGCCGCTGAACATTACTTTATTCACCCGCTCCGGCACCCGGTAGGACAGCCCTTTTAAGGACGATACAAGGGTCAGCGCAGACACCGCCCAGATCAGTGTAGTAACTTTTCTCTCGCACAGATCGTCCAGAAGCCTCGGCGGGGTGGAAAAATACTCTTTCGGGATCAGCGCCAGCCCGGCGCCTGTCATCACCGCCGAATAAATGTCCTTTACCGATACGTCAAAATCAAACGGAGCCTGATTGCCGATCACATCTTCATCTGTTATATGAAAACATTCTGTAAAATGCCCGATAAACTGAAGCACTGCGCCGTGGCTTACCACTACCGCCTTCGGATTTCCTGTAGAACCCGAGGTAAACAGACCGTACAGCGGATCTGTTTTCTTGCCTGCTGCCCGGATTTCCGCAAGTTTTCCTGCGTCCACATCTGCCTTCAGAAGCGTCTCTGCCAGAACCGGTTCAAGATTTCCGTCCGTAAGCAGCCCCGACGACTCCAGAATCTGTTTGCCGTTCTCATCTGCCACAACGATTTTGGCTTCCAGCGTCTCAAAGATTTTTTTCAGCCGTTCCGCCGGGTTATCCGGGTTGACCGGAACGTAAAAGCATCCTGCATATACTGTGCCAAACATTGCCGCCAGAGTTATGGCGCTCTTTTCCATAAGGATCGGCACCGGCCGTCCGGCCGGAACCAGCCTGCTGATCCCGCTTCCGATTTTGCGGGACATTACTGCCAGTTCATGCCATGTCAGCGACAACCTGGAGTCAGATACAGCTGTTTTATATTTATACCTCTCTTCAGTCTGTTCAAGGCAGTCGAGAATGTTGTCATACTCATTTTTTCTGCCTTTATTGTCGAATATCATTTGTCATCACCCCTTACAAGTTTGTTGGAGTCCATTCTAAAGCATACTTCTTAATATGTCTTGCAAAGATTCTTAAGATAATATGTAAAGTTCCTTAAGGTAAATGATATAAAAAACAGGCACAGGAAGCTGGCTCCTGTGCCTGTTGCAATTCCATATTTATATCTCCTGTAAATCACGGATATGCTTCTGCAGTTCATCGGCATACTCATAATGCAGTTATTCCGAAATCGGAATATAGTCAACTTTATAGTACTTCAGGCTTGCGGTATAGTTTTCCTTATTAATAACACTCTTAATGCGCTCATAGGTAACCTCCCGGCAGATATTGTTTTCGTTATTGGTACAAAGGATAAATTTACGATTGCCTCCATCCTCTGCATTTAATTCCATCACAGCCTGTCCTGTAGTACCTGAGCCGGCAAAAAAATCTAAAACAATATCATCTTTGGTTTTTGAAGAAAATTTTACTATTTGTTTTATCAATCGTTTTGGCTTTTTGCCATTTAAAAAATCTACATTCCCCTCTTTATTGATATTTCCCATATCAAGGTAAAACCCTGTCCACCAGTCGCCGCGAATTTTTGTGGGACCGAAAGTATTATAAAAATCATCTGCAACGGACAATTTATCCGATAAGAGTATACGTTGGAAGACCCCGCCTTTATCGTTTTTGCACATAAGGTAATCGCGAGTACCGGAAGAATAAACATAAACCTTATTAGCCAGCATCTTTTCTTTTGTTTTATCATCTATCGTAATTGAGTCGTGCGTACGGCAAATATTAGAAGCGTTATTATTGACCCACTCTCTGAATACATCGCATTTATCATAGGCGGCAGATAGATTTTTATTTGGTATATTCCCACGCTTGTCTAATAACCCGAGTAATTGTAAAGCGTTCAGTATATCGCTTTCTTCAGACAACGCTTCAGACAATGAAATTTCCGAAAAATACTCACCTTCATTTATAAGAAATGAATTATAGTGGGCATCATATTTTACGGGATCTGTCAAAGGAAAATTGCCAACATTTTTTGTGCCATCTATTTTATAAACAAGGATATATTCCCCGTTTTTTACAATATTCCCCTGCTTGGCAGCTTTGACTTTCATTCCCTGGGTTGCAGACATTTCTACATGAATGCCGGTGACAAAAGTTTCCTCGCCAAACACTGTATCACACAACAGTTTTAATTGTGCGAACTCATTATTATCAATAGAAATAAAAATACATCCGTCGCGCTTGAGAACTCTTTTGGCAATTTCGAGCCTTTTCTTCATAAATGACAGCCATTTACTATGTTTAAATAAATCATCAGCACAAACAAAATCATCATCATAAACAAAATCTTTGTTCCCTGTGTTGTACGGAGGATCTATGTAAATAAGGTCAACTCTGCCTTTATATGTTTTCTCCAAAAGTTTCAATGAAGCGAGGTTATCCCCCTCAATGAGAAAATTCGTCTGGCCACCGTTATCGATAAACAGGTCTTTATCCTCGATCAGTACCGGAGCGTGGGTGTCCAGAATCTCATCGATTTTTTCACGGTGCTCCTCGAATACAAGTCCATACTTCCTGCCATTCACATCCTTTTCAAGGTCGGAAAGATAGGAAAGCAGATTGCCCGTATTCTCATCCTGTGGCGCAGAGGATATATAAGTACGAATTTCCCTGATTTTATTCAGCAAGTCCTCTCTCTTTTGGTTTGATATATTTGTGCTCATATTTTTCTCTCCAAACCCATTTTTGTTTTTTATTCTTTCACAATTTCTAAATAGCGTTTGCGGTCAGCAAATTTAACATACTACATAATCGGAACAATTACAATGCATATCCCTGGACAATTCAAATTTAATACCTACTATCATACCCGGATATGATAAACTGTACTATAAATAGTATATTTCCCCAGGTGGCCGGAGTATGGCTCATCCTGTCTGCCTGGATCCTGACAGGAGGTAATCTGTATGAATCTTAAGATTGGAATTATAGGAACGAATTTTATCAGCAGTGATTTCTGCGAGGCGGCTCTTCTTGTGCCGGAAGTTGAACTGTATGCAGTCTATTCCAGAAAGCAGGAGACCGGAGATGCGTTTGCGCAGAAGCACGGAATCTCCCGGGTATATACCGATTATGACGCCTTTCTCAACTCCGGTCTGGACGCGGTCTATGTGGCGTCTCCGAATTTTATCCACTGTGGACAGACTCTGAAGGCATTAGATCAGGGAAAGCATGTTCTCTGCGAAAAAGTTATGGCGATAAATGAAAATGAAGTGCAGTCCATGATCAGCTGCGCTCTGAAAAACGGCCGGATTCTTCTGGAGGCCATGCGGCCGGACTTTGATCCTGCATATGAGCTGATCGAACAGACCCTTCCCCGGCTGGGCAGGCTGTCCCGGGCCACATTTGAATTCTGCCAGTATTCCAGCCGGTATGACCGCTATCTTAACGGGGAGGTCTTAAATGCCTTTAACCCTGATCTGTGCAACGCTGCTGTTATGGATATCGGTGTGTACTGTATCCACTCTCTCGTCCGCCTGTTCGGAATGCCGAAGCAGATCAAATCCTGCTCCACAAAACTGGCGAACGGATTTGAGGGAAGCGGCGCTGTACTGATGCAGTACGACAATATGGTTGCAGAGGCCATTTACTCCAAAACCGCTGTTTCTGTCACTCCCAGTGTGATCCAGGGAGAAAAAGGTTCTCTTCTAATGGATTATGTCAGCCGCCCCGAGGCGCTTGAACTGCGTCTGCGGAAGGGCTCCCGGGACGCCCTGACAGGAGGCAGCATCGAGGCGCTGCCCTTTACACCCGCAAAGAACAATATGGTCTATGAAATACTGGAATTTATAAGACTGATCCGAGATAAGGAAGTGAATCATAAATATCTGCAGTATTCCCTGGACACCATCCGGGTTATTGACGAGATAAGGCGGCAGAACGAAATTGGCACCTTTTAATCATTCCATACTGCACCGGCGGAGACATTTGCCTTTTTGCCGCAAATGCCTCCGCCGGTTTTTCTGCCTGTTTTATAAAATTTCCTACATTCCGGCCAGCGCCGCTTCCACCTGCTCCAGCGTTGGCATCCCTGCCTGAGCCCCGTACTTCTGAACAGACAGGCCAGCCGCCGCATTGGCAAACCGCAGCGCCTCCAGTTCATCCATTCCCCGGGCCAGCCCGGCGCAGAAAGCCCCGTTCAGCGTATCGCCGGCTCCGGTAGTGTCCTTCACCTCTACCTTCATGGCAGGGATCGTCTGAAGTCCTTTGTCAGGTATGTACACGCTGACCCCCTTTTCGCCCTGGGTGACCAGCAGCTTTCCCGGATACTTCTCCATCAGGCTGTCAATCTGATCATGTTCCCTCTCCCAGATCAGGCATACTTCATGCTCATTGGGTGTGATATAACTGACTTTATCGACCAGTTCCCGATCCAGCGGGCGGGCGGGAGCCGGGTTCCACAAAATGGTCTTCCCCGCGTCAGAGCACATGCGTATGGTATATGCAATAGCCTCCTCAGGAATCTCATTCTGCAGAACGACGATATCCGCTTCGAGAATCCTTTCCCTGTTCCGGCTCACGTAATCCACATTTACATATCCGTTGGCTCCTTCTATAATTACAATCGTATTGTCTCCGCCGCCGGCAGTTATAATTGCCTGTCCTGTAGGCACACCCTTCAGCGTCTCCACAGCATCTACCGCGACTCCACATCCGCGGAGATTTTCCACCAGACGGCTTCCGGCGCTGTCATCTCCCACGCAGCCGAACATAGACACATCCGCTCCCAATTTCGCCATGGCCGCCGCCTGATTTGCACCTTTCCCTCCCGGCTGGTACTCCAGGCCGTTCCCTTTAATCGTTTCCCCTTTCAATGGAATCCGGTCAGCATGAACGATCATATCCATATTCATACTGCCAACTACAGCTATCTTCATAATCTTTCTCCTAAATAAAACTTTTGCCTGAATCGCCGATTTATTTTCTGCTATATATTTATTGCAGGCTATCTCACTGCCTGTGTCAGCTCCCGGCTGAACAATATGTTTCCTGAGAGTCCCAGCTTTGAGGCAATCTGCGCGATCTGAGGCATTTTTATCTTTGCTTCCCGCACGATCTCCTCATTCCAGAATATTTCCCTGGCCGTTCCGTCCGCGATAATATTTTTGTGAGCCATGGCAATAATTCTGGGAAAGTTGGCCGCAACAAAATCCATGTCGTGGCTGATTGCAATGACTCCCGTGCCCTCGCGCCCCAGTTCTTCTATTATCCGTTCCAGCGTCTCATTCCCCCTCTTATCCTGTCCGGCTGTAGGCTCGTCCAGAATGAGGTAATCCGGCTCTGTAGCGATAATAGCCGCAATGGCCACAAATTTTCGTATGGCATATGGAATATCCAGTGGATTCATGGTAAGGTATTTTTGAATACCTGTCAATTCAACCGCCCGGTCTGTCCTCTTTTTTATCTCCCCTTCCGGAAGTTTAAAATATTTCGGCATATACTGAATCTCTGCAAGAGCGGTACTGTTAAAGATCTGATCGTCGGGATTCTGAAACACATAGCCTACTTTTCTTGAGATCCAGGCACAGCTTTTGTCCTTTGTATTTACGCCATCTACGAACACATCCCCCTCTGAGGGACGGTTAAGGCCGTTCATCAGTTTTACTGCCGTGGTCTTCCCCGCTCCGTTCTGTCCCACGATCGCGATCCGCTCTCCTTTTTCGATGGTAAGATTCAGATTTTCATTTGCCACATATCCGTTGGGATAGGAAAATGACACGTTTTTCAATTCAATGGCCATCTGCTGTTCCTCCTCTTCTGCGCGCATATTCCACCGCCTGGGCCGCCGTAACAGGAATTGCCGCCAGGGTCTTTCCCGCCGCCTTCATCTCATGCCCCCACATAGCTGCCGGAGGGATCATTGCGTTATGATCCAGCAGTTCCAGGGAAGAAAGTATTTCCCCCGTCTTTCCGTGACACACGATCTGCCCCGCCTCCATTACCAGTATCTCGTCGCAATACTCTGCGATCAGGTCTATCTTATGTTCGACAAGTATGATGGTCTTTCCGGTCTCTTTCAGTTTACGGATAATTTCGAACACATTCTCCGTTCCGTGAGGATCCAGCTGACTGGTAGGCTCGTCAATGACCAGCATATCATTATCCATTACTATAATAGAAGCAAAGGCTACTCTCTGCCGCTGCCCCCCGGAAAGTTCATTCGGATTTTTGTCCATCAGTTCCTCAATGTTGAGAAGGCGGCACACTTCCTCCACCTTCTGCATTATTTCTTTCTTTTCGACGCCCAGGTTTTCCAGGCCCATGGCGATTTCCTCAAATACTGTATTTTTTACACCGCTCATCTGACTAAATGGATTCTGGAACACGTAACCGATACGCACCGCCAGTTCCTCTGCTTTATGGTCTCTAATGTCTGTTCCGAAAACTTCTGCCTTTCCTTCCAATTCCCCGTGATAAAAGTGAGGAATCAGCCCCCGGATCAGGCTGCACAGCGTTGTTTTTCCGCCGCCGTTTTCACCGATCAGGCCATAGAACTTTCCTTCCTCAAACTCAAAGCTGATATCCTTAAGGGCATAATCTTCCGTCAGCGGATATTTATAGTTCACATTTTTCAGCTTTACCACTGCCATTTTTCTTCTCTCCTTTATCCAAACATCTGATACAGACGTACCCCTACGACCGCCAGGAACAGTACATCCACCAGGATCACGACCAGCTTTTCGTACAGAGGGACTGGTCTCAGTTCCCGCAGGAACGTGTGGCTGCATTTTACAGAAAATGCCCTGGCGTCCATTGCGATTGACTTTTCCTCCGTGCTGGAGATCGCCCCCAGGACCAGCGGCCCTAAAATCGGGAAAAATGCTTTCATCCGCCGAATCACACTGCCCTCTGTCTCAATCCCTCTTGCCTTCTGAGATTCCATGATCTGAGCCGTATTTTTCTTCAGATCTGTAATCGTCTGGAAAGATGCCAGCACAATATAGGATACTTCGTGGGACATACCCTTTTTCTCCAGAGAATACATCAGATCCCGCATCTGCGTCGTTGCAAAAAACAGGATGACCGCCCCTGAAAATCCCAGCAGATAAGAGGCCGTATCCAGCCCGTTTATCAACGCCTCCTGTGTAACAGGCAGCACGCCAAAGAGCCGGAAGAGCACCGTAGAACCTTCCACAGAGAACTGCCGGATTACAAGCGTGAAGAACCCGAAAATCAGCACCACTACGCCGAAAGGTTTCAGAAAGGACTTCCCCTTTCCCGAGCAAAATGCCAGAACACAATACAGAACGCACAGCGGCAGCCCGAATTCCCAAGACGCGGCGACCATGGTCGCAAACCCTAATGCAAATAACAGATTCAGTTTTGACAGAGGGTTAAAATCCAGAAACCAGTTGTGGTAGGTCTGATAATGACGAAAGCTGTCGATAAATGTCCGCTCCACTATTTTGCCTCCTTAATATATACATTGCCCAGTTTCAGTTTCACCAGGAAACGGTTCGGCATACTCTTTAAGATAAAGAACATTGCCATAACTGAAAGGAATTTGTCCGCAACATCCATACAGATAGCCGCTATCATCTGCGCCGCAAATTTCGGGAATCCCAGAGCCGAATGCAGCGGAATCGCAAAAATCGCCGTAGTGTCCGTAGCAAAGTTGAATCCAAAAAGGATCCATGTAATGCAGGAATTCAGTACTCCGCCAATCGTTGCAAATAAAAGGGATGCCAGAACAGTCTTCCACAGTGAGCAGAATACTTTTCTCTTTGAAAGATAAGCTGCCAGTATACCGTAGATTGCGCTGATGATCCCGTACCATACATAAGCCGGATATGTGATGGAATTGATTGTATTGGAGATCACACCTACCACAGCACCCGGAACCCCTCCGCACAGAGCTCCCACAACAATCGTTCCTATCGCGTCCAGGTAAACCGGAAGTTTCAGAAGCATCGCGATCTGCGCACCGATAAAGTTCAGCGCCACGCCGATGGGGATCAAAAAGATTGCCAGCTTGTCCATTTTTTTCATTGTCATTTCCTCCTGTTGTTTTATCCTTTATTTTGTCTGTTATCGTTTCTCCTGTCTGGTCAGTTTTTTCACCAGATCTTCCAGTAAATTATCTCTGTTAATATAGTACACATATTTATAAAAATGACTGTTCTTCCGCTGAGAATAACGGTTATCATACTCTGGAAGGGGTGCGTATTCTATCCGGTCACTCATCAGCTCCCCGTCCAGCAGCCATCCCACTGCAGTCACATCCCATATGGGTCTGCTCCAGGTTCTGCCGCCTCCGCATGCCAGCGCTTCCTGCTCTGTAAAATCCACCAGATAATCACACAGTGGATTTCTGCCTTTGAGATGGGCTTTCAGTTCCGGTCCGCTGACCGTAAATGCAGAAACCACTCCCATGCAGGGAAGCTGCACCAGAGGCACCTTACATTCAAAAATCACCCTGGCTCCGGCAATATCCTGGTACAGGTTGTATTCTCTGTTATTCGGCCAGTCCAGCGCATTTCCGCCAAGCCACACAAGAACAATACGTTGTGTGATCTCTGGCCTTAGCAGAATCGCCGATGCCACATTTGTAATTGCGGCAATAGCCACCACATATAGGGGATGTTCCCTGGTATAATGCATCGCCCTGTCGGCGAGGTCCTTCGCCGCCTCTGAGATTACCGGAGTCTTTTCATCCGGCAGATATTCCCCGGAGCCCCGAAATACCCGATCCATCAGATCCTCCCGGTCCATCAGCCTGAGCACATGACGGATTTCTTCATAGCTCTTTTCCATCCCATCCCTCGGGCCGTCTGATTTACAGTTAGTAAAAGGTGCCGCATAGATCGCTTCCAGATTGATCTTCTCATCAGAATTGATCATATAGGCCAGCGCGTACTGGTCATCAATCTCATTGTAAGTATCCGTATCCAGCACAGCGTCAATTTTACCTTCCGGCTTCCTTAGTCTTCGCAGAAGATCTGCATTTTCTTCCAGACCGAAAGGGGATTCCTCCGTGCCCACCGATTCCAGCCATTCTTTCTTCAGTTGTTCATCCACCATTTTTCTACGTCCTTTCTCCTGTTGTGCTCTGCCGCCCGTATATTTCATCCTCATATACGTCCACCGCTCTGCGGTCGGGAAGAGCCGGCTGCACTCCATATCGGGTCACCGTGATCCCGGATGCATAGATGGCAAACCGGACTGCCTGCACGAGGGGCTTTCCCTCGCTTAGACACACTGCCAGAGCGCTGATGAAGGAATCCGCTCCTCCTGTGGTATCTACCGCTTCAAAGCCGCTTCCTTCAAAATACATGGATACTTGCCCGTTTGCCAGATAGCAGCCTCTGGCTCCCAGAGTCACGATGACATTTTTAACCCCCTTTTTCCTCAGCAGCTCCGCTTTTTCTTCAATGCTCATATCGCCCGGCACCAACAGATGCAGTTCATTTTCATTGGGAATGAAATAGGACACATCCGCATACAGTTCTTCTTTCACCTGCTCAGTAGCGGAAGGCTTAAGTATCACCTCCGTTCCCGTCCGCCTGCATGTGCGGATCGTGTATTCCACGATCTCATCCGGGATTTCCATCGATAGAAGGCAGTATGCCGCGCTTTCAAACAGATAGCGGCACTTCTGTATCTGGGACTGGTTCAGGCTGCGGTTCGCTCCCTGGTAAACCACGATCGTGCTCTCACCGCCCTGATCCACGTTGATGTACGCCTTGCCGCTTGGAAGAACTGTGTCAAAAAGAACGCCGTCCATATGTACATGATTCTCAACCAGACTCGTATAGAGTTCCCGGCCATCCATGTCATTCCCCAGACAGCCGATCATATATACCTGGCCGCCCAGCTTCCCGGCGCCCACCGCCTGGTTGGCTCCTTTCCCGCCCGGAAAGACATACAGTTTTTCTGCGATCTGAGTCTCACCCTTTACTGGTATCCTTGACGCCTCCAGTGTCACATCCATATTCATGCTGCCCACAACAATGATCTTTTCCCCCAGCTTGTCCTGGGCCGGCCGGACAATGCTCCTCCTCTCCGCTATCTCCGGGGAGAATTTACGCATCAGTTCCATCTCTTTCTGCTCCTGGATCATCTCTGTCAGACACTCTGCCGCGTCCCGCGCCATCTGTCCTGCCGGAAGCCGGACCGCCGTAATACCGTCCCCCAGCAGCTTCAGCACCGGACTGTCTCCTACCACGATCATGGACAGAGCGTCCGGCACCGGAGTGCGGGTTCTCTCCATCAGCTTCCACACACAGCAGGCTATATCCGGGGAACCGCAGATCACCGCCGTCACTTCTTCTGTCAGGCACTGCCGGATGCCATACTTCTCAATGGCCTCAAGATTTTCCCCCTCGTAGAACCATGCCGGCTGAAGCGGCAGATTGTGGCTCTGGACCGCCATTTTACATCCTTCCATTACAGACCGGTCTCTCCGGTGGACAATACATGCGATCTTGTGATGTCCCTCCTGTATAAGTCTTTCTGTTCCTATCCTGCCGGCCTCAGAAAGCCTGTAATAGAAAGATACCCTTTCACGCCGGTCAAATTCCTTTGTCTGGTTCAGATAGACCGCCGTATTTTCCAGCCTGCCGCAGGCGGCCTTCCTTTCCGAGTCGATTATCACCCCGGAAACCTGTTTTCGGGCCAATTCTTCCACATATTCGGAAAGATCATCCCCCGGTTCCGCATATCGGATCACAAGACCATAGCCCTTCAGACGGGCCGCCTGTTCTGCATTTACCGTGATAGCCTCCCGCTCCCTGTTGTCCCTCCTGACGATCAATCCGATCAGTCGGTTTTTCAGTCCCTCCTTTTCCCGGAATTTAAAATAGGGAACATAGTGTTTTTCTTCTATGACTTTAAGAACTTTCTTCTTTGTCTCTTCACTGATATCCCTGTCTTTTCCGTTCATTACTTTGGAAACTGTGGAAGCGGATACTCCGGCAAGCCTTGCAATATCCTGAATATTCATTTTCCCTCCTTCCCTTCCTGCTGAAAGTTTTTTAGTAAATTAATTTTGTACAAATATTATCATTTAGTGCAAATTTAATCAATATTTATGAATTACGAAACTATTTTCCGACATTTTGTATGAATTATCTCTTTTTACGAAACAAGTTTCGCTCGATTATTTCTGTAAAATTCAACAATATATCCATACTCCCATTATACTAACGGCTGTTTTAATCTCTGAATACTGGTAATTATTCCCTGTAAATTTAAAAAACATCTCATGCAGAATACTGCATGAAATGTTTTCTCTGTACGGACCACTTCGCATTTTACTATAATTCAAACTACGCAGATTTTGTAAAAAAATAAAAAAAGTATTGTTTTTTATTCCCATCCTGCTTATTCTATTATAGGAACATAAACGGCAGCCCGGCCGCATACAGCCTTGCCGGATTGCCAGAAACATATTAAAAACAGACGAGGTATACAAAATGAAACCGATTAAAGAAGGAAAAGTACGAGAAATCTATGACAACGGCGACAGCCTGATCCTGGTTGCCACCGACCGGATCAGCTGTTTTGACGTTATCCTGAAAAACACAATCACCAAAAAAGGCGCTGTACTCACACAGATGTCCAAATTCTGGTTTGACATGACAAAGGATATCCTTCCGAACCATATGATCTCTACAGATGTAAAAGATATGCCGGAATTTTTCCAAAAACCGGAATTTGACGGAAACAGCATGATGTGCAAAAAGCTGAATATGCTCCCCATCGAATGTATTGTCCGCGGATATATCACAGGAAGCGGCTGGGCAAGCTATCAGAAAGACGGCACCGTATGCGGCATCCGCCTGCCGGAAGGCCTGAAAGAGTCCGATAAACTGCCGGAGCCCATCTATACACCGTCCACAAAGGCTGAGATCGGCGACCACGACGAAAACATTTCCTATGAGCAGAGCATCGCTCATCTGGAGAAGGCATTCCCGGGCAAAGGCGAGGAATACGCTTCCAAGCTCCGCGACTACACCATCGCGCTCTACAAAAAATGTGCGGACTACGCGCTGAGCCGCGGCATCATTATCGCAGATACAAAGTTCGAGTTCGGCCTGGATGAAAACGGAAATATCGTGCTGGGCGACGAAATGCTCACCCCGGACAGCTCCCGCTTCTGGCCTGCCGACGGATATGAGCCGGGACACGGCCAGCCTTCCTTTGACAAACAGTTCGCCCGCGACTGGCTCAAAGAGAATCCGGATAACGACTGGACGCTGCCGGATGATATCGTGCAGAAGACGATTGACAAATACCTGCAGGGATATGAGATGCTGACAGGAGAAAAACTGCAGTAGGTTTCCCCATAGCAGACGGTTAAACCGAACCCCATATGTCAGGACACGGCGCTTTGTCATATGGGGTTCTTTTTAATTTTATTATTATGTTTTTTTATAGATATTATTTTATTTTTCTTCCATCTGTACTGCATTTAAAATTCTGTAACCGGTCTGAGTAAGCGGCCGCCAGGTTCGCCGGCAAGCCCGGATTTTTGCTCGTCGCAGCTGCAAAAAGGAGCCCCGCCGGCTCCTCTCTGCATAAACAGCTTATTTTAACATTTCTTCTTTCTTCTCCAGAATTGCTTCCACAGCCGCACATGCCGGACAGTCGCAGTATTTTGCTCCGGCCGCCTTGATCTGACGTCCGTGTTCAGCTACGCCTTTTGCAGCTTCCTCGCCGCCGAATACTTTCGCTCCCATCTCCGACTCCGCAAATGCGATCAGGTTGTCCACCGGCATAATATCCGCCTCAAGCTCTTCAATATATCTGGCTGTCTCTTCCGCTTCTTTCTCTGTACCAGCCGCATCCAGCCATGCCTGAGCCGCAGCTTTTGCCTCTGCGCTGCAGGAGTGAGCTGCCATAAGATCCTTTGTTTTCTCAATCACAAAATCGCGTACTTCCTGTGTCATAATTAAGACCTTCTTTCTTATAAATTTGTCTCTATTTTAGCACAAGGTCCAGGATTTTACGACAGCCTTTTCCAAATGTAAAAATATCTCAGAGCAATCTCTTCTCTTTAATATTTACTGATGTCATTTCTGGATTACTGAGGTATAATTCATAGAGGAGGTCACTGTTATGAACGAATATTCCTGGATTTATAATACCAGTCCATCAAATTCATCAAGGTTTACTCTGGGGAACTGTGGGCACTCACCTCTACTCTGCATTGGTGTAAATCCAAGCACTGCCGTCCCGGAAAATCTGGATCCCACATTAAAGTCTGTGGCACGAATTGCTGATAACAATTCCTACGACGGATGGATCATGATCAACCTTTATCCCCAGCGGTCAACAAATCCTGACGGACTGCATCCTCAGATCGATGATGCTCTTCATCAGAAAAACCTGGATATAATAAAAACTGTCCTTAATACATATGAAATCTCGGATATATGGGCAGCCTGGGGAACACTGATAAACAAACGCAGTTATTTACCAGGATGTCTGCATGACATCTACGCTCTTACGGCCGGATATAACTGGATACGGTTCGGGGACTTATCCAAAGACGGACATCCCCACCACCCACTGTATCTGAGTTCAGATACACCGAAATATAGTTTTAATATTACAGATTATGTAAATTCACTGACACAAGACCGGTAAACAATCCGTAGAGTCTCCGGAATTTATAAAGTAAAATCTTCATCGGTTTTAAAAATGTTCTCAATGGTGTATCTTTACAGCAGGAGGTGAACAGCATGGATGCAGAAAAATTCGGCTCTTTTATCGCAGCGTGCCGGAAAGAGAAAAACATGACACAGGCAGAACTGGCACAGAAAATAAAAGTAACAGATAAGGCGGTAAGCCGTTGGGAAAGAGGAAAAGGATTTCCCGATATCAGTATTCTTGTCCCCCTGTCTGACGCCCTTGATATTTCTCTTCCGGAACTGATGAGTTCCGAAAAGTCAAGCAAAAGAAACGATAATATTTCTAACAATGATTTAAAATGTATGATAACCGATGTAGCTGAAATAGATAGAAAAAACAGACGGGACAATCGTATCATTACATGGACTGCATATCCTGTCGTAATCATAACCGCACTCTGGGCTGTCCTGTCCAGTCATGCAAGTATTCTCGCGGCATGGATATTTGGCGCCGCCGCCGCTCTTGCCATAACAGGGCTCTGTCTCTTTGCCTTCAATCAGAACGATACTTCCGGCCGCAGAATCTATGGTATATTTATGATTCTTGGAACAGGACTTTCTTTACTGTTTTTATATTTAATGGGGTTCAACAGCTTACTCCTGTTGTGTATGGTATTTATCCTGTTCAGTACCGTAGTCGGAATAGCCATCCGGTAAGGCAGAAAAGGCGCATATAAAAATGATACAAAACACCTTTTGGAAACTTTATTCTTTCCAAAAGGTGTTTCTTCATTTTTTATAAATATTATTACGCATTCAGTTATTCCGGTATCTTCCCGGCAGTTCAGGAACTTAATCCTTTACCTTCTGCCTCTGAATATTCTTCCGCAGATTTCTTTGCATCTGCACCGGATAGAATGTTTCATCACACAGAAGATTCCCCACATTCCTGATTCAACATCCCATGCGAAGCTTCCGGAGCGATACAGATAGTCCCCCGGCAGGCAGCCCCGTCTTCCAGTTCCATATCAAAACGGTTCCCGACGCTGATCCCTCCCTGAAGAGGGATCTCCCGGGACAGAGCATCTTCTGGCTGTTCCCGCCACAAATGCCCGTGAATGGTCAGCGATACATTTCTCGGCTTATCTGCCGGCATCATCGTGCGGAAGATCACCCGGTCTCCTGAATACGCCTTCCATAGCGGCGTGGCCGGATCTCCGTGAACTTTGCTGCTGAATACTTTCCATATCCGGGTGTCACGGGAAAGCCGGTTTGCAAACCATTCTGACCGGTAATTGTAGCCTTTCTCTCCTGTGTCCTCCGCTTCTACCGGATCTCCGCCATGTCCTGCTGCCGTCCGGATCAGATTTCCCTGAGCGTCCAGCAGCCGGATTCCATTCTGGATGAACAGGACATATTCCCGGAAAGTTTCCTCTCCCGGCGCTGTTATCACCGCCTGCTCCGCAAACGGATTCTTCTTTTTGGTAAAATTCTCGTACCACTGCGCTCCTGCCGGTTCTATGACAATTGCTCTGAATAATCCGTGATACCTGTGATTGCGTATATCTCCAAAGGACTGTAAGATGCACGTTCCGTATTCCCGGTCTGCTTTCCACAAGTAGCGTTTGCTCTCGCCGGTTCCCACCGTCTGCTCTTTGTGATTATACCCTACGTTAATTCCCGAATCGCAGACCGGATCATATTTCAGGAACTGTGGATTCAGGGAAACCCTGTTTGACGGCTTATGCTTCAACTCGAGGGGCACGGTTGGATAATCAAAGTAGGGAACCGGACGGTTCGGATCCCACAGATTGTGCAGGGTGACTTCCAGCCAGTCTCCCACATTTGCGCGCAGGATCAGAGGCTTCGGCGTATATTTTCCGGCAAGCACAAGATCCACCTCTTCCAGAGGAACAAAAATCAGTCCGTCCGGATCATGGTCCCCGTAGCGGTTATATACAAGTTCCGTCTGTACCGCCGCCACTTCATAGCGTCTCACCACGTCGTCTTTTCCCGGACACGGCGGCAGCGGCAGAAGCGCCGGTATCGGCGTCCCATCCGGCAGTTCCCCGGTTCCGTCCTCCAGGCGGTCAAAAATCCTCCATAGCGTCCACATTCCTTCATGGAAATGCGGGTACAGATGGCAGTGAAAGATCACATCTCCGATCACCCTGTTCCTGCTGCCCGCTCCATATAAAATGTCCAGCGTGTAGCACTCCTGAGGACTTATGGTAATAGAATCAATGATCGTAGAAACAGGATTTTCCGTTTCCAGCCTCCACTGGTGGTTGTGGAGATGGAACACATGGGTCTCCTTGATCCCGCCGTGAACCAGACGGATCTTTGCCGGATCTCCCACATATGCCCGGAGAATCGGCTGCGCCGGATCCCCATATACCCATGAACTCATGGAAATGTCCTCTCCCGAATCTGCCGGATCATGTGACAGAGGCATCCGGTTCCTCATCGGTTCCGAGCGATAGCTGATCGCTGTCGTGGAGGACGGCAGCCCCGTACGGTGGTCAACAGGAGGATTCCCATCTTTATCCAGAATCTCCAGTTCGTCGTGGAAGAATACCGTATATTCCCGGAAAGCCGGTTTCCCGGGCTGGTAAATGTCCGCCATCAGGCCGCTTTTCATTTCCTCGCCGGTCTCCGGATGAAACCATTCTGCTCCGGGCGGCTCTACGATCACCGCCCCAAACAGGCCGTGAATATTTGTGGCTTCCTCGCTGCTTCTGGGGTCTGCCATATCGTGAAAAAGAAATACACCTTCCGTATCTGCATACCAGGTGTATTCAATCTCGTCATCTGTTGTGCTGTCCGGATTCAATCCGGCGCTGGTTCCGTCAGAAGCCGCAACATCATATGCCAGGCCCTGTACATGGATCGAAAGTCTGCGGTTTAAGCGATTGCGGAAACATATCTTTATGGTATCTCCGAGATTTGCCCGCAGCACCAGAGGCTGTACTTCTTCATAAGGCTGGGGCGGCGTCTGCTGAAATCTCGAAAGCGCCTCTTCCTGTATCATCCGGGAATCCTGTTCCAGTACATATAGCAGTCCGTTCGGATCATAGTCCCCGTACCGGTTATATACAATCGGAATCTGTATGGCTTCCACCGTAAAACGACGAATTCTGCTCTGACAGGGATATTGACACAACTACATGGTTTATTCCCCTTCCTGTTTCAGAATCCGGAGGTAATGATTTGCTTCCCGGAGCACATAGTCCGCCAGCAGAGGAAGGATAATAGAGCGGATATCACATCCGGTAATCCCTTTTGTGCCTGCCGCTTTAAAATCGCGGTACCGCTCTGTTGTTTCCAGTGTTTTTCTTGTCAATCCGTCCATGGCTCTGCAGTCCTGTTTCCTTGCTTCCTCCAGCAGCCGGCAGTAATCCCCGGCAAATGTATTTGCCGTTTCCACAAGTTCACATTCCATCGGATCAAGCAGTCCGCGTATGAATACAGCGTGCTCCATCATGATCTGGTTCCAGAACAGTTCCGTCTCAACAATATTTTCTGGCGAAAAACATTTTCTCTCCTCCAGCGCTGTTATGATCTGCTGGTATAATTCCGCTTCCCGGATAATATGCTCAATCAACAGCGGATAATTGGCCGTGTACAGTCTGCAGGAAGTAACCTCCTGCAATATCTGCTTTTTAAACATGATCAGTCCTCTCAGCAGCTGCAGAACCCGCTGATTCAGCTGACGGATCTGCCCGGACATCCGGTCTGCCATCCTGCCGTCCGCACATTTGGCGCGGCCTGCCCGCAGCCTCTTCTCTGCCTGCGTGATCCGAACATCAATCGGTATCCCTGTAAGCCTTTCTGTCTGCTGTTCCGCCATTGCCGTAAATTCCGTAAACACTTCTCCCGAGCACAGCACATCTTCTCCTGCCATTCCGTCAGCAAGCCGGACAGTCCGCCACAGTACTTTTTCAAACTCTTCCCTGTATCGGTCCGCCTTGTTTCTGTATACCGTTTCCCCTGCCGGGAAGCCTGCCTGGAGGAACAGCGCATGTTCCTTCATAATTCTCCCGAAAAATAAGTGTGTTTCTAATGATGAACGAACATATTCTTTCGTATTTGTGTATATCCTGTTAATTTAACGTTCTTTATACTATATGTCAGTCCCTGGATTTTGGAGAATCCTTTTTCCCGGCTGTAAGGAGCAGGTTCTGATACCTGGCGTCATTTTTCAGGAATTCGAAGCTTTCTTCATCACGGAAACATTTCAGCAGATTTTCTTTTATTTGCTCCAGATTCTCCTCTTTCATTTCCTTAAATTCCATATGTTCATAAAGAGGTGAATTTCTGAAACTTCCGATTTCTTCTATGCCGGAAAACAGCGCTTCCATTGTAGCAATTACCGCGTCCGCATCCTTTTCCATAGCGGCAATTTCAATCCGGCTCGAAACTTCGTGATATTTCCCCATCTCGAAAAATTTTGCCGCCTCGGCCTGCTTCTGAACGATGCTCCGCGCCTTTTCTATATTATTCTCTTTTAGCGCAAGCAGATAAATGCCGTGAAGTTCCATGCTTACTCTCTGATAATCTGTAAACAAAAGTTCTTCATATGCCTTATATGCCTCCTGGATCCGCCCTGTCTCGGCATAAATCTGCGCCTGTTTTCTTTTTCTTTCTGGATTCTGTATTGAAAAATACTCCAGGTATTTTTCCGCTCTTTCGTACTGCTTCTTTCTCATATAAAATTCGGTCAGAGAATCCGCCGCGCTCATCCGTATGGCCTCATCTTTGCTGTCCAGCAGGCGTATGTATAAGGAAGTTAAATACGGATCGTACTGCGCTTCGTCCGGTACTACCCGTATTATCCGGTATGCGTCAAGGCAGACCGCAAGATTCAGGATCAGCGGTTCACAGTTCGGATACTGCTCCAGCTTTTTCCGGCCCCACTGAAAAGCCTTGTCATATGATTCCGTCTTCATCTTCTGATCCGCTTCCCGGACAATACCGTTAATCTCTTCCGCTGTCAGATCTTCCCGGAAGGACAGCAGGGTATCCAGTGAAATATCCAGCAGCCTGGCAATGGGCGCCAGAAGCGTAATGTCCGGATAAGAATTTTCATTTTCCCACTTATTTACCGCCGGGGCAGTTACTCCAAGCCGCACCGCCATCTCTTCCTGGGTAAGATTCTTGAGTTTTCTGTATTTCCTGATCACTTTTCCCAATGACATATAAACATCTCCTTGTGCTGTTTTTGCATCGGCCTTTGCTAATACAAGCATAGCAGGCGAAGAGGATTTGGACAACTGAATATGAGTTAAGTATTTTTCAAAAAAATTAACCGGTGTTTATGTTTGGGAGAATGGGCAGCGAAGAAGAGTTCCGGGCGCCGGGCGGTACAGATATTAATATTTTTTCTTATTTCACAGTTCAATTTTCATTCCTCCCTAAATTCTATAAATCCTGTTTTCTTCATTTATTTGTCCTCATTATGGAACTCTCTTTGTTCCGTAAGGATCTCCCCGCTCTTTTGAAACCATTATTCATTGCGAGTATGTATCAGCCGGACACAAAGCATTTCTTTGTATCCGGCTACCATAATTGCCTGTTTCAGCCAATTTGTCCTCGACGCCCCGGCTGTTATCGCATGTATTTCATGCGGGGGAATCATCAAGCGGCTGACTGCTGATCAGCTCCACGGGCCTGTGCCTCTCTGAGGTTCTCCCAAAGCTGTCCTCACTTGTTGCGACGCTCTTAACGCTCGACCTTATGACCGGACAGGAGTATCATAATACCTGTTGCCTATTTTCGCCTTATCAGTAGCAATCTGACAGTTATAGCCGGGTATTTCCCGCTCCCCGGACGATAAAACAGCCGCAAACCGATTCTTCTATATATGTGGGATTTCGCTGCCTTTACCCGTCCGGATCATGGCGTACCCGCTAACGTGGCTTACGCTCATCACGATAGCAACAGGAACGTACTTGATGAATGAGTATGTATTTGTCAAGGAACGGAAGGCAAAAAAAGACCTCTCACTTTATTAGCCGTTAAGTGAGAGGTCTGCTCCGCTATTTTAAATATTTTTTCAGTTTTTTTATAATTTCTTCTTTTCTCCTATGGACAGTACTTGGAGAAACACCTATTTGCTTTGCATATGCTCGTTTCGTTTTTTCTTCGTAGAACAGTGCATAAATCAATTCTTGATCCTTCTTTGGCAACCTTAAGAGCGCCATATGTAATTTTTCTGTAGAAATTTTTTGAATTACAATATCCTCCACACTCTCATGGCTATCAGGAAACTGTTGTGCGTTATCTTCCATAAGCCTGTCCAAAGAATCTTCCCGGCTTGGAAGGATTTGTTTTATGTTTCCATCCTTATCTTTAACCGTCCGTCCTGTTTTCAGATCATTTTCAAAATATCTTATTTTTCTATCGCCTTTCATATAGGCTGCATATACCTCATCTGTTACCTCTATGAATTGACCATGAATCCATATTTTCTTCTTACCAGCACCCACACTGTTACCTCCATTCGTCTGAATTTTTTTGAAATCCAGATCGAATGGCGGCGAGCGACACCCAACAAAAATAGATGAATTTTCCGTTTTACTGCTGTATGATAAATTAAAAACCGCAAAGGCGATTACGCCCTCACGGCTATAGGGATTTTTATATCTTTTAGTGAGAAATATTACTTCTACTTTTACAACGCAGAAGTTCCATACAATAGCAAGAATTTTTTTAACAATTTATTCCTGCTTTTAAACAAAACTTTATAGATGACTGCCGCTTAATATTAGAAGCGGCGTGTCAGACTCAGACCAACACAAAAAAATCCCTCCAACTCTAAAACAAAAGCTACAGAGGAAATTAAATTTATGTACGCCAAAATATCCCTCCAAGGCTCCGTTTTTTTATTGGCGGGTTCATCTTACATTTGTAATAGATTATATTATTACATATGCAAGATTTTGTGTCAAGTTATTTCAACTTTCGTTTTTACCATTTGACTAATATATAGAAAGGCATTATAATATTTTTATTACATATGTAAGAATCACAGGAGGGTTGAATATGTCTGCTTTACCACAAATCTCAGAAGCCGAATTTGAAGTTATGAAAGTTGTATGGAAATTTGCTCCGATCAACACAAATGAAATTACAGAACGACTATTGAAGACTACTACATGGAGTGCGAAAACAATCCAGACTCTTATAAAACGTCTTGTAACAAAGGGCGCTTTAACCTATAAAAAAGAAGGGCGTGTATTTGTTTATACCCCTCTTGTAGAAGAAAATGATTATATCAATCAGCAGAGCACCTCATTCCTAAACCGTTTCTACGATGGAGACATCAGTGCAATGCTCTCGGCATATTTAGAAAACAATCAACTATCGGAAACAGAGCTCCACCATTTACGTTCCATTCTATCCAAAAGTTCAGATTAAGGAGAGGAATTATATGATCGATTTTATCATACATTTTTTAATCTGCAATTTATTGATCAGTGGCCTGATCGGTATCCTGTTTGCCATTAAGAAAATATTAACTTCACACTTGACAAGCAGGACACAATACAATTTATGGTTTTTACCTTTGTGTCTAATGATAGTTCCGTTTATTCCAGTCCAGTCTGACCAGATATTTTCTTTATTGCCTTGGTTTACGTTTTTTAATCATAAAGACAATCTTAGCAACTCTGCCGTTAATACAACAAATATACTAAATTCGCCTGACACTGCCTCTGACTGGATGAATGATTTTACCGTATCTGTCAGCAGCAGAACTCCCTCCCTGATTGGCATGATACTCTTTGGAATTTGGATCATCGGCATTCTGGCAATGATTCTATTAGTTCTGAAATCCTCCTTCCGTCTGTACAGAATAAAACAATCTTCATTGCCTCTACAGAATCGTGAAGTACGAGAACTTTATAAGAAATGCCTGGAAGAAATGCATATTACAAAAAAGATTCCCATTTACAGTACAGCTTTTTTGAGATCCCCTGTTATCACTGGATTGTTCAGACCACGTATTTATCTTCCAATCCACCTGATCTCAGATTATGAGTCCGAGAAGATACGTTACATGCTGCTCCATGAGCTGCAGCACTATCGGTATAAAGATAATATTTCTAATTATCTGTTATTATTGGCCGGAATCCTCTACTGGTTTAATCCGCTCGTCTGGCTTGCTTCAAGAGCTATGCGAAATGACCGGGAAGTTGCTTGTGACAGTGCCGTATTGAATATGTTGGATGCGGATTCTTATCAGGATTATGGATATACATTGATTAATTTTGCGGAGAAAATTTCTCTTTCACCTTTTCCTTTTTCAAGCAGTCTCGGTGGTACAATAAAACAGTTGGAACAGCGGATACTTAACATTGCGACTTATAAAAAACCGTCTTCATTTAAAAAGATACAAAGCATTACCTTTTTTGCTGTTACTGCTATACTTTTTATTGGAGTTACTCCTGTATTGACCTCATATGCAGCAAGCAGCGATCAGTATCAGTGGAATACTTCTGGTAAGAATATATCGAATTTAGATCTATCTGGCTATTTTGAACAACATGACGGAAGTTTTGTTTTATATAATTTAAATAGTGACCAGTGGAGCCTTTACAATATGGATATGGCCACAACACGAACAGCACCAAATTCTACCTATAAAATATATGACGCATTGTTTGCCCTTGAAGAAGACATTATTACACCTGAATATTCCCTAATCACATGGGATCAAGAAGATTATCCTTTTGAAACATGGGAACAGGATCAAACTTTACAAACAGCAATGTCCGGTTCTGTTAATTGGTATTTCGAGACTCTTGATAATCAGATTGGAAAAGATGTACTTCAATCCTATATACAAAAAATCGGATATGGAAACGAAAACCTGGGCAGCAACCTTTCGTCTTATTGGATGGAATCCACTTTGAAAATATCTCCTGTGGAACAAGTTGAATTATTGAATGCTTTCTACCAGAACACCTTTGGTTTTGCTCCTGAGAATATACAGACTGTAAAAAACAGTATTCAACTTTTTTCTTCTGCCCACGGAACTCTTTACGGGAAAACAGGAACCGGACGTATAGACGGGCAGAACGTCAGCGGTTGGTTTATCGGTTTTGTAGAAACACCAGAAAATACATATTTCTTTGCTACTAATATTCAGTCAGAAAATAAAGCCACTGGAAGCACTGCAGCAGAAATTACTTTATCTATCTTATCCGATTTAAATCTTTGGCGACAATAAAAATATCTCCACAAAGATTAGATTTTATCAGATTTTTGTGGAGATATTTTTCATCTTTTAATTTGGAATACTGCTTTCAATTCTTTTTGGCATATTACTTAAGATCCATTCCTGCGCTTTCTTTTTACATGGCATTGTATTTCCATGTGTAGATACATAACGCATACATTCTTCTGCCATTTGCTTATTTCCGGTTTTATCAAAACATTCACCCAGCAAATACTGACGCTGTACTTCATTGTAAGGATTCTTCCCTTTATA
>DXDR01000059.1 GCA_019115385.1 Candidatus Mediterraneibacter avicola | reverse complement strand
AAACTAATGCCTATTAACAAAGCCTATAACATTCAAAGTGTTATTGATGAAGTGGCTATTTTCCCTATTGATACACGCAAAAGAGGTCCCAGGAACAGGAAGGAACCAATGGGCTTGGACGGATCCTTGATGCCTGCTTTCGAGCGGATAATAGCCTCTGTCACAAGTTCAACGCCTTCATCCTGTCCGATCACACGCTTGTGCAGTTCTTCTGCCAGATGAAGCGTCTTATTTCTCTCGCTTTCGTTGAGCTTTGCTACCGGAATCCCCGTCCACCTGGATACGATCCTGGCAATCTCCTCGTCCGTAACCGCCTCATGGACAAGGGACAGGTCTTTTTCCTTCACCTTCTCCTCTTCTTCCTCCAACTGTTTCTGCAGCTGGGGCAGACGCCCGTACTGAAGTTCCGCCGCCTTGTTCAGGTCATATTCTCTCTGCGCCTTCTGGATATCCTTGTTGACCTGCTCGATTTCTTCCCTGATCTTCTGCACACGCTCAACAGAAGTCTTTTCATTCTCCCACTGAACCTTTTTATTTGCATATTCGTCTTTCAGTTCTGCAAGTTCCTGCTGCAGATGCTCCAGACGTTCGCGGCTGAGCCGATCTTCTTCTTTCTTCAGCGCTTCTTCTTCAATCTCAAGCTGCATCACGCGGCGCCTCAGTTCATCCAGCTCTGTGGGCATGGAATCCAACTCTGTCTTGATCAGCGCGCAAGCCTCATCTACCAGGTCGATCGCCTTATCCGGCAGGAAACGGTCGGAGATGTAACGGTGAGACAGAGTCGCCGCCGCCACAAGGGCGCTGTCCGTGATTTTGACACCGTGAAAGACTTCATACCTCTCTTTCAGTCCGCGAAGGATGGAAATAGCATCCTCCACCGTCGGCTCGTCTACCAGCACCGGCTGAAACCGCCGCTCCAGAGCCGCGTCTTTCTCAATATACTGACGGTATTCGTCAAGTGTAGTAGCGCCGATACAATGCAGTTCGCCTCTGGCCAGCATAGGCTTGAGCATATTGCCCGCGTCCATAGCCCCGTCCGTTTTGCCTGCGCCAACGATCGTATGCAGTTCGTCGATAAACAGGATGATCTTTCCGTCACTGTTCTTCACTTCCTCAAGAACTGCTTTCAAACGCTCCTCAAACTCTCCCCGATATTTTGCTCCTGCCACAAGCGCTCCCATATCAAGGGAAAAGATGGTCTTTTCCTTCAGCCCCTCAGGAACATCTCCGCTGACGATCCTCTGAGCAAGGCCTTCCACGACCGCCGTCTTTCCGACACCCGGTTCTCCGATCAGTACCGGGTTGTTCTTTGTCTTACGGGACAGAATCCGGATTACATTGCGGATTTCCTCATCTCTTCCGATAACCGGATCCAGCTTCTGCTCTCTCGCTCTCTCCACAAGATCCTGACCGTATTTGTTCAGTGTATCATAGGTTGCCTCAGGATTGTCGCTTGTTACCCTCTGATTTCCTCTCACCGTAGAAAGCGCATGTAAAAAGCCCTCCCGGCTGATGCCGAATTCCCGGAACAACTGTTTCATGTCCCGGCTGGCGTATTTGAGCATGGCAAGGAAAAGATGTTCTACCGAAACATACTCGTCCCCCATCTGCTTTGCCTCATCCTCTGCGTGTATCAGCACATTATTCAGATCCTGCCCTACATAGGGCTGCCCGCCCTGCACCTTCGTCCGTTTTCCGATCGCCTGCTCCAGGCGGTTGATAAACAGCTGTCCCTGGATACTCATTTTTTCAAATAATTTTAGGATCAGACTGTCGTCCTGTGTGAGCAGCGCATAGAGCAGATGCTCCTGCGCCAGTTCCTGATTACCGTTATCTGCCGCGACTTTCTCACAGTTTTGTACCGCCTGCAGTGATTTCTGTGTAAATTTATTTATATTCATGGCTTCTCCCTCCTTCACACCACGTATTTTTCTGTGTTCTACTGGTAATATAGCAATAATTGTCAGCCAAGTCAAGTATCGAGTGCTAATTTCTGTGATTTTTTTGCCTTACCTATAAATAAATATCCATTTTTATAATATAATCAGAAAAGACGCCGTCTTTTCCGAAAAAATTCGCCGTAACATCCAGGAAACGCTTCTCTGATACAGTCCTGCGCTGTTTTATCCGGCAGCTCTGTTTATCTGGAACCAGGAATCTTATGGCATTACCCGGCACTACCCAACCGATGCCGCTGATCCGATATCCACAAATCCCGTACCGACTGTCTCCTGAAACCGCTCGTCGTGTTCCACAGCCAGCATGGCAGGCCGGTACCGAAGAATCAGCTGTTCAATCTGCATCCTCGAAAACACATCGATATAATTCAGCGGCTCGTCCCAGATATATAGATGAGCCGGCGTCAGAATCCCTGCCGCGATCAGGACTTTTTTCTTCTGCCCCTCAGAATATGTTTCCATATTCTTACCAAACTGCATCCTGTCCAAATCAAGCTGCCGCAAAACGGCGCAGAACAGACTTTCATCCAGCCCTCTTTTCCGACAAAAATCTCTGATATTCCCTTTCAAGAAAGAAGTATCCTGGCTTACATAAGAGATTACAAGGCCCGGAGCCGTATACAGGCTGCCCTTTTCTATAAAGAGCTCCGGGTTATCCCCCTGCGCCGGGGATCCGTATCCCGCCTGACAGAGCAGCGCTTTCAGCAGACTGGATTTGCCGCACCCGTTCACCCCTCTCAAAAACAGACGGTCATCCCGGCATAGCTCAAAACTGAGGTCTTCAAAAACCGGCTTTTCTGCCCCGCCATATCTGAGGGAAATATGTTCTGCCCTGACCAGAGTCTTTTTGTGATGTTCCAGAGGCATAACCTTCAAATCCGCCACCATCTCGATGTCCTGCAAAAGTCCTTCCTTTTCCTGTATCTCCTTCTCAATCCTCCCCCTCATCTGACGGATCCTGCTGTTCATTTTCTTTGTTTTTCCGCCAATGTACGCTCTTGTAGGCCTGTCGTGTTCTTCCACCGGATCAAATCCGATTTTGGTTCCTTCATTTCTATCCGCCCATGTTCTCGATTTTGCCGATGCCTGGCGCAGCCTGCTGATTTCCCTGAGATGCTTTGCATTTTCTTTTCTGGCAGACTCATCCTTCCTGCGCTTATTCTCCTCCCAGCTGGAAAAATTCCCACTCTGCACTTCTATAGAATGACGGTTAAGCACAAGGATATGATCAACGCAGGCATCCAACAATGCGCGCTCATGGGAGACAAGTATAAAACCCTTTTTCCCGGCCAGATAGTCCTTTACGCTCTTCCTTGACATCTGATCCAGATGGTTGGTCGGTTCATCAATAAGCAAAAAGTCATTTTCACCGGAAAAAAGCACTGCAAGCATCACCTTCGTCCGCTCTCCAAAACTGAGCGTACCAAACGGACGATACAGGACTTCCGCATCAACGCCCAGCAGATTCAGTTCACAGATGACCCTCCACTGCTCACATCCCGGCTTCCATCGATCCGCCAACTGCGCTCCAGCCTCTTTCAACTCCTCCGGGTTGACCGGATAAGGGAAATAGTCAAACGCCGTTCCTCCCGTAATGCTGCCACTGTAAGTATACTGTCCCATCAGCAGGCGCAGAAAGGTTGTCTTTCCTTTCCCGTTCCTCCCTACAAACCCCAGCTTCCAGTCCGTGTCCACTGAGAACGATACATTTTCAAAAACCGCGTCAGCACTTCCCTCATAAGAAAAAGTGAGGTTGTTTACACTGATCTGTGACATACACATTCCTCCTCTCATGTGCCGCCAAAGACAGAAAATATCTGCAAACTTCCCCACTTCTTGAATATTAACACCAAAAACAGGAAAGAACGCTCTTCCGGCGCATCCTGCATTCCAGCGGCGTTCTTCACGTTTCTCAGAAAAAGAGGAGGTGAAGACATCATCTGATTTTGGCAGCATAAAACAAATAATCCCCATACAGGCGATAAAAACGGTTTCATGCTCTCAAAAACAGATTATCTCTTCATCTTTCCACCTCTTTCTGTTCAGTCTGCATCTATTATATGTCCGAATCCCCCGCCTGTCAAACCCTATGATCAGGCTGACACAGAAAATATCCCCCGACGGATATATTTCGCTGTACATGATGCAGGCCGTATCGCTTGTGAAGGGGAAAAATATTTTATATAATGAAGTATATTTTCATACAGAAACATCACTTCAGGGATTAACAGGAGACGGCATACATGCCGTTTTTCTCACCGTTTCGGCATCTGCAACCTGAGGTTGCGCATTTGCGACCGTAACTTGGTGGCCTGTCACTCCCAAAAAAGGTATTCTGACAGTGAAAGGAGGAGAGAAAAATGACATTTGGAGAAAAACTTCAAAAACTGAGAAAGGAATCCGGGCTGTCCCAGGAGGATCTTGCCTCCCGGCTGGAAGTGTCGCGGCAGGCTGTCAGCAAATGGGAGCGCGACAACGGATATCCTGAAACAGAAAAAATCATACGTATGAGCAGGATTTTTCATGTCACGCTGGATTATCTGCTTAATGAAGAAAACTCCCTGGAGAATTCGGGAAATTCTCCGACCGGAGCTGAAGACAACGGATTCTATGTAAGTTTGGAAACCGCTCAGGGATTCCTCGCATACCAGAAAAATAAGTATCGAAAAATCAGCATTGCCGCAGGCCTCTTTATTGCCGGCCTGGCATTTTCGTTCATGGAATCGGAAAACGGCATCCTGATCTTCATGCTTCTGGCGATTGCCGGGATCGTCCTGCTGTTTTCTGCCGGATTAGGGGATGATCCGTACCGGAGGCTTCGCCGCGAACCCCTGCTCTTTGACAAAAACGTGCTGGCCAGGCTGACTGCGGAATACACCGATTACAGAAAGAAGGCTCACTTCGGCACGCTTGCCGGAATCGCCCTGATTGGGATTGGGATGCTGTTTCTGCCTCTTCTAAGTCCGACAGAGCTGTATGACTATGACAGTATTATCATGGGATCAGGCATGATCTTGTCTGGAATCGGCGCCTTTCTGTGCATTTATACGACCGGCGCCGTAAAATCTTACCGTCTGCTTGTCATGAATACAGAACAAGATCTGCCCTTCAACGGACCCCGGCAGCAATAAATAGGCGCCGTCCTTTTACCTGTCATTAATCCAGTTATAAAAAGGAGTGACTTCTCTATGAAAATGAAACAGACCATTTTAGCTCTTGTGCTCTTCGCCTCTGTTCTTCTCTGCGGCTGCAGCACAGAATTCACACCAGATTCATCCGAGTATTTTGATGCGATTTCTAAAGCACAGGCGATTATTGTTCTACCATCAGATACATCAGAAGTCCGCGAGACGATCACCGGAGAAAAGGAAATCAAAAATTTTATGACAGCCCTGAAACCGGAGCGCTGGGAACTACAGGGAATCCCTGCTGCCGCCAGGAAAACCGGGTTACTGCGGTTCGTCCAGGAAGAAACCCGAAAACTGTGGCAGCCCGGGAACAGCACCGGCATGTATGACGTTTGCAGCATTACCGTTTATGATGTACCGTATATCGAACTTGAAATCGCAGGGACAGAGCTGCCATTCAAAATCAGCCGGGAATCTTCGGATTACCTGAAGAAATATTTTTAAGCCACAAAACAGAGCCGGACAGCCTTGATTTCTCCGATATTTGTGATATCATTGTACCTATGTGTAAAGTGAAAGGCTGCCGGCCGTCCGGCCGCCCCCATTACAGACGTATGCCATCTGCAGAATGCAGTTATATAAAATGCAGTTGTATGGGACAAAAAAGAGGTGAGAAAATGTTTCGGGATCTAATCTATATATGTCTGGGCTATTTATCCGGCAGCATCTTATATGCCAGGATATTCGCCGGACTGTTTCACAGAGAAAATATGTTTGAACAAAGCAGGGATCATAATCCCGGGACAGCAAACGCCTTTATGTACGGCGGATTCTGGTGCGGGCTTCTGACGCTGGTGTTTGATGTGCTGAAAGGATTTTTTCCGATATACCTTTTTATGCTCAGACCCGCGGAACATCCTGTATCTTTCCTGCCTGCCCTTGTACTGGCTGCGCCGGTGATCGGACATATTTTACCGGTATTTTACAGATTTCGGGGCGGAAAAGGCATTGCAGTTACTTTTGGATGTCTCCTGGGCCTGTATCCGGTATTGCATCCGTTTTTCATATTGGTATTTTGTTTTATTTTCTTTTCCTGTATAGTAAAGGTCACGCCGCATTTTCATCGTACGATTTTTGCATATATATTTTCTTTTATAATCATGTTCAGGGAAATCGGAAGCTCAGATATCGTTCTCGGTTTCCTCGCGATTACCGCAGCCGTTCTTATCAGAATGTCTGCCAGCAGAGAAGAACGTGAGAAACTGGGGGTGAAATTATTTGGATGCTCTAATACTTTCCTGCGGAACAGGCGGCGGACATAATGCGGCCGGCGCGGCTGTTACCGACGAATTCATACGCAGAGGCCATAATGCCATAATGCTCAATCCCTACACTCTTCACAGCGAAGAGTTAGCCAGGCGGATCGATCATGCGTATATCTCGACCGCTCAAAAAGCGCCTAAAATATTCAGCGCCGCTTACAACGCGGGACAGGTATACAGGCAGCTGCCGTTTCGTTCTCCGGTTTATTTTGCCAACCGCAGCATGACCTCCATTATGGAAGAATATTTATCCCGGAATCATTTTGATATTATCCTCATGCCCCACTTATTTCCTGCCGAAATCATAACGGCCATGAAACATAAGGGCATTGATATCCCTAAAACTATATTTATCGCAACTGATTATGCATGCATTCCTTTTACCGAGGAGACTGAATGCGACGCCTACGTCATTCCGTCCGCGGGTCTTGCGGAAGAATATACAGACCAGGGCATACCGCGCGGGAAGCTGCATCCTCTTGGTATACCGGTGCACCGCCGCTTTCTCCGAAAAGAAACCCGCGGGGAGGCCCGCGCCCGGCTGGGACTTGCATCGGATAAAAAATATATTCTTATAGCCGGGGGAAGCATGGGCGGCGGGAGAATCCGAAAAGTGATCCAGCTGCTCATGGAGGAATCCGCTGGCCGCAGTGATATTGAACTGATCGTAATATGCGGATCTAACAGACGGCTGTACAGCGACCTGACAGAAAAGCCGCTTTCCAATATGACCGTTCTGAGTTTTACCGCCGATATGGACGGATATATGCGGGCTGCCGATCTGTTTGTCACTAAACCCGGCGGACTTTCTTCCACCGAAGCCGCGGCAAGCCGGATCCCTGTCATCCATGTCGCAGAAATTCCCGGGTGCGAGACCTTCAACGCCAGGTATTTCAGCTCTCATGGCATGAGCCGGCTGTGCAGCACATCCAGAAGCGGTCTGCAGGCTGTTTTCGAGACTCTGGACAATCCACGGGCCTGCGAGGCAATGATCCAAAACCAACAGAAGATGATCCCGGGAGATGCGGCGGCCCGAATCTGTACGCTTGCCGAAAATATGGCTGTACAGCATGAGAATGAAAATATTGCCGTCGCAGAAATCGTGAGACCTGTTGTGGCACCATAGGGCATACTGTATCCGGTAGCTAAGACGGAGTTCCCCCTTGTGGAACTCCCGCGCCGGGCAAGTCCACTGTTGCGGCTCAATTTCTTTTTGTGTGAGTGCGCATCCTGCACAGAGGGCTCTTCTATGGAAATAAAAACCCCTCGCCGGACGGTGAGAGGTTTTTTAGAATATGTCTCCGCTTTTCCCAAATAAAAAAATCGGAGTGACAGGATTCGAACCTGCGGCCTCTACGTCCCGAACGTAGCGCTCTACCAAGCTGAGCCACACTCCGATGTGAATAGAAAGTATGCATCACACACTTTCTGTCGGGAAAAATAAGGAATCTGCCTTCCGGCAAATTCCCAGCTACGGAAAAGGGACTTGAACCCCTACTAACAGAGTCAGAGTCTGCTGTGCTGCCAATTACACCATTCCGCATT
>DXDR01000058.1 GCA_019115385.1 Candidatus Mediterraneibacter avicola | reverse complement strand
TAATCTGTCGGATTTGGTCTTTTGCTACTGCCATAAATAAACTCCTTTTCGATAAGAATTGTCATATCTGTAATTCTTACCAAAAAGGAGCCATTTTTTACCAAAGCCACAAAGTTTTTTACACTACCGTGGAAACAGATCCTGGAATCAGACCAGGCAGTTTCCACAGCATCTTTTATTTGTTCCTGAGCCGTGCAAAAAATCCCTTTTTCTTTTTGGGCGCTTCGATCGAGCCGCCTCTGACACTTTTGAGTCCGGTTATGTAAAGTCCGCTTACGACTGCTTTTACTTCTTTTTTAACCGGGAGTACTTCAAATACACGTGTGTCGCACATCAGGGTCATTATTTTCGGGCCGACTTTTGCCTTAACGACCGGTATCTTTGTACGCCTGAGGTATTTCGGCGTATTTTCCAGAACCACGGCAGGCAGTCCGGCCTCTTTGAGTTTCATTTTCTTTTTATCAATGATCAACATACTGAGCGTCTGTGCAACAGCATCCATCTGCTCTTTCTGTTCAGCCTGTTTCTTCTCGGCTTTTTTACCCAGAATATACAAAACAATGCATGCCGCGATCAGTATGACGATGATCACGATTACCGCAATCCACACAATAACCCCTCCTAAACTTTCGTATTTTGCTGTTATGCTTGTAGTATTGTACCATTGTTTTCCCCGATGTGCAAGTGTAACAGCTCCCCTATCCGATTAATATGTAACAGTTCAGCCCGCGCCATTCGGGAAACTGCACTGCGTGCTTACTGCGGCTGGCGCCGCTGGTTTCCTCATAGATTGGCGCTCAGCCCATCTGCGCATCAGGAGACGGATTCTTATGCAAGCATAAAGCCGTCTCCTGATGACAGATGGCTGAACTGTTAGAAAAACATTTTAGGGGTTACTTTTCAGAGGGAAAACGAGTATACTGTGTATAGTGGTTTTTTGCCGGCTAATTGCAAACAGTAATTTTCAGACGGCGCGATCACAGAAAAAAAGGAGTTTACTATATGGCAGAAACAATTTGGAGCGGAGTGGTGACAGTTTATAATTTTATTATGGATAATCTGGTCATCATTAATATCTTCCTTGCGCTTATCATTGTGTTCTTTCAGAGAAGATCGCCGCAGACAGTATGGACATGGCTCCTTCTGATGTATTTTATACCGATCTTGGGATTCCTCCTCTATCTGGTGATCGGCCAGGACTTCCACAAGAGCAGGATGTTCAAGGCGAAAGAGATAGAAGGCGAGTTAAAGTATGCCGTCCGGCGGCAGGAGGAAACGATATATAACAAACGGCTGCGGCTGGCAAATCCGGAACTGTCGCGATTTAAAGATCTGATCCTTTACAATCTGGAAGCCGGGGAAGCCGTGCTCACGGATAATAATGACATCCGGATCTATACGGATGGAAAAGCAAAATTCCGGGCGCTGATCGAGGAAATGAAGCAGGCCAGAAGATACATCCACCTGCAGTATTACATCATCCGCAGCGACGAACTGTGGCAGGAGATTGAAAAGGTGCTGATCCAGAAGGCACGGGAGGGCGTGGAAGTCCGGGTGCTTTTTGACAGTATGGGCTGCAGGACCATGCATAACAAAGACTGGGAACGGCTGGAGCGGGAAGGAATCATGGTGGCGGAATTTTTCCCGGCGCTGCTGGGGCAGCTTCAGCTGCGTGTAAATTACAGAAATCACAGAAAGATTGTTGTCATCGACGGCAGGATCGGCTTTGTGGGAGGATTTAACGTAGGAAGGGAATATCTTGGAAGAGATAAAAAGTTCGGTTACTGGAGGGACACCCATCTGTGCATCGAGGGGGCGGCGGTGACATCTCTGGCGGTACGCTTTGTGCTGGACTGGAATTATGCGGCCAAAGAGAACCTGTTCCTGGAAGACAGGCTGTTTGAGATCCCCGAGTATGTGCGCAGCGGCCGGGATCCGGTTCAGATCATATCCAGCGGCCCGGACTCGCAGATCAAGACGATCCATGACAATTATCTGCGTCTGATACACAGCGCAAAGGATCACGTCTACATCCAGACGCCTTATTTTATACCGGATGAATCCATATTTGACGCCCTGAAGATTGCCAGCCGTTCCGGGATTGACGTGCGCATCATGGTGCCCTGTAAGCCGGATCATCCATTTGTGTACTGGGCTACATACTCGTACATCGGAGATATGGTGGCCGCGGGCGCAAAATGTTATGTGTACAACAACGGCTTCCTCCATGCAAAGACGCTGACTGTGGACGGTCTGGTAGCATGTGTGGGTACGGCGAATATGGATATCCGCAGCTTTGGCCTGAATTTTGAAGTGAATGCCGTGATCTACAGTGAACGGACTGTGCATCGGCTGGAGCGGGCCTTTGAAAATGATATGACCCAGTGTACTCATGTTACGAGAAAAGTATACGATGAACGCGGCCTTATGATAAAGGCAAAGGAACAGTTTTCCCGCCTGCTTTCGCCGCTTCTTTAAAATAAAATACAGAAAAATATATAAGACAGAAAAAGGAGAAAAAAGATGAAGAGAAAAATAATCGCAGTATTAATGGCAGGCGCTCTGGCAGCCTCTCTTGCCGGATGCTCTACGGGACTCGCAAATGAATATGTGTCAATAAAGCAGTACAAAGGGATTGAGGTTCCCCAGGTGCTCCCGGAGGACGTGACAGATGAAGAGGTTGAAACGGAGATTCAGCTGCGTCTTCAGATGGGCGTGAAGAGAGAGAACATAACAGACAGAGGGGCACAGGAAGGAGATATGGTAAATATTGACTTTACAGGCTCTATTGACGGTGAAGAATTCAGCGGCGGCTCAGCGGAAGGATATGAACTGCAGCTTGGCTCGGGGCTGATGATCGGGGCTACGGAAGAGTATGCCGGATTTGAAGAGCAGATTGAAGGGCATAAAGCAGGAGAAGAATTTGACATTCAGGTGCAGTTCCCCGAAGAGTACAGCAGCAACCCGGAGATGTCCGGCGTTGTGGCAGATTTTCACATCGTGCTCAATGAGGTGTATACGTCAGAGGTGCCGGAGCTCACAGACGAGTGGGTGAAGGAAAACAGCGAAGAGTCCGATACCGTAGATGAGTACAAGGAAGAAGTGCGGCAGTTCTGTGTGGATCAGAAACTGGCGGAAGAGATGCAGGATGCGTTCCTTGAGCAGGTTGTGGCTGACAAATATCCAGAGGGTGAAGTGGAAGCGGAGATCACGAATTTGGAGACTTACTGGCAGCAGTACGCGGTCAGCATGGGGGTAGATATGGACACCTTTATCGTAAATTATATGGGCATATCTACGGAGGAATTTGACAGACAGGTGAAAGAATCGGCTCAGAATACAGTAAAGATGAAAGAAGCAGTCAAACTCCTGGCTGATAAGAAGAAGCTGGAGCCGTCGGAAGAGGAGTACCAGGAAGCGGCGGCCAGGTATGCCGCCATGTCGGGGACGACAGATGTGGAAGGCTACGTGGAATCTGTGGGAGAGGAACTTTTGAAAGAGGTAATCCGCCAGAATGTTGTCATGGATTATCTGGTAGACCAGTGTGTTCAGGTCGAGCAGTCAGACAGCAGCTCGGAGGAAAGCGCTGAATAAGGGGAAAATAACAGGAATAAGAGCCAAAAGAAAAGGAGGAAGGGCGCATGAGGCTGGAAAATGAGAGATTCTGCGTAGAAATAGCGGAATTAGGAGCAGAGCTGACCCGGGTATATGATAAAAAGGCAGAGCTCGATATTTTGTGGGAGGGAGATCCGGCGTTCTGGAAGCGCCATTCTCCGGTACTGTTCCCCAACGTGGGAAAGACGTACAAAAACACTGTTCTGATCAACGGCACCCATTATCCAACCTCCCAGCATGGCTTTGCAAGGGATAATATGTTCCGCTGTATCTCGTCGGCAAAAGACTCGGCGTCATTTCTCTTTGCCTCGACGGAGGAGACAAAGGAAGTATATCCTTTTGATTTTGAACTGGTTATCACATATACGCTGATGGAAGACCGGATACAGGTGCAGTGGGAAGTGAAAAATCCTTCAGATGAAACGATATATTTTACGATCGGAGGGCATCCCGCGTTTCGCTTCGCGCAGGCAGGCGAGAAAAAATCCGATTATCTGCTGTGGTTCCCGGGAATGGAAAAGGCTGAATATATTCTTATCGATCTTCCCCAGGCAGCGGCTGATCCGACCCGCACATATGAACTTAGCCTGGAACAGGGATATGCTCCGGTTTCCGAGGAAATGTTTGAGAACGACGCCCTGATCTTTGACGGCGGACAGATCAGAGAAGTGTGGCTGTGCCGGAAAGACCGCACACCTTACGTGGGGCTAAAATGTCCGGGATTCCCCAGCTTTGGCATCTGGTCTGTAAAGGACGCTCCTTTTGTCTGTCTGGAGCCCTGGATGGGGAGATGCGATGATGTGGGGTTTGCATCCGAACTTTCCGAAAAACCCGGTGTGAACAAAGTGGAACCGGGAGGGAAATTCCGCCAGAGTTACGAAATCCTGGTGAGAAAATAGAACGGGACTTACATTTGTATATGGAAAGAAGCGCCGGGCGGAGATGCAGTGTCACACCATCTCCGCCCGGCGCCTTTTTGCACTTCCGGTGATTTATATCCAAATTTAAGGGCTGTCCTATTTATAAGATTCCAAGTCCCTTAGCCACGATCATTATGAAGTCCTGTACGTTAGTGACGATGGTCGTAGCGGCGAGGCTGCCTCTGTCGAGCAGTTTGTTTACTACAAATTCATCGGCATCCACCGTGTAGAGAAAGACCGGACGGACGGTCCCGTCCTCCAGAACGCGGTAGGAGGGGGTCATGTTCCCGGTGGCAATCGTGTGGAGCATAGTGGCAAGGCAGATGACGGTCGTCGCTTTTTTTACCATACCGCGCATTGCCGTCTGTCCGGCATAGGCGTCGCCGATCACTTCCGGAAGGGGACCGTCGTCGCGGATGGAGCCTGTCAGGACAAAGGGAATGTCGTGTTTTACACAGCTGTACATGATGCCGTTATCTATGTTATAGTCATCCACAAACTGAGCGATGGAACCGCTTTTCCGCACACGGTTGATCACGTCCAGATGGTTATAGTGGCCGTTGGGGTGGGATTTCTGGGTGTAGATATCCTGGCCCAGGGCAGTGTGGAACATGGAGCCTTCCAGATCGTGGGTAGCCAGGGCATTTCCCGCCATGAGTCCGTCCACATAGCCGTTTTCTACCATGGCCTGCATGGCTCTTCTGGCGTCCGCGTCAAACGAGAAGGCAGGACCCATGACCCAAAGGATATTTCCATGTTCTTTTTCGTATTTGAGCAGTTCAAACAGGCGGTCATAGTCCCTGGCAAAGGATGTCTCCCGGCTGCGGCCCTGACGAAAGACGAACTGGTCGCTTTCTGTCTCGTCCGGCGATTCAAAACCGGCGCTGTGCAGGTAGATACCTTCTTCCCCGTTTTCCGTGCGGCCCAGGATCACTTTGTCTCCCTTTTTCAGATTGCGGTTTTCCACCACGTCCAGTCTGCCGTTATCCCGAAGGACAACGCTGGAATCCATACGGCTTTCTTCTGCCAGCGTCCATATCCCGTTGATCTTAAAATATTCCGGGTACATGGAAGTACTGTGATAGTTTTCCGGCGCTACGCCGTCTGATGCGACTTCTTCCCATGCAGCATCAGGGGCATTGACATACTTTGGATCTGAGAAATCCGGTTTTTTGTATCTGGGTAATTCAAACATATTTATTCCTCTTTTCTCATTTTATATCTTTGTTTTATAGATTCGCCTCATTAATGATCTGGCCGTGAACTGCCCGCAGGCGTGTCCTGCATCATTGCTGCGGTATTCGGCGGTAAACGCATTTTCCGCCGATGTAGGTCTCTTCGACCCGGATCTGGTCGATCTCTTCCGGGGGAATGTTCAGGATGTCATCGCTTAGCACGGCGAAATCTGCATGGTAACCGGGAAGCAGCCTCCCCAGTTCTGGGAATCCAGCGGCCTGTGCCGCTCCGGCCGTATAAAGCGTGACGGCTGTTTCTACGTCTATAGCCTGTCCTTTTCCGCAGTCAGTGCCGTCAGCCGCAGTCCGGGTGACAGCCAGCTTGATACCGGGAAATGGATCTGAGGGTACAGCCCAGAAGGTGGCGGGGGCGTCCGTGGAAAATCCCAGAGTGACCCCTTTATCAAGAATGTGGCGGATGGGATAGCACTGCTTTGTCCATTCGCCGCCCAGATTGTCCAGATAGCTTCTGCTCTCCGCATAGAGAAAGATGGGCTGCGTTACAAGAGAGATCCCGTGTGCTGCCGCTTTCTCAAGGCTGTCGTCTGACGGATCGGTAGCGTGCTCAATACGGACATAGGGGATGCCTTCCAAAGTCCAGCCTGCCTCCCTGCAGGCACGGTCGACCATTCGGGAAATCGCCCGTCCGCCCATGGCGTGCATAGAAAGCTGGCAGTGATTTTCTTTGCAGAAAGAAACTGCAGATTCTACAAGGCTGTCGCTGCACACAGAGATGCCGCAGTCTCCTCCGGAGCCCGGATAAGGCCGGTCCATCCATGCTGTGCGGCCCGAAACGCTCCCGTCTCCGATCAGTTTAAGCCCTGCGGCAAAGATGTTCTGTTTCCGATCCAGATATTCCGGCGGAATATGAAAATCTTTGTCGTCGGCGAAGAAATCCCACATATAATAAACCCCCACATGCTGGTGAAATCCTCTCTCCTCCGCAGCCTTATAGATCGGGAAATTGTCTTCCCGGTCAAGATTGCCCATATCACAGATAGCCGTGATCCCCTGGGAGGTGAGGAGTTCCCCCAGTTCCAGAATGTTCTGGATTTTCTGCTCCCGGGATTCGGGAGGGAGAAGGACGGAGACAAGGCTGCGGGCGTTTTCCCTGAGAACGCCTGTCGGTTCGCCGTCTTCGCTGCGCTCGATCTCGCCGCCCGGCGGATCCGGCGTATTTCGGTCAATGCCTGCCAGTTTCAGCGCCATGCTGTTGACACAGCATATGTGTGCGCAGGTGCGCAGCATATAAACCGGGGAATCGCTGCAGGCCTGATCCAGATCATATCTGGTGGGAGAGCGCTGTTCCTTCAGCCCGTGTTCATCGTAGCCCCAGCCGCTGATCCACTCTCCCCGGCGCTGCTCACAACGGCGTTTTTGTATGGCTGTTTTAAGTTCTTCTATGGAATTGATCTCAGGCGGCATGACGGTGATCTGTTTTCGCATATCCGCCAGCATGACCGGGTGCATATGAGCGTCGATAAATCCCGGGATCACCCGTCTGCCGCCCAGATCTGTGACTTCCGGGGCTTCTGCATTCACAGCAGAAGGCGGCGCTGCACGAAATGCCTCCGGCATTTCCGCCTGGGGCCCGATCCACATAATACGCCCGTTTTCTACTGCCATTGCGTCCGCGTAGGGACGACCGCTGTCAGAGGTAAAAATCTTTCCGTTAATAAATAGCTGCCTGTTTGCAGACATATTGTTTCACTCTCCTTTGATTAAACCGCTTCTACTATCATACCAGAAGTGAGGAGATTTGTCAGGCGGTGAGCGGCACATAGTCGGAAAATCTGATCTTCTCAGTCTGTGTGATGCAAATCTTTTGTCTGCCGGTCCGGGGAAAACTTTATGGAAACGTTGATAAATAGCTGTAAAAGTGATAACATTAGTATAATTATACAATTCTCATTATATTTATAAATGCAGCTCCGAAGATGGAAGATCAGAAATTCGGAGTTTTTTATTTTAAAGGAGACCAGCTATGGAAAATAACAAGTGGACTGCCGAAAAAATCAGGAGGCGCGCAGATCAGCTTGCGCCGCAGATCAGAGAGGACCGGAGGCAGCTGCATCAGATGCCTGAGATCGGGACAGATCTCCCCAGGACCAGCCGGTATATCTGCAGGCGGCTGGACGAGATGGGGATTTCCTGGCAGCCATGCGGCGGACCTCTGCCGGAGAAGATGATAAAAGACTATGTGAGCGCGGGATTCCCGCGTATGGAGAGAGCCACGGGGGTGACGGCTGTGATCGGACAGGGAGAGCCCTGCATTTTGCTGCGGGCAGATATGGATGCGCTTCCTGTGCGGGAGGAAAACAGTCTGGAGTTCCGCTCGGAAAGCGGATGCAGCCATATGTGCGGCCACGACAGTCATGTGGCCATGCTCCTGGGGGCGGCCCAGATCCTAAAAGAAATGGAATCAGATCTTCAGGGAACGGTAAAGCTGATGTTCCAGCCGGGGGAGGAAACCGGGGCGGGGGCCCGGATTATGGTAGAAAACGGCGCCCTGGAAAATCCAAGGCCGGATGCGGCTTTCGGACTCCATGTCCAGTCTGTGGACCGTGTGGGGCAGGTTGGCTACTCCATTGGTGTAAATTCCTCTTCACTGGATACATTTATCGTGAAAATCAAAGGAAAGGGAGGACACAGCTCTCAGCCCCAGCTCTGCACGGATCCGCTGATGATTATGAATCAGCTTTATCAGGCGGTCAATCTTCTTGCCACGCGGGAAGCAGATCCGGCTGCTGCAGTGGCGCTGACCTGCGGAGTGGCAAAAGGAGGGACGGCAGTTAATATTATTCCTGATGAGGCGGAGCTCCACATCGGCCTGCGCACGCAGGATGTAAAGGCAGCGGCTCATCTGACGAGGCGGATCCCGGAAGTGATCGACCATTATGTGAAAGCGTGGAATGGGGAGTATGAACTGACGGTATTTCACACGCCCTGCACATGGACGGACGAGGTGTTCTGCCGGGCGGCGGTACCGTATATCCAGGAAATCGTGGGAGAAGATAAGGTGTCTGAGATTCTGCCGATGACTGGAACAGAGGATTTCGGATATGTAACGGAAAAGGTTCCGGGGATGTTTGCGTTTATCGGGGCAGGAACGCCGGGAAATGCCCCGCTCCACAGCCCGCGCATGGTACTGGATGAATCTGTGCTGCCCGTCGGTGCGGCGGTATATGCCAATGTAGCGGCGTCCTGGCTGAGAGAATATAGGAGGACGAACTGAAAATGAAACAGAAAACAGGGAAAAAGGGCTTTCATATGCCTCATGTATTTATCATTCTTCTGGCTATTATGCTGTTTATTGTTGTGCTGTCTTACATCATACCCAGCGGAATGTATGAGCGATTCGAGGACGCCGCAGGAATTACGGTGATCGACCCGGATACATTTTCTTATGTGGAAAATGAAAATCCAATCACATTTATGGATTATTTTGAGGCCATTTACACTGGATTTGTAAACGGCGCTACAATTATGGGAACGCTTTTTATCAGTTCAGGAATGATCTATCTCCTGGAGGTCAGCGGAGCCTTCGGGGCCGGCATCAGCGCGATCCTGAAAAAGACAAAGGGAAAAGAATTTTCTGTGGTATGCATCTTTTATACGGTTTTCGTGATTTTTGGCGTGCTGGGCTATGGAGAGGCGGCGTATCCATTCTATCCGCTGGCAGTGACGATCGGATTTGCTCTGGGGTATGACCGAATGGTGGGAGCCGGACTTGCGATCGTGGGGAGCACGGTGGGATTTACCTCCGGTCTGATGAACACATTTACCACCGGAGTGGCCCAACAGATCGTGGGACTGCCTTTGTTTTCGGGAATTGGATTCCGCGCCGCAGGGCTGGCCGTCTTTTATGTGATCGGCCTGGCAGGGCTTTATGCATACTGCCGGAAAATAAAGAAAAATCCAGGACTCAGCCTGATGAAAGACGAGTACATAAATCAAAAAGCCGAAAATCAGGCGGCAGACGGGGAGAAGATGACTGTCAGGAAAGCACTGGGGCTTCTTGTGTTCCTTGGGATTATTGTCGCTCAGGGATACGGATGTATACGGCTGGGGTGGTCGTTTCCGCAGATTGCGGCAATCTATGTGATCATGGGAATTCTGCTGGCGGTGATCTTTCAGTTCGGGCCAAGCGAAGCGTGCCAGCTCTTCTGTAAAGGCGCGGTCAGGGTATTTGCCGCTGCATTTGCCGTAGGGCTTGCCCAGTCGGTAGTCGTGCTGATGAATCAGGCCTGCATTATGGATACGATCGTGCATGGCATGGCTCAGCTTTTGGAAAATAAGAGCGCCATCCTTGCGCTCCTCATTATATTTTTGTTTGTCACACTGTTCAATTTTCTGGTGGTGTCGGGAAGCGGAAAGGCAGTTATCGTCATGCCGATCCTTCAGCCACTTGGAAAGATTCTCAATATCAACCAGCAGGTTCTGGTGCTCACTTACCAGTACGGCGACGGCATTACCAACAGCTTCTGGCCGGGAAGCGCAGCGATCCAGTTGTCCATGTGCGGAGTCGATTACGGCTCCTGGCTGAAATTTTGCTGGAAGATATATCTGGGATTCATAGTCAGTGCCTTTGTACTTGTAATGATCGCTTATGGGATCGGATATGGGCCGTTCTAGGCAGAGGTGAAGTTAATATTGTTTTTAAATGATTTTTGTGGTAAAATAATACAAAAACGCGAGAAAGATAAATGAATATTTTGTGCGTTTTTGATGAGGGATATTTGCTGGAAGATAAAGACAGTGATAAAGGTATGGAGTGGGAGAGTTAATGAAAAAGGGATGGATGAAAACTACCGCATGGGTTCTTTGTGCGGGTATGCTGATTCAGTCAGTGCCAGTTTATGCAGCGGAAAGAGAGGAAGCCCGTCAGAAGGACTCCCTGGAAAATGTCGCTGTTTTTACGAAAATAAATACTGATGAAAACGTAAATATATCCCCTTCTGCCGCCGGTGATCCGACGGCAGAAGGGAATATTGTCTATTCTGGCACAGGAAATAACTCTTCTCAAAATGAAAATCAACAAAAAAGTGGAACAGAAAGTGAAACTGAAATTCTGAGCAGCAGTGAAACAGAAGGAACAGGGGAATTTCCTGCCCTTTATGAAAATGGAATCATAAAAATCTATACGCTGGAACAACTTGAGGCAGTGGGGAGCGGACAGCCGGTGATGTCAAAGGACGGCCAGGCGGATACGTTTGGACAGGGTGAAGCCGTAACGTCAGATCAAATGCAGATCACATACAGCCCTGATGCCTCCTATGAACTGATGGGCGACATTGCGCTCAGCAGCGAGGAAATCTGGACTTTGCCGGAAGGATTCTCAGGGACGTTCTCCGGCGGCGGAGCAGGAGTTGATGCACCGCTCTATGACAGTTCCACAGATACAATTTATATTTACAACAGTTATCAGCTTGATGTGATCTGCTCTGAAACAGCAGCGGAGGAGCCGGTCATGTCTCATGATATGATCGCGGAGGAGTTCGGCATGGGTCAGTTCGTGTACCCGGACGGCAATCCGGCGGACGACAGCGCGGCGGCGCAGGATTATCTGACCTACAGCCCGGAGCATAACTATGTGCTGGCGGAGGAGTTCACGGCGGAGAGACCGGAACTGAAAGCACAGGTGTTGGCAGAGGGAGGAGAGACAGAGGGAAGAGATTTTAAGGGGCAGGTTATCTATCAGGATCCGGCCGATGGAGAAGAATATATTCTGATTGGAAATAAACAGCAGCTTGCGGCAATTGGGAGCGGGCAGCAGGTGTATTCTGCGATATATCAGGCAAGGCTAAATGGATTTACTTGGGAGATAGACTATGAAAATGGGGATCCCATCATGCTCTATGGTGGAGATGCCGATCTGTTGGAAGAACAAAACGGCTACAAGACTTTTGAGTTTGGAAATCCAGATAGTGCCTCTGGGGCGCTGACTGGCAGATGCGGCGTAATACAGACCGGGGAGAATAAAGGTACGATAGACCCGGACATGGACATCGAGGATACAGGACACACATACGATACAGATGAGAACTATATCATCTTCCGGGATATTGACTTGGGAAATGAACCGTGGAATCCGCTGATGTTTTCCGGTACGATGGAAGGCCGCCTGAATATGGTCAAAGATACCTCCGTGACGATTTCAAATATCAATGTCGTGCAATCCGGGGAACTTCCGATCGACGAGTATGTGGGGATTGGTTTTTTCGGGACTATCGCAAATGAGAGCAATGTGACAGATACGGTCAGTTTGGGAACAGCGGAAGTATCTCATCTGATTCTTCAGAATGTCAGCGTATCCAACGAGTCTTCAAAAATAAAGGATGATTTTTCTCTTATTGGTCTTCTTTTAGGATGGCTGGTAAACCTTCTCACAGGAGTTCAGAATGACCCGTCAACATTTGCAACAGGCGGATTTGCTGGGCGTATCTTAGGAGATGCGGTTGTCTCTGACTGTGAAGTCAGAAATTTAATGGTACTGGGTAATACACAGGATATTTCAGGCGGCTTTGTCGGGCAGATTGAAGGTACGACACGGTATGATTTTCTATTAAGCGGACTTGGAGAGCTGCTGGGATTTTTGTCCGATGTTCTTAATCTTATTCCTGGACTCGGCCTGGGTGACCTTATTACCCTGCTTTTAAACGGCGGGCTGCTTGATGTGGGCAATCTGCTTCCTGTTGGCTATTACAATCCTGTTGTTGAAAACTGTAAAGTGACAGGTATCTCAGAGACTGAGATCGGAAGTGACACGACAAAGTTCAACGGAGCGTTTTCCGGACGCCAGATTGGAAGCACGGTGAAGAACTGCGCGGTGTCGTCTGAGACAGAACTTACGGTTAAAGCAAGCGACTTCGGCGGCGGGTTCAGCGGCGCAGTAGTGAACTCGGAACTGAAGGGGGGTCTAAACTCACTGGGTGTGGATCTGGCCGACGCAGCTTTCCAGTCTGTAGCGGCAGGGTGCGAGGTGAATATACCTCTGAAAGTGCAGATATCAGGCGCTTATGCAGGAGGATTCACGGGAGTGCTTGCCAACAGTTATGCTGTTGATCCCACAGTTATCGGGGTAAAAGAAGTCAGCGGAAATACTTCTGTAGGCGGACTTACAGGCTGCAGTACGGTAGGATGGGGAATCAATGCAGAACTGCAGGGAACATTTGGCACACATGATAAAAACCTTTTGAATACTGTGAAAGAACTTTTGAGTACGCTTCTTACCGGAGACAATCAGGGAGACCTCCTTTCACTTGTAGGCGTCAAGGCCGCAGAGATTTACGGGGCAAAAGTAGAGGGAGATTACCTTACAGTAACAGCTTCAGACTCCTACTCTGGCGGTCTGGTCGGAAAGTCGGACGGGCTGATCATGAAGAAATCAGAGCAGGCTTTTCTCAGCGAACTGAGGCCTTTTAAAAAGGGAACAGTAGAGTATACCGGAAAGGCGAGAGAAAATTCTCTTACAGGATTATCGTTAGTTTCCGCAGACAGGAAAGATGCAGGCGGCGTTGCCGGACAGCTTCAGGTGGCAAGCGCGGGCGGCCTGTTAGATACAACCCTTTCGCTTGGGAATTACATGTCTTTTGATGTGGCAGATGTAAGTATTTCAGGAGCAGAAGCCGGTCAGGATATTCCGGTAGGCTATAAAGTATCAGCCGGGGAGAACGCAGGCGGCGCTTTCGGTGAGGCTGTGGGCGGCTCGATCACAGGGGTGAAACTGATCAATCTGCGGGAAGCCTCATCAGACAGAAGGGCAGCGGGATTTGCAGCTGTTACGGGAACCGGAAGCCTGGCGAGCAGCGGAGGCCTGAATATTCTCGGTTTAGACCTGATCAGCGTCAGCGGCCTTTTGAGTGTGGCTGATGCTATTGAGACAAAGATAGCGGACAGCAGCGTGTCCGGCATAGAAGATGGATTTACTGTAACTGGAAAGCCAGAATCCGGTGAGGTCAGTGATGTGAATGTAAATATTGCAGGCGGGTTCCTCGGCATTAGTGCCAGCACCAAGACGGTAAACTGCCGCGTAGATAAACTGAGATCTGTATCCACAGATACACAGAGCGGCATTGCAGGAGGGTTTGCGGCCCAGTCTATGGCCAGCAGTCTGGCGGATATCACAGATGAGGGAGTCCAGGCTCCCGGAATTGCAGATATCAACGGACTGGTCAATGCAGTGAATTATCTGGTGCCGAAATACACGGGGTGCCAGGTCAGCTTTGTGTCAAACAGTGGGGATGCTCAGGTGACAGGCAATATTGCAGGCGGCTTTGCCGGAGATTTCCAGAGCGGCGCGGTCAATAAGCTGGAAGAAGACGAAAACCTTCCCGAAGGCTATGACGGCTATGCGGTAAAAGGACTGGAAAAAGTTGAGGGGAGAAGTTATGCCGGCGGCTTTGGCGGAAGCGTGTACACCGGCGGACTTGCAGACGCAGGCGGCCTGGATCTGCTGGGCGGCCTGGTTCAGGCTGACGTCGGCAATCTGGTGCGGGTGCTGGACGTATACGTCCCGTATATATATGACGCCGGCGTACAGTCGGCTCTTGACGGCGAAGGAGAGCCTGCCGGTTATTCTGTCCTTGCGACAGATACAAAGGAAAGCTACGCAGGCGGTTTCCTCGGATATGGCCGGGGCGTGCAGATCAGGAACAGTAATGTAGAAGAACTGAAATATACGGATGTAAACGATGGCAATATGCTCAATGCCAAAGAATATGCGGTTCGGGCCGCATCGTCGGCAGGTGGATATGCAGGGGCCCTGGATATCGGCAATGCGGCCTCGGTGGGCGACGGGCTTTCTCTGCTGGGCGCGATCGAGATTGGAGATCTTGTGGAAGGCCTTTCGGTTGCTGCCTCAAAAGTGGAAAACAGTAATGTTCAGGGATGCCCGGGAGGATTCAGCATTCTGGCGTCAGGAGACGCGCAGACTACAGAGGGGAAGACGGATGCTATCGGCCATGCGGGAGGCTTTGTCGGTGCGGCAAAGGGAACACAGATTATAAATTCGGATGCACTGAATTTTGCCTATATCGTAGGTCAGGAAAGCGCAGGAGGTTACGTTGGAACGATGGAGCCCGGAGATGTGGCTTCCGTTGTAAAAGACGTCAATATTTTGAGCGGATTTGTAAATGTAAGCAGCCTGGCAAGTGTGCTTCAGAGTTTTATCCCGATCATAAATGAAAGCAAGGCGACGGCAGTGCCTTGCGGAGGATATGTCTGGGCGGATGGGCTGACTGCCACGTCAGACGACGGCTCTGTGATCCGGGCCAGAGGCATGGCCGGAGGATATGCGGGGCACAGCGTGGGCGGACGGATTGAAGGAAGCGCAGAGAAAACAGCGGCTGTCTACCGTCTCCGGGCTGTATACGGCGGTGAATACGCAGGCGGATTTACCGGCCTGATGGAAGCGGGAAATGTGGCGGATACAGGTTCCCTGTCGGTACTGTTCGGGCTGATTAAAGTGGAGAATCCGGTATCTGTGCTCAAGGCGGTCTATCCCACAGAGACGAACACAGGGGTTTACGGGCCTCTGCGTGGGCTGACGGTGGAGGAGTGGAACGACTGGGTGAAATTCGTCGGTTCCGATAAAGCTTACGGAAACCGTCTGGAGCAGATCGCAGCAGATCTTCCCCTGGAGGGGATGGACAGTGACGCTCTGCTGGAAGAATATATAGATACATACGCTTATGGCTATGATGTGACCGCCGGGCGGACCGAGCCCGGGAATATGAGCACAGAGGGCGGCGCGGCCGGCGGCTACGCCGGACGCATGGAAGGCGGCGTGGTGACAAACGCCCTTGCACAGGATGTGAAAAATGTTACCGCGCTGAGAAGCGCCGGCGGCTTTGCCGGCGAGATGCTCACCGGCAGCGTGGCGAACGTGGGTGATATCGAGATCGGAAAATTAAATGTCGTCAATAATCTGGGACTTCTCAACACCTTCGTCCCGGTCATAAACGGCGGAACAGCCATAGGGTATCAGTCAGGAGCAAGGATCACTGCAAACGGCATCAAAGAGGAGAACAGTCCATCTGTCGGTTATGCCGGAGGCTATGTGGGACATATGATCGGCGGACAGATCGGCATGAAGGACGGCGGCAGGGCGAACGATATCGAGAATCTCAGGAGAGTGGATGGTACCTATTATGTGGGAGGCTATGCCGGGCAGATTGAGTCGGGAAGCGCCCTTGACCTGAATACGGCGGATTCCGGTCTGCTAAATGAAATCTTAAAATATCTGATCGGAAATGCCACCGACGATCTGGCGCAGGTGCTCAATGCCACAGTTTCCACCATTGACGACGCTCATGTGAAAGCATGGGATGACTGGGGAATTATTGTAAACGGAGCCTATGACAACAGAGCCGGAGAAACAGGATATGCACTGGCGGCAGGCGGCTTTGCCGGAAGCATAACCGGAGCCGTGATCGGAAGCAGGCGGGAGATTCCGCCGGAAGAGGAAGGAAGCAGCCAGGAGGAAGATACATGGTTCCCGGGAGACGATCTGCTGGACGGTGTTGGAACTTCTGTGGAGAATCTTCGTCAGGTGACCGGGGGAAACCATGCCGGAGGCTATGTGGGTGTTGCTGATGTGGGAAGCGCAGCTTCTGTAGGCAGCAGCGATACGACGACGGGAATACTTGGGCTTCTGGAACTCGGACAACTCAGCGTGGCGGATATGTTCCGCACATACATTTTCGGCGCAGCTGTAACAGGCTCCGCAGACGACGGGCTGACAGTAAGCGCCAATACGGCTTACAAAGAAGGGACGCTGGACGCAAAACTGTACTCTGGAAATGCAGGCGGCTTTGCCGGAAGTTTTCTGGACGCTACGGTGGAAGATACATCAGTGTCGAACCTGAATGCCGTGAGGGGCCTGAATAATACCGGCGGATTTATCGGACTTTCCGGCAAGAGCGGTCTGGTCGACCTGGATAAGGTGGAAGCGGCAGAAGGACTGCTCAACGGTGCGGCCGGAGTGCTTGATGTATTTGGCTCCACTGTGACCGACTGCTCTGTCAGCGGCATGACAGAGGGTTATACCGTGAAGAGCGCGCAGGGAGAACGGCAGAGAGCAGGCGGTGTGATCGGTTATGCTGATCTGGCAAGAGTAGAGAACTGCGATGCAGTTCATTTAAAACAGGTTGCCAGCGGCCAGACGGCCGGCGGCTTTGCGGGAGAGACAAGCTATGCATATCTGGCGGATATCGAAGTTAGCTCAGTTCTGCTGAAAGTGCTGGTTCCAGTTCTTAACGAGATATTGAAGATCGTAGGAGAGAGCGGACTGACGGGACTGGGAAGCGGGATAAAGATAAATCTTGGCATTATTAAGCTCCAGTTATTAGGGGACGGCAATGTGATCGCACTGAACCTGCTGGGACTGCCGATTGAAGTGAGGCTCTCTGAAGACGAGGTGCAATCAGGCAATGGATTCCTGGTTGTGAATATCGGGGATTCCAGTGTGGAGATTCCGTATTATGACGGCAAGATAGATGAGGATGCAATAGAAAATAACCCGGATATCAAGATAAGTCTCATCAAGGCAAACCGGACAAAAATCGCCGGAAGTACGGTGGCGGGTATCGCGGATGGCTATGACGTGTATGGGGGCGGGGCAGGCAATACTTCCCCGGCGGCAAGCACGGATAAGAGCGGGCAGACCGGCGGATTTATCGGTTACAACAATGAAGGGCTGCTGGAAAACAACAGCATGATTTACTGCGATACAGTGAAAGGCGAGGCTGATGTGACCGGTCCGTTTATCGGAGAGCTGGCGTTTGATTCGGTTTATGATGAGGTGGGAAACACCGAGGATAAGATCGTAGGGAATCAGAATATCTACAAGATCTACCGCAATACAGGGGCGGAATATACAGGACTTACCAATATCAGCCCGGAAGGATTTGAGACAGAAGCAGACTGGTCGAATATCTATGTGATCCATCACTATGGAAGTGTGCAACGTTTCGCACAGTTAAATGGCGTGGAAATGGAGAGCAGCGTGCCTGGTACCCAGAATATTCCTCTTGCAGCATATGTAAGCAGCGCGGAAGCAAAGCTGATGGACGGCACTCCGACCTATGAAAACGGGACGTCTGAGACGCCGGAACCGCCGGATGTGCAGGATCCCTGCGACGAGTTCATCGACCTGACAATTAATAAGGTCTGGAAAGACAACAATAACCAGTCTGGGAAACGCCCTGATTCACTGATCCTGGAACTGTGGAAGACATACACCGGAGCAGACGGACAGACAGTTACAGTTAAACTGCAGGATATTGCACTGACAGAGAAAGACCATGAAAATACCGGAAATACGTGGCAGTATATCTTTGAAAATCTGCCGGCCTATGAGACAGGATCGGAGGGAGAAAAATACTGGATCACATATGAAATACGGGAGCCAAATGTGCCGGACGGCTATGAACTTACAGGAATTGAGAATTCCGAGGATGGTTTTACCATTACAGTGACCAATTCACTGCCATGGCGTGAACTGCTCCCGGTGACGGGAGGCATGGGAACGATCTTCCTGTATGTGCTTTCCGCCGGACTGGTTGCAGGCGTGGGTGTTTCGCTCATCGCGTCATCTGGACAACGGCGCAGAAGGCGGGGGTCAGGGCGCAGACGCATGCGGCAGTAAGCAGGTGCGGCAGCGCTATGCGATTGCCTTGCAGCTGCAGGAAAACTATTTTTGATATGAACAGGAAGAGATTCCGGTTTCATATAGAGGGACGGCATGTTCTAAAAAATATAAAAAGGAGAGAGAAAGATGAAGAAACTTAAAAAAATGCTTGCATTTCTGCTGGCCGCAGCCATGGTTCTGACAATGGGGATCACGACATTTGCAGCAGGGGAAAATGCTGAGTTAACAGTCAAAGTCAATGCAGATAATACGCTGGAGAATCAGACGATTTCGGTGTATAAGCTCTTTGACGTATCTGTAAACGGCGATGCATATGGTTACACGGTAAACGATACATACAAAGCTGCCATTGCAGCGGCGCTCGGAGAAGAGTCTACAGCGACCAGCGACGAGCTGTATAATGCGCTGGCTGCGATGACTGAAAATTCAGCTGAACTTCAGAAGTTTGCAGATGAATTTACAGCGGCGGCGCTTACAGCGGGGACAGGAGCAACTAAGACCTCCGGGAAACTCGGGGATGTGACGGAGCATAAGTTTACGGGTCTGGACTACGGATATTATCTTGTCTATCAGAGTGGCACAAAAGAGCTTCAGTCTTCACTTGTCACTGTAGCTCAGGCAACAGGGGCAGAGGTTGATCTGAAAGGGGAGGCTCCCAGTATTACCAAAGAGGCAGACGCCGAGTCTGTTCAGATCGGTCAGGTTGTCACATACACAATTACAGGAACCATCCCGGATACAACTGGATATGGGAATTATCAGTATATCATCCACGACCAGCTGACAGATGGACTGGACTTTGTGACAGATGAGGACGGAACTGCGGTATCCGGTACAGATTACAGTGTTTCCGTTAAAATCGGAGCCGGCGCGGAAGAATCCAAAAATGCAGTGCTTTCCGGAAGCAGAAACCGGACGATGACGCTGGATCTGTCTGAATGGATTCGCACAAACCAGGCCAGCAAGGGACAGACATTTACAGTAACTTATTATGCAAAGGTTAATTCCGGCGCCGTAGTGGATACGCACAACAGCGCGTCCTTGGAATACGGAAACGATCCGGACAGTACGGTGAATACAACGCCGGTCAAAGAAGATACGCCGACATATCCGCTGGATATCAACAAGACAGAAACAAAGACCGATGCCATGCTGGGCGGAGCAACCTTCCGTCTTTATACAAATGCGACAGACGCTGCAAGTCCGGACAACAAAGATAAGGCGATCAAAGTAACAGGTTCAGACGGAAATTACACAGTTGCGGAAAATCAGGAGTCCGGCGTTATGGATATGGTAACAAAAGCGGAAGCGGTTGGCGCTGGGTATAACCTTCGTCTGAACGGACTGGCAGCGGGTACATACTGGCTGGTAGAGACAGACGCGCCGGATGGATATAACAAGATTACGAAGTCGGTAAAGATTACGATTGATAAGACCGGGGCAACTACGTGGACAGTATCGAAAGATGATACAGATGAAGCAGACAAGATCATTGATATTGAAAACAGTACCGGAACGATCCTTCCGGAAACCGGCGGGGTCGGAACGATTATCTTCACAGTCATCGGAGCCGTGCTTATTATCGCAGTAGCTGTAAGCTTTGCGGTAAGCAGGAAGAACGGTAGGACATCCCGCGGCAGAAAGTAATGCATAAGAAAATGTAAGATATCTGACAGTAAAACACAATGCAGGAACTGCCTGTAAAGGGCGGTTCCTGCATAACAACAGGGAGAGTGGAATGAAAGGAAAAAGGAAAAGAAGGATTTTTGATATTATCCGCATATTGGTTCTTTTGGTTGCACTCTCCGTGTTGTTATACCCCACGGTAAGTAATTATCTATATGAAAAAAACAGTTCCCGTGTGGTATCACGCTATGATGAAGAAGTTGTAAAGCTGAGCCGGGAAGAAAAGGAAGAGATGCTTGCAGCGGCCAGGCAGTACAATGAAAAAATGCTTGGAAATATTGAACTGCTGGATCCATTTTCACCGATAAAGGATGAAATGGACGCCTATTATGCCTCGCTGCTGAATGTAGACGGCGACGGAATGATGGGGTATGTGCGTATTCCCAGGATTGATGTGGAACTTCCGATTTATCACGGGACAAGTGAAAATGTACTTCAGTCGGGTGTGGGACATTTTGAAGGGACATCCCTTCCAGTTGGCGGAGAGAGTACCCATACCGTTCTCACAGGGCACAGAGGTCTGCCATCAAAAATGCTTTTCACAGATCTGGATGAACTGGAAAAAGGAGATATTTTTTATATTAAAGTGCTGGGAGAAAATCTTGCATACGAAGTGGACCAGATATTGACGGTTTTGCCGGAGGAGACGGAAGAATTATCTATCATTCCGGGCGAAGATTATGCCACCCTGGTCACCTGTACCCCATATGCGGTCAACACGCACCGTCTGCTGATACGCGGACACCGGATCCCATACGAAGAAGCGGCCGCCAGAGAAGCAGACGCAGTCAGTCACGGGCTGAAGATCCCCTTTGAGGTAAGGGTACTGCTCATTGCGTTTTTTGTCCTGGCAGTTATATTTATCGTGTGGATGATCCGCAGGAACAGGAAAAACGGCGGAAAAAAGGTTTATCCCCCCGGGGAGGGGCGCAGAGGACAAATGAAGCGGAGCCGGAGAAAAAGAAGAAATGACAGAAGGTGAAGAAATGAAGATGAGACAAACACACTGCAGGCGGCTGGCAGCCTGCCTCGTATTCCTGATGCTTTTCCTGTCAGGAATGCAGGGCGCGGCGGCAGAAAATACAGGAACCTTGACAATATACTTCCACGGAAAAACACCTGCAGGAACAGAAATCAACCTGTCGGACACTGTCTTTCACATCCACAAAGCGGCAGTCATGGTCAACGGCGAGTGGACGCTTACAGAGCCATTTCAGGATGCGGGAATAACATTTGAAGACACGGGCGCATCCCAGATGAAAAAAAATGCAGAACGCCTGCAGGACTATGCGTTAGAAAACGCCATTCCCGGACAAACAGAAAAAACGGGAGATAACGGGCGCGTATCCTTTGAAAAGCTGGATATGGGAATGTATCTGATCTATCAGGACAGCGACCGCATCTGGGAAGAAAACGGGCAGAAAACAGGCTTTCGCTCCGCCCCATTTCTCATAAGCATACCGTCCCGGGACACAGAGGGAAATACACTGTGGACTGTCACGGCAGAGCCAAAAACCGAATGGATAGCCTGCGAAGAAGAGAAACCGGATAAAAAACCGGAAAATCAGGAAAACTGGGCGCAGGAAATACTCGGCGCAGCCCAGACAGGCGATCCGACCAGAATCATGGACATAATCCTGCTCCTGTCCGCCAGCGCCTTAATCACAATAATGGCGGCACAATTCAGACAATACAGAAAAAAGGGGTCAGGCCCCTTTTGATAAAGCAGTCAGAATATTATGGGTATATAAAAAAATCTGAGACAAAAACAGCTTTTATGTGTTTTTATCTCAGATTTTTTGTTTTGTATCAAGATCAGCAATATTTTGAATATTTGTAAGAGTTTTAAATTTTAGTTGGTCTGATAAGAAGAGGATTTTTATTCTGCTGCTGCCTCTCCTTCTGCCCCATCTTCAGATGCTGTGGCGCCATGTACTTCTGTGATGGTTACCACTACATCTTCCGGGTCTGTAGTCAGAACTATTTCGTTATTATTGGCGATGTCCAGATCTTTTACTTTGAGAGTGTCGCCAACTTTCATATCGCCGATATCAATCTGTATTTTATCAACCAGCGCGGCCGGAAGAGCTTTGAAAGATACTTCGTGGAGCATCTGCTGGGCTACGCCGGCAGCTAGCTTTTCATGGTTGACCAGGTGGATTTCTGCTGTAGAGTGTACTTTTTCACCGCTTACCAGCACCTGAAAATCTATCTCGTCAATGGTTCCCTTCAGCGGGTTGAAGTCAACTTCTTTGATCAGCGCGTTGTATGTTGTGCCGTCTACGTCCAGCATAACCTGTCCGCCTTTCCCTTCTGTTTTGAGAAGACGGTCTACGGAAGCTTTCTCCATTTTCAGCGGAATGGACTCTGCCAGTTCGCGGCCGAATATACATCCCGTAACAAATCCTTCGCGTCTTAGTTTCCTGGCTTTGATTGTCATGTCTCTTTTTTCAGCTTTTAAAGTATTCATTTATCTTTTCCTCCAATCACTGAATCACGCTTAGCAGCCTTCAACTTTGCGATTATGTTCGCACACTCTCTTTATACAAGGGCATATACGCCTTAAAATTTACTTTTTATCGACCGGGCCTTCCATTGTATAGTGAGTGGATATGAACGTAAGACAAATAGGTATTGTTAAGTGTATTTTTATGTTACACCTATAGTATAACACCGCTGTCAAGGGGGATTTATTTTTTTGTTCCCTTTTTTTCAGATAACTCATCCTGTCCCTGGAGGACCCTCATATTTCTGTTTCCATATACAAGCAGGGTAAATGCCATCGAGATGAGACAGATGACGATGGTCACGGCAGAAATCTCCGGGGTAATATCAATCCAGAAAATGTGGAGTATCATCATAGCATAGAGGAGTGTGGTTGCCACTTTCCCATGGAAATCCGCTCCCACAACTTTCCCTGTTTTGCGAATCATCAGCAGGCCGGTCGTGCCGATGAAGAGCTCTTTTATAACAAGAAATCCAAAGGGCGCCGCCATAAGAGGAAAACGCGTGACAAGGCAGAAAAGCATGGCTGCCTGGGTCAGCTTGTCTGCTATGGGATCGAGTATTTTGCCTACATTGCTGACCGCGTTAAAATGCCTTGCAATATAGCCGTCTGCCAAGTCTGTAAGGCCTGAAAGAATCAGCAGGGCTCCGGCGAGAAAATAGTCCTTTTGGAACCAGTACAGCCAGACAATAACCGGGATGAGGAGCAGCCGGAATAAAGAGAGCAGATTTGGCACAGTTAAAATTTTATTTTCTGATTTACTTTCTGAATTCATATGTATCTTCCTTTTTCATAAACATGGTTGAAAATGTGCATCACGGCTCCGGGAGGAAACGGTGTGAAACATACCGCTGAACATCGTGTACAATGCAGGCGCATACCCGGCATTATTCCGAAAAGCCGATAGAAGAAAGTATATAGAACTTAAGTTTTTCTGTCAATGTGTCAGACAGAAGAAAAAGAAAAATTAACAGAAAGGAAACAAAAAAGAAACATCTTCTTCGATGATATTCTTGACAGAACGAAAAATAGGTGTTATATTACAAATAGAACACTGAGGGTTTCAGGTTTGATGATATAGTATATAATAGAAAGAGAGGGAACGAGAGGCCGGCAATAAGGTTTCTCGTTTTTCTTAGACAATACTGTGAAGGAGGGTGAACAGAATGAGCGCAAAGCGAGATTATTATGATGTGCTGGGCGTCAGCAGGGGAGCGGATGACGCGGCTATAAAAAAGGCTTACAGAAAGCTGGCAAAAAAGTACCATCCGGACAGTAACTCGGGCAACGCACAGGCAGAAGAGAAATTTAAAGAGGTTACAGAAGCTTATAATGTGTTAAGCGATGACAAAAAGAGAAAACTGTATGACCAGTTCGGTCATGCCGCTTTTGAGGAAGGCGGACCGCAGTCCGGCGGCTTCGGCGGACAGGGCGGAAGAACTTACCGTCAGTCTTATGGACCGGGCGGCAGCTATCAGGAATTCCATTTTGAAGGCGGAGAAGATATGGACGACTTCCTTCGCAGTATATTCGGAGATGCATTTACAGGCAGCGGATCAGGCGGCGCGTCAGGCAGCAGATCCGGTGGCGCATCCGGCAGAAGTTTCTGGGGCGGCGGTTTTCAGAACAGTGGCTTTCAGAACGGTAATTTCAGCAGCGGCCGTACCGGCGGCGCCAGAGGCGGATTCAGCGGATATGGCGGCGGGGGCTTCCAGATGAAGGGAGAAGACCTTCACGCAGATATAGAGGTAACCTTCGACGAGGCAGTGCTGGGCGGAACGAAGCGGATCCATCTGCGAGGCTCTGACGGGAAAGAACAGTCCCTTGAGATTAAGATCCCTGCCGGAATTGAATCCGGCAAATCCATCCGTCTGAGAGGAAAAGGCATGCCCGGAAGCGGCGGCGGACAGCCGGGCGACCTGCTTCTGAAAGTGACGGTCCTGGAGAAACCGGGATTCAGCAGAAAAGGCATGGATATATATACCACAGTCCGAATTCCGTATACTACGGCGGTATTTGGCGGAGAAGCCAGAATCCAGACGATTTACGGGGATGTAGTGTGCAAGATCAAGGAAGGCACACAACCCGGAACCAAACTCCGCCTGAAAGGGAAGGGCGTCGCCTCCATGAGCAATCCGTCTGTAAGAGGCGATCAGTATGCAGTGATAGAGATCCAGATTCCTCAGAATATGGGGCCGGAAGCACGGCAGAAATTAAAAGAGTATGAGCAGGCTCTGAAAAGAGAACAGCTCCACCGCACAAGCGCGGCATAATCGTACAGGGCCCGGAGAAGCGGAGGAAGGAAGAACAGTAATCGGAGGCCCGGCATCTCAGGTGCCGAGCCTGTTTGTGATATTCAGTATGAAAGGAATGAGGGAAATTGGACAAATTACCTGTTTATATTGCGAAGCGGTATCTGCTTCTTCTCGTGGGCCTTTCGATTATGGCCTTTGGTGTGGCTTTCTCTATTAAAGCCAGTCTGGGAACATCCCCTATTTCAAGTGTACCCTATGTGGTCAGCCTGTTCGCGCCGCTGACGGTGGGAACAGCGACAATCGTTATGCACTGTGTGTTTATTCTCCTTCAGATTCTGATATTAAGAAGAAATTATCATCCGATCCAGCTGATGCAGCTGCCGGTGGCGGTTTTCTTCGGCTACCTGACGGATTTCGGCGTGTGGGCGGTCCGGGGGATTCACTGCAGTACTTACTGTCAGCAGTGGATTGTCTGTCTCATTGGAATTCTGCTGGTGGCAGCGGGCGTCAGCCTGGAAGTGAAGGCCGGAGTAGTTGTGCTGGCCGGAGAGGGCGTTGTGCTGGCAATCTGCAAAGTGCTTCCGAAAATCAAATTCGGGTATATGAAAGTCGGGTTTGACGTGACCCTTGTTGTGATTGCATGTATTCTGTCCTTTACATTTACCGGACATCTGCAGGGGGTAAGAGAAGGAACTGTGGCGGCGGCCCTGCTGGTGGGACTGATTGCGAAACAGATCGGGAAGCTGCTGATGAGGTGGAAGATGGAAGGAGAGCCGGAGAAGGAGGAAACCGCAGGA
>DXDR01000057.1 GCA_019115385.1 Candidatus Mediterraneibacter avicola | reverse complement strand
AGATTGGCAAGCAATGCAAACATATACATGTTTTGCGATTTTAGCCGGATTGCACCGGCCAAAATGCTTGTTGAGGGATCCCCCCCAAGCCCCCAAGATCGTCCCCATTCGGTGACGGCTGCGCGTCCTGCGGACGCTGAAAAATTTTAAGAAGCAAAAGAAAACCTCTATACAAATGGTTCGTCCATTCACATAGAGGTTTCTTATTTCCCGTTTACTTGGCATAGGTTAGTATTTTCGTAATACTTCTTTATGCTCCTCTGCCGTTTGAGGGAGACGTTTTATTACATTGGATATCAGTGGTACCGGTTATTTGCGTAGGAGAATTTCACATATGGATAAGAATGAAAAATGGCTTGAATGGGCTGTGGAACTGCAGATTATTGCACAGGCAGGGCTTTCCCCGGCGGCTGGGCGGATGAAGATAAAATGCCGATTTATGAGCTGGGAGAATTCGGTGTTATATTTAAACATCTTTACTTCAGAGATCCGCAGAAGTTTTCCGACTGGGACTGCGGACATATTATGGGGTCCATACTGACAATGAAAGATTTGCAGCAGATGCAGAAAATAAGATATAAATAAGGAGGACGCTGGCTTTATGAAGAAACTGATACTGGTATCTATGCTTTATCAGGTTACAGATCTGGTAAAGATAATTAAACCGGAACTGGCGGGGAAAACAGTGACTTATATCCCCACGGCAGGCATTGTGGAAGAAACAGGGGGAATGATCGAGGATGAGACAAACACCCTGGAAAGTCTGGGACTCACAGTTGACGTGCTGGACGTTTCTGCTGCGTCTTATGAGTCGATTGTAAACAGGCTGACGAAAAATGACATTATATTTATCGGCGGCGGAAATACGTTTTTCCTGTTACAGGAACTGAGACGTTCCGGTGCGGATAAGATATTGGTTCAGGAAGTCAATAAGGGGAAATTATATATAGGAGAGTCCGCGGGAGCAGTCATAGCCTGCCCGGACATTGGTTACTGCTCTGGCATGGACAGCCCGGAGAAAGCGCCGGATCTGACAGATTATACCGGCCTGGGTCTGGTGGATTTTTACATCGTGCCTCATATCGGAAATGAGGAAATGGGAGAAGCGGCGGGGAAAGCTGTTGAAGAATATAATTCCAGGCTGGACTTAAAGACAATCACAGATAAGCAGGTTATACAGGTTGACGGTGAAAAACTTAAGATACTATAAGATTTATAGAAGCCAGATTTACATGTGAAAATAGACCGTGGGTGATCATAGGCTGCGGGGAACCAGAACAGAAAGAAGAAAAACAATGAGTCAGTATTTTACAGATAATCAGCATGAGATCAGAGAGGTGAAAGAAAATAAGAAGCAGTATCTGGAGCTGCTTCTGCTTGCGGATGAGCAGGAGAATATGATCCACCGTTATCTTGAAAGAGGAATCATGTACGTCCTTGATGATAACGGTGTGAAGGCAGAATGTGTAGTAACAGACGAGGGCAACGGAATACTGGAGATCAAAAATCTTGCCGTAAAGCCCGGATGCCAGAGACAGGGATATGGGCGGGAAATGATCCGGTTTCTCACAGATGCTTACCGGGTACGTTATGATATTTTGCAGGTTGGCACGGGCGACAGCCCTGAGACGGTGCCCTTTTATGAACGCTGTGGATTTCAAAGATCCCATGTGGTGAAAGGATTTTTTACGGAGTATTATGACCATCCGATCTATGAGGGTGGACGTCGGCTTGTTGATATGGTGTATCTGAGGATGCATCTGAAGAAAGAAAAATGAATGGAAAACCGGAAAAACGAACTCGCGGATGCAAGAAAATTGCATCCGTTTTTGCTATATATAGATATAGGATATAAGTATTTGTTATTAATTGAATTTAGCAGTACATTGTTAATGAAAGGAAATATAACGGTATGTTCCAAAATGGAGATATAGGTATGGAAGATAACTTATTACTTCAGGAAACGATACAGAACCTGAAGGATGCCGGGTGCGACAGCGAGACAGTAGAACATTTTATGGAACTGGAAGAGACAGGAGATACGCAGGAACAGCTGAAACTTCTAGCCGTCCACAGGAAACGGCTTTTAGACCGGGTGCACCGGGAAGAGAAGAGGATTAACTGTCTGGATTATCTGGTTTATCAGATCCAGAAAAGTATGGCGGCAGAATAAATGTTTTCAAAGTGAGGAGGAAATTCTTATGAACATTGTACAGAATAAAACCTTTGATGAAGAACGTGCCCTTTACGACAGCAAGGATATATTAATAAAAGACTGTTTATTTGACGGCCCTGCCGACGGCGAAAGCGCATTTAAAGAGTGTTCGGATGTACAGGTGGAACATTGTTTTTTTAATCTTCGATATCCGTTCTGGCATGACCACGGGCTGGAAATCGTTGACTCAGAGATGACAGAACTCTGCCGGGCGGCTTTATGGTATTCCGATCATATTGAAATTTCCAATAGCCGGCTTCATGGTATTAAAGCACTTCGGGAGTGCAGAGAAGTGAAAATGAAAGACTGCGATATTGTCTCTCCTGAGTTTGGCTGGTCCGTGCGGGGGATCAAGATGGAAAACTGCACCGCCAAAAGCGAATACTTTATGATGCGGTCTGATAATCTGCATTTTCAGAATGTGGATATGCAGGGTAAGTATTCATTTCAGTATATTGAGAATGCTGTTTTTGAAAACTGCCGGTTTGATACAAAAGATGCCTTCTGGCACGCTAAAAATATTGTGGTGCGCAACAGCGTAGTCAAGGGGGAATACCTGGCCTGGTACAGCGAGAATGTTACCTTTGAAAACTGTAGGATTATAGGTACGCAGCCTCTCTGTTACTGCAGAGGGCTCAGACTTGTAAACTGTGAAATGACGGATACAGATCTGGCTTTTGAACGATCCGAAGTGGAGGCTGATATTACGACTCCGGTGATCAGTATCAAAAATCCGCTGTCGGGACATATTACAGTTCCGGCTGTGGGAGAGGTCATCCGGGACATTGCAGAGGCGAAAGGAAAAATTTCAGTAAAGGGACAGGGAGGAAATAAACAGAAAACCTATTCTTCCGCCTGTGCATGACAGTAAAAGGGAAATTAAAGGCAGCCTGTGGTGGCTGCTTTTTTTGTGGAAAAGGGTGAGGACGTGGAAAGCAGCAGGGGAAAGATAGAAAAATGCCGGGCAGGACAAGGCAGAGAGAAAGACAGGGACGAATATCCGTCAATAATTGGTCATATGGCAGGAATGGAAATCAGTGCTGATATATGCTACAATATCTCGTACAAATATATGATTGATAAAGACGGAGTGCAAAATAGTCAAATTGATGTTGCGGGAGGTCATTATGTCGAAGGAAGTTGCTCCAAGAGATACAAGCCGGGCAGTGGCATATGAACTTTGGATGAAGGCGCCGAATCCAATGGTCACCTTTTTCAAAACTTTAGACGTCACAAGCCTGGTCAGGTTCAGCAGAAAAAGGAATATGAAATTTATCACACTCAGATGGATGGGGCACATGCCGGAACCTTTCTGGAATATTTGCAGAATGAGATTTGCAGTCTGAAATGAATAACTCATAATATTACAGGCAAAAAAATATGGAAGTCCATTTTTCGGAAGATGAGTTGTATTTTACGTGTGAGAAAAAGGAATAAATAGAACGATAAGGAGAACAGACATGTTTCAGATCAGAAATGAGAAAGAATCAGATTATCAGATCGTAGAAGAGATTACAAGAAAAGCTTTTTATAATGTGTATGCGCCGGGATGTATGGAGCATTATCTCGTCCATATTATGCGGCAGCACGCAGATTTTATACCGGAGCTTGACTTTGTGGCGGAACTGAACGGAAACGTAATCGGAAATATTATGTATACGAAGGCAAAACTGACTGATGAAGCAGGGTTGGAGAAAGAGATCCTCACCTTTGGACCGGTCAGTATTCTGCCGGAGTATCAGAGGAAAGGATACGGGAAAATGCTTATAGAGCATTCTTTTCAGAGAGCGGCAGAACTTGGGTATGATGTGGTCGTCATATTTGGAAGCCCGGCCAACTATGTAAGCTGCGGCTTTCAATGCTGCAAGAAATATAATGTCTGTGTGGATGGCGGAAAATATCCTGCTGCAATGCTGGTAAAAGAATTGATCCCAGGTGCTCTGGAAGGGAGAAAATGATATTATTCGGACAGCCCTGTGATGAACGTAAACGAAGCGGATGCGGCGGCATATGACGACAGTCTTGAAAAGATGGAGAAGAAGTGGATGCCGAGTCAGGAAACGTTTTATATTATGAGTCATTCGTTTGTGGAGTAGAGGATATGATAAGAAGATTACAGAAAACAGATATCGACATAGTCTCACAAATCTGGCTGGATGCAAATAGAGATGCCCATGATTTTATTCCGGCAGAGTACTGGGAAAATAATTACCTTCCGGTAAGAGAAATGCTCCTTCAGGCGGAAGTGTATGTCTGTGTGGATGAAAGTAAAAATGAGATTGAGGGATTTGTCGGACTGGATCAGGAATATATCGCGGGTATTTTTGTCCGAAAGGAAGCACGGTCTGGAGGAATCGGCAAAGCGCTTCTCGATTTTGTGAAAGGGGAGAAGCGGGAACTGACGCTGAATGTATACCGGAAGAACGCGCGTGCCGTCAGATTTTATGAGCGGGAAGGATTTCATATCATAGAAAGAACCACAGATGAGAGCACAGATGAGAAGGAATATCTGATGAGATGGGAGCGGAAATGATCTATAAGAAGGAAAATATGGAGCGGTGCCCCTGGTGTATGTGCAATGAAAAAATGATCCGCTACCATGATGAGGAATGGGGCGTTCCGGTGCATGACGATCAGAAGCAGTTTGAGTTTCTGATGATGGAAGTCATGCAGTGCGGTCTCAACTGGAATATGATGATCCAGAAGCGGGAGATCTTCAGAAATTGTTTTGATAATTTTGATTTTGACAAAGTGGCGGAATATGAGGAAGAAGATATTCTGAGGATCATGGAAACAGAGGGAATGATCCGATCCAGGAGAAAGATCGAAGCCGTGATACATAATGCCCGGTGTTTCCGGGATATCCGCAGGGAGTTCGGATCCTTCAGCGATTATATCTGGAGCTTTACGAAAGGCAGAACATATCTTTATACCGGTCATCAGAAAGGGCAGATCCCGGCGAGAAACGGTCTGTCAGACCGGATAAGCAAGGATTTGAAGAAACGTGGCCTGAAGTATATGGGATCTGTTACAGTCTATTCGCATCTGCAGGCGTGCGGGATCATTAACGATCATATAGAGTCATGTTTCCGGTATCAGGAGCTTCTGGAAATGACAGAGGCGGTTCGTAAGAGAAGAGATTGCGAGTAAAAAAATCACAGGTGAGGAAGGGTCAGCTTATGATGGCAAGATTCATTATACTAACGATTATGGGAAGCTTTTTATTGGTGTGGCTGATTTTCTGTGCAGTTCAGTTTATACGTCACAGCAGGGATGTAGTGGCGGGAGCTGATTTTGTCGGTCATGTAAAATGCGAAAAATGCGGTGCAGAGTATGAAGTGAGCGCTGCAGAATTTACAAAGAGCTATACATCAAAATACAGAACAGTGACCAGAACAAAGGTGCAGGGCGGTGCATTTGTAAATCGTCCGCAGTACAGGTATTATGCGAAAAAATTCCAATGTCCCGGCTGTGGGAAAAAAAGATATGCACAGGTGCTCAATATCAATGAGATTAATAATATGACGACCGGACCGGTACTCCGTGCAGGAGCGCGCTGGCTGATCCTGATGTGTATCGGGGGTATGCTCATTCTGGCCGTGGCAAGTGTACCGCTTCATTTTGCTGACCAGGCGAGGGAAAAGAAAGTGGAAGAACTGCGGGAACAGCAGTATGAGGATTTTAAAGAGCGGTACGGGCTGTAAATTGTGTCGTGAAGAGCGCTAACAGGCTGTTACCGGAATGGAAACACAGGGAATCGTGAATGGAACTTTTCACTCAGAATGCAATGTTATATAGTTGGGGCAAAGAAAAAGGAGGCTGTGTAATATGGCATTAGGTGATAATATTAAGAGGCTGAGAGAGGAACGGCATCTTACCCAGCAGCAGCTGGCGGATAAGCTGTATGTATCGAGACAGACCGTATGCCGGTGGGAGAACGGCAGCAGATGCCCGGATCTTATCATGGCGAAAAAACTGGCGGTGGAACTGGATATCAGCCTGGATGAACTGATATCAGATGAGGATCTGAAAGAGTTTACAAAAAATGATCTTCCGTTTCATTCCGATATCGTAAAACGACGGAAAGAACTGGAGGAAAAACGGAAACGGCTTATGGAGTTTATCCAGCTTGTTTCAGGGATATTTCTCGCAGTGACGATTTTATGCCGGATTCAGCTGGAAATCCGCGTCCCGGGATGGGTTATCATACTTGCACTGTGTGCGGAAGTTGTGGCATTTGTGGCCAGGTACCGCATATCCAGGCAGCTGGACCGGCTATATTGAGAGGAAATGTCTATGAACGGAAAAATATATGAATATGACGAAAGAATTCACTGCATTCCAGAAAGGGGAGGCGCTTATGTTATTTTCCCGTGGAATATCCGAGAAGAGTTCGGCAAAGGACGGGTAAAAGTCCATGCAGAATTTGACGGCCAGCCATATGACGGAAGCATAGTAAATATGGGAGTGAAATATGCGGACGGCTCAGTCTGCTATATCATCGGAATTACAAAAGCCATCCGCACTAAGCTAGGCAAAGGGGATAGCGATTGCGTATAACTTCCGGGAGCAGAATATTACCTGGACAGGAGGTGCAGGGATGCAGATTACAGATTTGAGGATCCGGAATTTCAAGTCCATCAGAGAGATGCATATCAGGGGTATTGAAAATGCTCTTATCCTTGTGGGCAAGAACGATACGGGGAAAACCGCCGTCCTGGATGCCTTGCGGGCCGTGGGCGGGGACTATACCGTGAAAGAAGAGGACTTCAGGAAAAATTTTCCGAATGTGGAGATCCAGGTTACACTTCAGATTACAGACGACGACTTGAAACGGTTTCACAGATTCGGACTGGTCAGCGCCTACCGCAGATACGAGGCATGGTACAGGGATTTCTGCAGAAAACTTCCGTCCTATGTGCCGGGGGAAGAGTCCGGCGGTGTGCTCTCTTTTGAATTTTCCGCCAACCGGGAAGGAAGGATCCGCTACAGTGACGGACATCAGAAAAATAACAGCTACATTCCTCAGATATTTCCGCACATTTATTATATGGACGCCCAGAGAAATCTGGAGAAGTTCCAGGATGATCTTCTTCTGATGCAGGAAGATGATCTGCTCAAACAGATGCGTTCCGGGTGCTGTATGTTTGACATGGCAAAAGAATGCAATCACTGCTTCTCCTGCATCGGATTGCTTCACAAGAAAACGACGGAGGAGCTGAATGCTTTTGAAGCAGCAAAGCTGCTGGAATATAAGCTGTACAATCTGAACCTGGATGCATTCTCCCGGAGAGTCAATGAGAATTTCCGCAGAAACGGCGGACGTGATGAAATTGTTTATTCGATGAATCTGGATATTGAGCGGACGCTGGCTGTGACAGCGGAGGTGCGGCAGGCAGGATGCCAGGAAAAACGTCCGGCAGGTAGCATGGGAAAAGGGATGCGCAGTATTTATATGCTGTCTCTTCTGGAAACGTATGAAGAAGAGGGCATGGAAAACGCGGATATTATCATGGTGGAGGACCCGGAGATTTTTCTCCATCCGAAGCTGCAGAGAGTATCCGGGGATATCCTGTACCGGCTTTCCCGGAAAAATCAGGTCATGTTTTCCACCCATTCTCCGAATCTGCTGTCCAATTTTAACAGCAGGCAGATCCGGCAGGTATTTCTGAACGAAGACGGTCTGTCGGAGGTAAGGGAGAAGACGGATATCAGCGCCGTTCTGGACGATCTGGGCTACTCGGCTAATGACCTGATGAATGTAAATTTTGTGTTTATCGTAGAAGGGAAGCAGGATAAAAGCCGGCTGCCTCTCCTGATCCGCAAATATTATTCGGAAACATATGACAGCGAGGGAAATCTTTCACGGATTGCGATTATCACGACAAACAGCTGTACCAATATCAAGACTTATGCCAATTTAAAATATATGAATCAGATTTATATCCGGGATAACTTTCTCATGATCCGTGACGGTGACGGGAAGGACAGTGAAGAATTGAAATCTCAGCTCTGCAGGTATTATGCCCGCAGAAACGAGGAGGACGTGGACCGCCTGCCCCGGGTCACGGAAAAGAATGTGCTGATCCTGAAATATTATTCCTTTGAAAATTATTTCCTTGACCCGAAGGTTATGGCCCGGATCGGGGTCATAGAGTCGGAAGACCAGTTCTATGAGATATTCCTTGAGAAATGGCGGGACTATCTCTACCGCCTCAGAAGCGGACAGAAACTGCTGGAAGTGATGGGACGGGACTTTGAGACTGTAGAAGACGTAAAGGCCCATATGGAGGAGATCAGGATCCATATGAGGGGACATAACCTGTACGATATTTATTACGGCCGGTATAAGGAGCAGGAACAGGAAATACTGAGCCGGTATATCGACGAGGCGCCGAGAGAAGATTTTGCCGATATTCTGGATTCCATTGACCGGTTTATCTATTTTGAGAGCCGGAAGAAAAAGAATGCAGAATCATCATACAAAGGGGAAATATGAGAATAACAGTATTGGCGGATAATATTATCAGAGAAACAGCAGAGCAGTATCCGGGCAGAAGGATTCTGGCTATGATCGGAGGCTTTCACCTGCACAATAAAACAGACCGTTATATAAAAGAATTTGCTGAGAAAATCCACAGGACAGGTGTAGAGCAGATCTATACCGGACACTGTACCGGCGACAACGGTTACCGGATCCTTTCCCGGGAACTGGGCGGCATGGTCCATCAGCTGTGTGTGGGGCTGGAAATGGAATTTTGAGCGCAGAACAGCGAGAATCTGTTTTATTTTCATTTCACAGGCCGGCGGCAATGTGCTATGATAGACGGGATGGCCGGAAAAACCGGCTGACAGACAGATAAAGGATGGAAAGAAATGTGACAGAACTGATGATTTCGCTTGGAGCCTGCACAGCAGGATTTGTTTTGGACTTTATATTCGGAGACCCCTCATGGCTCTATCACCCGGTTCGGATTATCGGAAAAGGGATTGAATTGGGAGAGAGGATCCTGCGGAAACTGTTCAGGGAGAAACATCTGGTTCTGGCCGGCGCAGTTCTCTGGGTGTTTATTGCAGGAGTGTCCTTTCTCATCCCGTTGGGGCTCCTCTTTCTGGCTCAGAAGCTCCATCCGGGAGTCCGCTTCGCTCTGGAGACTTTCTGGTGTTTTCAGATTCTGGCAGCCAGGAGCCTGTGCAGGGAGAGCGGAAAGGTATACGACCGGCTTCAGGAAGATGACCTGCCTGGAGCCCGCCGCGCTGTATCCATGATCGTAGGAAGAGATACGGAGAGTCTGACCGGAGAGGGAGTGACCAAAGCGGCGGTGGAGACGGTGGCGGAAAATACGTCCGACGGTGTGACCGCGCCTCTGATTTATATGATGATCGGCGGCGCGCCGCTGGGATTTCTCTACAAGGCGGTCAATACAATGGATTCCATGCTTGGGTATAAGAATGACAGATATCTGTATTTCGGACGGATTCCGGCCGGAATGGACGATATTTTTAACTACATTCCCGCACGGATCACTGCTCTGGCTATGATCGCGGCGGCATATCTGACCGGATTAGACGGGAGAAATGCATGGAGGATCTACAGAAGAGACCGGAAGAAGCACGCCAGTCCGAATGCGGCGCAAACGGAATCTGTCTGTGCAGGGGCGCTTCGGGTACAGCTTGCCGGGGATGCGGTATATTTCGGGAAATTATATAAGAAAGAGTTTATTGGGGACAGACTGCGTCCCATTGAACCACGGGATATCAAGAGATCGCAGAGACTGATGTATGTGACGGCGCTGCTGCTTTTGCTCCTGTGCGGGGGAATGAAGGCCGCTCTGATTTTTCTGTAGAAATTTCCAGGGAATATTTCCTGTTTTCAAATGTTTGATTTAAAAGGCAAAGGGCGCGGCGAATTGACTTAACACATCAATTTTGTGCCGGGGCTGATTCGGGAGGGAAAGCATGAGATACAGTCATGGCGGAGATATATATACATACGGAGATATGCTGGATTTTTCTGTAAATGTCAATCCTCTCGGGATATCAGAGCATGTGACAGAAGCGGCAAAGCGGGGGATTGAGCAGGCGGAAGCTTACCCGGACAGCCGATGCAGAAAGCTGAGGGAAAAACTGTCGCAGCGGCAGGGGCTTCCGCAGGAGTATTATGTATTCGGCAATGGGGCGGCAGAGATATTCTACACCCTTGTGCTGGCGGAAAAGCCGAAGCGGGCGTTTCTTCCTGTTCCTGCTTTTTCGGAATACGAGCGGGCGCTCAGGACGGTAGGATGCAGAATAAAATACTACAGAACAAAACGGGAAAACGCTTTCTGCATAGACGAAGCTTTTCTTTCCGAACTGAATGAACAGATAGATATTGTTTTCCTTTGTTCTCCCGGCAATCCGGCGGGGGCCGTAACAGACAGAAATCTGCTCATCCGGGCGGTACAGCTCTGTGAAAAGTTTCAGATACGGCTTGTGGCGGATGAATGCTTTGCGGGCCTTCTGGAAGAGCCGGAGAAGTATTCCATAATAAAAGAGACGGTCCGGTATCCCCATCTTACAGTTGTCCGGGCATTTACAAAAACTTTTGCAATGCCAGGGCTCCGGCTGGGGTATGGAATTACGTCAGACCGCAGGCTGGCAGAGAAAATGGAGCAGATGCGCCAGCCCTGGAGTGTGTCAATTCCCGCTCAGGAGGCCGGGATTGCGGCTCTGGATGAAGAAAGTATGGTAAGAGAAGCAGGAAAACTTATTTCGGAAGAGAGACATTTTCTGGAAGAACACCTGGACAGACTGGGAATGGAGTATATCCCTTCGGATGCAAATTATATTCTGCTGTACAGTGAGACCGATCTGTTCAATGAGATGAAAAAGCGGAATATTTTAATCCGGGACTGTGCAGATTACAGAGGCCTGGCAAAAGGATGGTACCGGATCGCGGTACGCAGACGGAGCGAAAACCAGATCCTTGTCCGGGCATTTGAGGAGATAATGAAGGAGGCCGGCAGATGAAAGGTTCGATCATGATACAGGGGACGATGTCAAATGCAGGAAAAAGCGTTTTGGCAGGAGGACTCTGCCGTGTCCTGAAACAGGACGGGTACAGCGTGGCGCCGTTTAAATCTCAGAATATGGCTCTCAATTCCTTTATCACAAAAGAAGGGCTTGAAATGGGCCGGGCCCAGGTGATGCAGGCGGAGGCGGCCGGAATCGAACCGTCCGCCGCCATGAATCCCATCCTGCTGAAACCGACAAACGATACAGGCTCCCAGGTGATCATAAACGGAAAACCTATTGGGGTGATGGCGGCGGTGGAATATTACCGCCATAAAAAAGAATATATTCCTTATATCATGGAGGCATACCAGGAGTTAAAAAGCAAGTATGATGTGATCGTGATCGAGGGGGCGGGCAGCCCGGCGGAGATCAATCTGAAAAAGGATGATATCGTAAATATGGGCCTGGCGGAACTGACAGATTCTCCGGTGCTGCTGGCCGGAGATATCGACCGGGGCGGCGTGTTCGCCCAGCTGATCGGCACGGTCATGCTGCTGGAGGAAGAGGAGCGCCGGAGAATTAAGGGGATGATCATCAATAAATTTCGGGGGGATGTATCCATCCTGAAGCCGGGGCTTACTATGTTGGAAGAGCGGGCCGGGATTCCCGTACTGGGCGTGGTGCCCTATTTCCATCTGGATATAGATGAAGAGGACAGCCTGACGGAACGGTTTCAGAAAAAACAAAGCGCCGGCCTGTTAGATGTGGCAGTGATCCGTCTGCCGAGAATTTCAAACTTTACGGATATTGCACCGCTGGAGGCGCTGGATGAAGCGGGCGTAAGATATGTCAGCACTCCGGCTGAATTCGGAGAGCCGGATGCGGTGATCCTGCCGGGCAGCAAGAATACAATTCAGGATCTGCTCTGGATGAGGCAGAATGGACTTGAAGCGAAAATATTAAGACATGCGTCAAAGGGAGGTCTGGTGTTCGGCATCTGCGGAGGGTATCAGATGCTGGGAGCGGAGATTTCCGATCCGGCGGGCGCAGAGAGGAAAGGGACAGTCAGGGGAATGGGCCTGCTTCCTATTCGGACCGTATTTGAAAAAGAGAAGACAAGAACCAGAGTACAGGGGCGTTTCCTGGAAATGGACGGAATACTGAAAGAACTCTCGGGTACAGAGTTTGAAGGATATGAGATTCATATGGGGAAAAGCACGGTTCTGGAAAAACAGGAAACGGAAGATCGGGATTACCATGCAAAATCTCTCGTCGGAATTTCCGGCAGCACAGGAACGGCAGATACGGACGGCGCCCAGAGAGGGAATGTCTACGGATGTTATGTCCACGGCATTTTTGACGCGCCGGAATGTGCGAGGGGATTTCTCAGCACGCTTTTAAAAGAGAAAGGATACGATCCTGGCGGACTTCAGGTGAGGGACTGGAAGGCATACAAGGAAGAACAGTATGACAGGCTGGCGGATATCATCAGGGAGAGTCTGGATATGGAGAGAATCTATCAGATCATAGAGAAAGGAAATGATGCGCCATGCAGTCTGTAATCAGAATCGGCAGCAGGGAAAGCCTGCTTGCAGTGAGACAGGCAGAGATCATCCGGGACCAGATCTTAAGCTATGATCCGGGAGTTTCGGTTGAGATCGTCACAATGAAAACAACGGGAGATAAGATCCTGGATAAAAGTCTGGCGAAGATCGGCGGGAAAGGGCTGTTTGTAAAGGAACTGGACCGGGCGCTTATGGAGGGCAGGATTGATATTGCCGTGCACAGCTTAAAGGATATGCCTATGGAAGAAAATCCGGAACTTCCCATTCTGTCGTACGGAAAAAGAGAAGATCCGAGGGATGTGATTCTGTATCGTCCGGGGCTGGATGCGCTTCCCGAACATGCTGTGATCGGCACATCCAGCAGGAGGCGGATGGTACAGATGGAGCGGATCCTGCCGGGATGCAGTTTCCGGGGGATCCGGGGAAATGTGCAGACCCGGATGAAAAAGCTTGAGACGGAAGGGTATGACGGAACCCTTCTTGCGGCGGCAGGGCTGAAGCGTCTTGGGATGGAACAGGCGATCAGCCGTTACCTGTCGGCAGATGAGATGATCCCGGCGGCAGGCCAGGGTATTCTTGCCGTACAGGGAAGAAAAGGGGAAGATTACAGCTGGGCAGGGGAAATAGACTCCCGGGAGAGCCGTGCAGCCGCACTGGCGGAACGGCAGTTTATCCGGGTAACCGGAGGCGACTGTACCTCGCCCTGCGCCGCCCATGCGCAGGTGCGGGGAAATGAACTGAAACTGACAGGACTCTACTATAGGGAAGAGACGGGAGAGTACACAACAGACATATTGTATGCGCAGATTTCAGAGGCACAGAAGGCAGGAGAAACACTGGCACTGCGGATGATGAAAAGAGGCTGAAGAGCCCGGATGATAAATGATGCGCATATGGAACCGGCATCACATCTGCACCGGGGAAATGAGGATGCCCGGTTACTTGCTGATAAGAAAGAGCCCGAAGATGCAGACTGCTATGCCGATTATCTGCTGCGGGGAGAGACTTTCTTTATAGAGAAAGAATCCGACAATGACCAGGATGCAGGCCAGGGCGATATTGGCTGTAAGTGAGGCGGCATTTACCTGCCATCCGGCACGGTACACATAAATATATCCAAACTCCAGGGCGACGATACTGGCGCCGAGAACCGGGGCAGTCCAGTTGATTTTTGTAAATTCTTCAGACAGTTTCATGTGCCCGCCCTGGATGAGATACAGAATGAATGTGCAGAGAGCGGCGGTCAGATAAGTGACTGTGAGAGAAAGAAACGCGTTTGTCTGGGCGGGAGTAGACTTGGTGATGATGTTGTACGCCACATTTGCAAGGACAACCATGCAGATGGGCCAGATATAGTTCCACATAGAAAAAACCTCCTTATTTCGGCGTGCCTGTTTTCGTTCCACTTTGGCTCGCCGCAGTTACAAAAAAACAGCCAGACCAATAGCCTGACTGCCGGTAGGTGCTCACCCGAATATGGGAGAATTATACTATGCTGCGGGAGAAATGTCAAATAAAGAGGGAAAATCTGTAAAGAGGGAAAATCTGCATCCTGCAGAAAAGATTCAGAATTCAGGAAGGGACAGCGTAATGACGGTGAATCAGAACAGACCAGAGAAGAAAACCAAAACAGACAACAGCGGTAAAAACGGAAAAGTATGGCTTGCCGGAGCAGGGCCGGGGGACGCCGGTCTTCTGACGGTGAAGGCTGCGGAACTGATCGAGCGTGCAGATGTGATCGTCTACGACGCACTGATCAGCGCAGAATTGCTGAGCCGTATTCCCCGTGATACAGAAACCATCTACGTGGGAAAACATGCAGGGAATCATCCGGTGCCCCAGGAAGAGATCAACAGGATTCTTGTACGTGAGGCAGAAAAAGGGAAAAATGTACTCCGCCTGAAAGGCGGCGACCCCTTTGTATTCGGCCGGGGCGGAGAAGAACTGGAGATGCTTGTCAGGGAGAACATACCCTTTGAAGTAGTGCCGGGCATTACTTCTTCCGTGGCAGTCCCGGCCTACGGGGGTATTCCGGTCACACACAGGGACTATGCCTCGTCTTTCCATGTGATTACCGGACATGCCAGAAAAGACGGAACACTGAACATAGATTTTGACGCGCTGGTCCGTCTGGAGGGCACTCTTGTCTTTCTGATGAGCGTCTCCTCCATGGAAATGATTCTTAAAGGGCTGCTGGATGCCGGGATGAATCAGGATATGCCTGCGGCAGTGCTGGAGCGGGGGACAACAGCGCGGCAGAGGAGAGTGACGGCCACAGTGAGCACGTTGAAGGAAGCGGCGGACCGGGAAGATATCCGCACACCGGCGATTATCCTTGTGGGTAAAGTCTGCGCCCTGTCGGAAGAACTTCACTGGGCAGAAGACAGAATTTTAGGCGGACGGCAGTTTCTGCTGACCCGTCCCAGGCAGAATATGTCCTCCCTTGCAAGACGCCTGAGAAACCTCGGGGCTCAGGTAATTGAGATGCCCGCCGTTCACACAGAACCTATTTCGCCAAACGAACCGCTGAAATATGCGCTCATACAATTCGGACAGAGGGCCGGAGAAAAATGGCTTGTATTTACCAGCCCCATCGGCGTGACGGTCTTTTTCCAAGCCTTACAGGAAATGAGAATGGATCTGAGAACCCTGCTCTGTGGGAAAGGGCATGTCAGAATCGGGGCTATCGGTTCGGCAACTGCCTCCGCCCTGGGTGCGCACGGGCTGATCCCGGATGCGGTGCCGGAGACATACAGTGCCGGAGAGCTGGGGAAAATACTGGCAGAAAAGGCAGGGCCGGGAGAACATGTGCTGATCGCACGGGCGGAGAAGGGCTCGGAAGACCTGATCCCGCCGCTTACAGAGGCGGGGCTTACGGCAGAAGACATTCCTCTGTACCGCACTGTATATGAGCTGAACCCTCTTCTGCGGGAAGAGGTGACGCGGATGCTTGAAAACGGAGAGATCGACGGGGTGACATTTACCAGTGCTTCCACAGTACGGGGATTTGTCCATGCTCTGGGAGACATAGATTACAGAAAAATCCGGGCTGTGTGCATCGGGGAGCAGACCGCCCATGCTGCGGCTGAGTATGGGATGCAGATCGAGACTGCCGGGCAGGCGTCTATGGACGCTATGACAGAAAAGATTGTGGAATTATTCGGAAATCGCAGATAAATCACAGATACAGGAAGATGAGATGCGGCGCCCCATGATGCTGATGATCCGGGCGAAAAAACAATAGAATAAGAAAGCGGGAGGAATGGATCATGCTGGAAGAAAAAGACTATATTATGCGGATTGTTCATGAATGGATCCGCACACTGATCAAACTGATTTTTAACAAAGACATTGATAAAGATGATGAAGAACCAGTATCCCTTGAAGTAATAGAACAGTATAAAAAACTGCTGTCCATGATTGACGACGGAGAGATCAATGAAGCGGAGAATATTCTGATCGACGGCCTGAAAGAAGGCGACCGGGCCTACTTTGAGATGGCGCTGCTCTTCTATGAGAAACTGAGCGGGAAGACGGATGAATTTCTGGCAGAACACGACTACTCCAGAGAGGAAGTGGTGGACGGCCTGAAATATGTTGTGAACTTTTACGGATACGGCAGCCTGCTGGATGCGTTTACGGAGGATATTGAGATATGATAGCAGCCCAAATTTGAAATGGTGACCGCCCGCAATTCCGGAATATGCCTTTTGGCACTTCCGGTGATTACGGACCAGAGATATCAGAGAAATACGCATTATTCTTTCCAGTATTCTGCCATATATTTTTCTGCTTCTTCCTGTGATAGATCATACTTTTCCTGAAGCTTCAGGAGAGTGGATTCACGGGGGATATTAACTTCCTGAAGAGCGGAGATAAGCTGGCGGATACCGTCATTAATCCCTTCAAGATAGCCTGTTGATTTTCCTTTGCTGTATCCATCTTCATATCCCTCGCGCCGCAGTGTTTTGTCGTGCAGTTCTTTATCATATGTTTCCAAAATCATCTGGATCACCTCAGCTTTTTGTTTTATCAGGACATCCTTTAAAATATCATTGCCGATACATGAATCTACAGCGCAAGAAAGGGATTCTTCCAGTGGTAAACCGGTCAGAAGCTCTTTTCGGACAGTATCTACAAAGATCGCATATTCTTTCAGACGTCTGCATTTTTCCATCAAAACCATATTGTGCCCGTAATTTATATTCAGCATTATTGCGATGCATTCAAGGCAGGGTGTTTTAGGTGATGACGGCATATTAAATAAGTCTGTCAGTTTTAATACTGACCGGTCAGGTTCATTTTCAGTGCCATTATAAAATACGATATATTGCGGGAAAGGCAGCTTTTTGGGAGACGAGGTGTAGATATCGATCCCGTTAGCAGCAATGTATTTCTCATATAATTTAGAAAAATACATTAAACCTCTTACCGGCATATTCGGATTAAATGTGCTCTGATGTTCGTATAAATTCATAGTACCGCTGATCAGGAAAGCTAGATCATTCTTCATTGATAAATACAGGACATTGTCAAGTGTATTAATTTCCAGCTCGTCTGGATTGCTGTAATTACTGCTGTTAATCGCATTATAAAGCGAGAGCAGATCTTCTTTTTTCTGAAATACGAGACGGAAAAGTCCGTCTTTGTATGTCCTGTTTGCTACAGGAAAATCCTGAGTATTAAGTTGTTTTATCAATAATTACACCTCCATTATAGGAAAAAAACTAAGTGGCTGCAACCTTCTGTGAGTTCAGACAAAAGGAATCTTTGACGGAAACCGTCGGATATGGTTGTTTGTACCGGGTACTGCCTCTGGAACAGCATGCGGGAGAGAGAAGCTCCCGCTGATGGTCTGTCCAGTATAGACTACAAAAAGAAAAAAGACAAGATGGTAAAATGCACAAATCCTGACTGAAAGATCAGCTTGCTTTGCCGGATCCTCTTTGTACTCCGGATATTTCCGGAAGATTACTTCCTTGAGTGCTCTGTCCAGACGGACGCCCAGATGGCTCTGTTCTCTGCCGGAGAAGAGAATCCGGATCAGGGAGATCTGGGCCATGAATGCGAGGCAGAGTTCCCGGGTAAATATATCGGAGTTTTCTGGTGTGTAGTCCTTTAGATGGTCAATGCAGCTGATGATGGAGGTTACAGCTTCCTGCTCCATTGCCTCAGACAGAGCATTTTATATGTACATGTACGCCCATCCGGGGAAGAAGCTGAACTTTATGGGCAACGAAATCAGGCATTTCAGGGAGCGGGACGAGAAGCTGGAAATGGACTGGAATCTTCTGGATTATCCGGCTCATCAGGATTTTCACCGGTTTATGGAAAATCTGAACTGCTTTTATCCGAAACATCGTGCAATGTCAGCGATGGATTATGATATGGAAGGGTTCCGCTGGCTGGAAGAGAATGGACGATGAAAAACTCCTGCTGCTCTCATGCAAAAACAGCGGGAGCTTTTTCCGTATTCCGGATTTATGATTTCCTGAATCCCTTGCGTTCTTTTGCGGCATCAATCAGGCTTTTGGCCTCTTCAAAAGCATCCGGAAGATATTTCTCCGTCCACTCTTTTCCCTGTTTTTCCTGCTTCTTGATGTCTTCCCATTTCGTCAGGACTTCGCCGGTATCGGAAACCGTTGCTTCTCCAAAAACATGGGGATGCCGGCGGATCATCTTGTCGATCACGGTCTGGATCACGTCATCCATAGTGAACAGGCCTTCTTCCTCGGCGATCTGTGCGTGAAATACAACCTGCATGAGCAGGTCCCCCAGTTCTTCTTTCAGATTGTCGGGATCTCCGGTCTGATCCAGGATATTGATGCCGCAGATGACTTCCGCGGCTTCCTCAATACAGGGTTTCTTCAGGGTCATATGTGTCTGCGCACGATCCCAGGGACAGCCGTCCGGGGCACGGAGGCGGGCGATCACATTTTCAAATTCTTCAAACTTTGTCATTTCCGTGAATCTCCTTCTTTGATCATAGCTATATGGCTATTTTAGAGGGGGTTCAGGAATTTTGTCAAATATCAGCGGGAAAAACAGAGCGGACAGCTGCACGGCTGAACGGCTTTTTACATATTATTTGAAATAGATACCGGCCTTTGCAAGAGATGCATGATTGTGGTATTCTTATATCAGTGCCTGTTTACGGAAGGCCTGCACAGTATTTACTTTAGGGAGGTCACACTTTGAGATTAGACAAATTATTGGAGCGGCTGGACTACGAGGTGCTTCAGGGCAGCGTGGATACAGATATCGTCACGCTGGTTAACGACTCACGGGAAGCAGAAAAAGGTTCTGCGTTTGTCTGCGTCAGAGGAGCTGTGTCAGACGGTCACAATTATGCCGCGGACGCTGCGGCGAAAGGAGCGGCGGCTCTTGTAGTGGAGCGCGAAGTGAACGCCCCGGAGGATGTTACAGTGATTCTGGTAAAAGACACCAGGTACGCTCTGGCGCTTATGTCCGCGGCCTATTACGGATATCCGGCGGAAAAGATGAAAATTATCGGTGTGACAGGCACGAAGGGGAAGACTACAACGACCTATATGGTAAAATCCATTTTGGAAAGCACAGGATATAAAGTAGGGCTGATCGGGACCATTGAAGCGATCATCGGGGAAAAGCATATCCCGGCAGGCAATACGACTCCCGAATCCTGCACCATACAAAAATACTTTTCACAGATGGCGGAAGAGGGCTGCGATATTGTTGTGATGGAGGCGTCTTCACAGGGGCTGATGCTGCATCGGACAGCAGGGATCCCTTTTGAGATCGGCATCTTCACAAACCTTGGGAAAGACCATATCGGGCCGAATGAGCACAGTGATTTTGAAAATTATAAACAGTGTAAAGGCCTGCTGTTCCGACAGTGCAGGCTGGGAATCGCAAATGCTGACGACAGATATTTCAGGGATGTACTTAAAAACGCCACATGCAGAGTGGAGACATTTGGCTTTTCAGAAAACGCCGATCTCCGGGCGGAAAATATAAAGCTTATTTCAAGACCCGGATATCTGGGAGTGGCCTACCATGCCTCCGGGATTATGGATCTTGATGTGGAGATTGATATTCCCGGCAGGTTCAGCGTGTACAATTCGCTGACAGCCATCGCAGTATGCAGGCATTTCCAGGTGCCGACGGAAAAGATAAAAAAAGCGCTCAGAGAGGTAAAAGTAAAAGGCAGGATTGAAAGAGTTCCGGTGTCAGATGAATTTACCCTGTTGATCGATTATGCTCACAATGCAATGAGTCTGGAAAATCTTCTTACAACGCTTAGAGAGTATGATCCTGGACGTCTGGTGTGTCTGTTTGGATGCGGCGGTAACCGTTCAAAAGACAGGAGATATGAGATGGGTGAAGTGTCAGGGAGGCTTGCCGATCTGACGATCATCACGTCGGATAATCCCAGGTTTGAGGAACCGCAGGCTATTATAGACGACATTAAGACCGGAATCGAAAAAACCGACGGGAAATACGTGGAAATCTGCGGGCGTAAGGACGCGATCAGATACGCCATTGAAACCGGGAAACCGGGAGATGTGATCATACTGGCCGGAAAAGGGCATGAAGATTATCAGGAAATCAAAGGCATCAAGTATCCCATGGACGAGAGAGTGCTGATCGCCGAAATCCTGGAGGAAATCAAAGAGAACGCCAAAGTATAGGGAATGTGCCGGGAAACCGGGGCACAGCACTGTCAGGCGGCAGATATAAATACCGGAACCGGAGAACAAAAGACAGGTGGGAATGTGTTTGCAGATATTATCATAGATATAAAACATGAAAAACTGGATAAAATCTTTCAGTACAGGATTCCTGACAGAATGGAGAATGAACTGAAGCCGGGCATGGAAGTGATCGTGCCTTTCGGAAATGGGAACCGTCCCACAAAAGGATATGTGACGGGAATCTCGGACCGATGCAGCTATGATCTCTCCAAAGTGAAAGAGATCACTGAAATCTCCAGGGACAGTGTGGAGATCGAGGCAAAGCTGATCGCCCTGGCAGCCTGGATGAAAGAAAATTACGGCGGCACTATGATACAGGCTTTGAAGACTGTGCTGCCTATCAAACAGAAAGAAAATGCCCGGGTGAAGAAATATCTGCGTCTCCTTCTGGACGAGGAGACCGGAAAAGCCAGGCTGGATTATTACCTGGAGAAAAATCAGAGGGCCAGAGCCAGGCTTATGGCCGCCCTCCTGGATGATCCGGTGCTGGAATACGATCTGGCCATGAAAAAACTCCATATTACACTTCCGGCCATACGGGCTCTGGAAGAGCAGGGTGTGCTTGCTCTGGAATCGGAGCGGGTGTACCGCAACCCGGTCAGAGGCGGCAGCCGGGAAACACCGGATATTACATTTACGTCGGAACAGCAGCAGGCTGCGGAACGGTTTCGGAGAGAGTACCGGGAAGGAAAGCGGTATACGTATCTGCTTCACGGCGTTACGGGAAGCGGGAAGACGGAAGTTTATATCGATATGATCCGTACCGTGGTGCAAATGGGGAAACAGGCGATCGTGCTCATACCCGAGATCGCGCTGACCTATCAGACTGTGATGCGGTTTTACCGGCATTTCGGGCAGCGGGTGTCGATCATGAATTCCCGCCTTTCTGCCGGGGAACGCTATGATCAGATGATGCGGGCGAAAGCCGGAGAAATAGATGTGATGATCGGCCCGCGGTCCGCACTCTTTACACCATTCCCTGACCTGGGGCTGATCGTTATTGATGAAGAGCATGAACCTACTTACAAGAGCGAACAGGCGCCCCGCTATCATGCCAGAGAAACAGCAGTCATGCGGGCAGAACTGGAGGGGGCGGGCGTAGTCCTGGGAAGCGCGACCCCTTCTCTGGAAGCTATGTACAGAGCCAGAAAGGGTGAGTATGTCCTTCTCACTATGAAAAGCCGTTCCCGGATGCAGAGCATGGCGCGTGTTCACACCGTGGATCTGCGGGCCGAGCTAAAGGACGGCAACCGTTCGATCCTGAGCAGGCAGCTGCAGGAAATGATGGAAGAGCGTTTATCCCGGAGAGAACAGATCATGTTGTTTTTAAACCGCCGGGGCTACTCAGGCTTTGTTTCCTGCCGGGAATGCGGCTATGCCGTAAAATGTCCCCATTGCGATGTGTCATTGTCTGTTCACCGGGGAGGAAAGATGGTCTGCCATTACTGTGGGTATGAACAGTCGAAAGTAACCTGCTGCCCGGAATGCGGCTCTCCGTATATCGGAGAGTTCCGGGCGGGAACGCAGCAGATTGAGGACATGGTAAAGAAACGCTTCCCCGGGGCAGCGGTGCTCAGAATGGATATGGATACCACGCGGCAGAAGGACGCCCACGAGAAAATTCTTGCCGCTTTCGCGAACGGGGAAGCGGATATTCTTGTGGGAACCCAGATGATCGTAAAAGGGCATGATTTCCCGAATGTTACGCTGGTGGGCGTACTTGCGGCGGATATGTCTCTGTACACGGACGACTACCGTTCGGGTGAACGGACTTTTCAGCTGCTGACGCAGGCGGCGGGCCGGGCAGGCCGGGGAGAACGGCCGGGGGATGTGGTGATCCAGACCTATGATCCGGCACACTACGCTATTGAAGCCGCAGCAGCACAGGATTACGAGATGTTTTATCAGCAGGAGATTGCCTACCGGGAGATGATGGGCTATCCGCCGGCGGAAAATCTGACCGCCGTTCACGCAGCCTGTGAGGATGAAGAACTGCTGGAGAAAGGCTGCCATTTCCTGAAAGAATATGTCCTTCGGATCAAGGGACAGGCGGCTGTTCAGGTGATCGGCCCGGCCAGCCCCGGCATTGATAAGATCCGGGATATATACCGCAGAGTGATCTATCTGAAGGCCCCGGAGTATGATACGCTGGTGAAGATCAAGGACCGGATGGAACAATATATTGAGATTAATTCAGGATTTGATAAAATATGGATCCAGTTTGATTTTAACCCCATGTAATGGGACAAGGGCGGGAAACATGCCGTTTTCTATAACAGATAAAACATGTGGCCGGCCCTGTGCAAATATACATAAAAGATTCAAAGGAGGACATTATGGCAATCAGAGAAATCAGGGAAATCGGAGATGAAATACTGACAAAGCAGTGCAAGGAAGTTACGAGGATGACATTCCGCACAAAACTGCTGATCACGGATATGCTGGAGACGATGTACGAGAAAAACGGCGTGGGACTGGCGGCCCCCCAGGTCGGCGTGCTCAAAAGGATCGTGGTGATCGATGTGGGAGAAGGTCCCATTATTTTGATCAATCCTGAGATCATCGAGACTTCCGGGGAGCAGACCGGGGAGGAAGGATGCTTAAGCGTGCCGGGCAAGTGGGGGATCGTGACCCGCCCGGATCACGTAAAGGTGCGGGCGCTCAACCAGGAGATGGAACCGTTTGAGATGGAAGGCGAAGGCCTGCTGGCAAGGGCGTTCTGCCATGAGATTGACCATCTGCACGGAGAGTTATATGTAGACAAGACCCAGGACGGACTTCACGACGTGGCTTACGGGGATGAAGACGGGGAAGAAACGGAGGAGTAAGCCATGCGGATTATATTTATGGGAACACCGGACTTCTCAGTGGGAACCCTGGAAGCGCTGGTTGAGGCGGGCCACGATGTCTGCCTGGCGGTGACCCAGCCGGATAAGCCGAAGGGAAGGGGAAAGGAAATGCAGCCTACCCCGGTGAAAGAGGCTGCTCTGCGGCACGGAATACCAGTGTATCAGCCCCGGAAGATCCGGGATCCCCAGTGCGTGGAGGAACTGGAAAAATATCATGCAGATGTGTGTGTGGTGGTGGCTTTCGGGCAGATCCTTCCGAAGACCATTCTCGAACTGACGCCTTACGGATGTATTAACGTCCATGCGTCCCTGCTGCCCAAATACCGGGGAGCAGCGCCCATCCAATGGGCGATCCTGGAAGGGGAGACTGTGACCGGCGTTACGACGATGCAGATGGACGAGGGGCTGGATACGGGAGATATGATCCTGAAAACCGAAGTGCCCATTACAGAGAACGAGACGGGAGAGAGCCTCCACGATAAACTTGCCGCTGCGGGCGCAGAGCTGTGCGTAAAGACGCTCAAAGCTCTGGAAGATCACACGGCAGTGCTTGAAAAGCAGGGAGAATCTCCCACTGCCTATGCGAAGATGCTGGACAAGAAAATGGGAGATATTGACTGGAGCTGCCCGGCTGTCCAGATCGAACGGCTGGTCAGAGGCTTAAATTCCTGGCCCAGCGCCTATACGCACTGGCAGGGAAAGACATTGAAGATCTGGCGCGCAAAAGCGGAAAATACGGCTGGAGCAAAAAACGGAACAGAAAGCGGATGCCTCCCGGGTACGGTAACAGAAGTGGGAAAAGACAGCTTTGCCGTACAGACCGGAGAAGGTGTGCTGCATGTATATGAACTGCAGATTCCGGGAAAGAAAAGAATGGAGACAGGTGCATTCCTCCGCGGATATGCGCTCGAGAGGGGAACTGTATTTACGAGGGAATAAACAGCGGCTGAATTTCACTGGGAGGCGAAAAAATGTTTTATTACTTTTATGACTGGACCTATATCCTTGTACTGATCGGTGTTTTAATCTGTCTGGCGGCGTCTGCGCGGGTGAGACAGGTATTTGCAAAGTATTCCAGAGTGCAGAGCAGGATGCGGATGACCGGGAAGGAGGCAGCTGAGGAGATCCTGCGCCGAAACGGCATTTATGACGTGCAGGTCATCCATATTCCAGGGAATCTTACCGATCATTATAATCCCGGAAATAAAACGCTGGGGCTTTCTGATACAGTCTATCAGTCTTCGTCCGTTGCAGCTGTGGGAGTGGCAGCCCATGAGTGCGGCCATGCAGTGCAGCATGCCATTGGGTATGCGCCTTTGTCGATCCGCGGCGCTCTTGTGCCTGTGGCGAATTTTGGTTCCGCGGTGGCATGGCCGCTCATACTGATCGGGCTTCTGATAAATGGAGAGACTTCGCTTCTCCTGATCAATCTGGGGATTCTTCTCTTTTCAGCTGCAGTGCTTTTTCAGCTGGTCACTCTCCCTGTAGAATTCAATGCTTCCCGAAGGGCGGTAAAAGCGCTGGGAGCTTCCGGGATGCTTTACCCGGATGAAGTAGCCTCTGTAAAGAAAGTGCTTGGGGCGGCGGCTCTTACTTATGTGGCCGGGGCTGCGTCTGCTATTTTGCAGCTTCTGCGTCTGCTGATTCTGACAGGAGGAAGAAGAAGGAATGACTAAATCGGTAAATGAGCGGGAAATCGTGCTGGCGGCGCTTCTCGAAGTGACGGAGAAGGGTGCGTACAGTCACCAGATTCTCCGGGATGTACTGTTCAAATATCAATATCTTGAAAAACGGGAGCGTGCTTTTATCACCAGGGTGACGGAAGGCACTCTGGAACATCTGATCGAGATCGATTATATTCTGGATCAGTTTTCCAAAGTAAAAGTGCGGAAGATGAAACCGGTGATCCGGGGCATCTTAAGGAGTTCCGTGTATCAGCTTAAATATATGGACAGTGTGCCGGACCGCGCCGTCTGCAGCGAGGCGGTGAAGCTGGCGGCAAGAAAAGGTTTTTCAGGGCTGAAGGGATACGTAAACGGCGTGCTCAGAAATGTAGCCAGGGGACTGGCGGATGTAGCTTATCCCCGGGACAGAAAGCAGGAACTGTCCGTTCGTTATTCCTGTCCCGAATGGATCGTTGATTTGTGGCAGAAAGAATTCGGGCAGGAGACAGCGGAGACTATGATCCGGTCGCTTTCCGGGGAGAGGCCGCTGACGGTCCGGTGCTGCCGGAGCAGGATTTCGGTGGAAGAACTGAGAGAGCGTCTGGCGCAAGAAGGTGTGAAGACGGAAATACATCCTTATCTTCCCTATGCCCTCTACATATCCGGTTATGATCATCTGGAGGGGCTTGGCAGTTTTCGAGAGGGATTGTTTGCCGTGCAGGATGTCAGCTCCATGCTTGTGGGGGAATTGGCGGCTCCCTGCGCAGGTGCGCAGATCCTGGACGTGTGTGCTGCGCCCGGCGGCAAATCCCTTCATGCAGCGGAAGAACTCCTGCTTGCCGCCGCAGCATCGGGACGGCCGGAAGAGCAGGGGATGGTAGAGGCCAGAGATCTGACTGAGTATAAAGTGGATCTTATCCGGGAAAATATAGAACGCTTCAGAATGGAAAATGTGCAGGCGGTGTGCCGGGATGCTGCCGTCCCGGATCCTGACTGGAAAGAAAAAGCAGATATCGTTTTGGCAGATCTTCCCTGTTCGGGGCTGGGCGTGATGGGAAAGAAGCCGGATCTGAGATATCGGATCTCTCCGGCAGACATAAAGGATCTCGCCGCCCTTCAGAAAAAAATCCTAAGCTGCGCGCAGGCCTGTGTGAAGCCGGGCGGTACGCTGATATACAGCACGTGCACGGTCAGCCGGGAGGAAAATACAGATAATGTGCGGTGGTTTTTAAAAGAATATCCGGAGTTTTTACAGGAAGATATCAGCGGGCGGCTGTGCCCGGAACTGAGAGGCGCCCTGACAGATGAAGGCTGTCTGCAGCTCCTTCCGGGTATCCATAAAAGTGATGGATTTTTTATCGCAAAACTGAGAAAACGGGAGGGCGGAACATGAAAAAAGATATCTGTTCCTTTGAATATAAAGAACTGCAGGAGGAGATGAAAGCGCTCGGCGAGAAGTCCTTCCGCGCGGGACAGATTTATGACTGGCTCCATGTGAAACTCTGCGGCAGCTTTTCGGAGATGACAAACCTGTCCAAAAGCCTCAGAGAAAAACTGGAACAGGAGTATGAGATCCTTCCGGCTGAGATGGAAGAACGCCAGATATCTGCAATAGATGGGACAAACAAATTCCTTTTCCGGCTCTATGACGGAAATATGGTAGAGAGCGTCCTTATGCGCTACAAACACGGCAACTCTGTATGTATCTCTTCCCAGGCCGGCTGCCGGATGGGATGCGTTTTCTGCGCATCCACCATCGGAGGTCTGAACCGAAATCTGACGCCTTCAGAGATGCTGCGGCAGATCTATCAGATTCAGAAGATTACCGGGGAGCGGGTATCAAATGTGGTGGTCATGGGAACAGGGGAACCTCTGGACAACTACGATAATCTTCTGAAGTTCATCCACATTCTGACGGGGGAACACGGACTGAATATCAGTCAGAGAAACGTGACGGTTTCCACCTGCGGTATCGTACCGAAGATCCGGGAACTGGCAGAGGAAAAGCTGCAGATCACTCTGGCGCTTTCCCTGCACGGAGCGACGCAGGAGAAACGTAAGAAACTGATGCCTATTGCAAACAAATATGACCTGTCCCAGGTGCTTGAGGCCTGCGACGGATATTTTGAAAAGACAGGCAGACGGGTGACCTTTGAGTACAGCCTGGTCCACGGCGTCAACGATACCGAAGAGGACGCCCGGGAGCTGACTGCGCTTCTGAAATCCAGGAACTGTCATCTGAACCTGATTCCGGTCAATCCTGTGAAAGAACGTGATTTTGTCAGACCGAGCAGGGAAAATGCCCTGAATTTCAAAAATAATCTTGAAAAAAGCGGAATAAATGTTACTATAAGAAGGGAAATGGGCTCTGATATAGACGGGGCCTGCGGACAGCTCAGAAGGAGGAGGACATGAGGACATTTTCAATCACAGACGTGGGAATGGTGCGGCAGGTGAACCAGGATTACGTCTTTACGACAGATAAACCGCTGGGAATCCTCCGGAATCTGTTTGTAGTAGCGGATGGAATGGGCGGCCACCAGGCCGGCGATTACGCTTCAAAGTATACCGTGGAAGTGCTGAGGCGGGAACTGAAAAGAAGCGAGGGCGCAGACGTGGAAAAGGTGCTGGTCGATGCCATACGGACAGCGAACAGAGAGATCATAAAAGCGGCGTCCGGCGATGTACATCTCAAGGGGATGGGCACCACAGTCGTGGCGGCTACGATCATGAACCAGATGATGTATTTTGCAAATGTGGGAGACAGCCGTCTCTACCTGATCAATCAGGGGATCCAGCAGCTTACAAAGGATCATTCTCTGGTCGAAGAGATGGTACGGCTTGGAGGCATCAAGCCGGAGGAGGCAAAACATCACCCGGATAAAAATATTATTACCAGGGCGATCGGCGCGAAGGCGGATGTGGATGTTGATTTTTATGAACACCGTCTGAAAAAAGGCGATATTATCCTGATGTGTACGGACGGCCTGAGCAATATGGTAGAGGATGAAGAGATGTTTCACATCGTCCAGGGAGGAAGAGATATCGTAGAAGCAGGCCAGAGTCTTGTGGCAGCGGCGAAAGAGAACGGCGGTACAGATAATATCGGAGTTGTACTGGTAGAACCGTTTGCGGATGAGGTGAGTGTATTATGATTAAAGAAGGAGTTTTCTTAGGAAAAAGATATGAGATCCTGGGGCGTATCGGCTCCGGCGGTATGGCAGATGTGTATAAGGGGAAGGACCATAAGCTGAACCGATATGTTGCAATTAAAGTATTAAAAAGCGATTACCGCACCGACGAGGTGTTTATACAGAAATTTTTAAGCGAAGCGCAGGCGGCTGCGGGGCTGATGCATCCCAACGTGGTAAATGTCTATGACGTGGGACAGGACAGGGGGCTGTTCTACATGGTCATGGAGCTGGTCGAGGGCATCACTCTGAAAGATTATATCCAGAGGAAAAGAAAGCTGTCTGCAAAAGAGACGATCAGCATTTCCATTCAGATGGTGACAGGGCTTCAGGCCGCTCATAATCACCATATCATACACAGGGATATTAAACCCCAGAATATTATAATCTCAAAAGAAGGAAAAGTTAAAGTAACAGATTTTGGAATTGCCCGTGCCACAACGTCAACTCAGACGATCAGTACAAGCGTTATGGGCTCGGTCCACTATACATCGCCGGAACAGGCCCGGGGAGGTGTTGTCGATCAGAAAAGCGATATTTATTCGATCGGCATTACCATGTATGAGATGATCACCGGACATGTTCCGTTTGACGGGGACTCCACTGTATCTGTGGCGCTGAAACATCTTCAGGAGGAGATCGCATCTCCTGCGGAAGAAGTGCCGGATATTCCATACAGCCTGGAGTGCATTATCATGAAATGTACCCAGAAAAATCCAGAGCGAAGATATCATGACTGTGCGTCTCTTCTCCAGGATCTGAAGAGATCTCTGGTGGATCCGGACGGTGATTTTGTGATCGCCGGAGCGGTATCCGGGGATTCTACGGTGGTTATGTCTGCAGAAGAACTGCGCAGGATCCAGGGGCAGGATTATGACGACGATTATGACGATGATTATGATGACGAGGACGACTATGACGAGGACGAGGAACGGTCCTATGACAAAAGGCGCAGAAAGAAGAACGATGTAAACCCGGATACAAAGAAAATCATGCGCATCCTGATGATCGTAGCCGGGGTGATCATCGCGCTGCTTGTTCTGTTTCTCGTCGGAAATGCAGTGGGGCTGTTCAGCGGCCCGGGCATCGGCACGTCAAGCGAGGAGGAAACAGTGAAAGTGCCTGACCTGCGCGGCATGACGGAGGAAGAGGCACGGGAGGAACTCAAAGAAAAAGGCCTGGGCATGGATGTGGCCGGCGAAGAACCTTCCAATGAATATGCCGAAGGTGAGATTAAAAGCCACACTCCGGGGCCGGAAGAAAGAGTGGAGAAGCATACCACGATAGAGGTTATCCTGAGCACAGGAGAAGAAGCGCAGACGGTAAAAGTGCCGGATGTTGTCAACAAAGAGGAAGCGGAGGCGGAAAAAATGCTCCGTGAGGCAAACCTTAAGGTGACAAAGGGAGAGGCACAGTACAGCAGTGACGTGGAAGAGGGATATGTGATCTCCTGCAATCCCAATGTGGGAACCGAGGTTGACGAGGGCTCCAATGTTGAGATCATCGTGAGTCTGGGCGCAGAGCCGGCCACCGTACCCGATATCAGAGGCAAAAAAGAGGCTGATGCTCAGGCTGCGCTGGAGGCTGCAGGACTGAAAGGAAGCGCCAGCGAGGAGTACAGCGATGATGTGCCGGAGGGACAGGTCATCTCACAGAGCATTGATCCGAACAGCAAGGTTTCAAAAGGTACAACTGTTTCCTATGTGGTGAGCCGGGGGCCGGAGACGAAGATCGTAAGCGTGCCGGACATCCGGGGAATGGATGAAGATACGGCTTTAAGAGAACTTGAAAAATACGGGCTTAAAGGAGTATATGGCGGGGAAGAATTCAGCAGCACTTACGGCCCGGGGCAGATCTGCCTGATCAATCCGAGTCCGGGCACAAGGGTCACGGAAGGAAGAACCGTGACATACTATATCAGCCTGGGGCCGGAATCCTCCGATAACGCTGAAGACGGAGAAAATAATGGATCATGACCGTGCGGAGACGCAGGTGGAGATGGTTGACAATACTGTTATGCGCGGAAAAATTGTAAAAGGAATTGCCGGATTCTACTATGTTCACATAGCAGGATCCGGTGTTTATGAATGTAAGGCAAAAGGTATATTCCGCAGGGATGGCATAAAGCCTCTTGTGGGAGATGACGCGGAAATCGAGATACTGGATGATAAGGATAAAGAAGGAAATATCGTCAGGCTGCTTCCAAGAAAGAACGAGCTGATCCGCCCGGCAGTGGCAAATATCGATCAGGCTCTGGTTGTATTTGCGGTGACGGAGCCTCAGCCGCATTTCAATCTCCTGGACCGTTTTCTTGTGACAATGGAAAGCAGGGAGATTCCTGCCGTCCTGTGTTTTAATAAGACGGACATTGCAGGGAATCCTGAGATCGCGCACCTTCAGGAGATTTATCGGTCCTGTGGATATCCGGTACTCTTTACCAGCGCCAGGGAGGAAAAAAATATTGAAAATCTGAAGAGTCTCCTCAGGGGGAAGACCACAGCCATAGCCGGGCCGTCCGGTGTTGGCAAGTCTTCCCTGATCAATCTGCTCCAGTCGGAGATCAGAATGGAGACCGGGAGCATCAGCAAAAAGATTGCCAGAGGGCGGCATACGACCCGCCATTCTGAGTTGATCGTACTTGGCAGGGACTCTTATATTATGGACACGCCGGGATTCAGTTCCCTTTATATAAATGATCTTCAAAAAGAAGAATTAAAAAATTGTTTCCCCGAATTTCTGCCCTATGAAGGAATGTGCAGATTTAACGGCTGCAGTCATGTCCATGAACCCGGATGTGCAGTGAAAGCGGCTGTGGAGTCAGGACAGATACATCGGATAAGATATAAAGACTATCTGGATATGTACCAGGAACTGAATGAAAGAAAGAGGTATTAGGGTATGGAAAAGATTCTGGCGCCGTCGATTCTCTCAGCGGATTTTAAAATACTGGGGGAACAGATTTCGGAGACTGAAAAAGCAGGAGCACAGTATATTCATTTCGATGTGATGGACGGACTGTTTGTCCCCAGCATTTCATTTGGGATGCCTGTGCTCTCCTCGATACGGAGCCTGACCGGCCAGACCATTGACGTCCATATGATGGTATCGGAACCGGTAAGGCTTGTGGAAAATTTTGTGAAATGCGGCGCAGATATTCTGACGGTTCATTATGAGGCGTGTTCGGAACTGAAGGAAGACATTGATTTTATCCACAGCCTGGGTGTGAAGGCCGGGATCTCCATAAAGCCGGAGACGCCGGTAGAGGCGCTCGAGCCATATCTGGAGCAGGCGGATATGTTTCTTGTTATGTGTGTAGTGCCTGGTTTTGGCGGACAGACATTCCTTCCCGGCTCAATCGAGAAGATCGGGCGGCTCAGGGGCATGCTCAGAGAACGGGGCATGGAAAAAGATATCGAAGTTGACGGCGGCATCCATCATTCCAATGTCAGAGAGGTGCTGGATGCAGGGGCAAATGTGATCGTGGCGGGTTCTGCAGTGTACCGGGGCGATATCAGAGATAATACGCAGAGATTTATGGAGATATTAAAGAATTATGGCTAAGAGGACTGTGATCGTAAGCGGCGGAATGCTGGAAGAAGACTTTGTGCTTCCGATCCTGAAAAGTGAAGAGACGGAATTCATTATCGGTGTGGACAGAGGACTTGTATTTCTGTATGACCATGAGATCAAACCGGATTACATTGTGGGAGATTTTGACAGTGCTCCGGAGCGTCTTGTGGCATATTACCGGGAAGAGGTAAATGTTCCCATCCGGGAGTTTAACCCGGTGAAGGATGCGTCAGACACGGAAATTGCGCTCAGGCTCTGTCTTGATATGAGGAGAAAGGAAATCTGGATCCTTGGCGGAACCGGCAACAGACTGGATCATCTCTGGGCGAATGTACAGTGCCTGCAGATTGCCGTTGACGCGGGGGTGAATGCACGGATCCTGGACAGCCACAACCAGATACGCCTGTTAAACCAGGGGATCACGCTGAAGCGGGAGGAAGCTTTCGGACCGTATTTTTCTCTGTTTCCGCTGGAACTTCCGGTGGATGATTTCAACATCAGCGGCGCAAAATATCCGCTGAAAAATCATTTTTTAAAACCTTCGGACAGCCTTTGCGTCAGCAATGAGTTTGAAGAGGACGAGGTGAAAATATCCTTTGCCTATGGGCGGGTTATTCTTATGGAAACGCGAGACTAAGCGCAGACCCCGGAGCAGCAAAATAGATTTTGAGGTCTGTTTTACGAAAAAATATATACAAGGAGATTATAAATAGATGAAACTGGGAATAGTGGGATTACCGAACGTTGGAAAGAGCACATTGTTTAATTCACTGACAAAAGCAGGAGCGGAGTCGGCTAATTATCCGTTCTGTACGATTGATCCGAACGTGGGAGTAGTTACAGTTCCAGATAAGCGGCTGGATGTGCTGGGAGAAATGTATCATACAAAGAAGATCATTCCGGCTGTCATAGAGTTTGTGGACATTGCGGGACTTGTCAAGGGAGCGTCAAAAGGAGAAGGGCTTGGGAACCAGTTTCTTGCCAATATCCGGGAAGTTGACGCTATTGTACATGTCGTGCGCTGCTTTGAGAACAGCAATATTGTCCATGTGGACGGGAGCATTGACCCGATGCGGGATATTGAGACGATCAACCTGGAACTTATTTTTTCCGATCTGGAGATCCTGGAGAGAAGGATCGCAAAGACAGTCAAACTGTCCCGAAATGACAAAACAGCGGCCAAAGAACTGGATCTTTTGAACCGTATAAAAGCCCATTTGGAAGAGAACAAGCTGGCAAAAAGCTTTGTGACTGAGGATGAGGATGAACAGACATGGCTTGCCGGATATAATCTGCTCACAGCAAAACCTGTGATTTTTGCCGCAAATGTATCAGAAGACGACCTTGCAGACGATGGGGCGTCCAATGCGGGAGTACAGGCTGTAAGAGAGTATGCGGAGCAGGAGGACTGCGAGGTATTTGTAGTATGCGCTGAAATTGAGGAGGAGATATCCCAGCTGGATGACGACGAGAAGAAAATGTTCCTTGATGATCTGGGGCTGGAAGAATCCGGGTTGGAAAAGCTGATCAAGGCAAGCTACCATCTTCTCGGACTGATCAGCTATCTGACGGCAGGAGAACCGGAGGTGCGCGCATGGACGATCAAGAGGGGGACAAAAGCACCCCAGGCTGCAGGAAAGATCCACACAGATTTTGAACGTGGATTTATCCGCGCCGAGGTCGTAAGCTATGACGATCTGATCGCATGCGGTTCTCACACAGCGGCAAAAGAGAAAGGCCTGGTCCGCCTGGAAGGCAAGGACTATGTGGTGCAGGACGGCGATATTATGCTGTTCCGCTTTAATGTTTAGGAGCCTGCAGGAAGAAGGGAGCAAAAAGGATGCATTATGATATCAGTTTTCCGAACCTGGGAATCCACTTGAGTCATGTTGGAAAGAACATACAGGTTTTCGGAATTGAAATCGCATATTATGGCATAATCATCGGGGCGGCGATCCTGATCGGTTTTCTGATCGCCACCTCCGAGGCCAGGCGGACGAGACAGAACCCGGACGATTATCTGGATATGGGGATCATAGGAGTGATCGCAGGGATCGTAGGAGCCAGGCTGTATTTTGTGATATTTTCCTGGGACTTATACAAAGACAACCTTCTGGATATATTCAATCTCAGGCAAGGCGGGCTTGCAATATATGGAGGAGTGATCGGCGCGGTCGTCGCAACGTTTGTTCTGGCGAGGATAAAACATCTGTCTCCATTCCAGATCCTTGATACAGTGGCTCTGGCAATTCTCAACGGACAGATGCTGGGGCGCTGGGGCAACTTTTTCAACCGGGAAGCATTTGGCGAGTACACGGACAGCCTGTTTGCCATGAGGCTGCCGCTGGACGCAGTGCGGTCCGGGGATGTGACGGAGAAGATGCGGGAACACATTGAATTGATCGACGGAGTCAGATATATCCAGGTTCATCCGACATTCCTTTATGAATCCCTCTGGTGCTGCGTTCTTCTTATTTTGCTGTTCCTGTACAGAAAACATAAAAAATATGAAGGAGAACTGTTCCTTTTATATATTTTCGGATATGCGCTGGGAAGAGTCTGGATAGAGGGGCTGCGGACAGACCAGCTTATCCTGCCGGGGATCGGACTCCCGGTGTCTCAGCTGCTGGCGGGGGCTATCGTTGTTTTTGCAGGAGCCGCGCTGCTCTATCTGAGAAAACATCATAAGGGGATCCCGATATTGAAAAGTGGAAAGAAATATGAACCCATGCCGGAAAAAATAGAAGGCATAAAACGCCCCAAGAAGAAGGACAGGATTTTTAAATTTAAAAATAAATAGGGCGGAAAACAGGAGGCAGGCGGGCAGGCCTGCCTTTTTGCGTCGGCGACGGGCCAAAGTCCGGGCTTGCCCGAGACCTTGGCGACCGCCTATTTATAGAAAACGGGAGGGAGACAATGATGAAAGAATATTTTGAAGGGTGGAAAGAGAAAGACAGAGTTCAAATTCCTGACATAAAAGAACAGGGATTCCATGAAAATGTCATTGTGAGAAAAGCTGTAGCTCCGGTTCGGGAAAAAAGGCAGGAGGATGAATATACCGGAGAGTCGCCTACGGTGCTGCTTGATCCCATAGTGCAAATACAGGCGTATGTAAAAAGGCTTTCTACCGGGGAGGAGGCCCCTGTAGATAAGGATGGATTTGTTATCGGAAAGTCTGCGGAAGCAGATTTTGTAGTGAAATTCAACCCCACCGTGAGCCGGAAACATGCGAAAATTCATACACGTCAGGATGGGTACTGGCTGGAGGATATGGGATCATCCAATCATATCTTTGTGGCCGGAAGACAGATCGCAGAGCCGGTAAAACTGACCGACGGTATGCGGTTTACCTTGTCGCTGGATGAAGAGTTTGAATTTTCGGTCAGAGTTAGGAAATAGGATGAATACGATGAAAGATTTCTCAGATACATATGAGATACTGGAGAAACTGGGAGAAGGGGCCGGCGGGATCGTCTATAAGGCCTATCACAGACGTCTCCGCCAGGAGGTTGTGATAAAGCGGTACAGGAAAGGCGTGATCTCTCTGAGCGGGAACCGCAGAGAGGCAGACATCCTGAAAAATCTCCGGCATTCCTATCTGCCCCAGGTGCTCGACTTTTTTGAGACAGACGAGGATGTCTGTACAGTGATGAGTTATGTGCCGGGAAAAACATTTGCCCGGCTGCTGGAAGAGGGGCGCCGGTTCACTTCCCGGGAACTGGCCAGGTGGGGAATGCAGATCTGCAGTGCTCTGAACTACCTGCACAGTCAGGAACCGCCGGTCATACACTGTGATATTAAGCCGGCAAACGTCATGCTTACTCCCCAGGGAGATATCTGTCTGATCGATTTTAACATTTCCTTCTATCTGGGCGATACATCGGTTCTGGGCTACACAAACGGATATACCTCTCCGGAACAATATCTTATTGCCCTGAGCCGTGAGAGCGGCCGCGGAACCCCGGAAGAGGTGAAAATCGATGAACGGACTGATATTTACAGTGTGGGTGCGACCCTTTATCATCTGGCTGTGGGCCAGAAAGTAGGAGATTACAGGGAAAGGATCGATACCGGACTGCTTTCCGGGGTTACAGGGGAAGCATTTGCACAGGTCATCGAAAAGGCTTTGCGTGTGGATCCGGGACAGCGTTGGCAGTCGGCATACGATATGTTCCGCGCGCTGCAGGACATACCGAAAAAGGACCGGCGCTATCTGAGCCTGCTTCACAGGCAGACAGCAGTGCGGACCCTATTGGCGGCGCTTCTGGCAGGATGCATCCTGCTGACAGGATATGGGATATCTGAGATAAAACGGGAACGCATGGATTCCTACAACAGTCTGGTTGAGGAACAGATCCGTCTTATTGAAAACAATGATTTTGAGGAACAGGAAAAAGTCTTTGAGGAGGCATCGGGATTGATTCCGTCCTCTCTGGAAAGCTATTATCAGAATGCATATGCCCTGTATAAGCAGGAGAGATACGAAGACTGTATTGCTTTTGTCGATTATGATATCTGTGAGAATGAAAAACTGGATTTGGCTCAGGCGAGGATGGCGGATGTGTATTATCTGAGAGCAGACAGCTATTTCCGGCTTGAGCAGTATGAAGATGCGGCGGACGCATATGAAGATGTTTTTCGTATGGGGACCAGGCATACAGCCTATTACAGAGACTATGCCATTGCGCTGGCCTATGCCGGGGAAGAGGAGGAAGCGCAGGATGTGCTGCAGGAAGCCATAGATTACGGATTGAAAGAAGACTCCATCTATTATGCAAAGGGCGAGATTGAAAATGCACTTGGGAAGCCTGATGCAGCGCTTCAGGAATTTGGACAGTGTATCAGTATTTCGGACGACAACGAGATGAAGGCCAGGGCATATCTGATGATGGACAGCATTTATGAAGAGAAAGGAAGCGGCACGTCACAGAGGGACATTCTCCTGAAGGCAAAGGAAGACCTGCCGGCGGAGGAGCAGATGCAGATCCTGGAACATCTGGCGGCAGTTGATATTGAACTGGCGGATACAACCGGAAAAGCAGAGTACAGAGAAGAGGCTGTTGAGACGCTGGTCCAGATCATCGGCCAGGGCTGGGGAACATTTACCACATTTGACACTCTGGCTGTCCAGTATCAAAAGCAGGGAGACTTGGAGCAGGCGCAGAAAACGGCGGATCAGATGCTGAAAGATTACGGAGAGGATTACCGGATCTATATGCGGTATGCGTTTTTGGAGATCGATGTCCAGGGATTGAGAGAAAATGCGTCCCGTGATTATACAAAGTTTGCCGGGTACTGTGAAAAAGCCGAAGAACTGTACCAACAGCAGGTAAAAGATAACAATACAGATGAAGAGATGCAGCTTTTGGAAGAAGTCTACAGACAGGTGGAGGAAGGAGGCTGGCTGGAATGATACATATAACGCCGGGAATTATAATGACAGGCGCGGGCTGTATCGGGATTCTTGGATGCCTGGTCGGACTGACCGTGACGGCAGTGATATTCCCGAGGCAGAGAAAAAGGCTTTTAGAGAGACTGGAGACAGAGTAAGGAGGGTGAAAGACAGTGAAAAAAGGGTTAAGATTTATAATAGCGCTTTTGCTGCTGGGATCGCTTGGCATATGGTTCCTGCCGATCCTGCAGGCGGCAGGAACTGAAATATCAGTCGTGGACGTATTTGCAGTAGGAATTGGATATTATGACAGAAACGGACTGGAAGGGGTTCTGTACGCTTCAGTGCAGACTTACCTTGAATCCTATGCCTGGATTATCGCGGCTGCGGCGGGGATCGTAGTGATGGAAACGGTTTTCGTCTGTGCATTGAGAAAGAGAGCACCTTATATTTTGGCAATTTTTATAAGCCTGATCAACAGCGCGGCGTTCGCGGCATTGTTCGTTGTGCTGAATGACAAATTTGGTGAGATTGAAAGAGCGCTTATTTCGATTTCGGCAGAAGGCATACTCTCTGTCAGTTATGTTACGCTTTACGCATGGCTTGCGGTTTACGCTCTGGTTTTTATCTTTTCTGTGATCGGGCTTATCTTGTGGAGAACGCCAAGGGAAAGGAACAGAGAAGAAATCTATCTGGAACAGATCAGCCGCGCAGAGGCAGAACGGGCGCACCGCAGATCAGCGTCTCTGCATCAGCCGGAGCCGCGCCGGGAACAGCCCGTCCGTCAGCATCAGCCGGAGCCGCGGTATCAGGGTAATCAGGAGTATTGGAATCCGGCTCCATTTCAGCGGGAAGAGGAACCGTCCGTATGGGCCCCGGAAGAAAAAGAAAATATAACTCCGGCCGCAGAGGCAGTTCATCCGCAGGCAGTCCGGGAGAGCGCAGCGGAAGAGTTCGCGGGAGCGATAACATGCGAGGGAGGATTGTATGCCGGAAAGGTGTATCCCCTTAAAGATAAAACGGAAGTATTCTTTTTCCTGAAGGAAGGAGAAGCGGTATTAAGCCCCTATGAAGAGGAAGGAGCGGCCGCAGGCGTATATTATATCAAAGAATACGGGGAATACTGTGCGGAGCCGTTTGAAAAGGGAATGCTATTCCTGGCGAGCGGCCAGCCGCTGGGAAAAGGAAGACAGTATTATCTGCCCAGAGGCACAAAAATATATGTTTCTGACAGAAAGAATACATTTACACTTGCATGACAGAAAATGATATTACAGGAAATCAATATTACAGTAAGGAGGATGTCGTATGAGAGATCAAGATGCAACAGTTCTTGTAAATTTTAACAGAGAAGAGGAGATGGCCAGACTTTTGGAACAGGCTTACAGTGAGCTTGGAAAAGCATATTATGAGGGCGGATTTGAAGATCCGCTTCCCCAGCTTCTGCCGCTGTTTGAGAGGATCACCAATCTCAAAAATGAGTTGGAAAATTTGAAAGCAGCGGCAGCTGCACCAGTGCCGGAGCCAGTGGCGGAGCCTGCGCCGCAGCCGGAGATACAGCCGGAGCCAGTGGCGGAGCCCGCGCCGCAGCCGGAGCCAGTGGCGGAGCCTGCGCCGCAGCCGGAGGTACAGCCGGAGCCAGTGGCGGAGCCCGTGCCGCAGCCGGAGATACAGCCTGCGCCGCAGACGGAGATACAGCCGGCACCAGTGCCGGAGCCTGCGCCGCAGCCGGAGATACAGCCGGCACCCAGGTGGGAGCCCGCGCCGCAGCCGGAGATACAGCCGGCACCCAGGTGGGAACCTGCGCCAATGCCGGACAGGCAGCAGGCTCAGCCACTGAGACCGGGAGAGTATAAATTCTGTATTTACTGCGGCAGCCCGCTGGAGCCAGGAGACATATTCTGCAGCAACTGTGGACGAAGACTGGGATAGCCGGGAAATTAAAAGGAGAAACGAGGTGGGGATATGTATTGCCCGGAGTGTGGAAAATACAATCATGAAAATGACAGATTCTGCCGTTCCTGCGGCGCGAGACTGGAGGATAATGCCGGCGGACAGACGTCACCGGGAGCCGGATACGGCTATGCGGGGGAGCCTGAACAATTTTACACAGAGCAGACAAATGCGAGTTATGGAAATACCAGTAACGGCAGTCCAAAGAAAAAGGGAAAGAAGAAGGTCTTGCTGATAGTGGCAGCAATCCTGATTCTTGCCGCTGCGGCTGCAGCAGCTGTATTTCTGTGGATCATTCCCCAGCAGAAGGAGAAGGACTATCAGGCGTATCTGTCTGACGGAGACCGATATCTGGAGGAGCTGGATTATGAAAAAGCAGAGGACAGCTATCTCGCCGCGATCGAGGTCGAGCCGAAGGAACCGGAGCCGTACCTGAAACTGGCGGATATGTATGCCGGAAGAAATGAGCCGGAAAAAGCTGTTCACATATTAAAGCAGGGCGCTGAAAAGACAGACAGCCCTGAGATCAGGGAAAGATATGATCTGTATACATATGTGGAAAGCGTTTTGATCCCTGAGGAGGGACAGTGCGCTGAAGGAGAGTATACCTGCAAATATATAAATATAGATAATGGCAGTTATGTGCGGCCATGTCTGGATCCGGTACATTCTGAAAAGGGGGTTCTGTCTTCACGCATCCGGGACTTTGACAGTGACGGTAAAGAGGAACTGCTGGTTTTGATCCTGAACAATACTGCCCGGGAAAATGAATACGCAGGGGCAGATCAGAACGAGGTGATCCTCCGCATGTATGAGGCGCAGGGAGGAGAGGTGGCTTTGAGTGACGAGGTGTCGGCTCTGTGTCCGGTCCTGGGACAGGGAGACTCGGAAAGCAGCGGAATCTTTCTCCATGAAAATGCCGGCCAGACATATATATGCGGAAGTTTCAGACAGCATATTTACATGTACGCGGACGGAATAACATTCTATTCGTTTATCATGACTTATGACGGGAATAAATTTCAGAAGCAGGCCGGTACTGACGAGGCGATTTCAGGTTCTGAATTCAGCTCAGAGGAATCGGCGGCTGAAAACATGGCGGATTATCTGGAAGAGATCGGACTTGACGGGGAAGCCCGGCAGATAAGGGATTCCTGGGTGCGCTGCTTTGAATTTGCCGACGATGTTGAGATGCTCATGCTGGTGGAAGGCGAAAATGATGACTCGGGAGACGGTCTGATCTACTATGAGACCCGGGATCCGGCAGATCTGGGAAAGGTAATTCTTACGCTGAAACTGTCGTGGGATGACGGAAAGGATGAAGCAGACGGCGAGGATGCAAAAGACGGACAGGGAGCGGATGGAAGTAAAAATGCAGAGGAACAGGCAGAGGCTGCGGAGGACGCCTATTCTGACATGCTTGACAGCGGGGATTACAGCGCCTATACATCGGAGTGGATGGCTCAGGCGGAGTCATATTCTATCCTTGATATCGATCAGGATAAGATACCGGAACTGATGGTACACTCTGCCAACGACGGATTCGGGTGGTCCAATACACTCCTGTTTGCCTATGACAGGGACTCTCAGGAGATAAAACTGGTGGAGGACATATATCATTATGCAGACATCCGTTATTCTGATAAGCATAAAGCGATCGTATATTCTGACGTTCGTTCCACCCAGATGTACGGAGGTCAGGGATTTTTTACACTGGACGGGACAACACTGACCGCAGCATTTTCTGTGGGATGGGATAATACGTCAGGGGTCGAGAATTATTTTATTTATGAAAACGGCTCACAGAAAGAAATCAGTGAATCGGAAAGTGATGCTTATTATTCAGAACTGACAGAGATAGAACGGACAGAACTGTGAGAAATGCGGACGACTGCTGACAGAAGCGGCAGGCTGGTATCAAAGATCTGTTTTTGAACTGAGATAGGAGAGTGAAGAGATGTATTGTCCAAATTGTGGATATTATAACGAGGATGATGCGGCCTTCTGCGGTTCCTGCGGAATGCCGCTGGGACAACAGGTAAATGCAGCGCCCGGCAGTACGGATACCGTTCCGCAATATGAGGAAATGAACGGGCAGATGCAGGAAAAACCGGGAGCAGGCGATATGCTGCCGTCCGTTCCGGCAAAAAAGAAAAGCAGAAAAATATGGATCATACTGGCGGCGATCCTGGTCATTGGCGCTGCTGCAGCGGCTGCTTTCTTCCTGTGGATCCTGCCCGGACAGGAGGCAAAGAAATACCAGACGTTTCTGGATGAGGGAAACCGATATCTGAATGAAATGGATTATGAGAAAGCCGAGGATGCATATCTGAAAGCGATCGCCATTGATCCGAAGCAGAAAGAACCATATGTACAACTGATAGACCTCTATCTTATATCCGGCGAGCGGCAGAAAGCGAAGGCGATCATCGAGGATGCAAAGGGAACGCTTCCCGAAGATGAGAAAGGGGATATTGAAAAGATAGAGGAAGAGCGAAAAGGGGAACTGGACGGCGAGGGCACTGTATATGCCTGGACAGTAGAACCCGAGATTGAGGCGGATGATATTTATTATCTGAAAGAGACGGATTCGAAAGTATATACGTACAATGAAATGGAACGACAGATGTTCACGGACTATGCGGTGATAAAGCAGGGAAATACCTTCGGCCTGATCGATATGAACGGACAGATCCTGGGAGGCATGGACTATGAAGAGATTACCAGCGGTTCAGGATACTATCTGCTTACAAGAGAGGAAGAGGTGTATGAGCCGGAATATATGACAGAAATGGACAGCTATTATCTGTACGGTGATGAGATCCTTCCTGCGGTTGCGATTGAAGGTGATGCATATGGGTTTAAAGGGGCTTTCTACTACTGCGGCGGGCTGCAGAATATTTTTGACGCCTATGGCGAGGCGGCATTCGGACCGCGGACATGGACGGAGCCGGAGGATGCGATTCCTGTAAAATCTTCAGACACCATGATCCAGGAAGCGATGGAAGACAGCTTGATCAGTATGGATGAGTGGCTGGCAGAGCTGCCGGGCGGCTATGGGATCTACCAGGCCGGCGGCATGACCACGGATTTTATTTATGACGCATGCGGTTCTCTGGCATCTGGTCTCCTGGCTGTGGAACAGGACGGGAAATGGGGGTATGTGGACAGGGAAGGAAATGTTGTGATCCCTGTTGAATATGATGCCTCATGGACACAGTATGTTCCGCAGAATGGAAGTACAGCCCAGGATTACTGTTACGCCGCTTCCGAGGGATATGTTGTACTTGTGAAAGACGGCGTGTGGGAAATGCGGGATTCTGGAGGAGAGACGGTTATCGACCCCGGAGTATTTGAAGAGATGCGTCCGGTGTTTGACGGGAAGTGCTGGGTAAAGCAGGACGGCAGATGGGGCGTGATCGAGTTGCTGGGAGAAGATCCCGGCCAGAAAACAGAGAATGAAACCGGACTGTCGGCTTCATCTTCTGTGGAGGATATTAGAGACGCAGTACTTGCACATTTGAACGCTGAACTGGGAGAGAACGGGGGCTCATATTCTATCACAGATGACGAGACGTCGGTTACAGATGATGAGTATCGTTTTTTGATCCGCTATGCTATGCCGGAAGAAGAGGCAGAAAAAATTATTGAGGCAGGAGGAATGCCTTCGGCAAATCGGCATGCCGGAGATGTATATGTAGACAGACTTACCGGTATAGCAACTTTTGAGCCTGTGGCAGGAGAAAAGGAACAGTGGCGACTGTGGGACAGCGGCGAAGCGGCAGACCTGACAGAGACAGTGACCCCGGAGACATACAGGAAAGCTTATGAACCGCTTCTCGATCAGACCTTGAAAGATTACAGAGACTCAATGGGAGAGTACCTGTGTTATATAGTATACGATATTGACAAAAACGGTATAAAAGAGCTTCTGCTCCAGACCGGGACGCGTGAAGCAGATTATAAGTACCGGATTTATACGATAAAGGATGACGAAAGCGTGTATCTGGGAGATATTTCAGGATTTCATACCATGTTCTATGCAGACGAGAGCGGAGGCAGTGAGGATTATATCATTCAGATCCAGGGACATATGGGATATGAGACCATCTATCATGTATCGATCCGGGACGGCGCTCCGTATACAGAAGAAATATCGAGCAGAGAATTAGCTGTTGATGAAGAGTATTATTCTAATCCATATCCGCTTCAGATGGCAAAGGTCACGGACAAATCTTTGCTGGATGATATCCGGTGAAATTTCTGGAGGAACATGAGTTTTTACCAGGAGGTTCACAGCAATAGGGAGAATATGAAAACTGTAAATTCCGTTCTAAGATTATGGACATAACCATTGAACTGTCGGAGATTGATTGTGATATGACGTGGTATATAACGCTTGTTGAAGAAAGATACGAAGTTGTTCATAACTTTGAAAAAATCAGGATGTAAAAACTGAATTCCATCCTGAAATCATGCACTCTGCACCTCAAAATATACAAAAAACCGACCGCCCTCTATAGACTTTTGTCATTTTTGGCGATATAATGAAACTACATGTGAGCCGGGCGTCCTGCACCCGTGCAGGACGCCCGGCTCTCGCGACATTCGCCAAATGCATGTGCTCTTCACACGTGTCTGGCTCATTGTTTCGCGAAAATTATTTTTTTCAATGTAATTCTTAAGGAGGAACAAAAAATGGCAAGAAAAATGAAGACCATGGACGGTAACCAGGCCGCTGCTCACGTCTCATATGCATACACAGAAGTTGCAGCGATCTACCCGATCACACCGTCATCCGTTATGCCTGAGCATGTTGATGAATGGGCGACTCAGGGAAGAGAGAATATCTTCGGACAGACAGTACAGGTCGTAGAGATGCAGTCTGAGGCAGGTGCAGCAGGCGCAGTTCACGGCTCACTGTCAGCAGGAGCCCTGACAACGACATTTACAGCGTCTCAGGGACTTCTTCTTATGATTCCGAACCTGTATAAAGTAGCAGGTGAGCAGCTGCCGGGCGTATTCAACGTATCCGCGCGTGCGCTTGCAAGCCATGCACTTTCTATCTTTGGCGATCACTCAGACGTTTACGCCTGTCGTCAGACCGGCGCGGCTATGCTGTGCGAATCCAGCGTTCAGGAGGTTATGGACCTGACACCGGTTGCACACTGTGCGGCACTGGAAGGAAAGCTTCCTTTCATCAACTTCTTTGACGGATTCCGTACATCCCACGAGATCCAGAAGATCGAGACATGGGACTACGAAGATCTGAAAGATCTGGTAAACATGGATGCCATTGACGCTTTCCGTGCACACGCACTGAATCCGAATCATCCGTGCCAGAGAGGTTCAGCTCAGAACCCGGATATCTTCTTCCAGGCAAGAGAGGCATGTAACCCGTATTACGATGCTCTTCCGGGAATCGTTCAGAACTACATGGACAAAGTAAACGAGAAGATCGGAACAGACTACAAACTGTTTAACTACTATGGAGCAGAGGACGCAGAGCATGTGATCGTTGCTATGGGTTCTGTCTGCGACACGATCGAAGAGAC
>DXDR01000056.1 GCA_019115385.1 Candidatus Mediterraneibacter avicola | reverse complement strand
ATTTCTCTCTGTGTAGATGTACGGAGCCATTTTCGGGTTCCATCTTCTTGTCTGGTGTCCAAAGTGTACACCTGCTTCTAAAAGCTGTTTCATTGAAATAACACTCATGTTTCTTTCCTCCATTTGGTTTTGATCTTCCGCATGTTTTCTTTCCTGAAACCGTCCGGCACAGCCGGCTTCGGCACCGTCAGGAAAATCCGCATACGTGTTTTTTTGCAACATTCGTAGTATATCACAGAAAGAGGGGCGTTGCAAGGAATTTTTATGCCGGAATACAAGGAAATGTAACAGTTCAGGCGTTTTTTACTGTAAGCCGAGCACCCGTATTATCTCTTTCACTTCCTCCACGCTCTTTCCGCACTCCGCCGGTCTGCCGACCACAACAGCCACAGCTCCCGCCCGCTGTGCAGCCGTCAGTTTTTCGTGAAAGCCGCCTGCCGCTCCGGATTCCTTTGTTACAAACCAGGAAGCTTCTGTCTGCCTTAAAAGCGCCAGATTCATCTCCACCGAAAACGGACCCTGCATAGCGATAAGGTGTTTTCCTTCAAATCCCAGCCGCACTCCTGTTTCCACGGCCTCCCTCGTAGAAAGCACACGGGCAAAGCAGCGGGTTTTATAATCTGGAATTTCCGTATACAGGTGCAGTTCTTTGCTCCCTGTGGCGATCAAAATATTTCCCTCTGTATTTTTCAGATAGTCAACTGCCTGTATTACAGAATCCACGCACACAGCCGGGTCACCCAAACTCCGCTCACTCTCTTCGTCCGCTGTCCGTCCATTTTCCGGCTGCTGTCTGCCGTCCTGTATCTGCTCGGTCTTTGACCTCAGGCAGCGCACATAGCGCACATTCATTTTGCAGGCCGCCGCATTACAAGCCTGCCTTATATTATCCGTGACCTCTCTGGCAAAAGGATGTGTCGCGTCGACCACCAGTGAGATCCTATTATTTTCTATAAAATCCTGTATCTCCCGGCAATTCATCCGTCCGGCATGTACGGTAATCCCCCGCAGATCTTTCAGAATGCTCTTGCCGTATTCCGTAGCCGTACACACAAAACACCGCATCCTTCTTCCGTCTGCGCACAGCCGGTCCGCCGCATCTTCTTTATTTTCCGAATTAACTGCTGATACATATTGCGCAAGCTCTCTTCCTTCTGTAGTTCCCGCGAATATCAATATTCCCGGACAATTCCTGTCATCTGGCATATTTTCTCTCCAAATCCCGCTGTTTTACTCTTTTCCGCCTGATCCGGTCCAGTTTCGTGATCACAAACAGCCCTGCATACAATCATTTCTGTTTTATCAATCTTTCTTCTTTATTTATGATCTACGAAACACCTGAATATTGTACCACGAAAGGGACAACCTGTAAATTTAACTGATAATTTTATAATTTTTTCTGAAATTTCTTTATAATTCACCAAAAATTCCTTTTTCCCGGTTTTTTTCTTGATTTTTGATTTTCTATCTGCTAGACTTAGCACAAGACAAAGACGTCTGATGATGAGGCGAAGGAAACGCCCTCACCGATCAGGCGTCTTTTCTTTTATCACAAAGATGTTTAACTCTTTTCCGTGATAAACACCCGGGGAATCATGAAAATCTGTTAACTCTGCAAGAAATGGGAGGTATTTTTATGGACACAGGTAACACAGGATTTATAATGATCTGCGCGGCGCTTGTATTTATTATGACGCCCGGGCTCGCTTTCTTCTACGGGGGACTTGTCAGAAGGAAAAATGTAGTTAACACAATGATGGCATGTGTAATGATCATGGGGCTTTCCGTATTTATGTGGGCTCTGTTCGGGTATTCGCTTGCATTCGGCAGCGATCACGGCGGAGTCATTGGAAGTCTTGAATGGCTTGGCTTAAACGGCGTAGGCTGGGATGCGGGGCCTTACTCAGACAGTATTCCACATCTTGTATATGCCGCATTTCAGATGATGTTTGCCATGATCACACCGGCGCTGATCACCGGCGCTGTTGTAGGAAGAATGAAATTCAAGGCGCTGTTTGCCTTTATCGCTTTGTGGTCAATAATCGTCTACTATCCGATGGCGCATATGGTATGGGGGCAGGGAGGCTTCCTTGCGGCGATCGGCTCCGTAGATTTTGCAGGCGGCAACGTCGTACATATCAGTTCCGGCGTAAGCGCCCTCGTACTCGCCATATATCTTGGCAGAAGACGCGGCTATGAGAAGACTTCTTACCGTATTCACAATATTCCTTTCGTCGTACTCGGCGCCGCTCTTCTGTGGTTTGGATGGTATGGATTCAACGCAGGAAGCGCCCTTGCGGCAGACGGGCTTGCAGCGCACGCATTTATGACAACCTCCATATCTGCCGCAACAGCACTGCTCTCCTGGATGCTGATCGACACGGTGAAGGACGGCAAACCCACGCTGGTAGGCGCATCCACCGGACTTGTAGTAGGTCTTGTAGCGATCACACCGGGAGCAGGTTTCGTCCCGATCTGGGCATCCTTTATTATCGGCGCTCTGGTCAGCCCGATCTGCTACTTTATGATGAATTTCATCAAGCACAAACTGAAAATCGACGACGCACTGGACGCATTCGGATGCCACGGCATCGGCGGTATCTGGGGCGGTATTGCCACGGGCCTGTTCGGACAGCACTCAATCAACACTGTCGCTCAGTGGGACGGCCTTGTATTCGGTGAGACAAAGCTTTTCACCGCCCAGATAATCAGTATTCTTGTAACGATTGCTGTAGCAGTTGTGGGCTCTCTGATCTGCATCGGCATCATCCGCATTTTCACGAAACTTCGTGTTGACGAAAAGGATGAAATGATCGGACTTGACGTTACACAGCATAGCGAAAACGCTTACCCGTCCTTCAACGGTTTCGACTAAACCGCAGCAGTTTCAGGTATATCAGTGAAAGGATAGGAGGAATAAACATATGTTAATCAAAGTAGAAGCAATCGTCAGGGAAGAAAAATTTGAGGATGTAAAAGACGCGCTCAGCAAAATACAGGTGAACGGTATTACCGTATCCCAGGTCATGGGCTGCGGAGCTCAGAGGGGATATAAAGAAATCGTCCGCGGCTCCGAGGTTGATCTTTTCCTTCAGCCGAAGATCAAGTTTGAAATTGTCGTTTCTTCTGAAGAATGGGAGAAAAAAGTTATTACTGCTATTCAGGAAGCCGCATTTACAAATGAAGTAGGCGACGGAAAAATCTTCAGCTATGAGATCCGTAGCGCTATGAAGATCCGCACCAAAGAAACCGGCTATGAAGCGCTGCAGTCGGAATTTTAGCCAGCTGAATCATAATTAGGGACAGGGTGAATCCGGGTTGGGGACGTAGTAAAATGCGATTTTACTACGTCCCCAACCCGGATTCACCCTGTCCCTAAACGGAAGGTCTCTTTTCTGAGATTCTTCCGTTTTTATCAGAATCTGATTCTCAGAGGCCGCCTTGCCAGAGCCGCTGTCATGGACGGTCTGACTGTTTTTCCCTGAACCAGTTCTCCGTCCGCGCAGCACAGAAGAGCCGCCCTTTCACACACATTGTCCACTCCTGTTACCTGTTCTACGAATTCCGAACCTGAAGTAACCTTTCTGACACTGCGAAGTTCTTCCGCGGTATATACGGCAAAAGGAATCTGATACTTTTTGCAAAGATCCAGGATTCCCTGTTCCTCTTTTTTCAGATCGATGCTGGCAAGCCGCTCCACCTGCCCGATCTCCAGCCCATTCCTGTCGAGGATCTCGCAGAGCCCCTTTTCAAGCATGCCTGCACCGATCCCTTTCCTGCATCCAATCCCCGCTGTCACATTTTGGGGCTTCAGAAAAAGTGTCCCGCCTGCCGCCTTCTCACTCCGATGCGGACCGGAACCTTTCTCTGCCACACACGTTCCCGGCTGTCCGGGTATATCCCCTATTACGATCCGATATCTGTACTTTTCCGTCTCCAAAACAGTATCACACAAGATCAGCTCTTCCGGGACATCCCCGGATATGGAATATTCGGAATACTGAATACAGATCCCGATCTTTTCTCCTTCCAGCACAGCTGCTGCGATCTCTTTTGCCATCTTTCTGTCTGTGATCAGCAGACCGTTTTCCCTTGCAAATACATCCACTGCAAATTTTTTCTGAACATCTGTGGCCGTCGTATGTACCGGAACCGCGCCTGTCAGTTCCGCAATCTCCTCTGCAAGAGACACCGCGCCTCCCATATGCCCGGAAAGCAGAGGAATCACATACTGCCCTTTTTCATCCATCACAAGTACCGGAGAGTCAGTAAACTTGTCCTTCAGCCAGGGAGCGATCCACCGCACGGCAATTCCTGCTGCGCCAATAAAAAGAAAGGCTGCGCTCCCCCAGTTGGAACCCACCAGTTCTTTTCCACTGCCAGGAAAAGAAAGGATTTCTTCTCCTGCATACTTTTTCGTTGTATATCCCCGGCACGTCCTGCCGGTATTTTTCAATTTTTCACTTAAAAGCCTGTTCAGCTCTGTCCCCGTACGGGTAAAACTAAAGATCACTATCCTGTCATTCTTAAGGCAGTCGCCGTCCATATAATATCTCCTCCCGTTCAGAGCCGCAGTCCTTTTATATCTTTAATTCTGGAAAGTATCACATTGCAGCTGTATGCAAGAACGCCCGGAAGCCTGTCCATCGTATAACAGATCAGCTTTTCCATTTCTTCGTTGGAAGAAGCCACTGCGTGGACATGGAGTCTGCTGCTGCCGGTCACGCGATAGATCTGTGTAACCGTATCATTCTGCTCCAGGATCTCTGCTGTCTCTGTCAGCGCATCCGGCTTTGTCTCAATCTCAAAATAGCAGGAAACCGCCCCGCTGATCTTCTGCGGATTGATTATCGTCGTATATTCTTCGATGATCCCCTTTTTCTCCAGCGCCTGCACCCGCATCTTTACCGCCACGCGGGAAATACCGACCTGTTGTCCGATCTCTGAGTAAGACATTCTGGCATTTTGGATCAACAGACGGATGATCTTCTGATCCAATTCGTCAAGCCCGTCTAAAAACATAAGAATCTGCCTCCCGTTCCTGTATGGATATCCCCATTATACAATGTGAAAAAAATAATAGTCAAGCGGCACCAGGATTGACATTTCGTTTTATTCAAATTATTATATATTACGATTGTTAAGTATTAAATTACAAAAAGAAAGTTCTGGTGATTAAAATGGAAAACGAATTGACCCATGGCCCTGTTATGAAAACGATGCTGCGTTTTGCAGTCCCCATGATCCTGGGAAACCTCCTACAGCAGTGCTACAATATTGCAGATACGCTGATCGTGGGCCGTTTCCTCGGCGAAAACGCCCTTGCCGCCGTAGGTTCTGCCTTCTCACTAATGACATTTCTGACTTCCATCCTGCTGGGCCTGGCAATGGGAAGCGGGACTGTCTTTTCCATCCGTTTCGGCCAGAAAGACGAGACTGGTCTGAAAGAAGGCATCCTGGCATCCTTTACCCTTCTGGGAATTGTTACGATTATTCTTAATATCCTGATTTTTGCGGGTATTGACTGGATCATCTGGTTTCTCCGCACCCCGCACAAACTTATGGGAATAATGAAAGATTATCTGATCGTCATATTTACAGGATTAATCGGGATTTTCCTGTACAATTTTTTTGCCTCTCTGCTGCGCTCCCTGGGAAATTCTGTGGTTCCGCTTGCTTTTCTGGCTGTATCCGCCATACTGAATATTATCCTTGACCTGTTGTTTGTAGCAGGATTAAACCGCGGCGTAGCCGGAGCCGCCGAGGCCACTGTTATATCACAGTATATTTCCGGTATCGGGATCGCCGTATACACAAAGATCAAATTCCCACATCTGCTGTGCAGAGATGAAACCGTCCGTCTCCGTTTGTTCCGTATAAAGCAGATCACAAGCTTCTCTGCACTGACCTGTATGCAGCAGTCCGTTATGAATCTGGGCATCCTGGCAGTCCAGGGACTGGTCAACAGTTTCGGGACCACGATCATGGCCTCTTTTGCGGCCGCAGTAAAGATTGATGCCTTTGCCTATCTGCCGGTGCAGGATTTCGGCAATGCTTTTTCTATCTTCATTGCCCAAAACTTCGGTGCAGGAAAAAGAGAAAGGATCAAAAAAGGGATCCGCTGCGCTGTTCTGACCTCTGTCATTTTCAGCCTGGCTGTTTCTCTTGCCGTCTTCGTCTTTGCCGAACCACTGATGCGCCTGTTTATAGATGCCCGGGAAACAGCCGTGATTTTTGAAGGCGTCCGTTACCTGCGGATTGAGGGCGCCTTCTACGCACTGATCGGCATCCTCTTCCTCCTCTATGGTCTGTACCGTGCTCTGGGCAGACCCGGTATGTCCGTTGTCCTGACAGTCGTGTCCCTGGGTACCCGCGTAGCGCTGGCTTATGCGCTCTCCGCAATTCCCTCCTTCGGGGTTGCCGGCATCTGGTGGTCTGTTCCTGTCGGATGGCTTCTTGCAGATGCATTGGGAATCGGTTATTATCTCGTACGGCATTTGTCAAGTGCCGCGCCGGACAGACACAAAAAGCCTTCTCTGTAAAACAGATTTTTAAAGAAGATATAAAAATCTGCCCTGACACTTTTCCTTGTCGCCGTAACGCACCGTTTGATTCCTGTGCACAACCTTATCCTTCTGCGCGGCTGCCTGTCAGCAGCCAGTTGGCACGAAATGGACGCATCAGGTTCCAGTACCCGATCCCCGATATTCCAAACTCCCTGGCCAGATCAATTTTTGCCATAATACTTCTGGGATCCTCAAACCATACTTCATGGCTCTGGCCTGCGTCCACATAGGTGAACCAGGGGCTTTGTGCGATCTGGGCATACCGGATTTCCACCGCGGTCTCCGCCGCGATCCGCACCGCCTCCACATTTCCGATGGTTCTGGCACGTGTCATTCCTCTCTCGTAAGGCAGCGGCCAGTCATAACCGTAATTGGGGATTCCCATGATCAGCTTTTCTTCCGGGATTTTTGTGACAGCATACTCCAGAACCTGCCTGACCTTATCTGCAGGAGCCACAGCCATAGGCGGGCCATATGTATATCCCCACTCATAAGTCATCAGAAAAACATAGTCCGCATTTTCACCCAAAAGATAATAATCCAGTCCCTCTACAAGAAGACCTTTCTGCGTCTCCGACACCTTAGGCGCAACAGCAACAGACGTACGGTACCCTCCTTCACTCATCTGTTTTCTCACCCTGCCCACAAATTGCGCAAACTTCACCTTATTTTCAGGAAGTATGTACTCAAAATCAATATTTACCCCTGCATATCCGTTGTCTTCTACTGCTCTGTACAGCTGATCGATCACCTTCTCCTGGATCACATCATTTTCCGTCAGTACTTTTACCAGCTGATTATTAAATGCTCCGCCGGAAAACGGGGTCAGCACAAGGACAGGTTCCACGCCCCGCTTCCAGCACTCCTCCACCAGCCACAGATCATCCTGCTGCGGTGGAACAAGTTCGCCTTCAAACGTAAAGCCATAAGAAAACACGAGCAGTTCGTGCAGCGCCGGAACAGCCTGCATAAGAATCTCCGGCTCAATAAAAGGATAGGCATATCCTCCGACCCGAAGCCCCTCCCCTTCATGTCCCGTCTCACCTTCCTTCAAAAGGAGAAGCGCCTGCCCGGGAACAAGCCGGTCCGGCAGATCCAGCTGATTGTCATATATAATCTTCCATACCGGAACACCGCTCTCCGCAGAAATATGCTCCAGTGTGTCGCCTTTCTCCACTACATAAATCAAAAAATCACCCCCGTACAGAAAATCTATGCATCTGTACGAGGGTTTATGAATTTGAATCTATATTACCAGCATCGCATCTCCAAAACTGAAGAACCTGTACCTTTCTTTCACCGCCTCTTCATATGCGTCAAGTACATGTTCCCGTCCGGCCAGCGCGGACACCAGCATGATCAAAGTGGATTCCGGCAGGTGAAAATTCGTGATCAGTCCGTCCAGCACCTTAAACTGATATCCCGGATAGATAAAGATCTCCGTCCATCCGCTGCACGCTTTCAGACGCCCCTCTTCATCCGCCGCCGACTCAACCGTCCGGCAGCTTGTGGTCCCCACACAGATTACCCGGCCACCCTGCTCTTTTGCCCGGTTGATCTTCTCTGCAGCCTCTTCATCGATCATATAAAATTCAGAATGCATATGATGGTTTTCCACCTCTTCCACCTTTACAGGGCGGAAAGTTCCAAGTCCTACATGAAGAGTCACTCTGGCAATATCTACGCCTTTTCTTCCAATCTCTTCCAGCAGCTCCGGTGTAAAATGGAGCCCGGCCGTAGGTGCCGCTGCGGAGCCGGAATGAGCCGCATAAACCGTATTATATCTGTCCTTGTCTCTTAACTGATGGGTAATATACGGAGGAAGCGGCATCTGCCCCAGCCTGTCGAGAATTTCTTCAAAAATCCCCTCATACTCAAAGCGGATCAGACGATTCCCCTCATCCACCACATCAATAACCTCTCCCTTGAGAAGTCCGTCTCCAAAACTGATCCTTGTTCCCGGCTTTGCTTTTCTTCCCGGCTTGACAAGAGTTTCCCACACATCATTCTGTCCCCTTTTAAGAAGCAGGACCTCGATTTTTGCCCCGGTTTCTTCCTTCGCTCCGATCAGGCGGGCCGGGATGACTTTGGTATCATTGATCACGAGACAATCCCCTGGATTCAAATAATTCACGATCTCCCGGAAAATATGATGCTGTATATCGCCCGTTTTTTTGTCAAGAACAAGAAGCCTGGAGGACGACCGATCCTCCAGTGGATCCTGGGCGATCAGTTCCTGCGGAAGTTCGTAATAAAAATCCTGACGTTTCATATCTGTCAACCTCTATCTTTTATTGTTGTTTGTATCTGCATCATCCCGTGTATTTTGAGGATCCGGCAAGTTCTGCAAAACTGCAGTTTCCTTTATAACCGGTTCATTCTGAGATGCCGATATGTTATGCGTCTGCTCTGTGTTCTGCCGGTTGTCTGCATTCTGTGCCGCGGTCATATTTTGCGTGCAGGGTACGCTTCCCTGCCCCGGCATATTCCGGGTATGTGGCATTGTTCCCTGTCCACGTTCATTCTGCATATATGGCACGTTCCCCGGACCAGGTACATTCTGCATATGCGGCATATTCCCCGGGCCAGGTGCATTCTGCATATGTGGCACATTCCCCGGACCAGGTGCATTCTGCATATGTGGCACGTTCCCCGGGCCAGGCGTGTTCTGCGTATATGCCATATTACCCGGGCCAGGCGTCATGTTCTGCGGCCCTGCTCCGGGCGGTGTGTATGCATACTGGCCGGAACGGACCGGGATTACCTTTACACGTTTTGCATAGATCACGCGGGTGTCGCAAAGCATATCGTGAAGCGCTCTTTTTTCACTGTCCATTCCTGCTATAATATAACCAATGTTCATGACCAGGCCGCTTAGAAACTTTCCGATCGTTTCTCTGTACACCACGTCGATCAGCCGAAGCTTTCTCTGCCCGGATCCGCCCGCAGGGACGACCCGCAGATTAAACAGCCATTTTCCTGCCGTTGTCCCTGCACAGTATGTACAGATTATATAGTAAGCGGCGCCTGCAAGATACAAAATGATATCTTTCACAGTATAAGAAAAGAGAACCTTCGTATCCAGCGGATTCACCTCGATTAATTCAAAAACGGAAAAGCCAAAAAACAACGCAAGCCGCACAATAAGCAGAGCCGCACCCACGATCAGACTGTCAATAAGAAATGCAGCAAACCGCACCCAAAATCCTGCATATACAACAGTCTTCTCACTGTAACTGTTCTGCATAGTACATCAGCACCCCGCTTTCCATCTCTTCTGCGGTCTCTTTCAGTATCTGAGCTTCTGATTTGGGGATAACACTCTCTGCTTTTGAAAAGAGAGACGCAAGGAAGCTGTCTTCGGCAGTTGGCTGGTAAAATGTGTCCACTCCCATCTCAGCGGCCATCTGCCCGCACACTTCTTCGTAAGAGCCGATCTCATCAATAAGGCCGTTTTCCAACGCCTGCTGCGCCGTGTAAGTCCGGCCGTCCGCAAGACTGAGGACCTGGTCCTCGGTCATTCCCCTCCCGTCTGCAACCTTCTCCACAAAACGGGTATAGCACTCATCTACCTGGGTCTGATAGATATCCATCTGTTCCGGGGTCATCTGACTGCTGTCTTTGTTTGCTCCGCTGGTAATACTGAAATACTGGATTCCAAGCTTCTCATACAGCCCGGACAGATCGTAGCCTGACAGGATCACTCCAATAGAGCCTGTCGTTGTATTCTGATTTGCGTATATGCGATCAGCAGCCACGGAGGCCATATATCCCCCGGATGCCGCGTAATGAGCCATATAGCACCAGATTGGATTGCCCGTGACCTCCTTATACTCGATCAGCTTATCATACAGTTCTTCAGACTCATAGACCGTTCCCCCCGGCGAGTCCACATAGAGGAGGATGCCTTTATTGCTGCTGTCTCCCATCAGCTGATTGATATAATCCATTGTCGTCGTATGCTGATATCCCTCCACCGTATCAAACAGTCCTGTCGCCGTCTGTTCCTGTATCGTCCCCGCCACAGTCACAACTGCAATATAATCCTCCGAAGGGGCGGAAAATTCGATCCCTCCCGCCAGGATCTCGGAGGATACGCTGCCGAATATCCGTTCCATGAGCCCGTTCGTCAGCATGCTGGCGGCGCAGGTTATGATAAACATAACAGCCGCCACAACAATGCCGATTATCTGTTTCTTTTTCATTCATTATCTCCTTATTTCTGCGCTGCGCCGTATAACAGGCATATTTTTATCCCTGCGTCATTTATTTACGAAGTTCAATTCCCAGAGCTTCCAGACCTTTAAGGATCCGGTTCATTGCCTCTGTCACTTCCGCGTCAGACAGTGTCTTATCCTTTGCACGGAATACAATGGAGTAAGCAACAGATTTGAAGCCTTCCTTGATCTGCGCGCCTTCATACAGGTCGAACAGACGATAGCTTTCCAGATAAGAGCCGCCTTTTTTCTCAATGACATCCTCAATCTGTCCCACAAGGATTTCTTTAGGCACAACCATACTGATGTCCCTTGTCACCGCAGGATATTTTGCTATTCCGGTATACTTTCTGTCAAAGGTAGCATACTTCAGGATCTCCGGCATATCAATCACGGCAACATATGCCCGCTCGCCAATCCCATAGGTATCTGCCACCTCCGGGTGCACCTCGCCCAGGAATCCGATCCGGTTCCCTCTGTATATGATATCTGCCTGGCGCCCCGGATGGAGATAAGGTCTTTCGGAATTCGGGTCATAGACCTCTTTCTCCTTCATGCCGATTTTTTCAAAGAATTCTTCCACAACACCTTTCATAGTGAAGAAATCGCCGTCTCCGTACATTCCCAGTGTAAACTGCATGCGTTCCTCTGGGAGTTCTGTCAGAGGCAGAGATTTCGGCAGATATATATTCCCCAGCTCATACAGTCGGACGTCTTTATTTCTTCTATTATAATTTGTAGCAAGTGAAGTCAGCATACCGTTTAAGGAAGTCGTGCGCATGATGCTGTAATCTTCCCCCAGAGGGTTCATGATCTGTACCGTCTTCCGAAGCGGTGAATCTTCTGGGATCAGCAGACGGTCAAACACCTTCGGGCTTTCAAAAGAATATGTCATTCCCTGGCTGAAACCGCAAAATTCTGCGATATCTCTTGCCACCTGCTCGATCCGAAGTTTAAAGGACAGCTTACCTGTTGTCGCTTCTCCATTCGGAAGCGTGGTCGGTATGTTGTCATATCCATAGAATCTTGCCACTTCCTCAGCCAGATCTGCCAGGCAGAGCAGATCCTGACGAAATGTAGGCGCGATCACTTCTCCCGCTGCTTCATCGTACTCCAGCCCGATCATGCGGAAATATTCCAGCATCTCTTCTTTGGAAATCTGGGTTCCAAGCAGGGCGTTGACCTTGTCCGCGTCAAAAGGCACCCGAACCGGCTCCTTTTTCTTGCCGTATACATCGACCATACCGCCTACGACCTCACCGGCTCCCATTTCCTCTACAAGCTGGCAGGCCCGGTCGATCGCCGCCTGCGCGTTGTTCGGATCAAGCCCTTTCTCGAATTTTGCAGACGCCTCAGTGCGAAGCCCTACCCGTTTGCTGGATTTACGGATGTTCACGCCGTCGAAGCATGCCGCCTCAAAAAGCATGGTCTTTACGTCATCCGTGATCATGGAGTTTTCTCCTCCCATGATACCGGCTATGCCGATCGCCTTCTCGCCGTCGCAGATCATCAGGACATTTTCGTCCATCTCCCGCTCCTGGCCGTCAAGCGTAGTAAATTTCTCCCCGTTCTGCGCCGTTTTTACAACGATCTGGCGGTCCGCGATCGTATCCAGGTCATAGGCGTGCATGGGCTGTCCATACTCTTCCATCACGTAGTTTGTAATATCTACCAGATTGTTGATAGGACGGATTCCCACAGACGCCAGTCTTCTCTGCATCCATTTCGGCGAAGGCCCGATTTTTATATTTTTTACCACCCTCGCGCAATAACGGGGACAGAGATCTTCATTTTCGACCGTTACCCTGATATAGTCGTTTGCATCTTCCTCATTTCCTGTAGGGGTTACGACCGGAGGATGGAATTCTTTCCTAAATGTGGCCGCCGCTTCTCTTGCAATACCGACAACACTGAAGCAGTCCACTCTGTTTGATGTAACTTCATACTCAAATACAGCGTCATTCAGGCCCAGCGCCTCCACAGCGCTTGCCCCCACCTGAGCATCCTCCGGGAAAATATAGATGCCATATTCCGGCGCCTCCGGGTACATGTCTTTTGTGGAGCCCAGTTCTTCTATGGAGCACATCATGCCGCAGCTTTCTACCCCGCGGAGTTTTCCTTTTTTTATCTTAATGCCACCCTCTATTCTCTGTCCGGGCTCATGGCCGCCTGCTACCCGTCCCCCATCCAGTACGACCGGCACTTTGTCTCCTTCCTTTACATTCGGAGCACCTGTGACGATCTGGATCACTTCACTCCCGATATTTACCTGACAAATGATCAGCTTATCAGCATCCGGGTGTTTCTCAATTTTCTCGATCTGACCAATCACGATCTTGTCCAGATCGGCGTCCATTTCTTCATAGCCTTCCACCTTTGTCCCGGAAAGCGTCATAGCGTCTGTATATTCCTGTGCAGTCACATCAAGGTCCGGAACATACGCCTTGATCCATGATAATGAAGTATTCATAACAAAAATCCTTTCTATAAAATACAAATTATATAAGCCCGTAAAAAAATCACTTTCTGATTTTATTTTGGAGTATCTTCTTGATTCTCTCCGCGAATCAAGAAGCCCGTAAAAAAATCACTTTCTGATTTTATCTTGGGGTATCTTCTTGATTCTCTCCGCGAATCAAGAAGCCCGTAAAAAAATCACTTCGTGATTTTTTTACTAGAATTGTTTGAGGAAGCGGATGTCGTTTTCGTAGAGGAGACGCATATCGTCAATCTCGTATTTCAGAAGCGCGATACGCTCAAGCCCTACTCCGAACGCAAATCCGGTGTACTCTTTCGGATCAATGCCGCACATTTCCAGAACGTGTGGATGTACCATGCCGCAGCCGAGGATCTCGATCCATCCTGAGCCTTTACAGAAACGGCATCCCTTTCCGCCGCACTTGAAGCAGCTTACGTCCACCTCGGCGCTCGGCTCCGTGAACGGGAAATGATGGGGCCTGAATTTTGTCTTTGTATCCGGTCCGAACAGTTCTTTTGCAAATACCTCCAGTGTTCCTTTCAGATCTGCAAATGAAATATTTTTGTCGATCACAAGTCCTTCAATCTGATGGAAGGACGGAGAGTGCGTCGCATCCACCTCGTCCGAGCGGAATACTCTTCCCGGTGAGATAATTCTGATAGGGAGTTTTCCCTGTTCCATTACGCGGGCCTGAACAGGAGAGGTCTGGGTACGCAGTACAATCTCTTTGTTAATATAAAATGTATCCTGCTCGTCTTTTGCCGGATGGTCAGCCGGAATATTAAGTTTTTCAAAATTGTACTCATCGTACTCAACTTCCGGCCCTTCTACGACTTCATACCCCATACCCACGAAAATACGTTCTACTTCTTCCTGAGCAATCGTATTCGGATGTCTGTGTCCCATCAGGTTCTTTCTTGACGGAAGAGTAACGTCGATCACTTCCTCTTTCATCTTCTGTTCCCGGATTGCCCGTTCCATTTTCATCTTTCTTTCTTCAAGCATCTCCTCAATAGCCGCTCTGGTATCATTTACCAGCTGACCGATCTTCGGTCTGTCTTCCGGCGCCACGTCTTTCATTCCTTTGAGGACTGCTGTCAGTTCTCCTTTTTTTCCAAGGAACTTTACACGCACATCATTAAGCTTTTCGGGAATATCCGCTGCCTGGATCTGCACGGTTGCCTCTGCTTTGATCTGTTCCAGTTTTTCTTTCATTTTTTTGCTGCTCCTTTCTTGTTTCAGGTACACTCTAAGGCCGAACATTTCTGTAAAGCACAGGGGGCTGCTGCCGGCAGCCTTCCTGCATACTGTCTCATCAATCACCAAAAGTGCCAAAAGACACATTCCGGGATCGTATGCGGTCGCCAAGGTCTCGGACAAGTCCGGGCTTTGACTCGCCGCAATCAAAAAAGACCCCATCCCAAAAGGGACGAGGCCTGATAACCCGCGGTACCACCCTGATTCCTGCGGCATAACCGCAGACACTCAAATTTGTGTAACGTACAACATACGTCGTTTCCTACTTCCTGAAAATCTATTTCAGAAACGCGGCTCGCGTGGGAAATTCAGCTGTCGTCTGAACTGAAGAAGACTTTCAGCCGGTGATCTTCTCTCTCTGGCAGAAAACGGCATCCTACTTTGCACGGTCTTAGCTTTTTATATCACTAATATATAGTCGATTTCTTTATCCATTCTAACACAGCTTTTCTTTTTGTCAAGATTTTCTTCCTTCATTTTCTGTTTCCTCCTGCTCTCTGTCTGCCGGCTTTCCGCCGTCCGCATTTTCCTTCCGGCCCACATGAAAACGTTCCAGCAGGGCGTTCACTTCTCCTCCCAGGAGAATGATATACATACACACATACAGCCAGAGCAAAATCAAGATGATAGTCGTAAGGCTGCCATACATATTTGTAAATCCGGTAAAGACATCCAGATAAACAGAAAACACGAAAGAGACAAGCAGCCATCCGCAGGCTGTAAACACCGCTCCGGGCAGCTGCTGCCGGAGTGTAGTCTTTGCCCGGTTTTTCCTGTTTGGAAGGAATTTATACACAAGATCCCAAAATATAGTCAGTACGACAAGCGTCACAAAAGTTCTGATGCGGATGATAAAATCCACCACCTTATTCAGAAACGGGACATACTCATACAGCATAACGCTGATACTGTTTCCAAAGACTGACAGGATCAGAGAAAGCATGATCGCCAGAAGAAAAATTACCGTGTAAAAGGACGCTCGTATTCTCAGATAGAAATAATTTCGCGTCTCTGTTTTCGCATAAATGCAGTTGAGTCCTGATGTAACAGAGAGCACGCCCTTTCCTGCCGACCAGAGAGCCACAATAATAGTGATCGGGATCACGGTTCCCGACTGTGTGTATACCTGGATCACTATGGAGCGGATCATCGGCGTTACGGATTCCGGGAACACCTGCAGCACCGCCTCCATCACATCATTCATAGTTACAGGGGTAAACTGCACCATTGTGAGAAGGAGCAGGAAAATGGGAATCAGAGAGAGTACAAAAAAATACGCCGCCTGCGCCGCATACGCCCCCGTATGATGCGAAGTGACAGTAACAATAATTCTTAATAACTGCGTCCGGATCCTTTTTCTTTTCCCCATTCTGAAAACACTCCTGAAAAATCCTACGGAAAAAAGCGGCCGTACAGGACGACCGCCTTTATCTTTAGTATTTCCCCAAAATGCCGGTCCCTGTATTTTGACTCCTAGCCACAGCTAGGTGGGCAACCGCATCTGCTTTTTTGTCTTCCACTGCAAGTCGGAGGCCTGACATATTACAGAAATATAGGAATCCCTTTTAAAGTAATGTAGGTTCAAAATTACGGGGTTATCGCACATTTCAGGTTAGCTTTCTTTACTTCTCTAAAAGTATTATACTCCATTTATGCCTGTTTTACAACTGATAGTTTTTACCTGCGATTTCCCGGGCCACGCAGATGCCGCTGGCGGATGCGTGAGACAGTGAATGTGTAACGCCGCTTCCATCCCCGATCACATACAGGCCCTTATATTTCGTCTCAAGGCAGCTGTTAAGTTCCACCTCCATATTGTAAAACTTCACTTCCACGCCGTAGAGCAGTGTGTCGTCATTTGCAGTGCCCGGAGCGATCTTGTCCAGCGCATATATCATTTCAATAATACCGTCGAGAATCCGCTTCGGCAGAACAAGGCTCAGATCTCCAGGCTCTGCGGCGAGTGTAGGAATAACAAAACCGTCTTCTATCCTGTTATGCGTGCTCCTTCTGCCCCGGATCAGGTCTCCAAAACGCTGGACGATCACTCCGCCGCCCAGCATATTGGAAAGCCGTGCGATGCTTTCACCATATCCGTTGCTGTCCTTAAAAGGCTCGGAGAAATGTTTCGCCACCAGAAGGGCAAAATTTGTATTTTCTGTCTGCTTTTCCTCATCCTCGTAGCTGTGCCCGTTTACCGTAACAATCCCGTTCGTATTTTCATTTACCACAATCCCGTGTGGATTCATACAAAATGTGCGGACTCTGTCTTCAAATTTTTCTGTCCGGTACACGATCTTGCTCTCATAAAGTTCATCCGTAAGATGGGAGAATATCTCAGCAGGCAACTCCACCCGGACTCCTATATCAACCCGGTTGGATCGGGTTGGAATGTCCAGTTCCCGGCAGATTTCCTCCATCCATTTGCTTCCGCTCCTTCCCACAGAAACAATACATTCCCTTCCGGTATCACAGTGATCTCCCTGCCATACACGGTATCCATCCTCCGTCTTTTCCAGACGGTCCACCCGGCAGTGGAACCGGAATTCCACTTTATCCTTCAACTGGCGGTACAGATTTTTCAGCACAACATAATTAATATCTGTCCCAAGATGGCGTACCGAGGCATCCAGAAGCTTCAGCTTATTCTGCATACACAGCTTTTTAAAACGAGTGCCGGATGTCGAGTACATCTTAGTAGCCTGTCCTCCGTTTTCCATATTGATCTTATCCACGTATTCCATCAGCTCAATCGCTTTCTTCCGCCCAATATACTCATATAACGTACCGCCAAAATCATTCGTAATATTATACTTTCCGTCAGAAAAAGCGCCCGCGCCGCCAAATCCACTCATAATCGCACACGTTTTACATTTAATACAGCTTTTCACCTTTTTCCCATCAATAGGGCACTTCCTATCCTCCAGCGGAGCTCCCGCCTCCATCACTACAACCTTCATCTCAGGCGCCAGCCGCGCCAGTTCATACGCCGCAAAAATCCCTCCCGGACCTGCGCCTATAATAATCACATCATATTTACTCATAAGCAACTTCCTCTCTAATTCAGGACTCATCCGTCAGAATACCTATATTATAAAATGTCTGACAATTTCTAACAAGGGGGTCAGGCCCCTTTTAATCAAATTGTAGTAATTTGTCATACAATATGATATTATTACATACAAAGGAGGCCTGTTTTATGAAAATAAATGAACTTAAGCTTGTATATTTCAGCCCGACGGGAACGACGCGGAGGGTTATTATGGAGACGGCCCGTCATATTGGGCTCAAATCTGTTTCTTTTGATTTTTCCGTCTATAAAGCTAAGAAACCGGTGCTCAAATTTGCAGAAAACGATTTTGCACTTTTTGCGGCCCCCGTATACGGCGGCCGCGTTCCTGCTTTGTTTACAGAATATCTGGAAAATGTCACCGGAAAAGGCACTCCCGCTGCTCTTATTGTTACATATGGATGCCGGGAATATGAGGATGCCCTTCTGGAAATGAAAACGGTTGTGGAGTCCCACGGATTTAAAGTAATCGCCGCCGCAGCATTTCCTGCAGAGCATTCGATCATCCAGACGATCGGAGCCCGGAGGCCGAACAAAGAAGACATGAAGACGATCGGTGAGTTTGGAGTGGAAATAAATCGAAGGATAAAAAATGAAAAATCTTTCGACCAGATTCAGATACAGGTTCCCGGAAATTCACCGTACCGCAAGTACAGCACAATACCGCTCACTCCGAAAACGGACTCCACCAGATGCACCGAGTGCGGCTCCTGCGCCAGAGTCTGTCCCGCAGGCGCCATTTCGCTAAAAGATCCGAAAAAAACGGATTCTAAAAAATGCATCTCCTGTATGAAATGCATCCGCGTGTGCAAAGAGTACGCCCGCAGCATCAGTTCTTTGAAGCTGCGCATGACAGAAAACAAGTTGAAAAAAGTATGCCAGAGCGACAAAAAGGCTGATATTTTTCTCTGATAAAAATACGGAAAATTCAAGGCAGGCTGTCGGAAATCTTCATTCCGGCAGCCTGCCTTATATTGCAGGTTCTTCTGCTATTATTCGTCAACACTGTAGTTCGGCGCTTCTTTTGTGATATGAATATCATGGGGATGGCTTTCCTTGAGAGAAGCGGCGGAAATCTTGATAAAACGTCCGTTAGCCTTCAGTTCCTCGATCGAGTGAGTTCCGCAGTACCCCATACCGGAACGCAGTCCGCCCATGAGCTGGAATACGGTATCTTCTACGGTTCCCTTGTAGGCAACACGTCCTTCCACGCCTTCCGGAACAAGCTTCTTCGCATTCTCCTGGAAATAACGGTCCTTGCTCCCGTTCTCCATAGCCGCGATCGAGCCCATGCCACGATATACTTTGTATTTTCTTCCCTGATACAGTTCGAATGTTCCCGGGCTCTCGTCACATCCGGCAAAAATACTTCCCATCATGCACACGTTTGCTCCGGCCGCGATCGCTTTTGTCATATCGCCGGAATATTTGATGCCGCCATCGGCAATGATCGGAACACCGTACTCTTTCGCCGCCTCATAGCAGTCCATGACTGCCGTGATCTGCGGAACACCGATTCCTGCAACAACCCGGGTCGTACAGATGGATCCCGGTCCGATTCCGACTTTTACTGCGTCCACTCCGGCCTCGATCAGCGCTTTCGTTCCCTCACCCGTTGCTACATTGCCTGCAATAACCTGCAGATCCGGATATTTTTCCTTTACCATTCTGACTGTCCGCAGCACATTTGCAGAGTGTCCGTGAGCAGAGTCCATAACGACAACATCTACCTTTGCCTTCACAAGTTCCTCCACACGCTCCAGACAGTTTGCCGTAATGCCGATCGCTGCGCCGCAGAGCAGCCGGCCCTGGGAATCCTTTGCGGACAGCGGATATTTGATCTGTTTCTCAATGTCCTTGATCGTAATAAGGCCTTTCAGATTTCCCTCGTCGTCAACGATCGGAAGTTTTTCCTTTCTCGCTTTTGCAAGAATCTTCTTCGCCTCTTCCAGAGTAATGCCCTCTTTCGCCGTGATCAGGCCTTCAGATGTCATGGATTCCTTTATTTTCTTAGAGAAGTCTTCCTCAAATTTCAGATCACGGTTTGTAATGATACCAACCAGCTTGCGTCCCTCTGTGACAGGCACTCCCGAGATCCTGAACTTCGCCATCAGATTGTTGGCGTCTTCCAGGGTGTTCTCAGGTGACAGGAAAAACGGGTCTGTGATAACTCCGTTCTCTGATCTTTTTACCTTGTCAACCTCTTCCGCCTGCTGCTCTATCGTCATATTTTTATGAATAATTCCGATTCCACCCTGGCGGGCCATAGCAATCGCCATGCGGTGCTCGGTAACTGTATCCATGCCTGCACTCATCATCGGAATATTAAGCTTAATGTTTTTTGTCAGATAAGTGGACAGATTCACTTCATTTGGAATCACCTCTGAATACGCCGGAACAAGCAGAACGTCATCAAATGTAATCCCCTCGCCAATAATCTTTCCCATGTACAATGACCTCTCTTTCTTTTGAATCCAACTATAAGCAAATGTAAATATTTAACTGATATACTACAAAAAATTAAAACAGATGTCAACCGTTTCCGGTCTGGCCGTCTCATTTTTCAGTTGATTTATTTTAAGATACACTTATAAGCAAGGCTTATCTATTTAGGAGTTTCAAATTCGTCATCAGGAAAAAAACCGGAAAATCAGCATATTTATTAACGCCAATCTTCCGGTTTTGTTATTTTCGCCAGCGCATGAACGAAGTTTCAATACCCGTCCCGCATCTGCGGATACGCCTTATAGAGCATCACGATCTGGTCAATTTCGAATGTCTTGCATGAAAGTTCATTTGTCCAAATCCGAAATTACATCATGCCCATTCCTGCGCCGCCTGCGGGTGCTGCCGGCTGGGGTTCTTTAATCGTAGACACTACAGACTCTGTTGTAAGCAGTGTAGATGCAACACTTGTTGCGTTCTGCAGAGCGCTTCTTGTAACCTTTGCAGGATCAAGGATTCCGTTCTCTACCATGTCCACATACTCTTCTTTGTAAGCGTCAAAACCTGTTCCCGGCTCGGACTCTCTTACTTTATTTACAATAACCGCTCCCTCAAGACCTGCATTTGCAGCAATCTGATACAGCGGAGCTTCAAGAGCTTTCAGGATAATCCTTGCGCCTGTTTTCTCGTCGCCCTCAAGTTCATCTGTCAGTTTGGCAACCTCTTTTGCAGCATGAATATATGCAGAACCGCCGCCTGCTATAATTCCTTCTTCTACAGCTGCTCTTGTAGCGTTCAGAGCATCTTCCATACGGAGTTTTGCTTCTTTCATTTCTGTCTCTGTAGCCGCTCCTACGCGGATTACTGCTACGCCGCCTGCCAGTTTTGCAAGTCTCTCCTGAAGTTTCTCTCTGTCGAAGTCAGATGTTGTCTCTTCGATCGCTTTCTTAATCTGGGCAACTCTGTCATTGATCGCATCCTTGCTTCCGCATCCGTCAACAATAACAGTGTTCTCTTTCTGAACTTTAACAGATTTTGCACGTCCAAGCTGATCCATTGTCGTCTCTTTCAGGTCAAGACCCAGCTCTTCAGAAATTACCTGTCCGCCTGTCAGGATTGCGATATCCTGAAGCATCTCTTTTCTTCTGTCGCCATATCCCGG
>DXDR01000011.1 GCA_019115385.1 Candidatus Mediterraneibacter avicola | reverse complement strand
CCAATTTCATCGGACAGTTCAAGAGCCTGTAGTTTGAATTCCTTATCGTATTGCATGTCTCCACCTTCCTTAATGATATATTATCATCTTTTGGTGGATTTAACGACTGCATTTAAATGATACTACTCCAGGTAGAAATTAACTTAAAAAAGTATTCTGTTTTGCTTAAATAGCGAAATAAAGTGAATATGCCAAATTAAGCTTACAGATTGGGAAAATGTTAGATGAAACAGAGGAGTCAAAAATATGAAAGATAATATAAAACTGGTCGCAGTTGATATAGACGGTACATTTGTCCGCTCTGATTATACTTATGATATACTGCGATTTAAACAAATTTTGTCTCGTATGAGAAATGTGGGATGTAATTTTGTTGTGGCAAGCGGAAATCAGTATTATCAGTTAAGAGATTTATTTCCTGACTGTCACAATGAATTATCTTTTGTGGCAGAAAATGGAGCTTTCGTAAAAGACCGCACAGAACTTGTTTTTACTGCAAACATGTCAAAAGAAACGGTAGATTATGTTATTGATGTATGCAGGGAATATCCCGAAATATTAAACGTCCTTTGCGGAGTGGAAAGCGCATACTGCCAGAAAGGTACAGTCAGTCAGGAGTTTTTTGAGCTTACCAATATCTATTACCATCGTCTGAAGTGGGTGGATGACTTTAAGGAGGTAAAAGACCAGATACTAAAATTTGCGCCTACGGTACCGGAAGAAAAAACATATTTTTATTATGACATATTTTGTGAAAGGCTCAAAGGAAAAGTGGAGCCTACAACGAGTGGTCATGGTTCCATCGATCTGATCGTACCTGGATGTCATAAAGCGTCTGGTCTGAAGCGGCTCACAGAGCATTGGGGAATTTCTCCGGAACAGTGTATGGCTTTTGGAGATGGAGGAAATGATATAGAAATGCTAAAATACTGCGGGCACAGCTATGCGATGGAAAATGCTCCTGAGAATGTCAAAAAAGCGGCAAAACATGTATGCCCTTCTAACGATGAAGACGGAGTGCTTGCTGTGCTGGAGAAAATATTTATTTAGCATTACCGGATCTCCGGGATCCAATATGCCAAAGAGTTTGAAATAAACTGAAAACAAGCTGTGTCATCACACATTAGAAATAAGGATAAGAGAAAATAAAAAGCAGGAGAGGGTCCGCGGTCAGGCGGATCCTTTCTTTTTGGGGGTTCTTGAAGGGTGATAATATCACTTTTCTCCCGGTTCTGTATGATTTTACCACAAAATACTAAAAACCTATTGACAAAGTAGGTTTTAGCGGTTATGATGATTCACACAAGCAAACAGTAGATTTGAGAAAGAGAGGATTAGAAAATGGCTGGTTATTATAAAGGAACGTTGGATCTGATCGGAAACACTCCGCTGGTCGAGGTTGTGAACATTGAAAAAGAGCTGGGGCTGGAGGCTAAGCTTCTTGTAAAGCTTGAGTACTTCAATCCGGCTGGCAGTGTCAAGGACCGTATCGCCAAGAGCATGATCGAGGATGCGGAGGCGAAAGGGTTGCTAAAAGAAGGCTCTGTCATTATCGAGCCCACATCAGGAAACACGGGTATCGGACTTGCGGCTATCGCCGCGGCAAAGGGATACCGTATTATCCTCACCATGCCGGAGACCATGAGTGTTGAGAGGCGGAATATCCTGAAAGCTTACGGCGCAGAGCTGGTGCTCACAGAGGGCGCCAAGGGGATGAAGGGCGCCATTGCCAGGGCAGACGAACTGGCAAAGGAGATTCCCAACAGCTTTATCCCCGGACAGTTTGTAAATCCGGCTAATCCAGCCGTACACAGGAACACGACCGGACCGGAGATCTGGAATGATACGGACGGGCAGGTCGATATTTTTGTGGCGGGAGTGGGAACGGGAGGAACAATTTCAGGTGTCGGTTCATATTTAAAAGAAAAGAACCCAAATGTGAAAGTCGTTGCGCTGGAGCCGGCGGATTCGCCTGTTCTGTCAGAGGGCAGGGCCGGCGTCCACAAAATCCAGGGGATCGGAGCGGGGTTTGTGCCGGATACTTTGAACACAGAGATTTACGATGAGATTTTCACCTCCACAAATGAGGCGGCATTTGAAACAGCCAGACTTCTGGCAAAAAAGGAAGGCATCCTTACAGGAATCTCATCAGGAGCGGCTCTCCACGCTGCCATTGAGCTGGCGAGACGCCCGGAAAATAAAGGAAAAACGATCGTGGTCGTGCTGCCTGACAATGGAGACAGGTATTATTCCACTCCCATGTTTACTGATCTGTGATCCATTTACAGATTTACAGCGTGATTTCAAAGGAGAGTTGCACAATGAATTTTTCCAAACGGAGCAGATACGGCATACGGGCGCTGATCTATCTTGCGTGGCATTCGGACTGTGCCTGTATCCAGTTGAACGACATTGCAGAGCGCAATGGGATTTCTTTAAAATATCTGGAGCAGATCTTCGCGGCGCTCCGGAAGGCAGGTATTGTCAAAAGCATAAAAGGACCACAGGGAGGGTATTTTCTGGCAGGGACTCCGGCCAGCATCCGGGTTGCAGATATTGTGTCCGTACTGGATGGAAATTATCTTCTGGAAACAGAAGAGATTCCTTCTGAAGACAACGGCGGGGCAGAAGCGCTCGCCGTTCAGTCAGCGATCATTGACCCGGTCAATGAATATATTGACCAATTTTTAAATACACTGACATTAAAAGATCTTGTGGAGCGCTCCGAACAGTACAGAGAGGCAGTACAGGATATGTATTATATCTGACAGGAGCAGTGATATCCAGCGCTTTTGTCTTACACTATATCAGACTTGGAGAATGTAAATGGACTGGGAATTTATCGTACAATATATACCCCTTTATCAGGAGGCGGCATGGCTGACTGTCCGGATCGGGCTGCTGGGCGTAGTCTTTTCCATCCTGATCGGACTGGTCTGCGCGGCGATCCAGTATTTTAAGGTTCCGGTGTTAAGGCGCATCACAGGCGTTTACATCGAACTCAGCCGGAATACGCCCCTTTTGATCCAGTTGTTTTTCATTTATTATGGGCTTCCGAAGATCGGGATACAGACGGATCCCGAGCTGTGCGGGATAGCGGGTCTTGCGTTCCTTGGAGGCAGCTATATGGCGGAGGCTTTTCGGAGCGGACTGGAGGCTGTGTCGCCCATCCAGACGGAGAGTGCGCTTAGTCTTGGCATGAACCGGCGCCAGACAATGGGCTATGTAGTCCTTCCGCAGGCAGCATCCATAAGTGTGCCTGCTTTTATGGCAAATGTGATCTTCCTCCTCAAGGAGACCAGCGTGTTCAGCGCGATCAGCCTGATGGATCTGATGTTTACCGCAAAGGATCTGATCGGTCTGTACTATAAGACAACAGAAAGCCTTGTGCTGCTTGTTGTGTTCTATCTGCTCATCCTGCTGCCGGTCTCTGTCTGCGGGACGCTTCTGGAAAGGAGGCTGCGCTATGCCGGATTTGGGTCTTGAGATCCTCCTGAAAGGACAAAATATGGTACGGCTGCTGGAGGGACTGTGGATCGCTCTTCGCATCAGTCTGACAGCAGTTGTCATCAGTATTCCCGCAGGCATCCTGCTGGGAGCGCTGATGACGAGGAAAAACCGGGTTGTCCGGGCAGTTCTCCGGCTTTATCTGGAGATCATACGGATCATGCCTCAGATGGTCCTTCTTTTCATTGTGTTTTTTGGAACGACCCGCGCATTCGGGTGGGATTTATCCGGGGAAGCTGCCTCCATCCTTGTGTTCTCCCTCTGGGGAACAGCGGAGATGAGCGATCTGGTGAGAGGGGCGCTGATCAGCATTCCTGTCCATCAATATGAAAGCGGCGAGGCTCTGGGGCTCCGCAAAGTCCAGGTGTACCGCTATATCATCATTCCCCAGACATTCCGGAGGCTGGTCCCGCTGTCCATCAATCTGATCACACGGATGATAAAGACCACAAGCCTCATACTCATGATCGGAGTGGTGGAAGTTCTCAAGGTTGCCCAGCAGATCATTGAGGCAAACCGTATGGCAAGTCCAAACGCGGCTTTCGGCGTGTATCTTGCTGTTTTCCTTTTGTATTTTATTGCCTGCTGGCCGATCAGTATGTTTGCCAAATATCTGGAGAAAAGGTGGAGGTAATCCCAAATGACCGAAACATTACTAAAAATAGAGCATCTTGTAAAAAAATTCGATGACAATCTGATCCTGGATGATATTAATCTGGAAGTGAAGAAAGGCGAAGTCATCGTAGTTATAGGTCCAAGCGGATGCGGGAAAAGCACCCTTCTGCGATGTATCAATGCCCTGGAGCCGATCCAGGGTGGCACGATCAGTCTGGATGGGGAGCCTATTGACGATAAGAGCAGATCACTGTCCGCTCTCAGGGAAAAGATCGGAATGGTATTTCAAAGCTATGAGCTGTTTCCCCACCTGAGCGTGCTCAACAATGTGATGCTTGCTCCCTTAAAGGTGCAGAAAAGAAAAAAAGAGGAAGTAAAAGAGGAAGCTCTTACCCTCTTAGAGCGGGTGGGGCTTAAGGAAAAAGCCGACAGCTTTCCGCGTCAGTTGTCCGGGGGACAAAAACAGCGTGTGGCGATCGTGCGGGCGCTTTGCATGCACCCGGAGATCCTCCTGTTTGATGAGGTCACGGCGGCTCTTGATCCGGAGATGGTGAGGGAAGTGCTTGACGTGATCTTAAAGCTGGCTGCTCAGGGGAGGACAATGATCATTGTCACTCATGAAATGCAGTTTGCCCGGGCAGTTGCCGACAGAATCCTGTTCCTTGACGGAGGCTCGATCATTGAGAGCGCGCCCCCGGAGGAGTTCTTTGAGCACCCGAAGACAGACCGTGCAAAGCAGTTTTTGAATACATTTACTTTTGAAGCGGTTAAGACTCCGCATAAAACGATCAAGGAAGAAGAGGACTGAAATTATGAAAGATCAAATATTAAAGAAACTTGTAACACTTGGCATTGCCGCTAGTTCCGTCATCGCCCTGACTGCGTGCTCCGGGAGCGGCTCATCGGGAGGCTCGGGACAGCCATACCGCACTCTGGAGCAGATCCGGGAGGACGGCACCATAAATATCGGTGTGTTCTCTGACAAGAATCCCTTTGGATATGTGGATGAGAATGGGGAGTACCAGGGATATGACATCTATCTGGCAAGAAGGCTCGGAGAGGATCTGGGTGTGGAGATCAATTTTGTCTCCACCGAGGCTGCCAACCGGATCGAATACCTTCAGACAGGCAAGGTGGATGTGATCCTTGCCAACTTTACCGTGACTCCTGAACGCAGTGAGGTGGTTGATTTTGCCTCACCTTATATGAATGTGGCTCTGGGAGTCGTATCCCCCAATGACAATGTGATCGAAAGCCTGGATGACTGGAACAGCGAGGATGAGATGATCGTGATATCCGGGACGACTGCCGAGACATATCTGATGGAAAATTATCCGGATATAAAGCTGCAGAAATATGATTCTTACGCGACTGCCAAAAACGCTCTGGAAAATGGAAATGGGGCAGCATGGGCAAATGACAATACAGAAGTCATCGCGTTTGCAGTGCAAAACAGCGGATACACAGTCGGCATTCCCGAGCTGGGGAACCAGGATACCATTGCCCCCGCAGTATACAAGGGAAACACCACTTTACTGGACTGGATCAATGAGGAAATCCAAAGTCTTTCGGCAGAGCAGTTTTTCCACACTGCATATGACGAAACCCTTGCGGATACTTATGGGACAGAGTACAAGGAAAGCCTTGTAGTGGAGACTGGAGCTTCACAATAATAAATAAGCATTGTTCGCAGGATTTCATCGAACGCCCGGTTATAAAATCAGTTTATAACCGGGTATTTTTTTTGCGTATTGGACAGTATGGTACTGCCATGCTAGTATTATGACAAAGATTCGGGCGCGCAAGCCCGGGAAAGCGGAGGTATGACCATGACAGACATCAGAAATTCTAAGAACTGGGGATTTGAGACAAAGCAGCTTCATATCGGGCAGGAGCAGGCAGACCCGGTGACAGACGCCCGCGCAGTTCCGATCTACGCCACCACGTCTTATGTGTTCCACAGCGCCCAGCACGCGGCGGACCGGTTTGCCCTGCGGGATGCCGGAAACATTTACGGCAGGCTCACCAATCCGACCCAGGGCGTGTTCGAAGAGCGGGTGGCTGCTCTGGAGGGCGGAGTTGCAGCCCTTGCCACAGCTTCCGGCGCCGCGGCTTTAAGCTATACGTTCCAGGCGCTTGCCAAAGCAGGAGAGCACATTGTATCGGCAAGGACGATCTACGGCGGGACTTACAATCTGCTTGCCAACACCCTGCCGCTGACAAATCAGATCACCACTACCTTTGTGGATCCTAAGAAAGAGGGCGCTTTTGAGGATGCCATACAGGAAAACACAAAAGCGATCTTTATTGAGACTCTGGGCAATCCAAATTCCAACATTATTGATATTGAGGAGGTTGCCGCGATCGCGCACCGTCATCAGATTCCTCTCGTTGTGGATTCTACCTTTGCTACTCCGTATCTTGTGCGTCCTATTGAGTATGGCGCGGATATTGTCATCCATTCTGCCACAAAATTCATCGGCGGACATGGGACTGCCATCGGCGGGATCATTGTGGACGGCGGGAAGTTTGATTATAAAGCGTCAGGCGCATATCCGTGGATTACCGAGCCAAATCCCAGCTATCATGGGGTGTCCTTCACAGAGGCCGCGGGACCGGCTGCATTTGTGACTTATATCCGGGCTGTGCTGCTGCGGGATACAGGAGCCGCGCTTTCTCCGTTCCACGCATTTCTTTTCCTCCAGGGGCTGGAGACGTTGTCCCTCCGGGTGGAGCGGCATGTGAGCAATGCGCTGAAGCTGGTGGAATACCTGTCCGGGCATCCCCAGGTGGAAGCCGTACATCATCCGTCTCTGGAAGGAGAAGCAGGACATGAACTTTATGGGAAATATTTCCCCAACGGCGGAGGCTCGATCTTTACCTTTGAGATCAAGGGAGATGCGGGAACAGCGCACAGGTTCATTGACAATCTCCCCATCTTTTCTCTCCTCGCGAACGTAGCGGATGTGAAATCCCTTGTGATCCATCCGGCCACCACCACCCACAGCCAATGCACGCAGGAGGAGTTAAAAGAGCAGGGTATCCGCCCCAACACCATCCGTTTATCTGTTGGGATCGAGAAGGCAGAGGATCTTATCGCAGCGCTTGAGACAGGATTTGACGCTGTGAAGCAGTGATGGGAAGATGGGAAAGGGTGTGCTGTTAAACAAACAAAAAGCCATATATAAAAAGCGGGCGGAAAGTTATCAGCTTTCTGTCCGCTTTTTCAGCAGGATGATACATGGGGGCACTGCGCAGATTATCCTTATTACTGTAAATATACTTGTCCATTGAAAAATCCTCCGTTATAATTTGAGTATATATAGAAACTTTTCACGGATAATGGAGAATAAAAAAATAATGGGACATTTTGGATTTTCGTATATAGGACTGGTCTTTTTACTGGCACTATTTATTCCCAATATTATTTGGGCAGGAAAAAGGCCACAAGGATATACTACTGAAAAAGAAAATAAGGTATTACTGATTTTTGAAAGAACAGGTGAAATTCTCACTACCATATGTGTGCTGGTTTTTAATGATTTCAATTTCCATGGCTGGTCAAATTGGACCTGGTGGCTGATCATCGCTTTGGTGTTGATGGCGATGTATGAACTATGGTGGATACGGTATTTTCGGAGCGAGCGAAAGCTATCAGATTTTTACAGCAGTTTCCTGGGGATTCCTCTTGCAGGAGCGACATTGCCTGTAATGGCTTTTTTCCTGCTCGGTATATATGGGAAAGTTATATGGCTTTTGGCAGCCACTATAACCTTAGGAGTTGGACATATAGGGATACATATGCAGCATCGTAAAGAGCTAAGCCATATTAAGATGGACAAAAGTCTTTAGTTTATCAAAAATAATTTTCAGTTTATAAATTGTTAAATTTGTATTTCTAAAGGAGAAAAGAAGAATGAAAAAAAGAATTTTATTTGTTGTTTTACAGCAGTATGCGGATTGGGAGGCTGCATATGTTTCCTCCGCGATAGCAGTGTTAGGAGAAGGAAAGTATGAGATTAAAACCGTATCCTTATCTAAAGATTATGTCGAATCAATAGGGGGATTTAGAATAATGCCTGATTATGACATTAAATCTGTCCCGAACGATTATGAAGCCCTTATTTTGATAGGGGGAATGACATGGAGGAGTGAAAGTGCTCATCAACTCAGAGCACTTGTTGACTCGTGCCGCCATGAAGGGAAAATATTAGCAGGTATCTGTGATGCTTCAGCTTTTTTGGGCACGATTGGGGCTTTAAATGAAATAGTTCATACAAGCAATGATTTAGACGACTTAAAACAATGGGCAGGTAGTAATTACACCGGAGAACAGAAATATATTGCGAAACAGGCAGTCAGAGATAAAAATGTTATAACAGCAAATGGTACAGCGCCCATGGAATTTGCAAAAGAAATTCTGATTGCTTTAAATGTTGCAGCGGAAGAAAAAATATTAGATTGGTATAATTTCCACAAATTAGGCTTTTATACCGCACCTATGCCCCAAATGTAAAATAGAAACGGAGCATTGTAAATCTCAACGAAAAATTATATTTTCAGACAGACAGAACGTTGAGAAAATACAGCCAATTAAAGGGGAATGCGAATGTGGCGCTCTGCATAGACAACAATGAGATACACATCTCTTAAAAACGAAAGATTATTTGAAGTAACACCGACCTTTATTGAACGCTGGTTATATATTGAAGGTGTTCCGTACATAGAAACTTTTGATATTCCCAACAAAAGACACAGGCTGACCAAATATTTTGGTGAGTAAACTGTTGAGCAAAGCCTTCTCTGCTCCTGTAACGGTGAAGAGAAAATAATGACAACAGAAAGGGATCCGGGCATTTGTTAAAATTAGCGGTGAACGGAACTTTATGCGTGATCGCCCAGCATTCCATAGATTACTTTTTTAAATGGCGTAAGACCGTCCCAAATCCACCGGTTGTTATCTAAGCCGCGTTCTCCGCAGTCTATGATTTCCGTGTGGCTGCGGACATGATCCATCAGTTTTTGGACAGGCTGACGCAGGGCAGCAGGAATCTGGCTGCTGATGGATGACAGGGCGCTGGAAAAAGAATCTGCATAGGTGTGTGCAAGAATCTCGATAGCCAGGGAATCCTGACTGATCTTCAGCGGGAAGCCCTGGGATTTTTTATATCCTTCAAGTATGTATGCGCTGAGTTCCAGCGCACCGTTCCCCTTTTCTTCAAGATAGGACTTTAAAGTGGGATCGCAGGTGATCTGTACGAGTCTGTCGGAGTACCGTATCTTGATATTGTAAAATGATTTATCTTCTGTAAATTTCATCTGCTATATTCTCCTTCGTTTTCTGAGATGATTTGAGCCGTCTTCTTTCATCAGCTTATATATCCGGGAATTAGAATGATCATCCCTGCCATTATACTGCT
>DXDR01000055.1 GCA_019115385.1 Candidatus Mediterraneibacter avicola | reverse complement strand
GTGTCCCATAAGATGGTAAAATGCGCGGTAGAAGAGGCGGGAAGATGTAATGCATGTATAGTAAGATGCCATACGAGCAGCAAGAATGCACTGGAAGAAATTCTCTGCAATGCGTGTGCTTAATTCGTAATTCCGGAGTAAAAAGTGTCTCCCGGCTGGGCTTTTCTCTCTCGGAATTTCGGATTAAGCTATTCTGTTTTTCCGCCGACGAAGACGATTACGGAGCGTTCGCCGAGGATGACAGTGTTTCCGGCTGCGGGCATTTTGGCTTCCTTGAAGGTCTGCTGGTCCGGGTCACCGGTGTTGACTGCAATTTTCCAGCAGTATTGTTCCGGAAGGTCGGGGAGTGTAAGGTTTGCCGGATACCAGTATGCGTTGACCGCCACATAGACGAGATCTTCGCGGTTTTCTTCTTCGTCATAACCTGCGAAGAGGACGCAGGCCGTATAGGAATTTTCCATATGTTCGCTATTCCACGGTTCCAGTCCGTGGATGCTCATGGACGGAAAACCGATGTAGCTCGGCTCCAGATCCTTGCGGATCGCCGGATGCTCTTTGCGAAAAGCGATCATATAGCGGAAGAATTCAAAGAGATCCTCATTTTTGTGAAGTTGATTCCAGTCCAGCCAAGAAATCGGATTGTCCTGACAATAAGGATTGTTATTTCCGAATCGTGTGTCGCCGAATTCATCGCCGGACAAGAACATGGGAGTTCCCCTGCTGCACATGAGTAATGCACAGGCATTTTTGATCATCCGGAAACGCAGTGCCAGGACTTCCGGATCGTCTGTATCTCCTTCCACGCCGCAGTTCCAGCTGTTGTTGTCGTCATATCCGTCTGTGTTATTCCAGCCGTTTGCTTCATTGTGTTTCTTGTTATAGCTGTACAGGTCATAGAGAGTAAAACCGTCGTGGCAGGTCAGAAAGTTGACGGAAGCATTGCCGCCGCGGTAGACTGGATCATACAGATCCGGGGAACCGGTTATCCTCTGTGCGGCGATTCCCGCCATCTTACTGTCTCCCTTTAAGAAGCAACGCATATCATCTCTGTAGCGTCCGTTCCATTCAGCCCATCGTTTCCATGACGGGAAAGATCCTACCTGATAGAGCCCGCCCGCATCCCATGCCTCGGCAATAAGCTTGACATTTCCAAGAATCGGATCGAAAGCAAGACTGCGCAGCAGCGGAGGCTGATTCAGGGGAGTACCGTTATCGCTGCGCCCGAGGATGGAAGCCAGGTCAAACCGAAAACCGTCTACGCGGTAGTCGGTGACCCAGTAGCGGAGACAGTCGAGGATCAGCTCCTGAACGACAGGATGGTTGCAGTTCAGCGTATTCCCACATCCGCTGAAGTTGTAATATTTCCCATCAGGAGTGAGCATATAGTAAATATTATTGTCAAATCCTTTGAAACAGAAAGACGGACCTATTTCATTCCCTTCGGCCGTATGGTTAAACACAACGTCCAGGATCACGTCGATCTCATTGTCGTGCAGCGCCTTAATCAGACGCTTAAGCTCCATTCCCTCACGATTGTATTCGATGCTGGAGGAATAGCTTGTATTCGGTGCGAAAAAGCAGACCGGATTATATCCCCAGTAATCAAGCAGTTCATTATCGTCGATCAGCCGTGCGTCGCGCATTTCGTCAAATTCAAAGACAGGCATCAGTTCCACCGCATTGATCCCCAGTTTTTTCAGATAAGGGATCTTTTCTTCCAGACCTTTAAACGTACCCGGACAGGAAACGCCGGAGGAAGGAGACTTGGTAAATCCGCGGACATGGAGTTCATAGATTATAAGATCTTCCATGGGGATAGGTTCGCTTCGTTCCAGACCCCAGTCAAAGTTGTTCTGTACGACTCTGGCACGGTAGCTGTGCTGCGGATTGTTCTTGCATCCCCACTGGCTTTGTCCGGTAACAGCGCGGGCATAGGGATCCAGCAGAATCTTTGTCTTATCGAACCGCAGCCCTTTTTTCTCGTCATAAGGCCCGTCCAGTCGGTATGCATATTCGAATTCTTCTATATCCAATCCGAATACGATCATGGAATAGACGAAACCAATTTTGTAATTGTCGGGAAATTTCAGAGCGGCAAAGGGATCCTCCGCATCGCGGTGGAAGAGCAGCAGCTCACAGGATGTGGCTCCGTGTGACTGAATCGTAAAATTGACGCCGCCAGGGATCACGGTGGCTCCAAAGAAACGGAAGAATCCGGGGCGGACCTGAAATCCGGAGATCGTATCAAGCGGTTTTAGCTGGCGCCCGGGTACCAGCACCAGATCTGATGTATGCAGTGACATAATTGACATCTCCTTTCAATCCTGAGACATTGTTATCTGTCGCTTAAGTAGAACACCGCGAGCTGTGTGCGGTCCCGCAGGTTCAGTTTGTCAAGTATTGTTGTCAAGTAGTTTCTTACAGTTCCTTCACTTAAATACAGGTGTGTTGCAATCTCTTTGTTGCTTAAGCCTTCTGCGATCAGACGGATCACATCAAGTTCACGTTCACTGATCCCGTATTTTTGATAGTCGGTTGATTTTTTTTCAGTTCCCATAAGTTCCGGGATTCTGGAGACGATCTCCGTGCCGAATACAGTCTGGCCGGAGGCGGCTGCCCGGATAGCGGGGATGATATTATGGTAATCCTGTTTGAGCAGATAGCCCGCTGCACCCAGTTTTAATGCTTTTATAATGTATTCATCGTCGGAAAATGTCGTGAGCAGAAGTATCCTGGCCGATGGAAATTCCTGCAGGATTTCCTCCGCCGCTTCAAGTCCGTTTTTCTGTTTCATCCGGATATCCATCAGAAGTACATCCGGTCTGTGCTCACGGTAGAGAGCGGGTGCTGCGCTGCCATCATCTGCCGATGCGGTCACCTCAAAATCGGGTTCGCTCTCAAGGATCATTTTCAGTGCACTTACTACAAGGCAGTCATCATCTATCAATATCAGTTTCATAATCTGGTCTCCTTTTTGGTATCGTAACAAGGATTCGGAACCCGCTTTCAGCCGAGATGTGGATCGTTCCGTGGAGTTTGTCCGTCCGTTCTTTCATATTCGCCAGGCCCATGCCGCCGGAACTGCCGGGAAGTACGGTATTTCCTGTGCCCGCGCCATCCCCCGGGCCTTCGCCATTCCCCGAGCTTTTCCTGACCTCAGTGCCGTTATCCTCAATACAGAGTTGATACAGCGCGGGATGCTCCCGGATGGTAACAGATGCTTTGCTGGCGTTGCTGTGTCTCATGATATTGGAGAGCGCTTCTTTTGTAATGCTGATAAAGCTGTATTTGACTTCCCGCGGGATTGCTTTTCCGGCGTCATAGCAGTATATGACCGGGCAGAAAGTAAAATCATCGATCAGTGACCGGACGGCTTCATCCAGATTGACAGCTTCATCCCGCAGGTCGTGCACGCTGGTGCGGATATTATCCATGGTTGCGTTTAGTGTCTGGTCAAGAGAATCAAGCGTAGGCGAGAGTGCCTCGTTCCGGTTTACTGTCTTTGCGGCTCCTGCAAGGAGGATGGACCTGGAGAGCAGGTGCCCTACGTTGTCGTGGATCTCCCGGGCAATCCGGTTCCGTTCTTTCAGGGTGGCGGTATAGATTTCATAGTCCTGCTTCTCCATTAATGTGCGGTTTTTTTCCGTGAGGAGCAGATCGCGCTCTGTGCTGTCGTCCATTGTCCGCCTCAGTGTATCCTGCAGACTGTTACATTTCCTTGATATCGAAGCCAGAAGAAAGCACACTGCGAATCCGAACAGATCCAGACAGATAAGAAGAGTTTCCGGCTGTCTGTACAGCAGATTCAGGATCAGGTACAGGACTATGGCTATGGCGGCAGGAATATAGAGTTTTCGGCGGAACAGTCCGTAACATACCGCGGGATAAAAATACCGGATCGTCGGGATGAAAACTGCAGCAGCGAAGAAAACAAGACAGCCTGCTGCATATGTTCGGTCTTCTTCCAGAAATAAATCTGCACTGCACAGGATCAGCGCGCAGAGAAATGCCAGTACATAAGGCAGATCAGGCTGCACGAAGAACAGGGAAAACATACATAAAAGCATGACTAACCCGCAATTTACT
>DXDR01000054.1 GCA_019115385.1 Candidatus Mediterraneibacter avicola | reverse complement strand
GTACTTTCAGAAGAGCCTCTTCCCCTGTCAGAACCGCCTGGGCGTACTGCCCCTGCCCGGCTTCCAGCCTCATCTTTTTCTCAGCCGCCGCCTCAATCCGGTCAATGCCCTCTTCAATCTCAAGGAGGCGGTCATAGGCCTGAACCGCTTCCTCCGTCATTTCCTGCCGCTCATAGGCCGCCGCCAGAGAACGCACTGCATTCCGCTCCAGTTCTCTGCCCAGCAAAAGAACCTGCTCATTTCCACCGGCTGTATTTTCCAACAGATAAGATTGAAGCACCTGACCCGCTCCGGCAATATATTCTTCATCTGTTATCTCCGCTCCATACTCTTCATGCAAATTCTTCCCGGTCTGCCCGTTATCTGTGTCTGTACTTGCTTCCTTATTTACATCTTCTCCCACAGTTTTGCCGCCGGATCCATTGTCCGTCCCCGCCAGGAGAAGTGACAATGCTGCCAGAATACTGAGGCAGCCGGCGGCCGCAGCAGCAGCTTTCCTGCCTGATCTGCCCATAAAAGCGGGATTTTCTCCCGCTGCAGGTATATCTCCAGCCGCCTGTCTTACGTCGCTGTAACGGTTTCCCGAAACTTCTGTGCAGCGCCGGATTATCCTGGACATTTTTTTCTCCTCCCGCCTGCTCAGTCCCGGGGTCACAGTAACATAAGCCAGCACAAACTGCATTGTCCTTCCGTAACCAAACAGATCCACGTCTCCTTCAAAATCAGAGCCGTTTCCGCACACAGGCTTTACAAAATGCTTTCTCACGACTCTGTTCTGCATCTGCTTCATTACCCGTTCATTTTCCGGTGCCTCCAGATCCAGCAGATACACTCTTCCATTTTCAGCCACAACAATACTGTACGGGTTCAGATAGCGGTATCTCTGCCCCCTCCTGCATCGGTGGAACTGATCCAGACTGACACCGATCTGCCGGAACCATTCAAACAGAACTTTCTTTTCCAGCTGCCGGCGGTCACGCAGGCAGTAAATAAGCAGCTCGCCGCTTTCACTGTCCATACTCTGCCTGCACTGTGTTCCATGCTCAATAAATTTCAGGACTTCATACATTTCTTCCATATTCATTTTCTTCAGCCGCAAAACGCATACAAAAATCCATTCCGCACTGCGCGGCAGTATTTTCCCGATCCGTGTAAAAATCATCAGAAACTGATGTTGAAAAAAGACTTCGTTCAGATATGTCGAAGTATTAATATCATACATGAATTTTTCTGAAAACGCAATAGAAATGCCCCGCTTCGTCGCATCAAAGCGTGAAGCGGGGCGTCTCTGTCCTGCGGTCAGTCAATGCTTTCCAGTCGTGCCAGCGCCGCAGCGATCACCTTGTCCATGTCATAGTATTTATAATCCCCCAGGCGGCCTCCGAAAATAACATTTCCTTCTTTCTCCGCCAGTTTCTTATACTCCTCAAAAAGTCTGTTGTTTTTCTCGTCGTTTACCGGATAGTAGGGTTCCATCCCTACGCTCCACTCGGAAGAATATTCCCTTGAGATAACAGTCTTCTCCTGCTGCCCGAATTCAAAATGTTTGTGCTCGATCACCCGGGTATAGGGAACATCCCGATCCGTATAGTTCACCACTGCGTTGCCCTGGTAATTGGCACAATCCAGTACTTCTGTCTCAAACCGTACAGAACGATATTCAAGCGCGCCCAGACAGTAATCGAAATACTCGTCGATCATTCCCGTAAAGATGACGGTCTGCGCAATATCCGGCTCCGTCTTCCTGAGTTCAAAGAAATCAACTCCGGTGCGCACCTCTGCGCCGTCCAGCATTTTCTCCACAATGCGGGTGTAGCCCCCGACCGGTATTCCCTGGTATCTGTCATTAAAATAATTGTTGTCATAGATAAAACGGAACGGAAGACGTTTGATGATAAATGCCGGAAGCTCCGTACACTTTCTTCCCCACTGTTTTTCTGTATATCCTTTGATCAGCTTCTCATAGATATCTCTGCCTCCCAGAAAGAGCGCCTGCTCTTCCAGGTTCTTCGGTTCTGTGATACCTGCCTCCCTGCGCTGTTTTTCAATGATCGCCCTGGCCTCGTCTGGCGTTTTGATCCCCCACATTTTGCTGAATGTGTTCATATTAAAGGGCAGATTATACAGCTCGTCTTTGTATATGGCAACCGGAGAATTGATATAATTATTAAATTCCGCAAACTGGTTGATATAATCCCAGATTCTTTTGTCTGATGTATGGAAAATATGAGCGCCGTATTTGTGTACGTGGATTCCTTCTATATCCTCACAGTATATATTTCCGGCAATATGATCTCTTCTGTCGATCACCAGACACTTCTTGCCCTTTTTTGTGAGCTCATGTGCCATAACTGCGCCGTACAGACCTGCACCCACGATCAGATAATCGTACTTTTTCATTAAATAATCCCTCTCTTTCAAAACACAATTTGCTGTGTCCCTTATTTTCTTATCATAACACCTTTTTCTTTATATTTGTCCTGCTCTGTTCTTTTTCGTTATTATGACCATATATTTTATTTTTTCATTTACAAATTGGTTATTATGCACTAAACTGTTAATAGAGTCGTTTTCACAGGGAAAAATACGTGATAACAGTTATTATGCAAAACGGAGGTATGAAAGACATGAAAGGAAACGTTATCGTTGGACAGTCAGGCGGTCCTACAGCTGCGATCAATTCCAGCCTTGCAGGTGTATACCGCACAGCAAAGGACCGAGGCGCCGGAAAAGTGTATGGAATGCTTCACGGCATTCAGGGGCTTCTTCAGGAGCGCTACGTCGATCTGTCCGAATACATTACAAATGAACTGGATGCAGAACTGCTCAAAAGAACACCGGCAGCATTTTTAGGTTCCTGCCGTTACAAACTTCCCGAGATCCATCAGGATAAAGAAGTTTATGAGAAAATTTTCGGGATTCTCGATAAATTGAATATCGAAGCATTTATCTACATCGGCGGCAATGATTCTATGGATACGATCAAAAAGCTGTCAGATTATGCCATCGTAACGGGACATCCCACACGTTTTATTGGATGCCCGAAAACCATTGACAACGACCTGGCTCTGACTGACCACACGCCCGGATACGGAAGCGCGGCCAAATACATCGGAACTTCTGTAAAAGAGATCATCCGCGACAGTTTCTGTCTTGAGTATGAGAAAGGCCTTGTATCGATCGTCGAGATCATGGGGAGAAATGCAGGTTGGCTGACCGGAGCGTCTGCCCTTGCCAGAGGCGAAGACTGTGCCGGCCCGGATCTGATCTATCTCCCGGAACTTCCTTTTGACATCGAGGCATTCAGTTCAAAAGTAAAGGAACTTCTTTCCAAAAAGTCTTCCGTAGTCGTGGCTGTTTCTGAAGGCATCCGCCTGGATGACGGACGTTATGTCTGCGAACTTGGACAGAGCATTGATTTTGTAGATGCTTTCGGACACAAACAACTTTCCGGCACGGCAAATTATCTGGCAAGCTTTATCGCAGGCGAGATTGGCTGCAAGACCCGTTCCATCGAGCTCAGTTCCCTGCAGCGCGCCGCTTCTCACTGCGCATCCCGCGTAGATATCCTGGAAGCTTACCAGGTAGGCGGTGCGGCTGTCAAAGCGGCAGATGAGGGTGATTCTGGAAAAATGGTTGTGCTCAAACGTCTGTCAGACGACCCGTACCAGAGCGGAACAGAAGTAAAAGATGTGCATAAGATTGCCAATGACGAAAAACTTGTTCCCCGCGAATGGGTCACAGAGGATGGATCTTATGTAACAGATGAATTCGTAAATTATGTACGCCCGCTGATCCAGGGCGACGTATCTCCTGTCATGGTGGACGGCATACCGCGTCATCTTTACCGCCATCTGTAGGATATAGGCTGCCTGGATTTTACCGGGAGGACCACCGCAATGCGGCAGATGTCCTCCCGGTTTTTCTGTAATCCTGTTTTTCCTTTTCACCTTCCTCTTCCAGCGGCATATGGAGGGATCTCACAGACTGAACGCTGGTCTGCCGGAGGCAGGACTTTGACTGGACTGAGGACACAGAATACGCTATACTTATGCGAAAGAAAGAGTATTTCAAGGAGGACTTGTTTATGATCATCAAAAACGGACAGATTGCAGACCCGGCCGCAAAGAGACTGTATTTCTCTGACCTTCGCATTGAGGATGGGAAGATCCTGGAGATCAGCCCCTCCCTCACTCCCCGGACAGGGGAAGAGGTCTTAGATGCTGAAGGACTTGTCGTTGCTCCCGGTCTTGTGGACACCCACGTCCACTTCCGTGATCCCGGATTCACCTATAAGGAAGACCTGCACACAGGCGCCCTGTCCGCGGCAAAGGGAGGCTTCACTACCGTCGTATGCATGGCGAATACTTCTCCGGTCGTGGATAATACAGCTACTCTGAATGATATCCTGACCAGAGCGGAAAATGAAGATATCCATATCCGCCAGGCAGCGTCTGTCTCCCGCTCTCTCAAGGGAGAAGAGATGACAGATATGGCCGCACTGAAGGCTGCCGGAGCCTGCGGATTTACAGATGACGGCATTCCTCTGCGTAATGCAGCATTTTTATACCGGGCGATGGAGGAAGCCTGTGCTCTCGATGTTCCTATCAGTCTCCACGAGGAGGATCCATCCTTTATCAAAAACAATGGGATCAATCATGGCTCCGTCTCGGAACAGCTTGGCATCTATGGATCTCCTGCTATCGCAGAGGAATCCCTTGTGGCAAGAGACTGTCTTCTGGCCCTGCGTTCCAATGCACATGTGGTCATTCAGCACATCAGTTCCGGGCGTTCTGTAGAACTTGTGCGTACTTTTAAGGCCATGGGCGCCAAACTGCACGCAGAAGCTACTCCTCATCACTTCACACTGACCGAGGACGCTGTGTCCAAATATGGAACACTTGCAAAAATGAATCCGCCGCTGCGTACCGAGGACGACCGCCTGGCCCTGATCCATGGTCTCGCCGACGGGACCATCGATCTGATCGCCACGGACCACGCGCCTCACAGCGCTGAGGAAAAAGCCCGCTCCATCACCGCCGCTCCCAGCGGCATTATCGGGCTGGAGACCGCTCTCTCCCTGGGCATCACAGAACTTGTCCGGCCGGGGCATCTCACCCTGCTGGAACTTCTGGAAAAAATGACTGTCAATCCGGCTCAGCTCTATCATCTGCCTGCCGGAAAAATCGCCGCAGAAGAAGCGGCAGATCTTGTGATATTTAACCCGGACGAAGAGTGGAGCCCGGAAGGATACGCCTCCCGCTCCTCCAACTCTCCGTTTACCGGTTGGAAACTGTATGGGAAAATAAAAATGACCCTATGCCGGGGCAAAATCATATATACAGATTAGGATTTGTATATGAGAGGGGACGCCGGGAGGGACTGGTGTGGTGTCGGAGGACACACTTGCGTTCGGAGCGCAGACGCAGCGGTACTAAGAGCGCAAAGAACGCGCTCTAAGTGCCGGCGCTGCTTTACGGTCCTCCATCACCACACCAGTCCCTCCCGGCTGTTTTCTCTCACTCACAATTCCGAATCCAAACAGGAAGAAACAGGCCGGATCTGTCCCGGCTAACACGGAACTGTATTCCGACCCAATAGTTTAAAAAGATGGTTTTTTCCGACCTTGAAAGCCGCAGTCTGGAATATATCCAATTACGAGCGATAAAGCTCCCTTCTCACTGTTGTTCTACCGCAATTTGCGGAAAGGAAACTTCCGGTTTGAAAAGCGTAGAAAATGGCCGGGGCTCCGCGCTGGAAGAATGTATAGGAGATGCGGGGCGTGTGGGCATGGTGACTCGGAGGAATCTGTCAGTAAAAGTTGAGGGTCCAGAAGCTGATGTTAAGGCCTTAGATGAAATTGTTCGAGCATAGCGAGTTTTTTCATCTAAGGCCTTGCTTTTAATCAGGTTCTGGAGCCTTTACTTTTTCTCGGATTCCGAAGCGGAGCCAGGAATACACGCCCCGTATCCCGGATATGTTTCCCACGCCGCGCAGAGCACCCCTGTCATTTTCGGACGGTTTCCCCGTCAAGTTCATTTCGCAAAATCCGAATTCTACTTTGTCAGCAGCATCATTATTTCGTTACTTCTCTGTACGAAAGCCGTCATTTCTTCTGGATTGAGCGGCTTATGAGCCAGCATTGCCAGATCGTAGAGCTGTCTGCAGATGATCGGCACATTTTTGCTGCGCTTATGCTCTGTCACGAACTGAACCAGAGGATGATTTGCGTTGAGTACCAGGGTGACCTGACCGCCGTACATGGACGGATCCATACCTCCCATGCCATACATCTTCATCATCTCGCTCATCCGCCTGCTGTGTTCGGACAGCACGGCCATGGAAGCCACTTTATCATCTTTGAGTTTTTCAACCTTAACATCCAGTTTATCGTTATCCAGCTCTTTTCTGAATATCTCCACAAGACTGTCCGCAGTCTTCTGGAAAGATTCCTTCTCGGATTCGTCCACCTCGTCCTTCAGCGAATCATGTACGTCTGCGTCGATCCGCAGGAACTGTACATCTGTGTGCTTCTGCTCCAGATATGTCACAAAAGCCGCGTCAATATTGTGAGACAGGATGATCGCATCCTGGCCCTGGGCCTTAAACATATTGATGTACTGGCTCTGCTGAACCTCGTCTGTCACATAATAAATGCTTGTTTTCTCTTCTTCCTTCTTTTCTTCTTCTGACTGGGCGTCTGCCGCCTCGCCTGCATCTGCAGCCTGAGCTGCGTCTGCCTCTCCTTCTTTCTCCTCCTGGCCGGAAGCGTTCTCTTTGATTATATCTTCAAGGGTCAGATATTTATGATCCAGATTCTTATAGAGCATGGAATCCTTCATTTTCTCGCCGAATTTCTCATCTTTCAGGCATCCGAATTTGATAAACGGACTGATATCATCCCAATATTTTTCATAGTTTTCCCGGTCCGTCTTAAACATTCCGGTCAGCTTATCCGCCACTTTCTTTGAAATATAATCTGCCACTTTGTTGACAAATCCATCGTTCTGAAGGGCGCTTCTGGAAACATTAAGAGGCAGGTCCGGACAGTCGATGACCCCTTTTAATACCATCAGGAATTCCGGTATCACTTCTTTGATGTTGTCAGCGATAAATACCTGGTTGTTGTACAGCTTGATCGTTCCCTCTATGGAGTCATACTCGGTGTTGATCTTCGGGAAATACAGGATTCCCTTCAGATTAAACGGATAATCCATATTCAGGTGGATCCAGAACAGCGGCTCCTTATAATCCATAAACACTTTGCGGTAGAAATCGATGTACTCTTCCTTTGTACATTCACTGGGGTTCTTTCCCCACAGCGGATGTATGTCACTTATGGATACCGGGCGCTTTACGATCTTTACTTTCTTCTTCGGCTCCCCTTCTTCTCCCTCTTTCGGCTCTTCTGTAATATGCTCCACGATCTCATCTGTGTCAAGAAGCTCTGACTCATCGATCGTCTCATACTCCTTTTCTGCGTCTGCCTTTGAAAGGAAAATCTCTACCGGCATAAAGGAACAATATTTTTCCAGCACTTCACGCGCACGGTACTCATTTGCAAAGGCAAGGCTGTCCTCGTTCAGGAAGAGTGTGATCTCCGTACCCACAGTCGTCTTGCTTCCGTCCTGCATCTCATACTCCGTGCCTCCCTGGCTCGCCCAGTGTACGGGAACGGCGTCCTCCTTATAAGAGAGAGAATCAATATGCACTTCGTCTGCAACCATAAATGCAGAGTAGAATCCCAGACCGAAATGGCCGATCATGTCGTCCTCTGTCGTCTTGTCCTTATATTTTTCCAGGAACTGGGTGGCGCCGGAAAAAGCGATCTGAGTAATATACTCTTCCACTTCGTCCGCCGTCATTCCAAGACCGTTATCAATAAATTTCATGGTCTTCTCTTCTGGATTTACGATAACTTCGATCTTCGGTCTATATCCCTCAGGAAGTTCATATTCTCCCATCATATCCAGCTTTTTCAGCTTTGTGATCGCATCACATCCGTTGGAGACCATCTCCCGGACAAAAATATCATGATCCGAATATACCCATTTTTTTATGATCGGAAATATATTCTCACTGTCAATCGATAAATTTCCTTTTTTCACTGCCATATCCAACACTCCTTTGAATAAAATACCCGTATCAGCCTCTTAATTTCCAGGCTCAGCGCCCGTAAAAAATATATATTCTTTATGAAAAAGACTGTTTTCTGCATCCAGTGTATATTCTAATACAGCAATTTATAAAAGTCAACAAAAAATCAGCACTCTTTTGACTTGAGTGCTGATAATATTCTCATTCATCCTTTATCCACACGGCACCCTCCGCTCATCCCCCCTTTTTTGGATCCGCGCAGCGTATCAATTTCCTTCAAGCCGGATCTGGGAAGGATATTTCCATTTCTCGAGTTCATCCTGGGAAAAAGCCGGAGGCTCCTGCCCGTTATTCACAGCCAGCACATGCTGGTAAAGCTCCGCCAGTTCTTCGATATAAGCTGCTTTTAAAAAAGCCTCGGAGATATTCCGGCTGTCTAGCGCCACTGCACCGTGCTTTTCAAGGAGAAAACAGTCCGCTTCCCTGCAGCTCCCTATTACACTTTCGGCCAGTTCCGGTGTTCCCGGGCGTCCATAGGGGGCCACCGGAATCCGGGCTTTTGTAACACCCAGGTGCGCCACCTCATACACGATCGCCGGAATTGGTCTGTTCAAAACCGCAAAAGCTGTAGCATAGACAGAGTGGGTATGGACAATGGCCGCCACGTCCGGCCGCTGCCTGTAGATCATAAGATGCATCAGCGACTCACTGGTTGGTCTGAGCCCTGAAACATTTTCAATTACATCTGCCTCCATATCTATGACGATCATATCTTCCGGCTTCAGCAGGTCACGGTCAATGCCGGTAGGCGTGATCACCACATATCCGCTTTCCGGGTCTCTTGCGCTGAAATTCCCCGACTTGTGTTTGCACAGACCGTCTTTTTGCGCCTTTTTCGCTGTCAAGCATACATCCTCTTTTAACTTTTCTAACATTTTCCCTCTCCTTTTTTCTCTATCATATCCATTTTCTGTTTTCTGTTCAAGTTCAGAATTTCTAAACCTTACTTTTATGTGTAAATGGTGTATAATACAGTCAGAAACCAAATAGCCCTCTGCGGGCACAGGCTTCATGCCTGCTGCTTGCAGGAGTAGATCACGAAAGGAAGCATAGATAAATGAAAGAACAGCTAAAGACACAAAAGGTTGAATCTGACCGCCAGATACATGCTGTTGCAGACCTTGCAGAGATCATATGGAAAGAACATTTTACCCCGATCATAGGAGAGAGACAGGTTGCCTACATGGTAGATAAATTCCAGTCTTATCCTGCTCTCACTGAGCAGATCCAGAACGGATATGAATATTACCAGTTCTTTGACAAAGGTGAATTCTGCGGCTACTGCGGCATCCATCCGGAGGACGGGAGATTATTTCTGAGCAAACTCTACATAAAGAAGGATTGCCGCGGCCGGCATCTGGCAACCCAGGCATTCGATTTCTTAAAAGATATATGCAGAGAAAGAGAATACAGCGCCATCTGGCTCACCTGCAACAAACACAATGACAACAGTCTGGCCGTGTACCGGCATCTGGGGTTTGAAACCATTGATACGCAGGAAGCGGATATCGGTGGAGGATTCGTCATGGACGACTACATCATGGAATACAGGATGGAAATTTGAATTTGAAATTGTGAGTGGAGAAAGCGTCCTCCGGCGCTCCCTCATGGCTTCCCGGCGGATACTTTCTCCACTCATAAAATCCAAATCCCTAATCAAGGTACATTTTGGATCCCATCCACTGTTTCATATGATCGATCATTTTTGAGTCGGGTTCGATATAGATACACACGTTTTTCTGATCCAGCGGCATATGGATCGCAAATACTTTCGCGGACGGGTTTCCTGAAGAATAGTCATATACCTTATCCGGGTGGAAAGACTTCAGCCGCGGGGACTGCCTGGGAGCGATGATTTCCGCTGCCTGGATATCAATATTCATCAGTGATTTTCTTTTTGCTCTGTTGTAGATCATGTCAATCTGCATATCATGATTCAGCAATGCATACTCATACTCCACATTCAGCCTGGGAAAAATAAAATAATACGCCAGGACAGCGATAAGTACGGCTGCAAGGAAAGCCGACATACCGATAAAGGGCATACCGCCGACAGCAACAGCGATAATGAGAAAAATAACAAGTATGCGGACGATCAGGTCATATGGCCTTGGTTTACGTGCTACTATCAGTTCATAGAGTGCGTCATTCATTGTTTACTGGTTCCTTTCTGTGTGTAGATAGTTGATTACCATAGTGGCGATCTTAAATGTCATAGCATCTTCAAAAAGCCGCAGATCCAGGCCTGTCCGTTTCTGGATCTGTTCCAGGCGGTAGATCAGCGTGTTTCTGTGCATATGAAGCTGCCGGGAAGTCTCTGCGATATTGAGGTTATTCTGAAGAAATTTATTAACTGCCGAAGTGGTTTCTTCATCAAAAGATTCTGGAATATCCTTACCGAAAATTTCCTGCAGAAAACTCTCGCACAGAGAAACAGGGAGCTGGTAGATCAGCCTTCCTATCCCCAGTTCGTTATAAGGAAAAACTGTCTGCTCAGAATAGAACAGTTTTCCCACTTTCAGCGCCAGGCTGGTTTCCCGAAAGGCGGCGGAAAGATCAGCCAGGGTATCAACAACTGCGCTGTAAGATAGCTGTACATGAGCCAGCGCTTCTGTATTCAGCGTGTCGATAATGGTACGCGCCACCTGGTTCATAGACTCCGGCGTCTCCCCGGATTTCAGTGGACGCAGCACAGCGATACTGTTCCCGCTTACAGGAACAAGATAGGTTTTGCTCTGGGAAGGGAAGAGATTTTTTAAAATCTCTGTCAGCGTCTCGTCCATTGTTTTTGCTTCAAGAAGAAACAGCACCCTTTTTTCTTCCGGCGCAATATGAAGACGTGCCGCCCTCTCACTGATATCGTAAGAAGGGATGCCGTCTGTCATAAGGCTTTTCAGGAAGTCCGCTTTGTTATATTTTTCTTTGTAAGCGGCACACAGGCAGCGGATCTGGGAAAGGGCCTGCTCTGTCTCCCCGGGCGTATCTGCCTTTACATCCATTGTGATCCCTGTGATCCGTTTCAGTTCGCTCAGTGCCTTTTCAAGTTCCGGTGTGTGGTCCATAAAAATCTCCAGTACATTTAAAAAGGCTGCACCTGGTTCGTGCAGCCCCTCCTTTTTAATAATAAGCGGTAACCGGACGGCCTGGTGTACTAGTTGAGCCGCCGAAAGCGAATAGCATCTTCGCAACCGCGCTAAGCTACTATTCAGATTTTAAATCATTAGTTTGTAATCGTCAACTCTGTTTCTTTGTCAAACACATGGATCTTTTCCATGTCCAGAGCAAATACAGCTTTGTCGCCTGTTCTCAGAGTAGTACGCGGATTTACACGTGCTGTCATCTGTGTTCCCTCTACGTCAAAGTAAAGGAATACTTCTGCTCCAAGCAGCTCATAAACTTTGATCGTCGACTCAATAATGCTGTCCTGTGAGTTGCTGATAAATGCTTCGGAATCATGTACATCTTCCGGACGGATTCCGAGGACAACCGTCTTTCCGTCATATCCGCCTTCAATAAGCGCTTTTCTCTTGGATGCCGGTACTTTCAGGACATGTTTTCCAACTGTAAGTGTTACATCGTTTCCGTCTACTTTACATACCGCATCCATAAAGTTCATCTGCGGAGATCCGATAAATCCTGCAACAAACAGGTTGCACGGTGTATTGTAAAGGTTCTGCGGTGTATCTACCTGCTGAACAACTCCGTCTTTCATAACAACGATCCTCGTACCAAGCGTCATAGCCTCTGTCTGGTCATGTGTTACATAGATGATCGTAGCGCCCAGATTTTCATGAAGCTTGGAAATCTCAATACGCATCTGAACTCTCAGTTTTGCGTCCAGGTTGGAGAGAGGCTCGTCCATAAGGAATACCTTCGGATTACGAACGATCGCACGTCCCATAGCAACACGCTGTCTCTGTCCGCCGGAAAGAGCCTTCGGCTTACGGTCAAGCAGCTTCTCAAGGTCGAGGATCCTGGCTGCCTCGCGGACTTTCTTGTCGATCTCATCTTTCGGAACTTTACGAAGTTTCAGTCCAAACGCCATGTTATCATATACGGTCATGTGCGGATACAGCGCGTAGTTCTGGAATACCATTGCGATATCGCGGTCCTTCGGCTCTACATCGTTCATAACCTTGCCGTCAATCTTCAGTGTGCCGCCGGAAATATCCTCCAGACCTGCGATCATACGAAGCGTGGTAGATTTTCCGCAGCCGGAAGGTCCTACGAAGATGATAAACTCTTTATCTTCAATCTCAAGATTAAAGTCCTTAACAGCGTGGAACCCGTTCGGATAAATTTTCTGAATGCCCTCGAGTGATAAACTTGCCATTTTATATAGCCTCCTTAAATTACTTGTTATCGTTGATTCTGGAATAAGTATAAATCGTAAACGCAGAATGAACAATGGCACGAGTAACTAAAAAAGCTGGACAAAAGTGTACATTTCAACCATAACGCCGGTTTGACGAATCTGTTCAAATCCGATACAATAGCACTGTGTCCAAAGCTATGTGCGGTTTTCCGAATGGCGCGGGCTGAACTGTTACCATTTAACAAAAAATTTAGAAAAGAGGAATTGACTATGGCAAATCCAGTTGTCACATTTGAAATGGAAAACGGCGATATCATGAAAGCGGAACTTTACCCGGATATCGCGCCGAACACAGTGAATAATTTTATTTCATTGGTAAATAAGGGATTCTATAACGGTCTGATCTTCCACCGCGTCATCCGCGGATTTATGATCCAGGGCGGATGTCCGGCCGGAACCGGGATGGGCGGCCCGGGATATTCCATAAAGGGCGAGTTCGCTCAGAACGGTTTCACAAATGACCTTGCCCACGACCCGGGCGTCCTTTCCATGGCGAGAGCCATGCACCCTGACTCCGCGGGAAGCCAGTTTTTCATCATGCATGAAAAATCCCCGCATCTGGACGGAGCTTATGCTGCCTTCGGGAAGATCACAGAGGGAATGGATATCGTGGATAAAATCGCCTGCACGGCGACAGACTTCAGAGACCGCCCGTTGGAAGATCAGAGAATAAAGATGGTAACCGTCGAAACTTTCGGAGAAGAATATCCGGAGCCTGAAAAAGTATAAGATTTGGATTTGTGTGGGAGAAATCAGCCGGGAGGGACTGGTGTGGTGATGTAGGACACACCAGTCCCTCCCGGCGTCCCCACACACACGAATCCAAATCTACTGTATATCTGTTACTTTATAGTCCTGATCCTCCACTGCCTTTTTCAGCACATCGTCAGCGATTTCTGCATTCAGGGTTACGACCGCTGTTCCTGCCTCATGGCTGACTTCCGCCTGATCTACCTCGGCAAGCGCCTCCAGCACTTTCTTTACTCTTGCTTCGCAGTGTCCGCACATCATTCCTTCGATTTTCATTGTTTTTACCATTGTTGTTTCCTCCTGTTTTCTTTTTGATTTTATTTTTTTATCTCTGCCTGCATCATACAGCTTAAACCAGTTGAGACGCAGTGCATTTGTCACCACGCAGAAGCTTGACAGGCTCATGGCCGCAGCCCCGAACATGGGATTTAACTGAAGTCCGAAAATCGGGATCCAAACCCCTGCTGCCAGAGGAATGCCGATCACGTTGTAAAAGAATGCCCAGAACAGATTTTCATGGATATTCCGAAGTGTAGCCCGGCTCATACGGATTGCCGCAGGCACGTCGGTCAACCGGCTCTTCATCAGCACCACGTCCGCCGCGTCGATGGCGATATCGGTTCCCGCCCCGATGGCGATTCCCATATCTGCTCTGGTAAGTGCAGGAGCATCATTGATGCCGTCGCCTACCATAGCAACCTTACCTTTTTTCTTCAGGCGGCGGATCACGCTTTCCTTTCCGTCCGGCAGAACGCCGGCGATCACCTCGTCCACACCTGCCTGTCTGCCAATCGCATTTGCGGTGCGCTCGTTGTCTCCGGTCAGCATGACCACATGTATTCCCATATTCTGCAGTTCTTTTACCGCCTTCGGGCTGTCTTCCTTGATCACGTCGGCCACAGCGATCACACCGATAAGTTTCCCGTTTCTGCTGAAAAACAGCGGCGTCTTACCTTCCTGGGCAAGATTTTCCGCCAGATCCTTTGTCTCGGCAGGGACTTCGGCATTTTCACTGATAAATTTAAAATTTCCTCCGGCCAGAAGGTCTGTACCCAGATTTCCGGTCAGCCCGTTTCCGGGAACCGCCCGGAAATCGGTCGTATCTGTTTCGCCGGAAATCTGTCTTTCCTCTGCCAGCGCCAGGATCGCACGGGCCAGAGGATGCTCACTTTTCTTTTCAAGCGCATAAGCGCTGGACAAAAGTTCTTCCTCCGTCACGCCTTCCAATGGAATCAGATCAGTCACGCGTGGGTCTCCGCTTGTAATGGTTCCTGTTTTATCAAGAGCAACGATCTGTGTCTTCCCGGTTTCCTCCAGGGAAACCGCAGTTTTAAACATAATTCCATTTTTGGCTCCCACACCGTTCCCCACCATGATCGCCACCGGAGTCGCCAGCCCCAGCGCGCAGGGGCAGCTGATCACCAGAACTGATATTCCTCTTGCAAGAGCAAATCCCAGTGTCTGCCCTGCCGCAAGCCATACTGCGATGGTTACAAGGGCAATCCCGATCACTGCCGGAACAAATACTCCAGATACACGATCCGCAACTTTCGCAATGGGCGCTTTCGTGGCGGCTGCATCGCTTACCATCTGTATGATCTGGGAAAGAGTAGTATCTTCGCCTACCCTGGACGCCTCACATTTGATGAAACCGGACTGATTCAAAGTAGCGGCCGATACCTGGTCTCCTTCTTTTTTATCCACCGGGATACTCTCCCCGGTAAGGGCTGACTCATTAACTGCGCTGTGTCCTTCCAGCACGATACCGTCAACCGGTATATTTTCTCCCGGTCTGACCACAAATATATCGCCTTTTCTCACCTGCTCAATGCCCACTTCCTCTTCCACGCCGCTGCGCAGCACCCGGGCGGTCTTCGGGGCAAGTTTCATCAGGCTTTTCAACGCATCCGTTGTCTTTCCCTTTGACCTGGCCTCAAGCATCTTACCTACTGTGATCAGAGTCAGGATCATAGCTGCCGACTCAAAGTAGAACTCATGCATATAGGACATGACGCCATCCATATCCCCCCGCATCTGTGCATCCGTCATGGCAAAGAGTGCATACGTGCTCCATACGAAGGATGCTCCCGCACCCAGGGCCACCAGGGTGTCCATGTTCGGGGCTCTGTGGATCAGCCCCCGAAATCCACTGATAAAAAATTTCTGGTTGATCACCATGACAATGCCGGTCAGGAGAAGCTGCAGAATCCCTATCGCCACATGATTGCCTTCCATAAAAGAAGGAACGGGCCAGTTCCACATCATATGCCCCATTGAAAAATACATCAGCGGGATCAGAAAGCAAAGGGATGCGATCAGCCTCTTTTTCATCTTCGGAGTCTCTGTGTCTTTCAGGGAATCCTCGGCGGCAGCGGCGGATCCTGCTGCTGTCGTTCCGCCTGGTTCTTTTCCTTTCTGTGCCGCGCCGTATCCTGCCTCTTCCACCGCTGCGATAATATCTGCAGGGGAAGCGCTTCCCTCCACTCCCATAGAGTTCGTCAGAAGGCTTACGGAGCAGGACGTGACTCCCGGCACCTCAGAAACAGCCTTTTCCACGCGGGCGCTGCAGGCAGCGCAGCTCATGCCCGTCACATTATATTGTTCCATGATTAATTCCTCCAATCTTTCCGTTTCCGGTATTTCTGACTTACTTCATCAGCTTCTGGAGTATTGCAACAAGTTCGTCAATGGTTTCCTCTTTCCCTGCGCGGATGTCATCAGCCACACATGTTCTGATGTGATTGGCAAGGAGAACTTTGCTGAAGCTGTTCAGCGCTGCATTGACAGCCGACACCTGCACAAGAATATCCGTACAGTAAGCATCATTCTCTACCATCTTGCGGATTCCTCTTACCTGTCCTTCAATGCGGCTTAACCGGTTTACCAAATCTCTATATTCCTTGTCAGAGCGCTCTTTTATTTTGTGGGTGCACTCTGGACAGACTTTTTGTTCTTCTGTCATAACTCTGCTCCTTTCCGGTATGTTCTGCTTTTTATATTACCTTAACCCCCTAAGGGTATTTTTTACATGTTGATTATATAACCAGTGCAGGTATAAATGCAAGTCTTTTTTTATAATACCTCAGAATCAAAGTCATGCTCCTTCAATATAACCATGCACGCATCCCGACCTTCGGCTTTCCGATAGAAATAAAAAAGGCAGCGGCAGGCTTGTAACCCACACCTGCCGCTGTCCTTATTTAACCGCGCTTTTCCGGTATCGCAGACTATTCCACGCTTTTAAGCGATTCCACCATATTGATCTTTTTCAGTTTAAAATACATGGCCGCATTTACAAGAAATGAAAATGCAAACGTAAGAAGGAATCCATATATAAAACTGCTCAGGTCAATATTCCGTCCGAACATTACAGATTCGACTTCCACGGTCACAATAATAAACCGATGGAGGATCTTCCCCAGAATAATTCCAAACACTGCTCCAAAGAATGTCAGGAGAATATTTTCACGGTATACGTACATTGAAATTTCATTATTATAAAATCCAAGCACTTTCAAGGTGGCCAGTTCTCTCTGTCGTTCCGTAATATTAATATTGTTGAGATTGTAGAGCACCACGAACGCCAGCATCCCCGCCGAAATGATCAGCACTGCGATGACCAGATCCAGCGCTCCCAGCATATTGTCCACCTGTTCCCTCATATCCGTTGTATAGCTGATGCTCAAAGCTCCCGGCAATGTAAGCGCTTCCTCGCCGATGCGCTCTGCTTCCTCAGTGGTCCGGTCTGCGGTCTTATAAAAGAAAGAGTTATACTCCGCTGTCTCGCCAAAAACTTTTTCATAAAGTTCCGGTGTCATATAGAGATAATGTCCCAGATAGTTTTCGCAGACGGCGCTGATCTTTACTTCCAGATCGCCTTTATCCTCATCACGGATCATGATCGTATCTCCCGCTTTTACATTCAGTTCAGACGCCATTTTTTCCGTCAGGACAGCGCCGGTATCATCCAGGTCATATATTTCGTCTGTTCTCCGGTCCTTCAGTACAACAAAATCGGAAAACGTTTCCACATCCGACGGAACATCAAGATAGACATCATACCACTCTTTATCCGTTCCCACCGAAATCTGTGTCAGACGTCCCTCAGTCAGCCCGGCCATACCTCTGTCTTTTTCCAGTTCTTCCTTAATTCCAGTCCGTTCCTCTTCTGTAACATCCTCCTCCAAAATAATATTCCCATCGTACAGCTGAATCTCGCCGTACTGGATATCCACAATAGCAAATATTGAATCCTTCAGCCCGAATCCTACCAGCATCAGCGCCATGCATCCGCCGATCCCAAAGATCGTCATAAACAGCCGTTTTTTATATCTCACAAGATTTCTCACGCTGGCTTTCCAGGAAAAATTCAGCCGCTTCCAGATAAATGTTACTCTCTCCAGCAGCACTCTCTGCCCCTGTTTCGGCGCCGGCGGGCGCATCAGTTCCGCCGCCTGCTCCCGCAGTTCCCTGTAACATGACAGCACCGTTGCAAGAAGGGTGCTGGCCAGGGCTGCGGCCGCGGCGCCCGCGCCGTACAGCAGATTGTAGGGCAGCCGGATCTCATTCATATGCTGGTACATAATCCCATAGGCATTGATGATAATATAGGGGAAAACCTTTTCGCCAAACAAAACGCCCAGCAGGCTGCCTGTCACCGTCGCCAGCAGCGCGTACCCCAGATATTTTGCCGCAATAGAATGCCGTTCATATCCCAATGCCTTAAGAGTTCCGATCTGCGTTCTCTCCTCCTCCACCATTCTCGTCATGGTCGTCAGGCTGATCAGCGCAGCCACCAGGAAAAAGATTGCCGGGAACACCTCGCCGATCGCCCGCATCCGGTCTGCATTTTCTCCGTATCCGCTGTATTCCGGCAAATTGGAACGGTCATACACATACCACTCCGGCTCCTCAAGATCCTGGAGTTCCTGTCTGGCATTTTCCAGTTCCTCCTCTGCTTCTGCAATCTGCTGTTCTCCGTCAGCGATCTCGGCTTCCGCATCTGCTTCTCCCTTATAATACTCTTCCCAGCCGTCCGCGATCCCGGCTTCCGCATCCGCCAGCTCCGCTTCTGCGTCTTCCAGTTCCTGCTCGCCGGATGCGATCTGCTCCCATCCGCTGTCAATCTCCGCCTGGGAGGACGCCAGCTGTGCTTTTGCTGCCTCAATCTGAGCCTGAGCCTGGACGACAGCTTCCTCCCCTTTCTGTATTTCTTCATACAGAGTTCTCATAGCGGCCTGTGTCACATCATCGGTCTTTCCACTGGCTGCCAGAGCATTGTACTGCTCCTTCGCCGCATTAAGAGCATCGATCTGAGCGTTCAGCGTATCAATATTAGCGTTCAGGTCCTGCTCGCCCTGTTCCAGTTCTTCCTGACCGTCTGTGAGCTGTTGTCTGGAAGTCTCTATCTGTTCTCTGGATGACCGGACCTGCTCCCATCCTCTGTCCACTTCGTCCTGGGCATCCTCAAGCTGCTGACGGGCATCCGCCAGTTCAGCCTCAGCCTCGGCTTTCCCGTCTTCCAGTTCCTGACGGGCGTCCGCTAATTCCTGTTCCGCATCCGTGATCTCACTCTCCGCTTCACCCATGATCTCATCGTAGCGGGCTTTCTGACGCTCTTCTTTGGTCTTCTCCACCTGTTCCAGCACTTCCGCCACCCGGTCGTCATAGGCGTCTGTAAACGCAGTCAGTTCCTTCGCGCCGTCCACCTGTGCGTAGACTTCCGTATAAACATCCAGAGAAAAGCTTTCCTCCGGCACGACAATAAATGCCGCAATACTGCCGTTTCCGATCGTCGTGCTCCCTCTCTGGAAAGATATATAGCAGGGACTGCTCACTGCTCCCACAATAGTAAATGTATCCGTCCTGAGCGTATCTGTGACCGCATCGTCGCTGCCGCTTGAAAAAGTAATGGTATCTCCGATCTTCAGTTTCCCCTCATCCAGATAATCCACGTCTACCGCACATTCATTTTCCTTTTCAGGGAGACGTCCTTTTTCCAGCTGCACTTCATTCATGGAGGGGAGCATAGACATAACATGCACCCCTATCTTATTTTCCCCTTCCGTGCACAGTACATCTACAGAGTAGCCACCCTCTGCATTTGCGATCCCGTCTACGTTTTCAACAGCTTTCAGGTCGTCATCTGTAAGCCCCATCGTACTTATGACCTGGATATCCATCAGGTTCTTTTTATCAAAGTAAGCATCCCCGGAATACCGCATATCCGGCTCGGAAGAACGGATGCCGGAAAAGAAAGCGCATCCTATCGCCACGATAAAAAAAATGGACAGAAAGCGCCCCATACTGCGCCGGATTTCCATATAAAAGTCTTTTCTCAACGCTTTCTTCTTCATATGTTTTCCCTACCATTCTATCTCGTCGATCGACATCGGATGCTCGTTTGTCTCCATCCGTGAAACCTGTCCGTTTTTAATATGTATCAGCCGGTCCGCCATGGGGGCGAGTGCCTGGTTGTGCGTAATTACGATCACGGTCATTCCCCGCTCCCTGCACATGTTCTGGAGGAGCTTTAAAATCGACTTTCCGGTATTGTAATCAAGAGCTCCCGTCGGCTCGTCACAGAGCAGCAGCTTTGGATTCTTCGCAAGCGCCCTGGCTATAGATACTCTCTGCTGCTCTCCCCCGGAGAGCTGAGCCGGGAAATTATTCAGCCGGTCTCCCAGCCCCACTTCCTCCAAAACCTGGCGGGCATCCAGCGGATCCCGGCAGATCTGGAGCGCCAGTTCCACATTTTCCAGAGCTGTCAGGTTTGGAACCAGGTTGTAGAACTGAAATACAAAGCCGATATCCTCCCGGCGGTATTCTGTAAGCTGCCTGGAGCTGTACTGTGTCACATTCTCTCCGTCCACGAGGAGCGTCCCCTCTGTCGCGGTGTCCATGCCGCCCAGGATATTGAGCACGGTTGTCTTTCCCGCACCGCTGGGCCCGACAATGACGACAAATTCTCCTTTTTTCACAAAAAAGCTGATCCCGTCTGCCGCGCGTATCTCCACCTCGCCCATCTTATATATTTTTGTAATGTCCTGCAGCTTTACAAATTCGTCCATTTGCTTTTCTCCTGAAAAATAGTCTGATACAGCGAAAGCGGATACCATGTACCCGCTTTGTTGGTTTCCTGTTTAATTATAACATGAATTTCCATCAATATGTCTGATTTCAGATTTATTTCATATTTTAGTATAACAGTTCAGCCATCTGTCATCAGGAGACGGATTTATGCTTGCATAAGAATCCGTCTCCTGATGTGCAGATGTGCTGAGCGCCATTCTATGAGGAAAACAGCGGCGCCAGCCGCAGTAAGCACGCAGTGCGGTTTTCCGAATGGCGCGGGCTGAACTGTTACTTTCCTTTTACATAAAATGTGGCAGAAGGAAACGACTCTCATCAATACTGTTGGTTTTGTTCCGCGTTGAGTTTAGCCGAGTACCGGAACAGCACCAGTCCGATCAGGAACATCACCGACAGGGCGCTGACACCGATATTGATGCTTCCTGTCACCTGAGCTAAAAATGACACGAGAGCCGTTCCAAGCACCGATGCGCCTTTGCCGCATATATCATAGATCCCGAAAAACTCTCCCGACTTCTCCGCCGGTATGATCTTTGCAAAATAGGATCGGGAAAGAGCCTGGATCGTGCCCTGGAACATTCCCACAAGCACAGCCAGAAGCCAGAAGTCAAATTGTGTGTCCAGCCAGTATGCATAAACCGCAATGCAGAAATAAGCGGCGATACATACCGTAATAATTGTCTCGGGTCTTACTTTCTTTATGATCCTGCCAAAAATAAGGACACACGGAAACGCGACGATCTGGGTCACCAGAAGAGCCAGAAGCAGTCCCGTGCTGTCCAGACCCAGCGCCTCTCCGTAAGCCGTAGCCATATCGATCACTGTATAAACGCCGTCAATATAGAAAAAGAATGCAACCAGAAAAACAAGAATATGCTTCTGTTTTGCCAGTTCCATAAATGTTCTGCCCAAACGTTTAAAGCTGTTGCGCACCACATGTCCGTCCGACTCAGAAAAATATTTCTGACGGTAGGAGCGCAGAAGAGGCACGGAAGAACACAGCCACCATAACGCTGTAATAATAAATGCCAGAATCATAGCAGCCTGTGTGCCGATCCCCAGAGTGTCTGCTCCCAGCACGACCCCCAGGCAGGCAACAAATGGAATGCAGCTCCCGATATAGCCCCACGCGTATCCGTGAGAGGAAACGGAATCCATTCTCTCCGGCTCCGTCACATCAGTCAGCATTGCATCATAGAAGATCAGGCTGGCTGAGTAACCGGTCTTTGCAAGTACAAAAACACCCAGGAACCAGAGCCAGGAGGACAGGAAGCCCAGCAAAATACAGCCGAAAACGCCCACTCCCATAGAAATGGAAAATATGATCTTTTTAAAATTCTTTGTGTCTGCGACGGCTCCCAGAGTCGGTCCCAGAATTGCCACGATCAGCGTACAGATCGACGTGGCATATCCCCAATACGCCAGGTAATTCACATCAGATATTCCCGCACTCTCTGCAAGAGAGTTAAAATAGATCGGAAATATCGTAGATACCATCATGGTAAATGCGGAATTTCCCACGTCATAGAGCACCCATTTCTTTTCCAGTGAAGTCAGTTTGAATTTCATATCATTGCTCTCTCTTTCCTTTTTATTCCCGTGAGCAGCGAGCCAGGCGGACATGCTCGCATGTCCATTTGGCGACTGCCGCAAGGGTCAAATACACAGCGTCCACGCTGCCGTTCTGAACTTTCCGGCCTACAGCCGCAGCTGCTCCCAGTCTTCTCCCGCACCGAATGTACGGTGGAACCGTGAGGGGAGTTCACCGCCCTGAAACAGTTTTTTCTGATACTGTATGATCAGTCCCGCAGCCAGCGGCACCGCTCCTGCAAACAAACGTTTCAGGAACTGGCAGTACTCTTTACATGCCGGATTCGGTTCAAGGCTCATCACCATCCCATGCATTCCGTCATAGGCTCCGATCAGTTTCATGCCGCCAAAAAGCAGCCTCCTCTTCGCCCTTCCCGGCGCCAGAAGCAATTTATGGTAAAAAATCATAGATTTCATACATTTCTCTACAATTTGCGGAGTCAGTTCCTCGTAAAACGGTGCGATAACTTCTGCATTTTCTTTCCCGGGATGGATATGCCCGGTGGACAGATGCCGCAGAGGATTGATGTAATCCTGTTTCATCAGCAGCCTGTCAAACTCCATCTCGATCTCTGAATGGCTGATGCCGCTCTCCTGTATCATTTTCTCAATATACGGATGGCATTCACTGTCCAGCGCAAAATGGCAGATAACTCCGTATATATATGCTCTGGCCGCCCCGGGATTCTCCGCGCTTTCAATAATATGCACAGCATTTTCAAAAAACAGATCCGCCATCTTATCGTGCAGGTCATACCCCTGCATATTTACCGCATTTTTTGTCGCCGGCCGGTAGTAAAACAGCAGATCCGGGCCATGCAGTCCCATGTCAAAAAGCTCTCTGTTTTTCTCAACCGAATTCTGGAGAGGTCTGGGCAGAGCGCTGATCACTTCTTTTCCAAATTTATAATGTGCGTATGTTGTAGGCATATAAACTCCTCTTTTCTGTCGGTTTGTCATGGCGCCCCGGCCGTTTGCAGCCAGCCCGCCGTTACATATTATCACACATATGCAGCAAAAAATCCAGTTCTGCGGCGCTTTTGAATATTAAAATTTATGTTAAGTAACAGTTCAGCCATCTGTCATCAGGAGACAGATTTATGCTTGCATAAGAATCCGTCTCCTGATGTGCAGATGTGCTGAACGCCAGCCTATGAGGAAAACGGCGGCGCCAGCCGCAGTAAGCACGCAGTGCGGTTTTCCGAATGGCGCGGGCTGAACTGTTCCATATTTTTCTGAAGGAAATCTTGACTTTTCCCTTTTTCAGACCTATATTATATATTGTGCAGTTATCAGGGCACGTTTTATCCGTACAGCTTGATCAGCCTGTACGCAGAGCCAGGGGGTTGTACTGGTTTCGACAGGGATCCTGAAGATGGAGAAGCTATCCGCAGGCAGATGCGTCAAATCGCAAAATTAAAATTAAACGCTAACGATAATTACGAATTAGCTGCAGCCTAAATGCTGCATGCCGCTCCCGGCGCACTCACACATCGGGAATCCGGTATCAAAGATGTGAGAAACGATGACGGCAAAGCTTTGAACCGTCAGGCGTAATATGAAGCTACTGAACCCGCAAGGATGTTCGTTTCCGTGCGGCAGAGGGAATGAAAAAGAACGGACTATGATAGTAGAAGTACATGGGATGGGTTTTTGGACGCGGGTTCGATTCCCGCCAGCTCCATTCGCGGCGCACTGATGGGGTGCCGTTTTTCATTAAGAACTTGGAAACATAGCTCAGCTGGGAGAGCGCTCGCCTGACTAGCGGGAGGTCATGGGTTCGAGCCCCGTTGTTTCCATGGGGAAACCGCACATGATGGTTTCCAAAAGTTAAAAATGGGGTATTAGCGCAGTTGGGAGCGCGCCACATTCGCATTGTGGAGGCCACGGGTTCGAATCCCGTATACTCCATTTTTTATGTTTTATTTTATTTGACATAGAGCATAATTTTAGTAATGTACTCATTTTCATCATGTGAAGTGATGTAATCATTTATGCAGAACTCATATGCATCTGATAAAATTTTCAAAGAATTTGTCTCACAAAAATTCAGCAGTTTTTGATAGGAGCGGCCAATCGAAAGATAATCACCGACATGGTAAATGCTGACGCATTTTCCAGGCGGGAGACGCTTTATGTTTGGAGCGCTGTTATTTTTTTCAATAGGCAAAAAAGCCATTACCGCTTCTGTAAACCGCCCTTCTTGAATGTGCTGAAAGGGGACGATAACGCCGGACTGAAAAAAAATCGGCAACTGTTCTTGAAAAGAATCAGCAAAACACTTTTTTGTTGCAATGCTGATCTCTTTTAATGTATATGGCTTTTCTACCTCTCTGAACAGAATATATTGCGTTTCCACATCTTCCACAATAACTGCGCTTTCATCTCTGTGATACACTTTGGAAGCTTCCATTTGCTCACACCGGTGCAGCACTCTGCTGCGGATCAGGCGCAGTTCTTCAATCTGCCGGTCAATAACGGCAACCTGTTTCTTTAAAGCAATTAAACTGCTGTCAGCATTATAATCCTGCATAAGTGCTTTGATTTCATTTAATGAAAATCCTATCTTTTTCATTATTAAAATTGTGTCTAAATGATCAATCTGATTGACACTATAGTAGCGGTATCCATTGTCCGGATCGACATAGGCAGGGCGAAACAGACCGATCTTATCGTAAAAAATCAATGTTTGTTTTGAGATTTTCTGATATTTTGACACCTCGCCAATCGAAAAGAAATTTTCCATCGCTCACCTCTTGACATTATAGTTACTATATTGTTTATTATATCTCTAAACAACAACAAACACAAGGAGTGAAAGCTTTTTATGGCTGAAAAACAATTATCTTTTTTTTACAAAAAACTAATAGACGGATTATCTTACAAAACAATCGCATTTATTATGCTTGGAGCAATGATCTGTTCTTTTGGCATCCATAATATACACCAGCAAACCGGCATCACAGAAGGCGGAGTAATTGGACTGATGCTTTTAGCAGACCATTGGCTAGGCATTTCTCCCGCTTATATTACGCCGGTGCTGGATATTGCCTGCTATCTGACTGCGTTTAAATATTTAGGCGGAAATTTCATCAAAATATCAGTTATATCGACTTTATCCGTATCGCTTTTCTATAAAATCTGGGAGTTATTCCCGCCGATGCTCCCGGATTTATCGGCATATCCACTGATGGCTGCTGTCTGTGGAGGAACTTTTGTCGGAATTGGCGTTGGCATAATCGTACGGCAGGGAGGATCCAGCGGCGGAGATGACGCATTGGCCCTCACCATTCAGCGTGTTACCCACATGCGCTTGTCCCGCGCGTATCTTTTTACAGACCTTGTTGTGTTGGGCCTTTCTCTGACCTATATTTCTTTTTCAAAGATTATGTTTTCTGTCATTACAGTCGTCATTTCATCCTTCCTGATCGATCGGATACAGAACCTGAAATTATATCCCCCGGTCAATCGTCCTGCCAAAAACGGGAAGATGGATCTGCTTAAAAAAATCACCCGAGACAGCTGCCGCACTGAGTGATCAGTGCGGCAGCCGGTTTATGCCGCCTGGCTGTTCGCCCACTTCTGGATCGCTTTTACCAGATCGGAAACAGCACTGATCTTCCCATCCTGAACTGTTCCCCAGTATTTCTGCATAGCCCTGATAGTGTCCGGTCCGATCCATCCATCCACAGCGGAGCCGACTTTCCTCTGAATCGCTTTAATAAGGTCGGAATACCCCGACGGATCGTTCTCCCACTCCCACCCGGTGTAGCAGCCTGGCTGTCTGTACTCAGCCCGCTGATTTGATACCGCACCGTCCTGCACGGTTCCAAAAATTTTCTGCAGACGAAAAGTTGTATCCCGTCCCCACTTGCCGTCCACTGCCAGACGGCCGGCCTTTAACGTATCAGGCTGAGGCGTGGCGGATACCGGTTTTGACTCCCCGGAAGTATCTGTTGATCCGGAAGCGGAGGTCCCGATTCCAAATACATTCAAAATGCCTTTTGCGATCTCATCCGTTTTCTCATTAAAAATTTTCACGTCCTGTGTATTTGAAATAAATCCGCATTCCAGCAGCCGGTAGGGATATCCTTTTGCAGCCGCCCTTTTCGGGTTGGCCAGGTCATTTCTCTTCACGATCGTCTGAGCCCTTCCGGGCAGGATACCCGAAATAAATGCTGCAAGAGCCGTGTCATATTTATCCGGTTCAAAACCTGAATTGATGATCACATGCCCTCCGCGGGCAGACGCAGATGCGCTGTCCATATGAAGTTCGATAATCTGCCAGCTTTTTGATATGCTCAGGGTACTGATCCCATTATCGGCATACCAGTTCCGGCTGGTATCGCCCACGGTCACAGCATCCCCGCCATATGCCTTAATCTTTGCCGCAAGTGCTCTCACTCTCTCTGCTTCTGTATAGCCGTTTCCGGACGCGCCCGGATCTCCGGCGCCGTGTCCGGCAATCACAAAAATATGCGTCATATATTTCCCTCGATTCCAGAAGCACTCCTCTGCGCCTCAGACTTTTTTCTCAACTCAGTCTGCTTTATCTGTCTTACTGTCGTTTTTCTTACATATCTGCTTGACGATCTGGTTTGCATATGTGCTCAGTCCGGCCACCAGCACTCCCTGCACAATGGCTGTGAATATTCCCATTGCAATATCCGCCCTTGTATCCAGCGGACAGGATGCGATCACCCATACGGCACATATAACAATGCCTGCCGCGCCCAGTATAAGCGGAATAAATTTGTCCGGTACAACACGAGATTTTTTCAGGCCTATTCCCGCAAAATACAGCACAACTGACACCACAAGCAGCTCAGGTTTAATATAATCCATGATCTGTTCCATCATTATTCCTCCATCTCATTCCCCGGGAACCAACATATCCGTTACAAAAGTCTTAAAGCTTTATCCAGACTTGTCAGAGCCGCAGAGATATTGCTTCCTTCTCTATATCTATGCCGGATAAGTAAATCTCGTTACCCACTCGTCTTCATTAATTATGCGGGCCGCATGCCCCTGTATAGAAAAGGCAGGGCAAAACAATCTGAAATATCTGCCGATATGTGGTAAAATACCTTTGATACTCTTTAAGCAAATGCAGCGGACTCCTGCACCGGCGGAAAGGAAATGCATATGAAGTATAAAAATATTGTGTTTGATTTTGGAAATGTAATTGGAAAATTTGATGGAAATTATATCCTGAAGCAGTTCTGTCCATCACCGGAGGATATGGATATACTTCTTCCTGCTCTATACCGAAACTGGCAGGCGCTTGATGCGGGCACTATTGATTATGAAGAAAATATAGAAACAGCAGCCGCTCAGGTTCCAGAGCGCCTGCAGGCTGTCGTCCGGGATTTTTTCCGCAGATGGCCGGAATACGTCAGTCCGATCCCTCAGACATATGAACTCATTTCTCAATTAAAAGAAAAAGGAGCAGACCTCTATCTGCTCTCAAATGCACCCACCTATTTTGCCAGCCTGGCCTCCAGTTGGCCCGTCCTCCGGGATTTCAGCGGAATCGTCTTTTCCGCTCCCGTCAAAATGGTCAAACCTGATCCCGGTATATATCTTTACCTGTTCCAGACCTACGGGCTGAAGCCTGAAGAGTGCTTCTTCATAGATGACCTGGAAGACAATATAGAAGCCGGCAGGAAACTGGGAATGGATGGAATCGTATTTACCGGAGACACAGAAAAAGTCAAAAAATTCATACAATTCTTCTAAAAGGGGACTGACCCCTTTTAGAAGAATTTACAGATTTCTTACTTTAAATTCTCTCTGTGCCTCTCTTTTCTGGTCTTTTTTTGCTATATCGTTCCTTTTATCATACAATTTTTTCCCCTTTGCCAGGCCAATCTCTACTTTTACCAGACTGCCGCTGAAGTAGACCTGAAGGGGCACAACCGTGTTTCCCTGCTCTTTCATCTTTCCAAAAATTTTGTCAATCTCTTTTTTGTGCAGGAGGAGTTTTTTCACCCGCATCGGATCTTTGTTGAAGATGTTTCCTTTTTCGTATGGAGATATGTGCATTCCATAGATGAACATTTCGCCGGATTCTACCCGGATAAACGCTTCTTTGATGCTGCATTTCCCCATACGGAGGGACTTTACCTCTGTGCCGTGGAGCACGATTCCGGCTTCATATTTTTCCAGGATGAAATAATCGTGATACGCTTTTTTATTGTTGGCGATTAGCTTTTTCTCTGTTTTAGCCATGACAACCTCTCTTATAATTAAATTACAATTTATAATTATGATATGATTTCAAAGTTCACAGTCCGCTGGAGCCGGTCTGCGTTTGTTACCCGAACTGTGACGGTCTGGCCCAGCTTGAATGTCCGCCCTGTGTGCTGTCCGCACAATTCATAGCTCTGCTCCAGAAATTCGTAATGGTCATCCCGCATATCAGCCACATGCACAAGGCCTTCCACAGTATTGGGCAGTTCAACATACACTCCCCATTTTGTCACACCGGAGATAACTCCTTCATACTCTTCTCCGATATGACTCTGCATATATTCCGCCTTCTTCAATCTGACAACCTCACGCTCGGCCTCATCAGCTATGCGTTCCCGGTCACTGCACTGGACCGCTGTTTCAGGAAGGATCTTCCGATAGTGCTCCATCCGTTCTTCGGTGAGCCTTCCCCGCAGGTCTTCCTTGATGATCCGATGGATCTGCAGATCCGGATACCTGCGTATGGGGGAGGTGAAATGGGTATAGTATTTTGCTGCCAGACCAAAATGCCCGGCATTGTCGGGCGTATATCTGGCCCGTTTCATGGAACGGAGCGTCAGTCGGCTGATCAGAGCTTCCTCCGGCGTTCCCTCTGCCTTATCCAGTAATTTCTGGATTTCTTTGGGCCGGATTTCATTTCGCATATGAATATGGTAACCGAAATTATTGACAAATGTATTCAGCTGGCGGATCTTTTCCTCATCCGGCTGCTCATGGGTACGGTACAGAAACGGTATCTCACGCCAGTAATATTCCTCAGCCACGGTTTCATTTGCCAACAGCATAAAATCCTCGATAATCTTTGTCGCGTCATTTCTCTCGTAAGGGCGGATGTCGGCTGCCCTTCCCTTCTCGTCCAGAATGACTTTTGTCTCTGGGAAATCAAAGTTTACAGAGCCTCTTTTTCCTCTCCTCCCACGGACAATATCGGAAAGCTCTTTCATCATTTTTATCATGGGGACAAACGCTTCATTTTCTCCCAACTCTTTTTCATCTCCGGCAAGCATCCTCGCCACGCCGTTATAACTCATCCTCTTATCCACCCGGATCACTGTCTCTGTTATGATATGATCTGTCACATCTCCAGAAGGATTCACAGTCATAATGCAGGACAAAGCCAGCCTGTCCTCTCCCGCATTCAGAGAACAGATCCCATTTGACAGCTTATGGGGAAGCATGGGGATCACCCTGTCTGCCAGGTACACACTTGTCCCCCGCTTGAGTGCCTCCCGGTCAAGGGCGCTTCTCTCCTGTACATAGTTGGCTACGTCTGCAATATGAACTCCCAGCTTATAATTATCCCCTTCTCTTGTCAGAGAAACGGCGTCGTCCAGATCTTTGGCATCCTCCCCGTCTATGGTGACCATCTGCCAGTCCCGCAGATCCATCCTGCCTTCGCAGTCGGCAGGACTTACGTCTTTTCCCACACGTACAGCCTGGTTGAGCACTTTATCCGAAAATTCCGTCTCGATTCCAAAATCCATCACAATAGAGAGAATGTCCGTTCCGGGATCATTGATATGACCTATGATCTCTATTACTTTTCCTTCCGGCTTTGCATGCTCCCCGCCGTAAGAAGTCAGTTCTGCCACTACCTTATGGCCGCTCATGGCGCCCATTTCCTTTCCCGAAGGTATATAGATATCTTTGAGATATCTCTGATTGTCCGGCCGTACAAAGCCAAAGTTTTTGCTCTTTTCGTACAGGCCTACGATCTTTGTCACTGTATGGGAGAGAATGCGGACGATTTTGCCTTCTTTTCTCTGCCCGCCCCGGGATTTTATGATAATATACTCGACTTCATCTCCCTGAAACGCAGTGTTTATATTTTCTTCCGAAATAAAAACATCTTCCCCTCCATCAGCAGGAGTCACAAATCCAAAGCCTCTGGCGTTTGCCTGAAAGATTCCTGTAAAACGCTGCGCAGATCCGCAGCTGTATTTTCCTCTCTTTGACAGGGAAATCTTTCCCTCCTCCACCAGGGCGTCCAGCACCCGGCGCAGTTCTTCCCTCTGTTCGCCGGGGATCTGAAGCAGAACGGCAATTTCTTTTATCTTCATCGGAACATAATGATCGTCCCTGATAAAGTCATATATAACTTTTTTTCTTTTCTCAAATGTCTGGTCCATGAAATTTCCCCTCCGGTTTTCTGTCCATAAGACGAGAAAAACACCCTATATCCGCATAGAGTGTTTTATCAGGTATTATCTTCCGATATAGAATATTCAATACATTATCGGGAAATCCCGAAATTATTAATTCAGGAATCCCATATTGAGGACTACAGCAAGAACCATAAAAAGAACACCGATGAATTTCGTGGATTTTACGAGTGCACCTTCCATTGACCTTCCTTTGTTCTGTCCCCAGTATGTGTCCGCCGCGCCGCTGATCGTGCCGAGTCCTGCCGACTTTCCTTCCTGAAGGAGAACAATCGCAGCCAGAGCGATACAGTCTATAACAAAGATAATTGTCAGTACAATTCTTAAAATATCCATTGTAACACCTCCTGCGGATAAACCATAACTAGTTTAGCACAGCCCTGGAGAGTTTGCAAGAATTTTTGATAAAAAAGAACAAAGAGCAAGTGACAGTTGATGTCCTGCCATTCACCATATACAAACACGGCGCAGCTTCTGGCCGCGCCGTATTTGTTGATCGCTGTTTCATTCAGCTGTAAATCATACTCCGCAAATTACTCTGCTTTGTCCTCTGCGTATACATCCACCATCTTCTTCAGGTAGTCGTATCTCTCCATAGCTTCCTGCTCGTTGATCGCGAACAGTTTTGCAGCCTTCTCCGGGTTGGATCTCTTCAGAGCATTGTAACGGACCTCACCGTCAAGGAATGCCTGATAGTCTTCCTGTTTCGGAGCCTTGCTGTCGAGGAAGAACTTGTTGCCTTCTGCAGCCGGATTGTAACGGAAGTTATTCCAGTATCCGCACTCTACTGCAAGGTGCTCCTCTGTCTGAGCTTTGCTCATACCTTTCTTGATACCGTGGTTGATACACGGAGCATACGCGATGATCAGTGACGGTCCCGGATATGCCTCAGCCTCTGTAATAGCTTTGACTGTCTGGTTGACGTCAGCGCCCATAGCGATCTGAGCCACGTATACGTATCCGTATGTCATAGCCATGCCTGCCAGGTCTTTCTTCTTCGTCTCTTTACCGCCTGCTGCGAACTGTGCCGTAGCGCCTGTCTTTGTAGCCTTGGAAGACTGTCCGCCTGTGTTGGAGTAAACCTCTGTATCGAATACCATGATGTTAATGTCCTTGCCGCTTGCAAGCACGTGGTCAACACCGCCGTAACCGATATCGTAAGCCCATCCGTCACCGCCGAAGATCCACTGGGATTTCTTGGAAAGGAAATCTTTGTGTTTCAGCAGTTCTGTCTTCTCTTTGCGGTCGCATCCGCATTTCTCCAGAGCTGCAACAAGGTTATCTGTTGCGGTTCCGTTTGTCGCGCCGCATGCAAATGTATCAAGGTATTCCTGAGCAGCCGCCTTAACATCGGCATCCTCTGCCTCTGCGGCAAGTGTCTCAGCATATCCTTTCATTCTGTCTCTGATGGTATTCTGAGCAAGCAGCATACCATATCCGAACTCAGCGTTGTCCTCGAACAGAGAGTTACTCCATGCCGGTCCCTTGCCTTCCGGATTTACCGTATAAGGTGTGGACGGTGAAGAGTTGCCCCAGATAGAAGAACATCCTGTTGCGTTTGCAATATACATTCTGTCGCCGAACAGCTGTGTGATCAGTTTTGCGTACGGTGTCTCACCGCAGCCTGCACATGCGCCTGAGAACTCAAGCAGCGGCTGTTTGAACTGGCTTCCCTTTACAGTTGTCTCTTTGAATTTTGCGACAACTTCCGGTTTTACCGGGATCTCTCTTCCGTAATCGAAGAAGTCCTGTTTGCCGGCATTTGCTTCCATGTTGCCCATAACGAGAGCTTTCTCGCCCTTCTTGCCCGGGCATACGTTAGCGCATGAACCGCATCCTGTACAGTCATATGCAGATACAGTAATGGAGAATTTCATACCCGGCATACCGATCATGTCGAGTGTCTCCATTCCTTCCGGAGCCTTTGCAGCCTCTTCCTCTGTCAGAGCTACCGGACGGATAACAGCGTGCGGACATACATATGCACAGCGGTTACACTGGATACAGTTATCCGGCTGCCATACCGGGATATCTACTGCGATACCGCGTTTCTCGTATGCAGAAGAACCGGACGGCGTGGAACCGTCTACATAGTCATTAAATGCAGATACCGGAAGTGTATTTCCTTCCTGAGCATTTACTTTTGCCTGGATATTCTTAACGAAATCAACAACGTCTTTTCTTCCGTTTTCGTCTACCTTCGGAGAAGCAAGTCCTTCGTCAGCTGCATCTTTCCAGCTTTCCGGAACGGTTACTTCTACAACCTGTTTTGCGCCTGCATCGATTGCATCGTAGTTCATCTGAACGATCTTATCGCCTTTTCTTCCGTATGTAGCTTTGGCAGCTGCCTTCATCAGGTCGATTGCCTCTGCCTCCGGAATGATAGCGGCAAGCTTGAAGAATGCAGACTGAAGAACTGTATTAATACGTCCGCCAAGTCCGATCTCTTTACCGATCTTGATACCGTCGATCGTGTAGAATTTGATGTTGTGGTTTGCGATATATGCTTTTACCTGCCCCGGCAGATGTTTCTCAAGCCCTTCCATATCCCACGGACAGTTCAGAAGGAATGTACCGCCGTCAACAAGTTCCTGAACCATATTGTACTTGTCCACATAGGACGGATTATGACAGGCTACAAAGTTTGCCTGATGGATCAGGTATGTGGATTTGATCGGCAGCTTACCGAAACGGAGGTGAGACATTGTAACACCGCCTGACTTCTTGGAGTCATAGTCGAAATAAGCCTGTGCGTACATATCTGTGTTGTCGCCAATGATCTTAATGGAGTTCTTGTTTGCTCCGACTGTACCGTCAGCGCCAAGTCCCCAGAATTTACAGTTGATCGTTCCCTCCGGTGTTGTAACCAGCGGTTCGTCAGCTTTCAGTGACAGGTTTGTCACATCGTCCTCAATACCAAGTGTAAATACTTTCTTCTCATCATTGTGATATACAGCAACGATCTGAGCAGGTGTTGTATCCTTGGAACCAAGTCCGTAACGTCCTGTGTAGATCGGTACAGCGTCGAATTTGGAA
>DXDR01000010.1 GCA_019115385.1 Candidatus Mediterraneibacter avicola | reverse complement strand
TTTGAAAGGAGAAATGAAAAATGAGAAAAAAGATTTTAGCAGCAGCGGCATTAGCGTCGGCAGTAGTATTAGGAGTGTTTACAGGATGTGGAAACGACAGTGATATTGGAAGGGAAGCAGCTCTGGAAGCGGCCCTGAATGATGCGGGTGTCAGCGAATCTGACGCTACAAGGCTGAAGGTATCTGAAGACAGGGACGACGGCAGGAAAGTCTATGAAATCCGGTTTGACGTGGCAGAAAAAGAATATGATTATGAGATCCAGGCGTCTGATGGAACGATCTTAAGCTCTGATGTAGAAATAAATGAAAACTATGCGGCAGACGATGTCCTGAATGACGATTCGTCTCAGACCGGGACAGACCAGACCGTTTCTGACCAGGGGGCATCTCAGAATCAGACCGGCACGCAGGACCAGGCAGGAAACCAGGATCAGGGGAATACAGGATCAGGCTCATCCTCCGGCGCAGCAATCAGTCAGGATGAGGCAGTCCAGATCGCTCTGGAAAGAGTGCCCGGAGCAACGGCGCAGGATGTACGAATTGAGCTGGACCGGGATGACGGAAGATATAAATACGAAGGCGAGATTATTTACAATAATACCGAATATGATTTTGAGATCGACGCAAATTCAGGAACAATTCTTGAGTGGAGCGAGGAGAGATACTGATTCCACAGCTAAATAGGGATAAAAATTAAAAAATCCAGTGTACAAACAAAAAGAAGATTCTTCTGAAATGAAAGATTCAGAAGAACCTTCTTTTTTTGCGTGGAGAAATAGATTAGAAAAATACATATTTTCTTAAAATTTTCATTGTGAAGTGAATGAAATAAACACAGACAATTTAACTGATTTATTACAAAAGTTTAAATAAATTTGCTGAAAATTTAACCGGGATATGATAGTGGATATAAAGTACGCCTTATAAAATATTGTGTGTACAAGACAACGGAAGGACGGCTGAGAGATATGAACCGACAGTTTATCGAAAGCGCCATGAAAGACGAGCAGAACCTGGCCTTCCTGCTGAGCGGCCGGGCAGAATTTTCCATGACCGGGTATAAAGTCATGCAGAGCCAGGAGAAGAACGGTTTTGTAAAATGCAGAAAATTTACATATAACGGAAAAACGGAATTGTGGTACGACATTGCTCCTTACCGCAGCCTGTCTGTTCTGCTGCCGGAGCTGAAGGCGGACGAATTTATAAAAATTCTCTCCTCTGTATCTGGCGTGATGGCGGAGGCAGAAAAGAACGGATTTATGCATATCAGCAATATTTCACTGGAGTTTTCAGAGATTTTTGTAATGCAGGAAAAAATGAAACCCTATCTTTTATATCTGCCGGTGCAGAATGAAGCCGGAGCCGGTGAAATTTTAAAAAATCTCCAGCCCTTTATAAACGAAATTCTCAGTGCGGCGGCTGCCTGCCCGTCTCTCAAAGAAGAAAAGATACAGAGACTGACAGCAGGTCTGGCCGGCGGCGTTCATACCATATCGGAACTGAAGCATCTTCTGGAAGAGGCGGAGGGCCGCCCCTACGGGGAAGGAGAGGAACGGCACACCAGCAGCCGCCTGGCGACGGAAGGACTCCGGACCGAATCGATCCAGTCTGTCCCTCCAGCAGAAAAAGAGAAAAAAGGCTTTTTCGCCAAAATGTTCCGGAAAGGAGAACCACAGCATCAGACTCCGCCGGAGCCGGAGCAGATGCAGCCTCTCGACGAGGGCGGAGATACCGAACTTCTTGGACAGAATCCGCCGGATACGGAAGGCATCCGTCTGGTGGGAGTGAACACCCCGGAGAAATGTGTGCTGGAGATCCGGGGCCCGGAATATAAGATCGGGAAAAAAAGAGAACTGGTGGACGGATGTATCACATGCAGCAAGGCGGTCAGCAGGATCCACTGTAAAGTAACAGAGCGGGGACAGCGCTGGTATATCGAGGATATGGGCAGCGCCAACGGTACATTTGTCAACGGAACACGGCTGAATCCGGGAAGAGAATTCCCCCTGCGGCCGGACGACAGGGTAAAGCTCGCCAACGTGGAGTTCCGGGTTGCGGCAGGATAGGATAAATGAAAGCGCAGATGTGGGAAATCGCCGGTTATACGGATAAAGGGCCGGTAAAAGAGACAAATCAGGATTCCTTTCTGTTCCGTACCGCATGCAGCGCCCGGGGATGGGCGGCGATCCTGGGCGTGGCGGACGGGATCAGCGGACTCGGACGGGGAGAAACAGCCAGCCGGAAGATGATGGAGAATCTTCTGAACTGGTGGGAGGACAACGTTCTGAGAAGTCAGACGGAGAGAGGAGCGTGGCCCCGTACATTGGAAACAATGCTTCTGGAAACGAACCGGGAGCTGATCCGCTGGGGAAAAGAAAATGGAGTACAGACAGGGACAACGGCGAGCATACTTCTCCTTGAGAACGGGAATTACCACATTCTTCACGTAGGCGACAGCCGGATCTACCTGGCTCCCGGCAGAGGGCGCAAAGGCCTGGAACTGCTGACAGAAGACCAGGTAAAACCCGTACGCAGAGAACAGGGAGGACGCATTTATTATAAAAATGTTCTCACCGACTGTGTGGGGTACAGGGAAAAGTTTGCAATCTTCCAAAGGGAAGGAAAAGTAAAGAAAAACGACGTCTATCTTGTGTGCAGCGACGGCGCTTATAAAAAGCTGAAAGAGGATGAGCTTGAAAAGCATCTCAGAGCACAGGAAGACCCGGTACAGGATATATTAGAAAAGATCGGACATACGGCCAGAGAGTATAAGGAAAACGACAATATTACCATGACAGCCGTCCGGATCACAGGAGGAGTAAGGATCAATGGCAGGAGTCAAGATATTATTGGCGGATGAAGATGCGCAGTACCTTCTTCCGTTGGTAAGAAAGTTCATAGAAGGATTTGACAATGAAGGAGAGATTGAAGTCATAACAGATGCGTCTTATCTGGAAACGTATTTTCAGACTCCGCGCACCCTGGACATCGCGGTTATGCAGGAATCGCTGTATCAGGAAGCCTTTGACAGACACAATATCAGCAGTCTTTTCTTCCTGACAGAGCAGGAAGAGGAGGAAGGAGCGCTTGTCAACCGGAGGATTTATAAATATACCGGCGCCGACACCATCTATAAACAGGTGATCAACAATCTGGCCAATGCCACGGCGGCTCATATACGGAAGCAGGGCGAGACCCGTATCCTGTATGTCTATTCTCCCTGCGGCGGCAGCGGAAAGACGACGGTAGCGGCGGGAATCAGCAATGTATTTGCCAGAAGCAATCAGCGGACGCTCTTCCTGAGCATGGATGAGCTGCAGTCCTTCGGGTGGATCATGGAACAGCCGGGGGTGCTCCCTGCGGATGTGGAGCGGCACCTGATGTCTCAGAGCAGCTTCGTATACAATCTGGTCAAACCCTATCTTGCAGAGGAGAATTTCTTCATTCTGCCCCCGTTTTCCCGCATGCTGTCTTCCCTGAACATCCGGGAGGAGAGTTTTATCAGACTGCTGGAGACCATAGTAATAAGCCATGACTATGATTATGTGGTGGTAGACGGCGCAGCCGGATTTTCCGAGGCGGTGTCCCGGATCATGAGTATGTCCCAGCACATTCTCATCGTGACGCAGCAGGATCCGGTGTCCCGGTATAAGATGGAATGTCTGCTGAACAATCTGGATTTTTCAGACAGCCGCAAATTCACATTTGTATGCAACAAATATGAGGCGGATAAGCCCAGCAGTCTGGAACAGCTTGAAAAAGAAGGAAGACTGACCATAAGCGAATATATTCCAAGAGAGCCGGGAAACAGTCTTATAAAGCCGTCAGAGGCGGGACAGATGAAAAGTATACAAAAGATCGCATATATGTTTATGTAGCGCAGGCCGGGGAGGATGAGATATGGGAAGAGAGAGGATTGTCGCAGTGCTGGAGCGGCACAGGGAAGGAAAAAGGACAGACGTAGATCTGCCTCTTAATATAACTGCAAATGAGGCAATTATCGGACTGAATCAGGCGTTCGGACTGGGAATGGACACCTCCGATCTGTCCCGCTGCTTTCTGCGGACGGAAAATCCCATCGCCCTTCTCAAGGGCAACCGTACGCTGGAGGAATTCGGAATCCGGGACGGAACTGTGATCCATGTGATATAGCGGAAAATCTGCAGAAAAATGAGACGGAGATGAAAATGGACAATAAGAAATATAAACTTATTATCTCAAACAAAAGAATATATAAAGAGATCGAACTGCCGGCAGACCTGTCCGCACTGGCAGTGGGCACGGTAAAAGGGTGTGAGATCCGTTTCTCCAAAGAACTGTTTTTTGATGATATCAGGATCATGCTGGAGAAGAAGGACGGACACTGGTATATGAGCTGCTCGGATAACCTTTATATCTCTTCGGACAATATCCTGAAGCTTGCGTCCAGGGAACTGAACCACGGGGACGAGGTACTTGTAAAATACCAGAATTCCGGGCAGGAAGTCGTCAAAGTCAGCTTTATGATCGATTTTGAGGCGGAGAAAAAGCAGTATAACCGGGTGATCGATATTACAGGGCGCCATACCATCCGGATCGGCGGCGGAATGAATAACGATATTACCATCCGGGACGATCTGCTGGGCGAAGATCAGATGATATTAAGCCGCAGAGGAAACCGGTATGTGCTGAAAGATATGCACACCCGGTACGGCGTGTATGTCAACGGCATCCGTATCGAGGATGAACAGGAGATCGGACCGTATGATTTCTTTTCCGTCATCGGCTGCAGCTTCTATATGAAAGAGGACAGGATTTATACCGAAGCGGGAGCAAATATGCTGCTGAACGGCCTCCCTTTTCAGGACACGGCGGAGCAGGAAAGTCAGCTTGAATATCCGAAATACCGCCGCAGTACAAGAATACAGTACCAGATACCGGAGCAGGAGATCACCATACAGCAGCCGGAGTCCCGTCCCCAGCCGCCGAAGAAAAATCTGATCGTATCGCTGGTCCCGTCTCTTGTAATGCTTGTCCTTATCGTTGTTCTGCGCGGGATCATGGGCGGAGGCGGAACCTTTGTCATTTTCAGCGCATGTACTATGGGAGTGGGCGTAGTTATGTCAGTTGTCTCTTTCTTTTCGGACAAAAGGGAGTACCGCAGGCAGATCGAAAAAAGACGGGAACTGTATCTGGAGTATATCCGTGAAAAAGAAGAAGAAATCACACAGCTGCGCAGTCTGGAGCTGGATACAAGATGGAAAATCCAGGAATCTCTGGAAGACAGTCTCAGGGAAGCACAGCAATTTTCAAAACGGCTTTTTGAAAAAAGTCCGAAGGACCCGGATTTCCTGTATGTCTATCTGGGAAAGGGAAGAGTGGAGGCATCCTGCAGGATCAACTATCAGCGGCCGGAGTTTATCGACAGGGAAGACGATATCGCGGAGCTGCCCCAGCAGGTGGCGGACCGGTACCGCTACATTGAGGACGCCCCGATCATCGTAGATATGCTCACGTCCGGCGGAGTCGGCATTGTGGGGAAAAAAGAAGAACTTGATGATATGGTCCGAAATATGACGATGGATCTGGCTCTGCGTCATTTCTATAAAGAGGTAAAGCTGTTCTACATTTTCGGTGAAAAGGATGCGGCACAGTTTTCCTGGGTAAGATGGCTGAAGCATACTGCCAACGAGGAACTCAATACAAGAAACATCGTGTGCGATGCGGAAAGCCAGAATTCTGTGCTGGAATACCTCTATAATATAGCGTCACAGAGAGAGAATCTGAAGAAAGACGAAAAGGAGCGCTTTTCAAAACACTTTGTGATCTTCGTGCTTGACAGGAGGCGGATTGAGAAACATCCTCTGTCAAAATACTTTGAAGATGCAGCGGACTACGGTTTTACCTTTGTCTTTCTGGAAGAATACGAGGAATTTCTGCCAAGGGGATGCGCCCGGATCATCCGGCTGGAAAGCCACAGCGACGGTACGGTGCTGGAGACGAGGAATGCACATCAGAGATCTGGTTTTAGCTATCCCCGCCTGAACGGCGAAGAGATCCGCGGCGCCGCCCGGAGGCTGGCGGCAGTCTATGTGGATGAGGTCAGCCTGGAAAGTGAACTGACAAAGAACATTACGCTGTTTGAGATGATGCACATTGCCAATGTGGATGACCTGGATCTGGAACAGCGCTGGAGCAGGTCGAAAGTATATAAGAGCATGGCTGCTCCGCTGGGAGTAAAGCGGAAAAATGAAATCGTCGAACTGGATATCAGCGACAAAGGAAAGGCACACGGGCCTCACGGACTGGTGGCGGGAACAACAGGTTCCGGGAAAAGTGAGATCCTTCAGACCTATGTGCTGTCCATGGCTTCTCTGTTCCACCCTTACGATGTGGGATTTGTGATCATTGACTTTAAGGGCGGCGGTATGGCCAACCAGTTCAAGGATCTGCCCCACCTGATCGGCACGATCACCAATATTGACGGAAGGGAGATCAACCGGTCGCTGCTGTCCATCAAGGCCGAACTGGTATACCGCCAGGAAGTGTTCTCAAAAAGCGGTGTAAACCACATCAACGATTACATAAAACTATACAAAAGCGGCAAAGTCAGCGAGCCCATGCCCCATCTCATTATGATCGTAGATGAGTTCGCGGAGTTAAAGGCCGAATATCCGGACTTTATGAAGGAAATCATAAGCGCCGCCCGGATCGGACGGACCCTGGGTATACATCTGATCCTTGCCACTCAGAAACCATCCGGCGTGGTTGACAATCAGATCTGGAGCAACTCGAAGTTTAAGCTCTGTCTGAAAGTGCAGACCAAAGAGGACAGCAAAGAGGTGATCAAAACGCCTCTGGCCGCAGAGATCGTAGAGCCCGGGCGGGCGTACTTCCAGGTGGGAAACAACGAGATTTTTGAATTGTTCCAGTCGGCATACAGCGGCGCGGGCATTCCCACCGGAGAGGACAATGTAAAGAACTATTCCATTTATTCGGTAAATTTCTGGGGAAAACGGGAATGCGTATTTCAGAATAAAAGAGGCGGGGGCTCTCAGCAGAGTAAGAGCCAGCTGCAGGCGCTTGTAGAATACATCCACGATTACTGTCAGGAGGCGCACATTGAAAAGCTGCCCAGTATCTGCCTGCCGCCGCTGGCGCAGAAGCTTCTGACAGATGAGCTGAAAGATGAGCCGGCGCCGTTTGGTCAGGGCGTGACGGTGCCTCTGGGATATTATGATGATCCACAGCAGCGCAGACAGGGTACCTTTGTGCTGAATGTATCGGAGGGAAATACCTATATTATGGGAGCGTCGCAGACCGGAAAGACGACTGCCCTTCAGACCATCCTGTATCAGCTGATCCGCGGATATACGCCGGAAGAAGTCAATATTTACATTGTAGACTGCGGCAATATGTCCCTGAAAGTATTCGAAGAGGCAAAACATGTGGGCGGAGTGGCCCTGTATACAGAAGAAGAGCGTGTCCAGAATCTTTTCAAGATGCTGGATATGCGGGTGGCCGGGCGGAAGAAGAGATTCGCAGAAAAAGGGATCGGCACCTACCGGGCTTATGTGGAGGCCGGATTTGTGGATCTGCCGCAGATCCTGCTCCTGATAGACAATATTACCGTATTCCGGGAGTACTACACAAAAGTCGAAGACAGCCTGATGAAGCTTTCCAGAGAAGGGCAGAGCGTGGGCATCAATCTGATCGTAACAGGAAGCCAGGGCAGCTCCATCGGATTCCGCCTGCTCGCAAATTACAGCAACAGAGTGGTCTATCACTGTAATGAAAAGGCAGAGTACAGCAACGTGCTGGAGCGCTGCAGAATTGAGCCCCAGGAAATCCCGGGAAGAGGACTCTGCGTGGTGGATAAGAGGATACTGGAATTTCAGACGGCCCTGGCCTTTGACGGGGAAAAGGAAATCCAGCGAGTAGAACAGATGCGGGATTTCCTGCGCAGAAACAGCAGGCTGTACCCGGAGGCAAGAGTAAAACCGATTCCGGAAGTACCGGAAGTGATCCCATTTGAAAAGCTGCGCCAGGAAGAGAAGAATCTGTTCGAGCAGCCGTATCAGATGCCGGCAGGACTGGATTATAACTCCGTCGAGTATCATATGATGGATCTGGCGTCGATGGGAGTCCTGGCGGTAAGCGGCCGGGAAAAATCAGGAAAGACAAACTTTATCCGTTATATCTTCTCCGCGCTGAAGGCAGACATCTTCCACAGCCGGACGGACGCGTACATCGTGGACGACAGCAGAAGACAGCTGGAGGAACTGGGAGAGCTGGGATTTGTCAGAGAATATACAGCCGATGCAGAAGGGATGAAATATGTCCTGGAGCAGGTATATGAAGAGATGCAGAACCGCAGAAATCTTCTGGCACAAAACCGCCGGGAAGCGCCGGAAACCGTGCTGGAGCAGCTGCCCCTTCTGCTGGTGGTTATCAATGACGCAGGAGCGCCGGGAGCCATTGCACAGGATAAGGCGCTGCAGGGCAAAGTAAATGACATGATCCGCCAGGCAAAATCTCTGAAGACTGCTCTGATCTTCTGCAACCTGAATAACGCGCAGATCACCTTCCAGTCGCCGGAGACATTAAAACTGCTCAAGGAAAACAAGCGCACGCTTGTATTTGATGATATGGAAAATATAAAGATCTGTGATGTGACGGCCAAATATCTGAAGGACTACGCAAAACCGATCAGCCCGGGAGATGCATATCTCTTTCAGGGCAGCAGGGTGATGAAGCTGAAAACGGCGCTTGCCGCCGGATAACGCCCACCCGCTTAAACACGGCGGACTGTATTCCGGCGCCGTATTTCCAATGCAAAAAACAGCTTCTGCTGTTTTTTGATAGATACTTTTTAACAGACGAAAACGTCGGTGACAAAATTTTTTCACAAGGAGGAAAAGAAAATGGCAGAAAGAATTACCATCACACCGGAGGAACTCAGAGATTCCGCTTCCAAATTCACGACAAAATCAGGTGAGATCAGAGAGATCTTAAGTTTCTTAAGAAGCGAGGTAGACAGCCTGGAAGCAACATGGGAAGGCGCCGCGCAGAGTCAGTTCTTCGCATCCTACAGCGAGATGGAGCAGACGCTGAATCAGTTTCCGGAAGTTCTTGACGGAATCAGCCAGCAGCTTACAACAGTTGCCCAGACACTGGAGGATACAGACGAACAGCTCGGCGCGTCACTTGCTTAAGAGAAGACCGCTGGATCAAGGGAAGGTGTGGAGTACGTTTCATGCCTTCCCCGTTAATATCAGAAGCAGGAGGCGGCATATATGGGCAGTGTAGAAAGAGTAGATACCGGAGGGTTTCAGGATGCTCTGGACGGCATTGACAGAGCCAGAAATGCGTTCCGTGATTCCAAAGAGCAGATCATCGCATCGACAGACACTCTGCTCGGAGTCTGGGAAGGCAGAGGGAAAAATGCTTTTCAGGACGCTTACCGGGTCTTGAAAGTCGAGCTTCAGGATGAAGAAGAGAACCTGGATGTAATTTATGACGACTTGAAAGCGGTAAAAGAAAGTTATGAAGAGTGGGACGCATCGGTAAGCGACGGGCTGAAGCAGGCATAGCGCGGCGGCCGGCAGAAAAAGGAGTAAGAAAATGAATATTGCGGCAGAATGGAGTAAATATTACCGCCTTTCGGGGTACCGCCAGAGTCTGCTGAACGGCTCCTGGGAAATAAATTCGATCAATCAGGGAATCGACAGCCTGGACTGGATGCTCCGGGATGCGGTAAAAGGGGACTATTACGGAGTCTCTTCCGGTGAGTTTGACCAGTTAAAAGAAAAGGATCCCGGCAGTGACTATAAAATCACCAATGCAAGGACGTACATCCAGTACGAGATGAATGCGATCCGGGATGACATTGAAGAAGAGGAAGAGAGAAGGCGCAGGGAAGCAGCAAATGCAGATTAAGGAAAAAGGCGCCGGATGGGAAGGTGGTGAGAACAGATGGCAGAACTGACAGTTGATTTTTCCGCCATCAGCCAGATGGGGTGGAGTATTGACTCCATCGTCCGGCAGATGGACAACAGAGGAGACGATCTGAACAGCATGGCGGGGAGAATCTCCGGAGTATCCACCAGGCGGGGATATCTGGGATCGGCGGTCAGCGAACTCTACGGAAGAAGGGACAGTCTGGATGACAAGGCCCAGAAGCTTAGGGATTTTAAAAGTGATCTGGAAGACTTTGCCCGGGAGGCGGAACAGGCGGATCAGAGAGTAGCTGCCAGGATTGTATATGATACGGGAAGCTTTTGCTATACCCAGGGGATCTCGGTGGCAGAGGCAGCCGGGAACTGGTGGCAGAGTGTGATCGACGAGGCCGCGGAATGGTTTTCCAATACTCCGCTGGGGCGGGGAATTCAGGCTGTGGCGGACTGGTATGAGGCCAACAAAGAGACGATCTGGGCGGGAATCGAACTGGTGGTGGAAATCGGGATCGCCGTCCTGGCGGTCACCGCATTTGTGGCCCTGTTTCCGGCGTCGCTGGCGTCGCTGGGATTCTGGGGCTCCGTCAGTCTGATCGCGGCAGGATTTACGGCAGTAAAATCCCTTGCGGACGTGGCCTCCCAGACCGTGTCCTTTACCGCGCATCTTCTGGGCGATCATAAGACCGGAGAAGAGTGGGCGGACAGAGGGCTGGATTTCTACATGACAGAGGCCGGAAGAGCAGCCGACGATGTTCTGGGTACAGGCGATTTCTTTGAAAACGGCGCATCCTTTGTATACACCGGGCTGGAGATCGTATCCATTGTAAATGCAGGCAATGATCTGCGGAAGATCGGACAGAAGGTATTCCCGGCGATTAAAAACGGAACAGTTAACTTCGGCACGTTCCGAACGATGATGGGCAACGACAGGCTGACCTTGAGAGATTTCCTGGCGGATCCCAAATCGCCCATACGGTCCGTGGATGATCTGTTCCTGTACGGGAAGGGATATGAAGGAAACCAGCAGGCATTAAAGAGTATCTGCGACGGATACCGCTATACCACGGAAATGGGGTGGAGCCTGTTTGATTCGGATCCATACACAAATCCGTTTACAGAAATGAAACTGGGAGCAAAATATGACGATATCGTATATAAGGCTCCGGAGATCGCGACAGACGCTCTGTTTGGAGAAGACACATACAAAAACGCTCATCTGAAGGAAGTGACAATGATGGCGGATCCGTTTAAAACGCCGGATATAAAAATCAATGCGCTTACAGATATTCTGGAGGGGCTCGGCTATAAAGCGGCGGCATAGCGTCCGTTCGGTTATGATGAGCAGGCAGTGAAGCGGATTGCAAATATCCGCCTGAAGGAGAGGATCATGGAATTAAAAACAGATGAAGGGAAAAGAAAACAGTATCTGCGGCCAAGAAGGGCGCTCTTTCTCGGAGTTACGCTGGGGGTGCCCGCGCTCAGCATCCTGCTGACAGCAGTGCTGCCGCGGGAATGGTATTACGGAACGCCGCTGGGCTATATTCTGGGAACCGGCATATTCAGCTGTATATTCAGTCTGATCGGACTGGGGCTCTACTATGCGGACTGTTCCGGGACATCCAAAGTACAGAAGCTGTATCTCTATCCAGATAAGCTGGTGTACAGCGGCTATTCCGGGCAGGGCTCCCGGCAGATCCAGTTTTATTCTGTGATTGATTCCATTGATTCCTTCTCCCTGGGAAAATGGAAGATCAGATTAAACGGCAGATTTTTATTTACCTACACCGGGCGATGGGAAGAAAGGAAAATAAAGAAAAACCTCAGTATTATAAGGACACTTGACAACGAACAAGCGCTGCTTGCACTGGTATACAGGCTGCAGGTGGCAGGGAAGGAGAATGTACCATGCAGCAGATGAGTCTGGCGGAAGAATATAATCAGCAGGGAAGAGGACTTTACGGGCTGGATAAATACGATGAAGCTCTGGATTTCTTCAGAAAGGCAGAAGAAAAAGATCCTTCTTATCTGCGGACATATATCAATAAGGCAGAGCTTTATATCACAACACATCAGCTGGATAAGGCAAAAGAAGAGCTGAACAAAGTGCTCTATCTGGATAAGAATAACGGGGAGGCGAATTTCCATCTGGGAAATATTGCCTATCTCGAACAGGACGCAAAGATGGCGGTCAGCTATCTGACCAAAGCATATAACAGCGATTACAAGAACCCGAGAACCGCATACCACCTGGCGTGTCTGTATATAGATATGCATAAGGACGAGCAGGCGCTGTTCTATCTGAACAAGCTGCTCAAAGAGGATCCGTTTCAGGTTGAGGCCAGATTAAGAAAGATGGAAATTCTGGTAGGAATGCGGAAGTACGAGGAGGCTCTGCGAAATGCAGATGAGATGATAGAACTTCTTCCGGATACGTTTGAGGGTTATCATTATAAATTTGTTACACTTCTGGGACTTCAGCGGTATCCGGAGGCGAAACAGGCGGTTGAGCGGGCGATGGAACTGTTCCCGGATGATCTGGGATTTGTCTACGATCTGATCAAATACTATGAGCAGGTAGAAGAGTACGATAGGGCTCTGGAACTGATCGACGACAGATTTCAGGCCAATGCACAGGACCGCCGGTCCATCCGCAAGGAAAAAGCAAAACTGATGTTTGCAATGGGGAAAGCAGATGAGACAAAAGAGCTGCTGGAGAGTATCGTGGCGGAAGATTATGACGACGAGATGTGCTACTGCCTGATGCAGGTGTACGGCGGATTCGGCGAGTATGACAAGGCTCTGGAATGCTGCCGGAAAATCATAGAAGGAGGCAGAGACAGCCAGTATTACTATTCGGCGGTGTACCATGAGGCGGTTGCCTGCGACAGACTGGAAAGGAAAAAAGAAGCCGAAGAAAAATACAGGAGAGCGGCCAATACGTTCCGAATGGCGTCAGCCAGACATCCGGGGATGCTGGGACTCTACCTCTATCGCGCGCTCTGTTACCGCAGGCTTGGCGAGTATGACAGGGCAATGGAAATGACAGATTATCTGATCACAATCTCGGATCAGAAATTCGGCGAGGCATATTTTGTCAAAGGACTGATATATGAGGATCTCAATGATGAAAAGAAGGCGCGGGAGTACAAGGAAAAAGGACTTGCGATGAGCACTGTGCTGAATCAGTTTTTCAGCCTTTAGCAGACGGCCGGAAGGAGGAGAAAGATGAATATCAGAGTAGATTTGACACAGCTTGGCGATACCATCAAGGTGTACAGCACAGCGATCACAGAAATCCAGACAGCTTTTGACGATCTTGACAGCGCCATAAATACCCTGAAAAGCACGGACTGGAAGTCAGGCGCCAGCAAACAGTATTTTGCCACATATGATGATTCGTGGAAGAAGAATATGAAAAGGCAGGAAGCCATACTGGAACATCTGAAGAACTGTCTGGAAGAAGCAAAAACAGAGTATGAAAATGTGTACGGCAAGGTACACACGCTGGGACAGAATATCTGAGGAATCAGAAGACCGCAGAAACATCAGGAAGAGGGAAACAGATTGAAGAACTTTTTTTTCCGCAATGCAATGAAATTTGAAAACAGAAAAGCGCAGAAGAAGATACTGCTCCGGCTTCTGGGAGCGGCGCTCCTTCTGCTGTTTGTACTGAAGACAGCCCTGGACGGCTTTTCAGTCGTTACGCTTTGGCTGGTGCTTGTGGGGATCGGATTCCTGGCGCAGAAGGGCTCCCCTGTAATTGTGGAAAATGTGCTTACGGAAATACAGTTTGACAAAGATGCTATACGGATCATTTACCGGGATCTGGACCGCCATGACGGAAAAGGGAAACGGAAGGAGATCTATGACATGGGAAGCAGAGATATTGTGAGCATCCGTTACAGCGACCGGCATCAGATGCTGGAAATCTGCTCCCGCCCAGTCCTGCGTATATGCGGGGAAGCGGGGGAAACTGCGAAAGATTTCCGGCAGACCGGGGAAACGGACCGCCAGATCCTGTATCTGGCGGATGAACAGACAAGGGAACCAATTCTGCAGAATATACATGCATTTTGCAGCGGCAGGATGCAGAGAGGTTAGAAATATCCGCTGCTTTTACCGGCAGGCAGAAGCGGCGGAGGATACACAGGAGGCAGCAGTAAGGTGGCAGAGATAGGAACACTTATAGACGGGAAATATGAAATATTGAAGCAGATCGGAAAAGGCGGGATGTCGACGGTATATCTCGCCATGGATCAGCATCTGAATAAGCAGTGGGCGGTAAAAGAGATCCGGCACAAGGCAGACGACAAGGAGAGCCATATTATCATTCAGAGTCTTGTGGCCGAGGCAAATCTGATGAAAAAGCTGGATCATCCGGCCCTCCCCAGAATCGTGGATATCATTGACAGCAGAGACACCATTTATGTCATTATGGATTACATAGAAGGGGAACCGCTCAGCCGGATCCTGGAGCGCGAAGGCCCGCAGCCGGAGGAGGACGTGCTGGAGTGGGCGAAGCAGCTGTGCGATGTGCTTTCCTATCTGCACACCAGGAAGCCTCCCGTGATATACAGAGATCTGAAACCGGGAAATATCATGATACGGCCGGATGGGAATATCCGCCTTATTGATTTTGGGATTGCCAGAGAATACAAAGAAGGAGCTGTGACAGATACAGTTCAGCTGGGAACCAAAGGCTATGCGGCCCCGGAGCAGTTCGGCGGCCAGGGCCAGACAGACGCGAGAACAGATATATACAGTCTGGGCGTGACGCTTTATCAGGCGCTGACCGGCCAGGCGCCCACAGAACCGCCCTATGAATTCTATCCCATCCGTTACTGGAATCCTGCTCTGTCAGGAGGGCTGGAGAACATCATAGCAAAATGTGTAAAGTCTAATCCGGCTGAAAGATATCAGTCCTGTGCAGAGCTATTTTACGCGCTTGATCACTATGAGGAGGAAGACGACGTTTACCGGGCGGCGCAGAAAAAGAAAATCCGCATATTTACCGCGGCGGCCGCAGGCTTCGTGATTTTTCTGGCCGGCGGCTTCCTGGGACTGTCCCTGGAGAACTGGGCAAACACCCGGAATTTTGACGCCATCTACCGGCGGGCAGAAAGAGAAACCGATCAGAATGAGAAAGAGGATCTTCTCATGCAGTGCATCGCGCTGAAGCCCGAAGAGACACAGCCATACGAGGAACTGGCCAATACATACAAAGCAGATCTGTCCTTTGGACAGGAAGAAGAGGCACAGCTTACCAGGGCCCTCTATCAGAATCTGGAAGAACTGCAGGGGACAGAAAACTACCCGGAACTGGCCTTTGAGATCGGAAAACTGTACTGGTACTATTACGATTATGGAAACGGGGAGACAAACTTCGTCACCAAAATGAAGGGAGCGGTACAGTGGTTTGAGGACGCCCTTGACTTTGGCGGCGGATTTGAGAATGCAGAGATGGCAGAAGTATACCGGGATATCGGAGCCTTTAACGAGAATATCACCATGGATATTGAAGAAGCCTCAGATGCAGGGAAATATGCGCCGTATTTTGAAGACCTTAAGAGACTGACAGAACAGGTATCCCAGAATCCGGATGAAGCGGAGATCGTCACACTGGAAGTATACCGGCTGGATGTCGACGCAGTCGAGACTTACGCGAGAAAGTTCCGGGCAGACGGAATCTCACAGGAAGAACTGGAAGCGCTTATAAATCAGGCAGACGCCGGGTTGTCCGGCCTGGATGCGACTACGGATAAAACGGAGGAACTGAAAAATACAGTGACTGGCAGACTGGACGCAGCCAGAGCGGCGGTAGAAAGAGCATTTACCGATTCAAGAATCCCGGACAGCGTGAAGCAGGAAAATCCGGATCATTACGGAGATTAGGAGGGAGACAGATGGAACAGGCGGAAATTTTTCATATTGTGGCAATCGTAAGCTTTGCTGTCAGCGGGCTGTGTCTGCTCCTGGCGGCTGTCTCCTGGTTTAAGCTGGGTATACCGGAAGTGATCGGCGATATCACAGGCAGAACCGCAAGGAAACAGATCGAAGAATATGAAGCAAAACAGGAGGGAAGAAAGGAGCGGACCCGGCGAAAAGGAGGAGCGGCAAAAAGCGTCCGCACTGCCGGGCGGACCTCTCCGCTGACCGGGAAGCCGGCGCCGGCCGGGCGGACCGGGACATTTCCGGGAACAGGGTCTGCCTCAATATCTCTGGAAGATATGGACGGTACAGAGATCCTGAGAGAAGAGCCGGATGCAGGTACGGAGATCCTGGCAGAAGAGCCGGATGCAGAAACAGAAATCCTGACAGACGGTACAGATACGCAGACAGAGATTCTGGAAGATGGGGAACAGTACCCAGATACCAGGCGGGAGGGCTGATATAAGATGAAGAGGCGGATTACAGCGGCGCTGGCAGCGCTTTTGATACTGGGCAGCAGCATTCCCTGCGGCGGACTGGCCGTGCAGGCAGAGGGAGAAGAGAAAAAGGAGACTATTGTCCTGGAGTTTGACCAAAGCGGGGAACTGTTGACAGATCCCTCCGAGCTGGGACTGCTGGCCGGAACGGAAGAGATCACCTGGAAATATCAGGAGGCAGAAGGCAGGCTGCAGATCATGATCATCCCGGAGGAAGGGTTTTATGCAGATTATTCAGACACAGACTATGAGGTTGTGCAGACTCTGCGACTGGGAGAAGAAGACGGTCGGTGGAGAACAGAGATCCTTCTGGAAACATCCGGGATTCTGGATGGAGCCGACACGGCGGACGGACATACGCTGACGTTATCCATGAAGAAGGATGGGGAAGCTCCCGTTATAGAAAATGTGACAGGGGAACAGGCGGATGACGGTTCCTGGGTTTCCGGGGCTTATACGATCCGGTTTCAGGTGGCGGACGGAACAGACGCCGCAGCTTCCGGCGCGGGGCTTGTTATTTTTTCCAGATCAGAGAATGTTCTTCCCGGGGAGTCTGTCCCGGAGGGAGAAGCCTCTTATCAGGAAATTAAGTACAATGAGACGGACAGGTGTTATGAACTTCAGATCCCGGGAGAAGATTATGCGGGTTCCGGCTACATCACAGCATATGACCGGGCGGGAAATTATACCCGCCGGGAAGTGAAGATACGCTGTGAAGTAAACGGGCCTGTTATCCGGGAACTGTCCCGCACGCCGGACACGGAATGGACCAATCAGGAGACGGAGGTACAGTTTCGGGTAGAAACGCCGGTATCAGGCATAAAGAAAGTCTCATATCGCTCAGATGCCGGCGGGAGCGCCGAGACAGAACTGACGGCAGATGAGAATGGAGTCTATCATTTTACAGTGCCAAAAGAAGAGCGGGAGACAACGTGGACGATACAGGCGGAGAGCAATGCCGGAAAAACAGATACAGAGACTGTGACGACCAGAATCGATCTTACCCGGCCGGCGACTCCTCAGATCAGCGCCTCCGGCGATGGCGTGATCAGCCTGAAACGGGAGATTACGCTGACCATTACGGCAGAGGATGTACCGGGGGAGACGTCAGGCATCGCCTCCGGCATAGATAAAGTCTATGTGGAGACTGTTCTGAAGGATGACGGCAGCCTGGAGGAGATCGGCGAGGCATCGAAGAACACGGATGGGAGCTATACCTTTAAAATAAAAAGAAGTCTGTTTATCAATTCGGTCCAGAATAAAGCATTCTATATTTATGCAGTGGACGCGGCAGGCAACGTATCAGCTCCGGCGCTGTATACGGCAGATATCGACCTGGAACAGCCGGTGATCGAAAAAATGGAGATTACGGATATTGACGGAAATGCTTTGAAAGAATATGAAGCTTTGCAGGACCAGGCATTCGGCGTCAGGCCGGTCAGAATCACGGTTACAGCATCTGACGACCGGTATGGTTCCGGGCTCGCGTCCGTCAGCCTGTACCGGAAAGAAGGCGAAAGATATACAGAACTGGCATCCCCTGTAATCCCTGAAAACGGAAAGGCGGTATTTACAGTTCCGGCAGAGGATATCACAGAGGGAGACACACTGGCATTTGAGGACGTCATATATGCCCAGGCGGCAGATCAGGCGGGAAATACATCGGATTACAGCGGCAGCGGCACAGTTGTGCTTGAAAATACAAAGCCCCGGATCTTTATAGAGAAATCGGAATCTCCAGATACAATGATCACGGTGGACGGTGTGGAGTATCCATGTTACCGGGATGACACGGTTTTGAATATCACAGTGTCAGATGACAGGGGCGGGGTAAATTCCGGGATTCATAAATTAAGAGTCCGTGTCAATGGACAGGTGCTGGCAAACCAGACCTTTTCATCCAGAGAAAACAGCAAAATCCTGACTGTCAGTACAGAAGACTGTGTGATCGCAGACGACGGTTCTTATCAGGTTATCGTAGAGGCAGAGGACTTTTCGGGGAATACGGAAACGGAAGAGTTCCGCCTGTACAAAGATAATACGCCTCCCCGCATTACTCAGATCACAAAAGACCCTGCATCCGACTGGAGCGGCGGCGATGTGACAGTGACGATAGAGGCGGACGATATATCCGGCCGATGCAGCTCCGGGGTCGCTCAGGTACGCTACGGGACCGGCGGTTATGAAGATTCCATGCCGGCCTCCATAACGGGGGAAGGAACGTATCAGTTCACCGTTTCGGAGGAGAGCAGCGCCATCTATTCTATATGGGTGGAGGACCGCGCGGGCAACAGATCAGACCCGGACAGCAAAGATCAGATCCAGGTCAGAGTAGACAGAACAGCGCCGGTTATACAGCAGATTACTTTTGAAGGAACCGGATATCAGGAAGGGGACGGAGAGGCTCTTGCAGACGTCATGACGCAGACAGATTACGGATATTATTTCCGGAGCGACGTCCTTGCGGCTGTTACCGCGAAAGATACACAGTATCAGAGGACAGAAGACGGACAGGAGACAGAGATTGAGGGAAGCGGCGTTTCAGAAGTGTACTATATCCTTGCATCCTCAGACGGCGGCGCGTCGCAGCCGCAGAGAGCGGAAGCAGGAGATAACGGCGTCTTTACGTTCCTTATTGAAGCCGGCTTTAAAGGGGATGTGTATGTGATGGCAAAGGACTGCGTGGGGAACCGGCCGGAAGACGACCCGGAGACGGAAGCGGATGAAGGATATGTACATGGAGAGGGAATTGTACTGGAGACCGGGGAACAGCACGCGGAAAATGGAAAAGCAGAAATTACACTTCCCGGCACGGATCTGATAAGCGCAAAAGGACAGAACCTGTACGGAGAAGATATTGAAGTGCGTCTGCACGCTGCGGATCCGGATTCCGGCATCCGCGCGGTAGAATGGCAGGTTCAGACACCCTTTGATGAGAACGCATATCAGGCGGGAACCGTGAATATTGACGGGGAAGGCGTGATGACAGGGGATACGGAAGGCTGGAGTGCGGCGGCATCCGACCGGAATCTGATCACCGCCATGAATATGACTCTGCCGGTAAGTGCCGACAGCTGCGACATTACGGTTATGCTGCGGATGACAGACCGTGCGGGGAACACCACCACATCCCGCCAGACTTTTGACATTGATAAAAGCGCGCCTGTAATTGAAGTGTCCTATGACAACAATGAATATGACGAAGGATTCATCTCAGAGGGGGAATATTACAACGCGGACAGAACCGCTGTAATCACCATCAGAGAGCGCAACTTTGACGCAGAGAATACGGCGCTGACGGTGACAAGAGACGGAGAAAATGTCCGTATGGAAGAAGTGGAGTGGGAAGGGACGGCGGACGGTGACAACCCGGATAATACCACACATACAACACGGGTTCTGTTTGACAGAGACGGGGACTATACCTTCCGGATCACAAGCCGGGATCTGGCGGGGAACGAGGCGCAGACTTACGGACCCGATCAGTTTGTAATTGACAAAACCGCGCCGTCTCTGCGGGTAGAGTACGACAACACAGACGGGCAGAACGGAAACTATTATAATGCGCCCCGGACCGCTGTGATCACCATAGAAGAGCATAACTTTGAGACCAGCAGATTCAGCCTGTCAGGAGAGGCTTCCTATGAGGGGACCGCGCTGGCTTATCCGTCTCTTTCCGAATGGAGCAGCAGCGGAGACACCCATACGGCTGCCATACACTTCCAGGCGGAAGGAGATTACAGCTTCCGGGTGGCATACACGGATAAGGCCGGAAATCAGGCGTCCGAGTATCCGGAAGATACGTTTGTCCTGGATTATACAGCGCCGGAACTTGCCATTGAAGACTTAGAGAACCAGTCTGCCAATGCAGCGGCGGTCCGGCCGGTGGTGAGCTGGTCCGATATCAATCTGGAAAGTCCGGCCGAGATCACACTGACCGGATCAAACCGCGGAGAAACAGATTTGATGGGTGGCTATTACGGCGAGGAAGAAGAGGGCTTCTTCCAGTTTGATAATTTTCCGTTTGAAAAGGAATACGATGATATTTACACCATGCAGGCGACGGTTTCAGATCTTGCCGGAAATGAGTCCTCAGAGGCGATCCGGTTTTCTGTAAACCGCTTCGGGTCAGTATATACATTCAGCCCGCAGTTTGAGGATATCAACGGAAAGTTCCTTCAGAAGGAAACCGACCTGATCATTACAGAGACAAATGTAGATCAGCTGGATCCGGATTCCATAGAGATCAAGGTGGCAAAAAACGGACAGAATACAGACGTCAGCGAGAACGGGTGCGATATTACAGAGTCCGGCGGCGGGGGAAGCTGGAGCCAGTATACCTACCGGCTTAAGGCGTCAAACTTCGCCGAGGAGGGGATATATACGGTAACGGTGAATTCGGTAGACGGAGCCGGTAATATAAATGACAGCACGGACGAGACAAAAGAAGCGGAAATCCGCTTTGGAATTGATAAAAGTGCACCGCGCATCATAGCCGTTAATGTAGAAGACGGCGAGACATATGCGGAAGACAGCAAAACGGCCGAATTTGCAGTGGAGGATAATCTGATCCTCGAAGATGTGACTGTATCGGTGAACGGAGAAGATGCGCCCCTGACAGTTCAGGATAACCGGTATACATTTGAACTGGCAAACAGTGATACGCCGCAGAAAATTGTAGTCACCGCACTGGATGCTGCGGGAAACAGAAGCGAATATACAGTATCAGACTTTTACGTGACACAGAACCTGTTTATCCGCTGGTACACAAACAGACCTCTTATGATCGGAACCATAGCGGGCGTAATCCTGATCGCGGCGGGCGGCGTATCTGCGGTGCTTGTGAGAAGGAATATCAGAAAACGAAGAAGACGGGAGCCGGAACAGGAAAGGACATGATAACAGAACGAAAAAGCAGCATGTTGAATTTAAGTTGATATAGCGCTCCCCCCCGAAACAGACATCGGAAACGGCCGAAGTCGGGTCAGGGGGGGAGCGCTATATCCGACGGGAAATTTCTTTCCCTCCTAAATTAAATCCATTTGCTATTGGCGGCAGACCAACGATCGGTAAATGTTTTATTTCCCATTACCGCCGCAAACGGCTGTTCAAGGAAATTCCTTATTGTTTTCAGGACAGTACTATAATCGTCTGTCTTGGTATTGATCTTTCGGACGAAGGCTTTCCATTTCTTTTGCATGACAGTATCATCGGCGCAACAAAATCATCAAGCTGAGTGGGGATTTTTCTTTTTTTCTGCTTTGGCACAATGATATCGCCAACACCAAAATCAATGTCAAAGGGTGTGCGAGTATTTTTAATATAAGCGATCATTGAAGCGCCTATGCCGGCATATTTCTTCGCAACGGCAATAGGTGCAACATCCTTTATCTCAAAGGTAACAAAATCATTGCCAGTATGAACTGCTATAATTTCTTCAAGGATACCTCTTAACTGTTCTGGTGTATTAGGTATTCGCCGAAGCAAAAAATCCACATCAACTGTCACTCGGCTATCAAAGTCAGTAAGAGAATAGAGGAACAAGCCTCCTTTTAACACGAGATTCTCAGCATACTTGGACTTTTCCAAACGTCGCAAAAATTCCTCTTGGCAAAAAAGCTGTAAACAGAGTTGATAACTTCTTCCACTTTCAGCAGCTTTATTCTTAAGTCGTGCCAGCACGGATGCAGCTATATCAGCCATTAAGCAGCACCTCCATTACATTCATAACCTTTGTATAAAGCTTCATTTCTTTTGCGTATTTAGACAAATTTGCAAGATTCTTTTTTTTGTCAGCAGCAAAGGCATTAACAGCTTTATTAAAAATTTCGTTGTCAAGTTTTGTGCGGTACTTAAAGCAATCACATATTGTTCGTTCGCGGTCATACACAGGCAATATTACACCGTTAAAATTGCTTGTGGACTTACCTATATTTAAAAATCCCTTTTGAATATAGTAAGCCTTCATCGGAAATTCTTCAATGTTCTTTACGGCACGGGACGCTGTTCTGGGTACAGCAATCGACCATTCACGGGGAGAAAAATCGCTATATCCGTAGTGAAACAAAGCGGACTCCACACAAATAATTCCTTGTGGAAGAAGCTCCCGTATGAGCTGTTCTTCTGTAATATTTTTACTTTGGGGGAGCTGATAAAATCCTCTGCGAATTCTTTCAATGACTCCTTCTTTACAAAAAGCCGCTACTTCGTATTTATTTATCCCGTTAGCGGCAAAATCTGAAGTTTTTGCAATGCCGCCGTTATTTTTAATTACCGTTTTTAAAATTTCTTTTTTACTCAAGCAGACACCAACTTTCCGCATACAAAAAATAAATAGTGTACGCATTTGTTATACCATACAATTTTGAAAAAACCAACAACTATATGTAGACATTATTCCAAATTTGTACGTCAAAAGTAATTGGAATATCAATTAAGTTTAATCGAAAATTAAAAGCCCGGGAGATTTCCCGAGCTTAGTAAGAGGCGCAGACGAGATTTGAACTCGTGCATCAGGGTGTTGCAGACCCACGCCTTACCACTTGGCTACTGCGCCTGAGCAGAGCACTTAGCGACCGTATTCTGGTCGCCTGCATACATGCACTGTTATTATATTCGTGCACTTAACAAAGTATACCAGAATTTTCTGGATTCGTCAAATAATAAACTGCTTTTTCGTGGAAACTTTCTGGATAAATTTTTGAATATTTTTTCGTAGAATGGGGAATACTATTTAATTTTTAGACAAATAAAAAGTAACAGATAAATAGGATGTACAGTATTCCTCCAAAAAGGCATGGAATATGCAAATATACCAATTTTTTTATGAAAATACATGTAAAAAAGCGAAATTTTCCAGGGGAATTAATAAAAACTAACAAAAAATCACAAATTATATAAAGCGATTGTCGATATTTTCGTAAAAATGTATAATGGAATATAGGCAGATTGTATTTATCGGACAGACAAAACCGAATGAACAAAGTACCCAGACCTGTGCGGGAGACGTTTGGTCATTCGGTTTTCTTCATATGACGAGACAATAGGCCATATGAACAATCCATTTTTCGGGGAAAATAAAGATGGGAGGAAGGATATGAAAAAGAAACAAAAAGGCCAACGACGGGGACGATGGCACTCACTGGGGCAACGCCCCTGCTCTGGCTTCCATAGATAATCCGCACTGGCTGCAGCTTACATGGGATGCGCCGCAGACGATCCAGACGGTGAAGATCCACTGGGAGCGGTGCAACGCGACTGCGTACAGTCTTCAGACATCCGATGATGGAAACAGCTGGAGTGATCTGGCAGACTTTTCCACAGCGCCGTCCGATTTCCGGCAGACCATCGAACTTGACAATGCGGTTACCACGCGATATCTGAGAATTAACGTTACATCATTTAATCCGACTGCTCCCACAGAAAGCGGAGGCAGTATTACTTATAATACTGTTGGAGTGTGCGAATTTGAGACGTATTCCTATGCTGGAATATTAGAGACGCAGGATGTTATGACGGCGGAAGACGTCGCCAATGATCTCACGGTCCAGCATGAGATCGCTTCCGGCGGCACATTTACCATGCCGTCCGTTCCGGATGGGTTTGAGATCCGTTTTCTGGGCGCGGATTATGAGCAGGTGCTTGACAGCGACCTGACGGTATACCAGCCGCTGACAGATAAGGATATTAAAGTGAACTTTACGGTACAGGAAGTTAATGATCCCGACAGCGCTGTTGATTCAAAGGAATACACAGTGACTGTAAAAGGTCAGTATACAGCCCAGGAAGGCGACAATGCGAAACCTGCCGTTATTCCTGAACTTGCAGAATGGAAGGGCGCGCAGGGCGGCGATTTTACTGTCGCAGATGGGACGCGTATCCTGCTCCACCCCGATGTAGCGGACGAACTGGCGTATATGGCGGAAGAATTCAAGGCTGATTATGAAGAGATAATGGGCGGCACTATCGAAATCGCGACCGGATCAAATCCGCAGGCTGGAGACTTCTATTTCATGGACAGTGATGGGAGCAAAGGGCTGGAAGCAGACGGCTATTATATGGACATTGACGATTATATTACTATAGAATCTGAAGAGGCAGCCGGCGCATACTGGTCGACAAGAACGATCCTTCAGATCCTTACTCAGACTGACGGAACAATTCCCAAAGGCGAGACACGCGATTATCCGAAATATGAAGTCAGGGGGTTCATGATCGATGTGGCCAGACGTCCGTTATCCTGGGATATCGTAGACGAGATCGCTAAGACAATGGCCTGGTATAAAATGAATGACCTGCAGATCCACTTGAATGACAATTACATACCTCTGGAAAATTATACAAACAGAGGCGATGACCCGATGACTGCATATGAGGGCTTCCGCATGGAATCGAATGTTAAAGAGGGTGGAAACAACGGCCTGAACCAGACAGATCTTACCAGTGAGGATCTGTACTATACAAAAGATGATATGCGCAGCTTTATTCAGAATTACCGCAAACTTGGAATCGACATAGTACCCGAGTTTGACACACCGGCACATTCCCTTTCCTTTACAAAGGTGAGACCGGATCTCAGACTGGGAACCAGCGGCCGGCAGAACGACCATCTGAATCTGACGACAGACGCGGCATACAATGCTTCTCTGGAGTTTGTCAAGAGCATATGGGATGAATATTTGACCGGCGACAATCCGGTATTCGACCAGGACACGATCGTAAATGTGGGAACAGACGAGTATGGCGATTACAATGAGCAGTTCCGCCAGTATACAGATGATCTGATCTCTTATGTGCAGGATACAGGGCGTACCGTTCGCCTCTGGGGAAGCCTTTCCATGAAGAGCGGAAATACAGAGGTGACCAGCGACGGTGTACAGATGAATATCTGGAATGACTCCTGGGCAGATCCGCAGGAGATGTACGAAGAAGGATTTGATCTGATCGATATGAATGACGGTACGGTATATATCGTTCCGGCAGCAGGATATTATTATGATTACCTGAACAGCACCTATCTGTATAACACGTATGATCCGGCAACCCGTATGGGCGTACCGGCCGGTTCTGAGCAGGTGCTCGGCGGCGCATATGCGATCTGGAATGATATGATCGATAATTCAGCAAATGGCCTGACCGAGACAGAGATTTATGACCGTTTTAACTCCGCGGCTCCCTACTATGCTTCCAGTCTGTGGGGTGAAGGCGCGGACAGAAATTATAATGGAACATCTGAACTGAGCGCAGAGATCGGAGAGGCACCGCGCACGAACGCCTATGACAAAGTTGAGAGTTCGGGCGACACGGTTATGACATACGACTTTGAGGACGGATATACAGACAGCTCTGGAAATAAATATGATGCGGCGGCAGGTGCTAATGCAGCTGTCACAGATGGGGCGCTTGTGCTTTCGGGAGGTGAGAGCTATGCGGATACGCCGCTTGACCGTATCAGTGTAGGACATACGTTAAGTTTTGATATTGAACTGACGTCGCCGGCGAAGCCGGGACAGATTCTGTTTGAAAGTGATGCGGAATATGGCACATATGATATTCGTATTATGCAGGATGGAACGCTCGGCTTTACAAGAGAGTGTTATGACTACTCCTTCGGCTATAAACTCCCGGTGGACGAAAAGGTGTCTTTGAAGATTGAGACAAAAGACGGGAAGACTACGTTATATGCGGAAAATATGTCCTTCCCGGCAACAGGAAGTTTTACATATGAAGGAGATCTGAAGGCTTCCGGCATCAGCAGATCGTCACTGGCTCTTCCGCTGGGACGGATCGGGTCCGCGACAAATGCCGTGAATGCGATGATCGATAATGTAAAAGTGGAGACGGGAGAAGCGACAGACTATACTTATGTAGAGAATAATCTCATTACTCCGGGCACCACGAGTGATTTTGATTATGACGGCTCCATTGCCAATGCTTTCGATAATAATCCGTCTACAATATGGCATTCAGATTATGCAGGGGAACAGGATACACCTCCGTTTACTGTTACGATGGAACTGGCGTCGGCGCAGGATATCAACGGATTTTATTATCTGCCCCGGCAGACAGGTACTAACGGAAATATTACACAATACTCGCTTTACTATTATGATGAAAACGGCGACAGACAGCCGCTGATCGAACACGGCACATGGAAATCAGACAGCAGTGAAAAAATTGTGTATTTTAGTCCGGTCAACACAGCGAAACTTGAATTGATCGTTGAAGCGGGACAGGGCGATTTTGGAAGTGCGGCTGAGTTTAAGATACTGGCCGGCACAAAAGACATGACTGAGGTTACGATTTATGCCTGTGCATGGACGGAAGGAAACGGAACTGTCTCAACCAATCTGGATGAAGTAAGGATTGCTCCGGGTACAGGCGTGACCTTTACGGCGGTTCCGGACAGAGGATATAATTTCGCCGGCTGGTATGACAGCATTACAGATACTCTGGTAAGTACACTTGCCGAATATACCGTACCGGCAGTGAATGAGACAACGGTTCTTGTTGCAAAATTTGACGAGAGAAACAGCCATACCGTAACAATTAACGGAACACCACAGTCCGTTTATGACGGCGATAAGGCGGTTAAACCGGCGACAGATCCCACAAAGCCAGGACATGAGTTCCTTGGCTGGTTTGAGGAAGACGCTCAAACGGCGTTTGACTTCGATACGCCGATTACAGAGAATGTTACTCTGACAGCAAGGTTCGATCCGTACGAGGTTACGCTCGGCCTGGCGCCGGGCTCTGCCCAGGACAGCGGAACCGTCAGCACGGGAACTATGAATGAAAATGGAGAGGTGACCGTGAAAGCTGCAGCAACCCAGGGCTACACCTTCCGGGGATGGGAAAAGGACGGAAAGATCGTAAGCTATGAAGCAACGTATACATTTATTCCGACGGAAGATACAGCGCTTGCGGCGGTGTTTGCAAAACAGGCGGAAGAACCGGAGGAGCCGGATGTCGGTGATATGGGAGATCAGGGAGATAAGGGAGGAAATCCTCAGAAACCGGGCGCTGGAAGGGACGATGGAGAGAAAGCGGTGCAGACAGGAAATGCAACAGACTTTATGCCGTGGATGATATGCTTTATAGTCAGCGCAGGAGTGGTTATTGCTTTCGGAAAGAAGAGGATAAACAAATAGCTGCTGATGAAACGAGATGCAGATAAATAAAAAGAAGGGGCAGACCTGGCGCTGGAACAGTCTGCCTCTTCTTTTTATTTGAAATTCAAATACCTTTTATTCCAGAAAATGGATTCCTTTCATCATAATATTTTCAGCGGCGGACGCAATCTCCTCGGCGCTGGCGGCCATCCCGTCTGCCAGCCATTTTTCCAGCAGTCCGATGCAGCCGGCGCTGACAAAAGAATAGTAATATTCAATCTGCTTGGGGGTCGCATTCACAAAGTATTTGGAATAGCTTTCCAGGCATCGCTCTCTGCCGATCGTCAGAAGACGGGTGGCAAAGTCCTTATCCCCATATTTCCCCAGCGTAACTGCACAGAGATCTGCGTTTTCCTTCAGACATTTAAAAATACCCGTAGTAATTTTCAGCGGAGTCAGATCCGCCGCGGGCGAGTCCAGCAGAGGCTTAAGGGCTGCCTGAAAATCCTGCATCATCTCATCCTCTATCTGATGCAGCAGGTCATAAATATCTGTATAGTGGGCATAGAAAGTCCCGCGGTTGAGATCCGCCCTGTCGCACAGTTCCTTTACGGAGATGCTCTGGACAGGTTTTTCCCGCAGCAGCCCGGTAAAGGCCTGGCGGATCAGCATACGGGTAAGCCGGGTCCTCTGGTCGTTTCTGGCCATAAATATGTCTCCTTTCCAAGCAAAACAGACAGGATGTGTCGTATCTGTCCGGTATCGTTCAGCCTGCAAAAAAGCTGCTTATTGAACGCTGCACACTGTGGACAGTATAATACAATTAGAAATAAAACTCAACACTGTGTTGAAAAATGTAAATTCGTGTGGCGACATCTGTGCAGAAACGGAGGTGCGGCAGCTATGAAAAAATTATTTATTGTCACAGGCGCCGGCGGGCATCTTGGAGGAACGATCATCCGGCAGCTTGAAGGCGGGCAGAACGAGGTACGGGGTCTGCTGTTTCGGGATGAGAAGAAAACGGACGGGGAAAATACGCATTATTACAGAGGGGATGTAAGGGATGCAGAGTCTCTCCGGCCGCTGTTTGAGGGGTGCGGAGATAAAGAGACGATCGTTATACACACAGCGGGCCTGATAGATATTTCAAACCATGTATCGCCGGAACTGTATGATGTAAATGTAAAAGGAACGAAAAATATTCTCACTCTGTGCCGGGAATATCAGGTAAAACGGCTTGTGTATGTAAGCTCGGTCCACGCGATCCCTGAACGGAAGGGAAAGGGCGTAACGGGTGAGACGCAGAGATTTTCCCCCGCCTATGTGACCGGAGGGTATGCAAAGACAAAAGCGGCGGCCACCCGCATTGTACTGCAGGCCGCGAAGAGAGGTCTGGATGTGGTGGTGGTTCATCCGTCGGGCATTTTGGGGCCATACGACCGCTCTGGAAATCACCTCGTACAGATGGTGGCTGAATATTTAAACGGAACGCTTCCCGCCTGCGTAAAAGGGGGATATGATTTTGTGGACGTAAGAGATGTGGCGCAAGGATGCCTTCTTGCCGCGGAAAAGGGGAGGAGCGGGGAGTGTTATATTCTGTCCGACCGGTACTGTGAGATCCGGGAGGTGCTGGCGATCGCAGGCGCTGCCGCCGGGAAAAAGATGCTTCCGGTGCTGCCGATCTGGATGGCGAAAATGGCGGCTCCGTTTATACAGCTCCATGCCAGAAGAAAAAAGAGACGTCCGCTGTATACGGCTTATTCGCTCCATGTATTGGGGAGCGGGGAAAGGTTTTCCCATAAAAAGGCTACAGATGAATTAGGGTATCATCCGCGGGAACTGCAGGAGACTATTCGTGATATGGTGGCCGACCTGCAGCCGCAGCCGGTATAACGGGTTTCTCAGAATGTTCGGAATTTTTGTTTACGCCCCCGGCTTCCGGTGTTATAATGTTCATACTGATTACATGATTGAAGGAGTTTTTTGGTATGGAACTGACAACAATTCGGGAGATATTTAAGAACAGAGAGGATTATCTGGACAAGAAAGTGACGGTCGGCGGCTGGCTGCGCAGTATACGCGATTCTAAAACATTCGGCTTTATCGTGCTGAGCGACGGCTCGTATTTTCAGCCGCTTCAGGTCGTGTACCATGATAAAATGGATAATTTTGCAGAGGTCTCAAAACTGAACGTGGGGGCGGCAGTTATTGTGACCGGCACGCTGGTGGCGACACCTCAGGCAAAGCAGCCGTTTGAGATCCAGGCGGACACGGTTGAAGTGGAAGGGGCTTCCGCTCCAGATTATCCGCTGCAGAAAAAGCGCCACAGCTTTGAGTTTTTGAGGACTATTTCACATCTGCGCCCGAGGACGAATACGTTTCAGGCAGTGTTCCGCGTAAGATCCCTGGCGGCATATGCCATTCATAAGTTTTTCCAGGAGAGGGGCTTTGTGTATGTGCATACCCCGCTGATTACCGGAAGCGACTGTGAGGGCGCCGGCGAGATGTTCCGCGTAACTACGATGGATCTGGAAAATGTCCCGAAAAATGCGGACGGTACCGTAGATTACAGCCAGGATTTCTTTGGCAAGGAGACAAGCCTGACCGTAAGCGGCCAGCTCAACGGGGAGACATACGCCCAGGCTTTCCGGAGCATCTATACATTCGGCCCCACATTCCGGGCGGAGAACTCCAATACGACGAGACATGCGGCGGAGTTCTGGATGATCGAGCCGGAGATCGCCTTTGCAGACCTGGAGGATGACATGGATCTGGCGGAGGATATGCTCAAATACATTATTAATTATGTACTGGAAAATGCGCCGGAGGAGATGGATTTCTTCAACTCTTTTGTAGACAAAGGGCTGCTCGACCGTCTTCACAATGTGGCCAATTCGGATTTTGCCCGGGTGACATACACAGAGGCCATTGATATTCTGGCGAAGAACAATGACAAGTTTGAATATAAGGTTTCCTGGGGCTGTGATCTTCAGACGGAGCACGAGCGTTATCTGACAGAGCAGGTGTATAAACGGCCGGTGTTTGTTACAGATTATCCCAAAGAGATAAAAGCATTTTATATGAAGCAAAATAGTGACGGAAAGACAGTTGCCGCGGTTGACTGCCTGGTTCCCGGGATCGGCGAGATCATTGGAGGAAGCCAGAGGGAGGACGATTATGAAAAGCTTCTCGGCCGCATGAAGGAACTGGGACTGAAAGAGGAGGACTATGGTTTTTATCTGGATCTGAGAAAATACGGTTCCACAAGGCACGCCGGCTTCGGTCTCGGTTTTGAGAGATGTGTCATGTATCTGACAGGTATGTCAAACATCCGTGATGTGATCCCCTTCCCCAGAACAGTAAATAACTGTGAATTATAAAGTGCGAAAGGACGCGCGCCGCGATGCAGCGTCCTTTTTCTATACGGGAAGAACGCCGGCCCCGGCAGGCGCCGGCTGAAACAAGAGTTCAGATCAGACAGAAGGAGGTTATGTATGAAATTTATCCACATTGCCGACGTACATCTGGGAGCACAGCCGGATGCAGGCCCGGCATACACGGAGAAAAGGCCGGAGGAACTCTGGGCTGCATTTGAACATGTCGTCGGAGTCTGCCGGACGGAGCGGACAGACCTTCTTTTGATCGCCGGCGATCTGTTTCACCGGCAGCCTCTTCTGCGAGAATTAAAGGAAGTAAATTATCTGTTTTCTACTCTTTCCCATACGCAGGTCGTCTTAATTGCGGGAAACCATGATTATATCAAAAAAGATTCTTATTACCGTACCTTTCGGTGGTGCGAAAATGTACATACGCTTTTTGGAAAAGGGCTGGAATGTGTCGAGTTTGATGAACTGCAGACTGCAGTTTATGGGCTGAGCTACCACAGCAGGGAAATCCGGGAGCCGTTGTACAATGCGGCTGCTCCAGAGGGAAGACAGAAGTATGAGATTCTTCTTGCCCACGGCGGGGACGACCGGCATATTCCCATTGACTGGGAGAACCTGGAACGGGCCGGATTTTCCTATGTCGCCCTGGGACATATCCACAAACCCCGGTCTGTGCGCGGCGACCGTATGGTCTATGCCGGGGCGCTGGAGCCGATCGACTGCAATGACGCAGGCTCCCACGGTTATGTGGGCGGGGAGATCACAGAAAAAGGAATCCGTACCCGCCGGGTGTCCTGCGCCTCCAGAGAATATATAAACCTGGAAATCCAGGTTGACGAAGATGATACTTCCGGGAGTGTGAAAGAAAGAATACGGGATCATATAAGAGAATACGGGGAGGAAAATATTTACAAGATCACTCTAAAAGGCGGAAGAAGCAGTGAGATTTTCTTTCATACAGAGCGGATGAAAGATTGGGGAAATGTTCTGGAAATCGTAGACGAGACGCATCCTGCTTATGATTTTGACAGGATGCTCAGAGAGAACGAAGGAAATCTGATCGGAGCGTATATAGCGGGATTTGCAGGCTGCACCAGAGACAGCGAGGAGTATCAGGCGCTGTGCGAGGGGGTAGAAGCGCTTTTGGAGAACCGGGGGAGAGTATGATAATCACAGAGATTTATATAAAAAATTTTGGTATGCTGTCTGAAAGACGTCTCAGGTTTTCTGACGGCGTCCAGGTGCTTTATGGGGAAAATGAATCCGGGAAGTCTACCCTTCACGCATTTATCCGCGCCATGCTGTTCGGGATGGAGCGCGGGCGGGGAAAGGCTGCGGCAAAGGATGCTTTTACCCGCTATGAGCCCTGGGAAAATCCGGGCAGTTACGCAGGCGTTCTGTGGTTCCGGTGCGGTGGGAAACGATTTCGGCTGGAACGGAATTTTGACCGGTATACAAAGCGGGCGTCGCTGGTATGCGAGGATGACGGTGAAGAATTGTCGGTGGAGCATGGAGATCTGGAAATGCTGCTCGGAGGTATGAGCGCATCCCTTTATGACAGCACCGTTTCCGTGGGGCAGCTTGCCGCCGCCCCGGGGCAGGAACTTTCGTCGGCGCTGGAAAATTATGCAGCCAACTTCTGCGAGACAGGAGGGGGAGACATTGACGTAAACGGCGCGCTGAAGAGCCTGCGGGAAAAGCAGAAGGAGACGGAAAAGGCGCTGCACAAAGCAGCGGGAGCACGCGACGAAATGACACGGAAGATGCTCCAGGAGTGCAGATATCTGGAACAGGATATTGCGGATCTGTCAGCTGAATATAAAGAGAAAAAGGAGCAGCTTGCGGCTCTGCGCGGTGGCAGACAAGGGGCAGCCGGGGAGCTGGAGGAGAGAAAAAGGTATGAGGACGGGAAATATACTGAAAATGGAGAAGAAACCGGGAAAAGGGAAGGTCAGAGGAACAAGCCTGCGGCAGGGGTCATCGCAGGCGGCTTAGCCGCCGTATTTGCAGGCATATGCGGAAGTGTTTTGGGATGGCTCCTGAGCAATGACCTGCAGCAGGCCGCTGCGGGGGGACTGGTTTTTGCCGTATCCGTCATTCTTTTTCTGGCCGGCGCAGGAATTCTGGCAGCGGGAGTCTATATCCGTACAAAGGTGGGAAGGAACCGGGCAGAAGAGGCAGATAAAGAAGAATTCCGGGCTGACCGTGACAGCGGGGAGACGGAGCGTATTCGCTGGGAGATGGAGCGCATCCGGGCGGAGTGGAAAGAAAAGGAAATCCGCTGCAGTAATCTGCGGGAACAAAGTGAAGAGACGGAGCCCGGAGACACAGAGAAGAATCTTGCCAGACGCTGCCGCGCCTTAAAGAGGGCACAAGAGCAGGTCAGGCTGGCGGCGGAGGCTCTTGGCCGGCAGACTGCCGGACGCCTGAATAAAAAAGCCTCCGACATATTCGCAGAACTGACGGAGGGCAGATACCAGAGCCTGGAAATCGGAGAAAAGCTGCAGATATCGGCCTGGGACGGCACTCGTCGTATTCCGGCAGACCGCCTGAGCAGAGGAACACTTGAGCAGATCTGGTTTTCCGTCAGAATGGCATCCTCGGAAATCCTTCAGGACGAACCCATGCCCGTCATCCTGGACGACACATTTGCCCTGTATGATGAGAAAAGACTACAATCTGTGTTAAAATGGTTGAGCAGACAGAAAAGACAGGTTATAATATTAACCTGCAGTAAAAGAGAAGAAGAAATTTTGCGACAATTCAGAAAATATTGACGAAAGGGGTCAGGCCCCTTTTGGGAGGAAAATAGATTATGAAGATAACACTGCCGAGAAAGGTACTGATGATCATTAATAATCTTCAGCTTCACGGATATGAAGCTTTTGCGGTGGGAGGCTGTGTCAGGGATTCGATCCTGGCGAGAAGACCTGAGGACTGGGATATTACGACCTCGGCGAAGCCGGAGGAGATCAAACGCCTGTTCCGCCGGACAGTGGATACCGGGATTGAACATGGGACAGTTACGGTTCTGATCGGAAAGGACAGTTTTGAAGTGACTACTTACCGGGTGGACGGCGCATATGAAGACGGCAGGCATCCGAAAGAAGTAAAGTTTACCAGCCGCCTGGAGGAAGATCTTCAGCGCAGGGACTTTACGATCAATGCCATGGCGTACAATGACGAGGTGCGGCTTGTGGATGTGTTTGGGGGAATGCGGGATCTGAATCACCATTTGATCCGCTGTGTCGGAGATCCGAGGGAACGTTTTTCTGAGGATGCTCTCCGAATTCTGCGGGCGGTGCGTTTTTCCGCTCAGCTGGACTTCCCGATTGAGCCTCATACGGCGGAGGCGGTAAGAAATCTTGCCCCGACTCTTGATAAGATCAGCGCGGAGCGGATCCAGGCGGAACTGGTCAAGCTGCTCGTGTCGCCTCATCCCGAGCGGATCCGGGACGCCTGCGAGCTTGGAATAACAAAGGTTATCCTCCCGGAATGGGACGCCATGACAGGTGTGGAACAGCACACGCCTCACCATAAGTATGACGTGGCCGAACACACGATCCACGCGATGAAAAATGTGAAGCGAGACAAAATCCTGCGGCTGACCATGCTGTTCCACGACATGGGCAAGCCTTCTGTAAAAACGACGGACGAGAACGGAAGGGACCATTTCAAAGGACATGCCCTTGTAAGCGAGGAGATTGCCAGAACAGTTCTGCGCCGTCTGAAATTTGACAATGATACGGTGAAAAAAGTAACCAGACTGGTGTGCTATCATGACTACAGAGTAGAGCCGACCGCCCGGAATGTACGGCGGGCCATGAACCGTATAGGAGTCGATCTGTTCCCTTATTACCTGGCTGTGCGCATGGCGGATGCAAAGGCACAGAGTCCGTACAGGAGAAGGGAGAAGATTGAAAATATTGTAGCCATGCGGGAGCTGTATCAGGAAATCCTGCTCAATGACGAGTGCGTAACGCTCCGCCAGCTTGCGGTAGGCGGAAGGGAACTCATGGAACTGGGGATGCAGCCGGGCCGTGAGATCGGAAGCATGCTCAGCGAGCTTCTGGAATATGTCATTGACGATCCCGTCAGGAACAACAGGGAACATCTGTGTGAATATGTAAAAGAAAAGCTGGGATTGTAAGCATACTTGGGCTGCCCTCTTCATAGATTAGAAAGGACCAGAATATGTGCGGGACAGGGGGCAGCCATGAGAGAGTACGAGTTGGAAATATTGGAGAAATATGAAATAGAGGTAAGAGGCACCCGGCGGATAAGGGGTGCGTTTTTTTGCGATACAAATAAAGGCGCCATGCTGCTGAAAGAAACGAAGATATCTGAGAAGCACGCCCTTTCCATGTATCTTGTCGAGAGACGCCTGGAGGCTATGGGCGTGTCGGTTGACACCCCGGTCGCCACAGGAGACGGTGAATTTCTCTGCATTTCCAGAGATGGAACGAAATATATGATGAAAAAGTGGTACAGCGGGCGCGAGTGTGATATGAAGAAGGAGGCGGAACTGGCGCGCGCGGCCAGAGGTCTTGCTGTTCTCCACGGGAAAATGAATCTGGCAGCAGAGTCCGGAGAGTCTCAAACGCTGCCGGCGCTTTCTGTGCGTAGAAATCCTCTTGAAGAGATCGAACGCCACAACAGGGAGCTGAAAAAAGTGCGCTCTTTTATCCGTGGAAGAGTGGCAAAAAGTAAATTTGAATATCTGTTTCTTGAAAGTTTTGAGAAAATATATGCCATGGCCTGTACAGTTGCAGAACAGCTGGCGGAGTCCGGCTGTCTGGAACTGTACGATGAGAGCGTCCGCCGGGGAAGCCTGGCGCATGGCGACTACAATTACCACAACCTGCTCATTTTTCCCGGGGGTATGGGAGTGACAAATTTTGAGCATATGCGAGTGGATATTCAGGCGCATGATTTATATTATTTCCTAAGAAAAGCAATGGAAAAATTTCGATGGAAAGAAAATATTGGCAAACTGATTCTTGAGGCGTACGAGAGTGAGCGCAGGCTGGAGGAAACGGAAAAGCTTTATATCGGCCTGTTTCTTGCCTATCCGGAGAAATTCTGGAAAACTGCCAGCAGCTACTACCGGTCAAATAAGGCCTGGCTTCCTGAAAAAAATGTTGAGAAGCTGGAGACGGTCGTCCGTCAGTGGAGCGAAAAATACACGTTTCTGAAAAATGTTTTCTCGTTGAAATTGTGAAGTAAAAGCCTGAAAAACGCGGAAAAATCTTGACAAAGAGACGGGAAACCGTTATAACAGTACATAAAGGCGGATTCATGTGGACGAAGTTTCATGTCCCCCTTTAAAATCAGAATAAAATTGTATGCGGATACAATAAAGAGGAGGAATTAACTCATGAACAAAACAGAATTAGTAGCAGCAGTAGCAGAGAGGGCCGAGATTTCAAAAAAAGATTCTGAGAAAGCGCTTAAGGCATTCGTAGATGTTGTCACAGAGCAGCTGAAAGCTGACGACAAGGTTCAGCTTGTTGGCTTTGGTACGTTTGAAGTAAGCAAGAGAGCTGCAAGAGAAGGCAGAAACCCGCAGACAGGAAAGACGATGAAGATTGCTGCCTGCAAGGCGCCGAAATTCAAAGCCGGAAAAGCTTTAAAGGATGCGATCAACTAGTCTGCTTTTTCCATGAGAAAAGGATGTTAAACATTTTATGTGCTGAGAGGACAGGCACTTACGATGCAGAGGACATTGTAAGTGCCTTTTCTTTCTCCCAGGGCAGTTCGGGGAGGTGAGAAAATGCGTCTGGACAAATTTCTGAAGGTTTCCAGGTTGATTAAGCGAAGAACCGTGGCCAACGAGGCCTGCGACGCAGGGAGGGTCACTGTAAATGGGAAGCCGGCAAAAGCTTCTGTCAGGCTGAAAGAAGGAGATATTATTGAAATCCAGTTTGGGACAAAGTCTGTGAAGGCTGAAGTCCTGAAACTCCAGGATACATCGAAAAAGGAAGAGGCAAAAGATATGTTCCGCTATATCTGACATGACAGAAGTCATAAGTCGGTACAGCCCTTCATATATATAAGAACAGGCGTTGCAAGAAGCGCCGGGGAGGTGCATATATGGAGGAGCAGCGGATCGCAAAGACACATAAGCTTGTGGTCAACAACAGGAAAACAAGTATGGTTACAGGGGTTCTGGATGTACTCTCCTTTGACCTCAATGAAATTCTGCTGGAGACGGAGCAGGGAATGCTGATGGTCAAGGGTACAGATCTTCATGTCAACAGGCTGAGCGTGGAAAAGGGCGAGGTAGATCTGTCGGGGAATATTGACAGCGTAGCCTATTCCAGTGTTTCCCAGGCGGGACGGCAGAACGAAAGCTTTTTCTCCCGTCTGTTTAAATAGGGGCGTGCTATGATCGGAATTGGCATGGAGGCGCTGATTTTTCTGTATGCGGGGCTTGGCGGCATGATGGTACTGTTCGCGTACTATGTGCTGATCTGTTTCAGGCATATCGTAAAGCACAGCACTGCCGCAGCCGGAGTGGAGGACATCCTGTTCTGGCTGGCAGCCAGCGGCTTTATTTTTAAACAGATGTACGATACCACATACGGAAGCGTGAGATGGTTTTTTGTTCTGGGACTTTTATCCGGGGCAGGCGTGGGGGGCTGCATTATCCGGCTTGGCAAAAAAATAAATGTAAAGTTTCAGAAAAAACTTGAAAAGTCCGGGAAAAACAGATAGAATAATTTCTAACGGGGAGCAGTAAAAAATAATTAACAAGTTGGGTGAATCGTATGTATAAAAGAAAAGGGACAGGCAGGCAGCGCGGCAGAAAGAAAAACTCCAGGCTGAGCCGGTACAGAAGAAGTATCGTGATGATCTGCACGGTGCTTGTATTTCTTTCTGGAGTGCTCACAGTGAGCTCTCTGAGGCTCCAGGCAAAGAATTCCGAGTACAAGGAGCAGGAGGAGCAGCTGCAGTCTCAGATTGACGACGAGAAGAAGCGCGCCGAAGAGGTAGAAGAATTTAAAGAGTATGTCAAGACTGACGAGTACGTCAAGGAAACGGCGGAAGAAAAGTTAGATCTTGTAGATCCGAATGAGATTATTTTCAAAGCGGCAGAATAGCGGGACAAGGATGTCAGCAGGGCGGTTCTGCACAGAGATATGAATATTACTAATGAAGACTCCGGGAGAAGTTCTCCCGGAGTCTTTGCGTCAGGGAGAGTCTTTGCGGGAGGAAGATTTTTGTGAAGGGAGATTACCGGCATGAATGACGGACAGGCGCTCCACAACAGTCCGTATGTGGAGCAGATAGAACGTTATGCACATTCGATAAAGCAGCTGTCGCAGACGTTTCTTGGACTGGAAGAAAAACGGCAGGCGTTTTCAGATGAAGAAATCGAGGCCATGTTTTCCAGAGTGAGGGAGAAAGTGTGCGGAAAATGTGAAAAATGCGGCTGGTGCTGGGTAGAAAACTTTGTACATACCTATCAGATGGGGTATGAAATCCTGTCTGCCGTGGATCACTATGGAAATGAACTCAATACAGAAACGAAAAGAAAACTGATGCAGAGATGCATCATGGCGCCGCGCTTCCTCCGGGAAATGCTCGAGGGTTTCCATGACGCGCGCCAGAACATGATATGGGTCAACCGGATGGCAAGAAGCCGGGAAGGATGCGCCATTCAGATGGATACATTTGCAGATATGATACGCAGCACTGCCAGGGAACTGGAGAACAGTATTTTTACGGATGAGCGCCTGGAAAAGAAGATCGGCGCAGCCCTGAAGAAAAAAGGAGTCCGTATGCTCTATGCGCACTTTTTTATGACAAAAGAGGGGCGGTATGAGATACACGTTACCGCCAGGTCCGTAAAACATAAGAAGATTTCGGCGAAGGAATTTGTCAAAGCGGTGTCGGAGGCGGCTGGGCGCAGGCTGATCCTGCAGAGCGGAACGACCCAGGTGATCGGAAATAACTATATGACGGTGGTTTGCAGGGAAGGGCCGGCATATTACACCATGCAGGGCACAGCGCGCATTGGAAAAGGCTGCAGCCAGATATCAGGGGACAACTTTGCCATGCTGGAGCTGTCGGGAGGCAGACAGGCCGTGGCGCTGTCTGACGGAATGGGATCGGGAGAGGAAGCGTGCCGGGAGAGCACGCTTGTGATCGAACTGTTGGAAGAACTTTTGGATGCGGGATTCCCGGAAAAAACGGCTATTCAGATGATCAATACAACCCTGGTCATGGGGAGGGAGGAAATCCATTATTCCACGGTGGATATGACAGTGTTTGACCTCTATACGGGGGAATGCGAGATCATCAAGGCGGGGGCGTCATCAACATTTATAAAGAAAAAAGAGCTTGTGGAACATCTCAGTTCCACAAGCCTCCCTATCGGAGTGATGAATGCCATTGAGATCGACTCCGTAAAACGGCAGCTTTCTGATGGAGATTTTGTGATCATGGTGACCGACGGGGTGCTGGACGCTCTGCCGGTGGGCGAGCAGGATCTGCTTCTGGAGACGATCATACAGGGCAGCGTCATATCCAATCCGAAGGAGATGGCTCATTATGTACTGGAGCAGGTGCTTGCATGGACCGGAAAGGAGCCGGCAGACGATATGACCGTACTGGCTGTGGGGCTGTGGGAATGCTGACGTGGACAGAGGATACTTTACTTTTCGGCATGAATTGGGTATAGTTTACATATGATGGAAAAGATAGAAACAAAGACGGAGGCCCTGATCCGGGAATATAACATGATACAGCAGGGAGATGTTGTGATTGCAGGCGTATCGGGCGGCGCAGATTCGGTATGTCTGCTTTTTGTGCTCTGCAGCCTGAGGAAAAAGCTTGGATTTTCAGTAAAGGTGTGCCACGTAAACCATGGGCTCAGGGGGGAAGCGGCGGACGCTGACGAGCGGTTCGTAAAGGGACTGTGCCGGAAGCTGGATGTTCCCTGCCGGATTTTTCATAAAAATGTAGAATTAATTGCCAGAAAAAGGAAACAATCTTCTGAGGAGGCCGGGCGTGCGGTGCGCCGGGAATCCTTTGAGATCATGTGCAGGGAGGACGGAGGAACAAAGATTGCCACGGCCCACCACCGGGATGATAATGCGGAAACTGTGCTGCTGAATCTTGCCCGGGGGACAGGGCTCCGCGGACTGTGCGGCATTCGTCCGGTATATGGAAACTGGATCCGTCCGCTGCTGGGCGTCTCCCGGGAGGAGATCGAGACTGCCCTTGTGCAGGCGGAAATAACCTGGAGAAAGGATGGCAGCAACGAGGAAGACATCTATACGAGAAACCGGATCCGGCACAATATCCTTCCGGTCTTTTGCGCACAGATAAACGCGGAAACAGTCCGGCATCTTGATGAACTGTCCAGGCAGTCTCAGAATATCTGGGCCTATCTGATGCAGGGGGTGGATGAGGCATGGAAGAGATGCGTGGATGTCAGGGCCGGGGAACCGGCAGTTCTGGAGATCCGGGAGAGAGCATTGGCAGAAGAGGCGCCGGCAGTGCGACAGCAGCTCATCCATCGGTGCATCTGTACAGCGGCCGGGATGAGCAGGGATGTGGAGGCAGTCCATGTGTCAGGCGTGCAGGAACTGTTTGGCCGGCAGCCGGGAAAACAGATCAGCCTGCCTCACGGCGTGACGGCGCTGCGGACTTACAAGGGCGTGGCCCTGGAAAAACATGAGCATCAGAAAAGCGGAGACGGCCCGGACAGCATCTGCCCCAAGGAGCTGGCTGTTCCGGGAGAGACGTATATCCCCGGCACATCCTGGATCATCTCATGCAGGATTTATGCGAGAACAGAGCAAAACGCAGAAGTGGAGATTCCGCAAAAAAGTTACACGAAATGCTTTGACTATGATATAATAAAACATACACCTTCTGCACGGAGAAGGCAGCCGGGAGATTATCTGGTTATCGGAAAAGACGGGGGAAGACAGAAACTGAAATCCTATTTTATCAATGAAAAGGTGCCCCGCAGGGAAAGAGATCAGATGCTCCTGATCGCAGACGGAAGCCATGTTATGTGGATCCCGGGCATGAGGATGAGTGCAGAATACCAGATCAGTAAAGAGACAAAAAGGATTCTTGAGATAAAAATAACGGAGGAAAAAACAGATGGCAGAGAAAATCAGAGTTCTGATCCCGGAAGAAGAGGTGGATCGGAGAATTAAAGAATTGGGAGAGAAGATCAGTGAAGATTACGCGGGAAAGCAGATTCATCTGATCTGTATTCTGAAGGGCGGAGTATTTTTTATGTGTGAACTGGCTAAAAGGATCACTGTGCCGGTATCCATGGATTTTATGTGTGTAGGCAGCTACGGCGACGGGACGAAATCCAGCGGAGTCGTCCGTATTGCTAAAGATCTTGATGAATCAATAGAAAATAAAGAAGTGCTTATTGTGGAGGATATTGTGGATTCGGGCAATACACTGTATTACCTGATGGATGTCCTCAAAAAGAGAAATCCGGCGGGAATGCGTCTCTGCACGCTTCTGGATAAACCGGATCGCAGGGTAAAGGATGTGAAGGCAGATTACCTGGGCTTTGAGATCCCGGATGAATTTGTGGTGGGATACGGACTGGATTACGCCCAGAAATATAGAAACCTTCCCTTCATAGGAGTGGTGGAAGGACTGGAAGAACAGGAAGGAGTATAACAGCATTGAATAATAGCAGAAAATACAGGAGCGTAAGCGGCCCCACCATTATTATGTTCATTATTATCGTGGCCGCCGTGCTCTGGATGGCAAGCCAGCTTCAGATGCATCAGCAGGAAATGACCTATACTCAGTTTATGGCAGAAGTAAAGGCTGACAATGTGACGGACGTATATATCGAACAGAGCCGGGCCGTACCTACAGGCACTGTGACATTTAATCTGAAGGAGGATGATTCCACCAGAAAAGTAAATGTTTCAAATGTAGAAGAAGTTGAAAGATTTCTCGAATCGCAGAAACTGGACTACCGGATGGAGGCAGTGCCGCAGGAGTCTGTCTTAAGTTCGATCCTTCTTCCTCTGCTCATTACGATGGGCGGCATCGCCCTGATCTTTTTCCTGATGAACCGCCAGGGCGGAGGCGCCAATGCGAAGGCGATGAATTTTGGGAAAAGCCGCGCGCGGATGTCGGGGCAGAACGAGATTAAAGTGACCTTTGCCGATGTGGCCGGGCTTAAAGAGGAAAAGGAAGAACTGGAAGAAATAGTGGACTTCCTGAAATCCCCGAAAAAATATGTACAGGTGGGAGCGAGGATCCCCAAGGGTGTTCTTCTGGAGGGACCTCCCGGAACCGGAAAGACACTGCTTGCCAAAGCTGTGGCAGGAGAAGCAGGCGTGCCGTTTTTCAGTATTTCTGGTTCCGACTTTGTCGAAATGTTCGTGGGCGTGGGTGCGTCCCGTGTCAGAGATCTGTTTCAGGATGCAAAGAAAAATGCGCCCTGTATCGTGTTTATTGACGAGATTGATGCCGTTGCCAGACGAAGAGGCAGCGGTCTTGGAGGCGGACACGATGAGAGAGAGCAGACTCTCAATCAGCTTCTGGTGGAAATGGACGGATTTGGCGTCAATGAGGGAATCATTGTGATGGCGGCAACGAACCGGAAAGATATTCTCGATCCTGCAATCCTGCGCCCGGGCCGTTTTGACCGGAATGTCATCGTGGGACGCCCGGATGTGGGCGGCAGGGAGGAAATCCTGAAAGTACATTCTAAAAATAAACCCCTCGGGGACGACGTGGATCTGAAACAGATTGCTCAGACAACGTCGGGCTTTACGGGAGCTGACCTGGAAAATCTTCTCAACGAGGCTGCGATCCTCGCCGCCAAGGATAACAGGATATTTATACAGCAGCAGGATATCCGCCACGCTTTTGTAAAGGTCGGTATCGGGCCGGAGAAGAAGAGCAGGGTCGTGTCTGACAAAGAACGCCGGATCACAGCATACCATGAGTCGGGGCACGCTATTTTGTTCCATGTGCTCCCGGACGTGGGACCTGTGTACAGTGTGTCGATCATCCCCACAGGCGGAGCGGGGGGATATACCATGCCCCTGCCGGAAAGAGACGATATGTTTAACACTAAGGGACATATGCTCCAGGAGATCACGGTGGCTTTGGGAGGACGTGTGGCGGAAGAAGAGATTTTTGACGACATCACGACCGGGGCGTCACAGGATATCCGCCAGGCGACTGCTATTGCAAAATCAATGATCACAAAATTCGGTATGTCCGAGCGTCTGGGCCTGATCAATTATGACAATGACAGCGATGAGGTGTTTATCGGACGTGATTTCGGACACACTTCCAGAGGATACGGAGAAAAAGTAGCCGGGACCATTGACGAGGAAGTGAAGAGGATTATCGATGAATGCTATGAAAAAGCACGCGCGATCATCCGGGAGCACCACAATGTGCTCGATGCCTGTGCAAACCTTCTGCTGGAAAAGGAAAAGATAACGAGAAGTGAATTTGAAGCACTGTTCGAGAACTGCGGAGCGGATGCGTAGAAAGCGTCCGCTCCTTGCGCCGTCTTGAGGAACTGCGGCACAGACTTAAACAGAGGAGATGAGATATATGAACAGGGAGGCGCTGTTTTGTGACGGCACGGGGGATTATGTGATCCCTCCTGAACCGTCGGAAAATGAAAAAATCGTGCTGAGATTCCGCACTGCCCATAATGATGTGGAAGAGGTGAATATTTTGACAGGCGGCAGGAGCCATGCCATGTGGAAGACCTGCAGCATGGGAGAATTCGACTACTATGAGATTGTCTGTCAGCTCGGCAGAGATCCTTTTGAGTATGCATTTGAAATAAAAAAAGGAGATCAGATCTGTTTTTATAACCGGTGCGGTGTCTGTGAGCACGAAGAACCATATTATGCGTTTCGGATCGTGCCCGGATTTTCGACCCCTGAATGGGCCAAGGGCGCGGTGATGTATCAGATTTTTGTGGATCGTTTTTATAATGGAGATCCGGACAATGACGTGGAGGACCGGGAATATATTTATATCGGTGCGCCAAGCGCAAAGATAAAAGACTGGAACCAGCCGCCGGCTGAGATGGATATCCGCAACTTTTACGGCGGAGACCTTAAAGGTGTAATGGATAAGCTGGATTACCTGCAGGAACTGGGGGTCGAGGTGATATATTTTAACCCGCTGTTTGTCTCCCCCTCTAACCACAAGTATGATATCCAGGATTATGATTATATCGATCCCCATTACGGGAGGATCGTGGCAGACGGAGGGGAAACGCTTTCAGAGGGAGTTGCGGACAATTCCCGCGCTACAAAATACCAGAAGCGCACAGGGGATATCCGCAATCTTGAGGCCAGCAACCAGCTTTTTGCCGAGCTGGTAGAAGAGATGCACAAACGGGGAATGCGGGTTATTATTGACGGGGTATTTAACCACTGTGGTTCCTTTAATAAATGGATGGACCGGGAGAGGATCTATGAAGGCCAGCCCGAGTACCCGAAGGGGGCGTATGTCAGCAAGGACAGCCCGTACCGGGAGTTCTTCCATTTTTTTGACGAGAGGGACGAGGCATGGCCATACAACAAGAGCTACGACGGCTGGTGGGGGCACGACACACTGCCCAAGCTGTCCTATGAGGACTCGCCGGAACTGGAACAGTACATCATGGATGTTGCAAAAAAATGGGTTTCTCCCCCGTACAATGTGGACGGCTGGCGGCTGGATGTTGCGGCTGACCTGGGATGCAGCAACGAGTATAATCATATGTTCTGGAAACGGTTCAGAAAAGAGGTTAAAAGCGCGAATCCGAATGCGCTTATTCTTGCAGAGCATTACGGCGATCCTGTGGACTGGCTGCAGGGAGATGAGTGGGACAGCGTCATGAACTATGATGCGTTTATGGAACCGCTCACATGGTTCCTTACCGGCATGGAGAAACACAGCGATGAGAGGCGGACGGATCTGTGGGGCAACCCTGATAATTTTGTGGGGACTATGCGTCATTTTATGGCAAGTATGCTGACGCCATCTCTCCAGGTGGCCATGAATCAGCTGTCAAATCATGATCACTCCAGATTCCTTACACGGACCAATCACATCGTCGGCAGGGCGCATCAGGTTGGAGTGAAAGCGGCGGAGGAAGGGATAAACCATGCGGTGATGCGGATTGCCGTGACAGTTCAGATGACGTGGGTCGGCGCGCCCACTATATATTATGGGGATGAGGCGGGACTCTGCGGATTTACCGATCCTGACAACAGAAGGACCTACCCCTGGGGAAATGAAAATATGGAGCTTCTGCAATTTCATAAGGAGATGATACGCATTCATAAAACAGAAAAGCCGCTGCGTACAGGCTCCATCAAGCTGCTTAAAGCAGAAAAGAATTTTCTGGCCTATGCCAGATTCCAGGGGGATGAGCAGATTGTCGTCATACTTAACAACAGCAAGGAACTGATGGAAAGAGTCACAGTTCCTGTCTGGTATGCAGGAGTGCCGAAAGACGGGCGTATGAAACAGATCATCCATTCTTACGAGGATGGGTATACCTTGGATTATAGTGAATATATTATCGAAAATGGGGAGATACATCTCAACATCGGCAAACACTCTGCGATCGTGCTCAAACCGGTAAAAGTAGATGAAGTATTCTCCTACTGAATTCAGGCCTGACAAAAAGAACGTCTGCTATAAAGCATCCGAAAATCAAAGTATACAGATCATCAGATAAATTTTTCGGCAGCGTGGAGCAGGAGATAGAGTCTCCGCTCCACGCTGCCGAAAGTTTTATCGGATCGGATGCAGCCACTCATTTCCTGAGTGTTTCAAGAAAGAGGTCCCTTCAAAAATCCGGGTTTTGCATTTCTTCTATCAGCCGCAGTATCTCAGTTTCTTCCTCTTCCAGTGCTTCTGCTATCTCAGCGGTTGTTTTTCCTTTTAATATTTTTTTCTGTATCAACTCTTTTATTTTTTCTTCTTTCCCGGACTGTTCGCCTTTGGTCAGACCTTCAGCCAGACCTTCGGCATGTCCGGCTGTTCCTCCCTGCTCTGACACGGCAGACGCCGCAAGGATTTGAACTGTCAGAAATGTAAATGCTTCGGATATATAGTAACACAGGAGGCGCAAAAAAACTACCGCAAATCCTCATAAAACAGAGGAAAAAGGGGAGCGTAGCCGAAAAGTTCTGTCTTCGTCCCCTCTCACACAAATCTGAGTCTAATTAAACTGGACTGGTGCAAAAGTGAAGAACTGGCTGTTTTTGACAAGCCAGTTATATGCTATTATTTCCCGGAGAAGAAAAAAGAGGCAGGATTTTTTATGACGAAGAAGATAGCAGTGATCAACGATCTGTCGGGATTTGGTAAATGTTCCCTTACTGCGGCAATCTCAACGATCGCGGCCATGGGAGTACAGCCTTGTCCTCTCCCCACGGCGATACTGAGCGCACAGACAGGCTATCCCAGCTATTTCTGTGACGACTATACGGACAAAATGGATGAATTCCGAAAAGAATGGAAAAAAATGGATGTTCAGTTTGACGGTATTTATACAGGTTTTATGGCCGGAGGACGACAGATTCAAAAAGTTTTTGAGTTCTTGGACGATTTCTGCGGGGAAAATACCTTTTTGCTGGCGGATCCGGTGATGGGGGACAACGGCAGAAAATATGACATGTTTACGGCGGAACTCTTGTCCATGATGAAAGAACTGGTGAGAAGGGCGGATATCATCACTCCCAATCTGACGGAACTTTGCCTTCTGGCAGACAACGACTACCGTATGCTGGCAGAAATCCGGGATCAGGGCAGCCTTATGGAGACTGTGGAACAGATGGCCAGAAGCCTGATGAAGCACGGGCGGGCAATGGATGGACCGGGAGAAGTGGTGGTGACAGGCATCTGTTTTACTGATCAGGCAGACGGCATCCAGAAGGTTGGAAACCTGGCGGTTGCCGGGGATAAGACTTATCTTTCGGCATTTCCGTTTATCGGCGAGAGTTATTCCGGAACTGGCGACCTGTTTGCGTCTGTGATCGCGGGAGGAAGAGCCAGAGGGGATGCCCTGGAGGAAACAATAGAACTGGCCGGCCGGCTGATCGAGCTGGCAATACAGGATTCCGCAAAGAGGAATGTCCCGAGAAACGACGGGGTGGATTATGAACAGTATCTTTGGATGCTGGCAGAGAAGCGCAAAGGGGAGGCAGATATATGAACAGGAAAGCGGTACATGGAGACAAAACAACAAAGATGGCAGCAGCAGGATTGTTCGCGGCAATGATCACGGTAATGACTGCCTACATCTGCCATATTCCCTATGGGGCGAATGGAGGATATATCCATTTCGGAGACGCGCTGATCTATCTGGCGGCGGTATTTCTCCCCCGTCCATATGCTCTTGCGGCGGCGGCTATCGGCGGCGGAGCGGCGGATCTTCTGACAGCGCCTGTATGGGCGCCGGCGACAGTGATCATCAAAATGCTCATCGTTCTTCTGTTTTCGGCAAATGGGGAAAGGATCCTTACGGCAAGGAATTGGGCCGCGCCTTTTATTGCCGCGGCGCTGTCTGCGGCGGGATATTATGTGGCTGAGGGAGTGCTGTTTGGGACGTTTATTTCTCCGGCGCTTTCTCTGCCGGGAAGCCTTATCCAGTCCGGCGGCAGCGCAGTATTTTTTGTCGCTCTGGGAGCTGCGTTTGACCGGGCGCATGTGAAAGGCAAGATACAGCGTATGATGAAGCTGCAAGGTTCCGGCAGGAAATAAAGGAGAAAGAAAATGGCAGATATATTGTACACATATAAAAACGAAGTTTATGTAAACCTGACAAATAAATGCGACTGCAGCTGCACATTCTGTATCCGAAGCCATAAAGACGGCGTGGGGGATGCAGACACACTCTGGCATAAAACAGACCCGACACTTGATGAAGTGATCGACGCTATGGATGGGTTTGATCTTACAGATTATGAAGAACTGGTTTACTGCGGATATGGGGAACCGACCTGTGCGCTTGATGCCCTTATTGCCTCTGCAAAATATGCGAAAGAAAAGTTTGGCATCCGGGTAAGGGTGAATACCAACGGGCTGGGAAGTCTCTACAATGAAAGGGATATTGTCCCGGAATTGAAGGGTGTGGTCGATGTGGTGTCCATAAGCCTGAATGCACCGGATGAAGCGGAGTATATGAAGGTCACCAGGCCACGGTTTGAAGCGGCTTTCCAGGGAATGCTGGATTTTGCGGTCAGATGCAGGGAGGAAGGCATAGAGACGCGGTTTACCGTAGTAGACGTGCTCCCTGAGGAAGAGATCAAGGCAAGCAAAAAGCTGGCAGAGTCAATGGGGATTGGACTCAGAGTTCGGCATTTTACATAATGGAAGAAACTGTGAGGATGAGAAGGGGCGCCGTGCGGCGCCCCTTCTCATCCTCACAGACTATTTTGTCAGTACGTCTATACCGTCTTCTTTTACGAGCACCATGTATTCAATCTGTGCGGACAGGCCGTCGTCGATGGTGTAGACGGTCCAGCCGTTGTCTTCATCTACAAAGAAATCCGGGCTGCCTTCGTTGATCATGGGTTCGATTGTGAACATCATGCCCGGTACGAGCAGCATTTCGCTGCCTTTTGGAGTCACATAGCTGACGAAGGGATCCTCATGAAAGGCGAGACCGATTCCATGGCCGCCAATCTCCTCGACGACAGAATATCCGTTTGCTTTCGCGTGGGTGTTGATCGCATCCGCAATATCGCCCAGATGTCCCCAGGGTTTTGCGGCAGCCAGGCCCAGCTCGACGCATTCTTCCGTCACCCGGATCAGCCGCTCTGCACGGTCGGAGATTTTTCCCATTTTAAACATGCGCGAAGCATCGGAAAAATAACCGTCCAGGATAGTGGACACGTCTACATTGATAATATCGCCTTCCTGGAGGACAATATTCTCATCAGGGATGCCATGGCAGATCTCGTTATTGATGGAAGTGCATACACTTTTCGGAAATCCCTGGTAGTCGAGAGGAGCAGGGATGCCTCCGTGTTCCGTGGTGAAACGGTACACGATCTCATCTATTTCCGCAGTGCTCATACCGATACGGATATGCTTTGCGACTTCGTCCAGCACGGCAGTGTTGAGCGCGGCGCTTTCCTTGATCTTTGCGATCTGAGACGGAGTTTTCAGAAGGGAACGGGAGGGAACGATCTCTCCCCGGTCTGCGTGCAGACGTATTTTTTCTTCAATGGGCATGTGGCATTTTTTATATTTTTTCCCACTGCCGCACCAGCAAAGTTCATTTCTTTCCATTTATTACATCTCCTCTAAAAATAATTTATACAGAACTGTTCGAAAGCAGAACAGAATGCAGCCGAAATTACGCGGCTTGGAACGTATTGCCCCTTGTACGCTGACACTAGAAACGGTGGATGAACAGACCGCTCCGAAGCTTTGGCTCAAACCAGGTGGACTTGGGCGGCATGAGCATTCCGGCGTCTGCGACTGCAAGCAGTTCTTCCATAGAAGTGGGATGCATGGCAAAAGCCACTCCTTCGCAGCTGTCGGCCAGTTCTTCGAGAGCGCTCAGTCCCCGGATGCCGCCTATGAAACGGATACGGGAGTCGGTTTTGGGATCCTCAATGCCTAAAACCGGACCGAGGACATAATCCTGAAGCAAAGATACGTCAAGTCCTTTTACCGGATCGCTGCTGTGCAGACAGGGCTTAGCTCTGAGCCGGTACCAGGAACCGCCGCAGTACATGCCAAACTCATTTTTCTGACCAGGTCTGCATGACGTCCGGTCAGCGAGTGTTATGTCAAAGCCGTCTTTTATTTTATCAAGAAATGCATCTTTTGTATAGCCGTTCATGTCCAGCACGCAGCGGTTGTAGTCATATATGCACAACTCATCAGAGGGAAAGAGCACTGAGAGAAAATAGTTGTATTCTTCACTGCCGGAAAATCCCGGATTTTCGGCTCTTCGCTTCAGTCCGGCCTTTACGGCGGAAGCGGCTCTGTGATGTCCGTCGGCAATATAGAGATGAGGGACATGAGCAAACAGCTGAGAAATATTCTCGATACAGGAGTCGTCATCTGTCATCCAGACCTGATGGCGCACGCCGTCGCTGCTGGTAAAATCATAGAGGCAGGGCGTCTGTTTTATAGAAGATACAACGGACTTTAACTCCGCTACAGGACGGTATGTGAGAAAAATAGGGCCGGTTTGTGCGCTGCAGGTATCTACATGCCGTATGCGGTCCTGTTCCTTGGCTTCCAGCGTATTTTCGTGTTTTAAAATTACCTGGCTGATATAGTCGTCAATAGAGGCGCAGCCCACGATGCCGTTCTGTGTCCTTCCGTTCATAGTAAGTGCATATATATAGAAACAAGGCTTATCATCCTGTATAAAAGAGCCGTCAGAGATCATACTGTCGAGAATTTCGCGGGCTTTTTTGTAGACAATATCAGAATAAGGGTCCGTGCCCTTCGGAAGCTGGGTCTCCGCGCGGTCGATCCGCAGGAATGAGAGGGGTTCCCTTTCTACTTCAGCCCGGGCTTCGGCAGTATTGTAAACATCATATGGCAGAGCTGCAACAGAGGACGCCAGATCCTCTCTCGGGCGGATTGCCTTAAATGGTCGGATGGTACTCATGATCGTCTCCTTTCCGGTTTGTGCGCTTTTAAAAAATCTTTGGTACACTGACGATATTCTAACACACTTGCCGCAAATATGCTATAGACGGATTGGCCGGACAGTGCCCGGAAATCGAAAAAGCTGTAACTGTTACACAAAGTTTGACAAAAAATGACATTCATGCTTGCCCGCGGATAAAAAGTATAGTAGTATATGGATTTAAAGGAGTGATAATAGTATGTTGTACTGGATAATCATGTTTGTTCTTGCCCTGGGATGCGCCGGAATGCTGGCAGGAACATTTATCAGCATAAAAAAACGTAAATCCGAATCCGCCCAGGCCAGAAGAAGAGGGCGCAGGCAGACAGATCAGGATTATGATGCGGAAGAAGATTATAGCGGGGCAAGGCGAAGGACTGCGCGCCAGTCTGTACCGCCCAGGGACGAACCGGAGGAAAAGCCCCGGAGAAAGAAAAAAAGACAGTGGAAGATTATTCTTGAAGATATCGACAGCTGGGAAAAATTCAGCTTTGTATTTTATGATACTGTAGGAATCGGAAGAGACCGGGAGGGGAAAATGTATGAAAAGTATTTGTCTCTCACCGAGGATAAACGGGTGTCAAAGGCGCACTGTGTAATTGTGCGCAGAGGCGACCAGCTGTTTCTGAAGGACGAGGGATCCAGAAACGGAACTTTTCTTAACGGCCAGCGCATTGAAGAGCCTGTCACACTGCAGAAGGATGATATTATCGGTGTTGGAGGAACCAGGCTGGAAGTGCAGAGGGTGCTCAGGGAGAGCGAGTAGGAGCAACATTCACTTTCACAGGCTTTTGGCATATACTGTCTATATAATGTCTGTCTGGGAGTGAAAGTGAATGGAACAGAAACTGCCTTATTATATGGCGTATCCGATGATGCTTGATTTTGAAGAGGACAGAGCGGAACGGATGGATTTTGAGTATCTGAGAAGTATGTATCCGGAAATACCGAAAAAAATACTTCCTTATGTGGAAGAAGAGTGTGACCGAATGGCCTATGAAAACAGTATGATATTTGACCAGTATCCCGATAAACTCCAGCTCCGGCTGATGTGCCGCAGAATATGCGACAATGTGAAAAAACATGAAAAAATGCTGAGCGCAGAGAGCCTGACAGATTTTTTTTCAGAGGGATGCCGGGACTCCGGCCGGTGCGGGGACAGAGACGACAGGAAATCCGGCAGAGAGGATTCCTGGCTCCGGGATATGGTGGAGGTGATGCTCTATCAGGAGCTCTTCCGCCGCAGAAGGGAACACAGACATACGGCCGGAAGATTTTACTGATCCCGGCTGTTTCCGGACAAAGGGGAGAAACGGATGAAAAACAATCTTATATTTATAGGAATGCCCGCCGTAGGGAAGAGTACGGTGGGCATTGTAGTTGCAAAACGGCTTGGCATGAATTTTATAGACGTCGACCTGCTGATCCAGGAGCAGGAGAAAAAGCTCTTAAGGGAGATAATCGCGGAAGTTGGACAAGACGGATTCCTGAAAATTGAAAATCGGGTAAATGCCGCTGTGAAAGCGGAGAATTCAGTCATTTCGCCGGGAGGAAGCGTGATTTACTGCAGGGAAGCTATGAAGCATTATAAAGAAATCGGAACGATAGTATATTTGAAGGCTTCCTATCAAACAATAAAGAGGAGGATCCGCAATCCGAAAAAGCGGGGAGTTGTGCTCAGAGACGGCCAGAGTCTCAGAGACCTGTATAATGAGCGTGTTCCCTATTTTGAGCGGTATGCAGATATTACAGTGTGCGAGGATGGGTGCCGGATTGAGGATACGATTGAAAATGCAATTAAAGCAGTGAAAGAATACCGGAAAAATAAAGCGCAGAAACGGAAGGCAGAAGAGGCAAAACAGAAAAAACGGCACAGGAAAAATGCTTGACATGCATACAGAAATGAGATTAATATATATAATCGGTATAAGACCGACGATATTTACAAATTTTCTATTTATGATATAATATCGACAGGCATGACAGCAGATGATCAGTAATTGAGATATACAGACAAATACGAATACAGCAGTAAATTCGGAGTCGAGGTGCGAAATGGAGCAATATATAATTAAGGGTGGAAATCCACTTGTAGGGGAAGTGGAGATTGGCGGCGCAAAAAACGCGGCGCTGGCGATTCTGGCAGCGGCGATCATGACGGATGAGACCGTGCTGATCGACAATCTCCCGGATGTAAATGATGTCAATGTGATGCTGGAAGCGATCGCCGGGATCGGCGCGATGGTGCAGAGGATCGACAGGCACACTGTAAAGATCAACGGCGGCACGATCGGTGATTTTAATATAGAGTACGACTATATCAAAAAGATCAGAGCATCCTACTATCTGCTGGGAGCTCTGCTGGGGAAATACAGAAGGGCAGAGGTTGCTCTCCCGGGAGGATGCAATATCGGCAGCAGGCCTATTGACCAGCATCTCAAAGGTTTCCGGGCACTGGGCGCGGATGTGGATATTGAACACGGAAAGATCGTCGCAGAGGCAGATGTTCTGCGCGGCACTCATCTGTACTTTGACGTTGTCTCGGTAGGGGCTACGATCAATGTAATGATGGCTGCGGCTATGGCCGAAGGGCTTACGATCATGGAAAACGTGGCAAAAGAGCCCCATGTGGTAGACGTTGCTAATTTTCTGAACAGTATGGGGGCGAATATCCGCGGCGCGGGGACGGATGTCATCAAGATCCGTGGAGTGAAAAGCCTGCACCGTTCCGAGTATTCTATTATACCCGATCAGATCGAGGCGGGAACATTTATGTTTGCCGCCGCGGCTACAAAGGGAGATGTGACGGTGATGAACGTTATCCCTAAGCATCTGGACGCCACGATATCCAAGCTGGTGGATATCGGATGCGAGGTGGAAGAGTTTGACGATGCAGTGAGAGTAGTTGCAAAAGGCCGGCTGAGGAGCACGCAGGTAAAAACGCTTCCCTATCCGGGATATCCGACAGATATGCAGCCCCAGATCGGAGTAACCCTGGCTCTGGCCAGAGGGACCAGTACGATCACGGAGAGTATATTTGAAAACAGATTTAAGTACCTCGGTGAACTGGCCCGTATGGGCGCGGTAGTAAAAGTAGAAGGAAATTCCGCTACGATCGAGGGTGTTGAACATTTTTCGGGAGCGCGGGTGAGCGCCCCGGATCTTCGGGCGGGCGCAGCGCTGTGCATCGCCGGACTCGCAGCGGAAGGGATCACGATCGTGGACGATATCGTATATATCCAGCGCGGATACGAGCGGTTTGAAGAAAAACTCAGAAGTCTGGGAGGAGTGATCGAGAAGGTGTCCAGCGAGAAAGACATACAGAAGTTTAAACTGAAAGTTGGTTGAGGCCGGGACATTTTCCGGTAACAGTATTGACAATTTCACCATTTCATTGTAAAGTTTCTTATTGAAACAAGAACAATATAATAATTAAGACTTTCTCTTATTCAGAGCAGTGGAGATACAAAGGATCTGTGAAGCTGCGGCAACCCCTTAAAAGGAAGGTGCCAACCTGAGCGAGCAATCGAACAATAAGAGGATTGTTATGAAATATCAACAGTCCGCTTACGCGGGCTGTTTTCGTTTGGCAGGATTGCCTGCGCAAGTAAAACCTGGCGGCCCTCGTGCTCGCACGAAAGGCCGGAAAGTTTTACTTGCATAGGCGGGACGCCCGCGAGCGAGATGGAGCGAAGCGGAATCGAGCTTGCGGAGGCAATCCGTAAGCGGGGCGGCCTGCCGGACGGACAATCCGAAAGAGAAAGCGAAGAAGGGAGATTCGTATGGAAAAAATATTATTTACTTCAGAGTCGGTTACAGAGGGACACCCGGATAAAATGTGCGATCAGATATCTGACGCGATCCTTGACGCCCTGATGGAGCAGGATCCAATGAGCCGCGTGGCGTGCGAGACGTGCTGCACAACGGGAATGGTTATGGTGATGGGAGAGATTACCACAAAAGCATATGTGGACATTCCGAAGATCGTGCGCGATACGGTACGTGAGATAGGCTACACCAGAGGAAAATACGGTTTTGACGCGGATACCTGCGGCGTGATCACTACCATTGACGAACAGTCCGCCGATATTGCCCTCGGCGTTGACAAAGCGCTGGAGGCAAAAGAGCATATGATGTCTGAGGACGATATCGAGGCAATCGGCGCAGGAGATCAGGGCATGATGTTCGGCTATGCGTCAGACGAGACGGAGGAATATATGCCTTATCCTATCGCAATGGCTCATAAACTGGCCCGCAGGCTTACAGAAGCGAGAAAGAACGGCACGCTGCCCTATCTGCGCCCGGACGGCAAGACCCAGGTGACGGTGGAGTATGACAAAAACGGCGCTCCGAAGAGGCTGGACGCGGTAGTTCTTTCTACCCAGCATGACCCGGATGTAACGCAGGAGCAGATACATAAGGATATCAGGAAATATGTGTTTGACGAGATTATCCCGGATGATATGGTGGATGACGATACGAAGTTCTTTATCAATCCTACCGGGCGTTTTGTGATCGGCGGCCCGCATGGCGACAGCGGCCTGACCGGAAGGAAGATCATAGTAGATACTTACGGCGGAATGGCGCGCCACGGCGGCGGAGCATTTTCCGGGAAGGACTGCACGAAGGTTGACCGTTCCGCAGCTTACGCGGCGCGCTATGCGGCGAAAAATATTGTGGCGGCAGGACTGGCGAAGCGATGCGAGATACAGCTTTCCTACGCAATCGGCGTGGCTCATCCTACATCCATTTCCGCAGATACATTTGGAACCGGAAAAGTATCGGACAGCAGACTGGTAGAGATCATACGGGAAAACTTTGATTTCCGCCCGGCCGGCATTATAAAGATGCTGGATCTGAGAAGGCCGATTTATAAACAGACGGCAGCTTACGGACATTTTGGGCGGAACGATCTTGCCCTTCCCTGGGAGAAACTGGATAAAGTGGAAGCGCTGAAAAAGTATCTATAATAAAGTTAGCGTTAGTGTACACTGACGCTATAAAAATCTCATATTACCTCCTCAGATTTATTGAGAAAAATTGACATACAAAAAATACCGGATGGGGGGGGGTAAAATATTTTTTAACATATCGTAGAAAAATCAACTTTTTTGTTTTGGGATTGTTAATTATCACAAGGGATTAAAAACAGAAAAGTTGATTTTTTATGATTTAAAATGGAAGAAAATTAAACTTAAGAGAAAAATATGATACATAAAACGGGAATATGTATTAATTCTATATACTTATAATACAAATTTGTATTGTGAAATAGGGATAAATTGTAAAAACTTTCTGTTCAAAACTGTATTTCTAAAAGACTTTCTTCTATAATATATTTGTCTGAATATGGATAAAATTAAGGGAGGAAGGAAAGCGATGAAAAAAAGAGCAAGAAGTATGCTTGCAGTGGCAGCCGCATTGTCCATGTCAATAACCGGCGTGCTGCCTGTCATGGCTGCGCCTGGTGCGGGAGACAACGCAAAGGCGGCGGAACCGCTGGAAAACCAGGTGCTGGATCTGGAGTTTGAAGGTAACTTGGAAGACGGCTCCGACACGATTGAGGGAATCTCGATAACTGGGAATGGTTATGGCTATGTAGCTGGAGTAAATGGAGGACAGGCGCTGAGCCTTACAGGGGATACGCATGTGGTTCTCGGAAATGATGTGAAACTCCAGCCGAAGGATCTGACGTTGTCATTCTGGATTAAGCCGAATGAGGCAATGTCGGGCGAGCAGATCATCACATGGAATAAAGATGAATATTATACAGATGGCTGGTATCTGTCGTCTCTGAACGACAATACGCCGCTGGCATTGTCGGTGGGTCCGGCAAACACAAACGGGCAGCCATATAATGTGACTGTTACAGGCAGCCGTTCCGAGTTCTTCCCGGTTGGGGAGTGGACGCATATTGTTGTAACATATGACAGCAGTACAAAAGACGTTCAGATCTACCGGAACGGAACTGCTCAGACGACAACGGTAGCTTATGGCTATGGAGAAAATAGTGGGAGCGGCGCAACCGGAGTTCTGGGCCAGAATGAGAACATGGAGAAATCCATCGGATACAATGGGCCAAAGCACAATCAGGCATCTTCCTGCCTGAAAGCCGCGCTGGATCACTATGAACTGTGGAACGACGTGGCGTCAGCAGATCAGGCGCAGGCACTCTATGAAGAAGGAAAGGCAGCCGCGCCGGAGCAGACCCTGACCGGCCAGGTGCTGGATCTGGAGTTCGAGGAGAACCTGACAGACGGAACCGGAAAAAACAATGATATTAAGTTCTACGGAAACGGCCATTCCTGGGTAGACGGAGCAAACGGCGGCAAGGCGCTGACCCTGACCGGCGGTACATATGTGGATCTTGGCACTAACAAAGAACTGCAGCCTGCGAACCTGACACTGTCCTTCTGGATCAAACCGAACGCGGCGCTTACCGGCGAGCAGATCATCACATGGAATAAAAACGAGTGGTGGACAGACGGATGGTATCTGTCATCCCTGAACGACACGACTCCGCTGACATTTTCCATTGGTCCGGCCAATCAGGGTAAACAGCCTTACAATATCAAAGTAAGCGGCAGCCGTTCCGAGTTTTTCCCGGTGGACGAGTGGACGCATATTGTTGTCACATATGACAGCGGTACAAAAGAAGCGCAGATCTACCGGAACGGCCTTGCTCTGGCGACGCAGCCTGCGTACGGTCTGGACAGCAGCATCGGGGCGACCGGAGTGATCGGAAGCGACGATGCGATGCAGAAGTCTATCGGCTACAACGGGCCAAAATACAACGGCGCTTATCTGAATGCGGCGCTGGACCATTATGAACTCTTTGCGGATACTGCAACCGCAGAAGAAGCTATGGATCTCTACACAGAGCACGGCGGTGTGATTGATAAAAAGCAGATTGCACAGGACGACCTGGAGGCGCTGAATATCCCGAAGGAGACGAGCCGCAATATCGCTCTTCCGACGGAAGGCAAGTCCGGTTCTGTGATCACATGGGAAGTGACAGAAGGTACAGCAATGGATGAAACCGGCGCTGTCACAAGACCGGCAATCGACGAGCCGAATGCAGAGGTTACGCTGAAGGCGACCGCAGTATTTATGGGCGGCGAGTCCGTGACAAAAGAGTTTACGGTTACGGTACTTGCGCAGAAACCGATGGATCTGTCCGACACAAGCCTGATGGACGACGTGACGCTGACAGACGACTACCTGGTAAATGCGTTTACAAAAGAGAAGGAATACCTGCTCAGCCTGAATGCTGAGAAGTTCCTGTATGAGTTCTACAAGGTGGCCGGTCTTGAGCCGACTACAGATTCCGGCTACGGCGGATGGGAGAGGACCGGAGCGTCCAACTTCCGCGGCCATACATTCGGCCACTATATGTCCGCCCTGTCTCAGGCTTACCTGAGCGAGGACGACGCGGATGTAAAGGCACAGCTGATGGAACAGATTGAGGATGCGGTAAATGGTCTGGCAAAATGCCAGGACGCTTATGCTGAAAAATATCCTCAGAGCGCGGGCTACATCTCCGCATTTCCGGAAGGCGTGCTTGCCAGAGTAGACAGAGGTACATCTCCGACGCCGGACGACGGCACGGTGCTTGTTCCGTACTACAACCTGCACAAGGTAGTGGCCGGACTGATCGATATCGCGAAAAATGTTGACGACAAAGAAGTGAAGAATACAGCCATCAGCGTTGCGGAATCATTCGGCGAGTACCTGTACAACCGCTGTACAAAGCTGCCAAATGTAAACAAGATGCTCACCATAGAGTACGGCGGCATGAACGAGGCGCTGTACGAACTGTACCGCATTACCGGAAACGATCATATTAAAGAAGCGGCGGAGTGCTTTGATGAAGTATCTCTGTTCCAGCAGCTGGCAAACGGGCAGGATGTGCTCAGCGGAAAACATGCGAACACGACGATCCCGAAATTTACCGGAGCGGTGAAGAGATACAGTGTGCTTAAGCATAACGAGGAATATTATGACAGACTGACTCAGGAAGAGAAAGATGGTCTGAAGATGTATCTGACAGCTGCGAAGAACTTCTGGGATATTACAGTCAAAGATCATACATATATCACAGGCGGAAACAGCCAGAGCGAGCATTTCCACAATCCGGGCGAACTCTGCGCAGACGCGACGAAGGGTTCCTATGACGGAGCGCTGACCTGCGAGACATGTAATACATACAACATGCTGAAGCTCTCCAAAGCTCTGTATGACGAGACACAGGATCCGAAGTATCTGGATTATTTTGAGAGAACCTTTACAAACGCGATCCTGGCGTCACAGAACCCGGAGACCGGAACAACGATGTACTTCCAGCCCATGGCGGCAGGCTACAACAAGGTATACAACAGGCAGTTCGATGAGTTCTGGTGCTGTACCGGAACCGGTATGGAGAATTTCTCCAAGCTGGGCGACTACATTTACCAGATTAAAGGAGACACTCTGTATGTAAATATGTTCTATGGTTCCGTTATCGAGGACGAGGGACTCGGCGTTAAACTGACGCAGGACGCAAATATCCCGAACGAGGATACGGTTACATTTACAGTAGATAAGATTGCAGACGGGACATCTGTCGCGCTCCGCCAGCCGGAGTGGCTTGCAGGCGACGCGGTGGTCAAGGTCAACGGCGAAGTGAAGGACGTAACGGCAGAGAACGGATTCTTTGTACTGAGCGGACTGAAGTCAGGCGACAAGATCGAGTATACCATGCCTATGGAAGTGGAAGTTGAGACAACGGCAGACAACGCGTATTTTGCAGCGTTCAAATACGGCCCGGTTGTTCTGGCAGCAGAACTTGGAAGCAACAATATCGAAGCTTCCGAGGGCAACGGCATCCTGGTAAGAGTGGGAACGAAAGACGCGGAAGCGAAAGACACCATCACGATCCAGAATATGACGGTGGATGAGTGGAAAGCAAATATCACAGAAAATCTGGTGCGGATCGAGGACAGCGAGGACGGCAAGGTGCAGTTCCAGCTGAAGAATACGGACTCCGATGAACTGATCTTCAGCCCGTACTATGAGCAGCATACCCAGAGATATGGTATCTATATGTACCTGGAAGAGCCGGATTCACAAGCTTCCCAGGACCGGATCCTGACGGAAAAGGAGCAGCTTCGTGAAGAAGAGATCAGCGTGGACTATCTGGACAGCTTTGATGATAATAACTCTGAGCGTGCAAAGAACCTGCAGACAGGCGGAAACACAAATGTAGGTTCCTTCAGCGGGCGGACATACCGCCATGCAACGGATGGCGGCTGGTGGAGTTATGACCTTGCAGTCGACCAGGACGCAGAGCACAATTATCTCGGCTGTACCTGGTACTCCGGCGATCAGGGAAGAAGCTTTGAAATCTATATAAATGATCAGCTTCTTCAGACAGTCACGATCAACAATAAAGCCGGAAACAATGTGTTCTATGAAGATCTGTATGATATAACAGATTTCATTTCAGAAGGCGCAGAAAAAGTTACAGTGAAATTCAAGAGTACCGGCGGATTTGCCGGCGGCCTGTTCGGAATCCGTGTGATCACTTCTACGGAATATGATACAGACGCGAGACTGAAGAGTCTGACATTTGACCAGGGAACCCTTTCCCCGGCATTTGATCCCGATACCGCAGAGTATACGCTTACCGTCGGTAAGGATGTGGATTCTGTGAATATGCTGGCTTCCACCATGAAGCAGAGCGGGCTGGTATACATTGGCGATATCCTGTTCGATAACGACAATGTGCGGACCATCCAGCTCGAGGGCGACACAACGGTAGTTAAACTTACATCCAAAGCCCAGGATCATACGACGTCAAAAGAATATATGATAACAATCGTGAAATCCGATGACGTTGAGGAGCCGGAAGACTATGAGATCCTGGAAGGAGCCGGCGGCCAGTGGACCAATGACTCTGAGACGGGCTACAGCTTTAAGCTCAGCGGCAGCGCAGATAAATTTACCGGTGTGAAGGTAGACGGAGCTGCGCTTGACGCATCAAATTACACTCTGGATGCAGAGAATATGACCATAACGCTCTCGGCAGAATATCTGGCTTCATTATCAGCGGGCGAGCATATTGTTGCGTTTGCTTTTGAAGACGGAGAAGTAAGCACTGTGCTGACTGTAAAGACAGCCGGCAGCGGACAGGAGCCGGGAGGCGACGACGGACAGCAGGGCGGCGAAGACGGGCAGAAACCTGGCGGCGGCGATGGTTCCCAGACCGGCGGCGATGATCAGAAGAACGACGGAAAAGGACAGGATACTGACGGCGAAGACGGTTCCAAAGCTCCGCAGACCGGAGATACAGCAAATGTTTTCGGAACAGTGACTGTATGCGTCCTTGCACTGGGAATGGCAGCATCTGTTCTGCATATCCGCAGAAAGAGAAGCTGACCGGACAAGCGACGGCACAGCCGTAAAATAGAATAAAGCCAGACGCAAAAAAGGACCGCGTCCTCTGAGAAATCAGAGGCGCGGTCTTTCTTTTTCAACGCGGCTTTTTTGGCTGAATGATACGACTCCCAAATATATTTCGGAGAAAGACGTTCGCTGCTACTGTAGAGCCCGGCCCAGGACAGTAAACGGGTGGTTGACGTAAAAAGGGAAGGCTTGTAAAATAAATCAAAAGGGGCCTGACCCCTTTTGGAGAAGTTGACTGACAGAAAGGATTTTTGTATGAAGCTTCGGACAAAACTTGTGATTGTTTTTATGGCGGTAATGATCTTGCCTATGATTTTTACGACGGTTGCGATGCATACGTTTGTGCCGGGCCGGGCGGATGAGATCCAGCAGCTTTACCTGGCGGTTGTTTTTGTTACTGCCGGCCTGCTGATCTACTGGATTTACCGTTCGGTTTCTGTCCCTCTGGAAAAGCTTCAGAAAGCGGCCAGAAATATTAAGGAGGGGAATCTCGATTTTGAGATCCAGCAGGAGTCGGATGATGAGATCGGCCAGCTGTGCCAGGATTTTGAGGAGATGCGCCTGCGGCTGAAGGCAAATGCGGAGGAGAAGGTGGAGTTTGACCGGGAGAATAAGGAACTTATCAGTAATATTTCTCATGATCTGAAGACGCCCATCACCGCGATCAAGGGATATGTGGAAGGGATCATGGACGGTGTCGCGGACACGCCGGAAAAGATGGACAGATACATCAAGACGATTTATAATAAAGCTAACGAGATGGATCTTCTCATTAATGAGCTGACACTGTATTCTAAAATTGATACAAACAGGATTCCGTATAATTTTGCAACTGTATCCGCCAGAGATTATTTTGAGGACTGCGCGGAGGATCTTTCTATGGAACTGGACGCCAAAAATGTGGACTTCAGTTATGAAAATTTTATGGAGGAAGATTGCAGGATCATTGTGGATCCGGAGCAGCTTCGGCGGGTCATCAATAATATTGTGTCCAACTCCCTGAAATATATGGACAAGCCGAGGGGGAGGATCACAATGCATATAAAGGATGTGGGAGATTTTATCCAGGTTGAGCTGGGCGACAATGGAAAAGGAATATCGGGACGGGATCTGCCCTATATATTCGACAGATTTTACCGGACTGACGCCTCCAGAAACTCTTCCAAAGGAGGAAGCGGAATCGGCCTTTCTATTGTTAAGAAGATTGTGGAAGAACATGGCGGCAATATCTGGGCCACCAGTGAAGAGGGCGCTGGTACGACAATGTATTTTGTTGTAAGAAAATATCAGGAGGTACCGATTGATGAGTAAGCGTATTTTGATTGTGGAAGACGAAGAGAGCATAGCCGATCTGGAAAAAGATTACCTGGAATTGAGCAGTTTTGAAGTAGAAGTGGCGAACGACGGCGAAACCGGACTTGACAGAGGGCTTAACGGAGAGTTTGATCTGATCATTCTGGATCTGATGCTGCCGGGTGTGGATGGATTTGAAATCTGCCGCCAGATCCGGAGCGAGAAGAATACTCCCATTATAATGGTTTCCGCGAAGAAAGACGATATTGATAAGATAAGAGGGCTTGGCCTGGGGGCGGACGATTACATGACAAAACCGTTCAGCCCGAGTGAACTTGTCGCCCGGGTAAAGGCGCATCTTGCAAGATATGAGCGTCTGATCGGCAGCAATGCAGAGGAAAACCAGATTATAGAGATCCGCGGGCTTAAGATAGACACTACAGCCAGACGGGTGTGGGTGAACGGGGAGGAGAGATCCTTTACAACGAAGGAATTTGACCTGCTGACATTTCTGGCCGGGCATCCGAACCATGTGTACACAAAGGAAGAGCTGTTCCGTGAGATCTGGGATATGGAGTCTATCGGAGATATTGCCACAGTTACTGTGCATATTAAGAAAATCAGAGAAAAGATCGAGTATGACACTTCGCATCCTCAGTATATAGAGACCATATGGGGTGTGGGATACCGGTTTAAAGTGTAGTGGAGAAAGGAGCCGAAACAGGCTCCTTTCTTTACAATTCCTTAGCTTGTAAACAGGTGCAACGTGTGATAGTATAGCTTTGTAAATGATCCGGTGCCCATGAACAGTTTTGGCTGTGCGGGGCACCGGATTATAGAGTAAAAAACAGGAGATTTGAGCTTATGGAAGAGAAAAAGAAAAGCCCCAGACGGGTCAGATTAACTACTATGCAGATCGTGGCGCTGGGTTTTTTTGGAGTGATTTTTCTTGGCGGCGTGCTCTTGTGGCTGCCGTTCAGCAATCAGAAGCCCATTGAGTTCATAGACGCGCTTTTTACATCTGTGACCTGTGTCTGTGTGACCGGCCTTGTGACAGTGGTCCCGGCGGAGCAGTTCACACTGGCAGGACAGGTGATCATGATGCTCCTCATACAGATTGGAGGACTGGGTGTGATCGCATGTACCATGTCCTTTTTTCTCATATTGGGAAAGAGGATAAGCATGAAAGGAAGGATTCTGATCCAGCAGGCATACGGACTGGATACCCTGTCGGGGCTGGTAAAATTTATTATTCGGATTCTGAAAGGAACGTTTCTTGTAGAGGGGATTGGCGCGGTCCTTTTTATGATTAAATTTATTCCCGAATTCGGAGTGCTTCGGGGGATATGGTACGGCGTATTCCACTCCATTTCTGCGTTCTGTAACGCAGGCGTGGACATTATCGGAAACAGCAGTTTTATAGAGTATGCGTCTTCGCCGCTCATCAATTTTACGACCATGTTCCTTATCGTGTCAGCCGGCCTTGGTTTTACCGTGTGGCATGACGTTGCGTCAAATATCAGGGCTGTGATGAAGGAGAAAATGCCGAAAAGGCGGATTGTGACCAAGCTGGGACTGCAAAGTAAAGTTGTTATCACCATGACGTTATTTCTGCTGCTTTCAGGAACGCTGGGCTACTTTATTCTCGAATACAATAATCCGGCCACAATGGGAGATATGAACGTGTTTGAGAAGTTTATGGCATCGGCCTTTCAGTCGGTGACGACCAGGACGGCCGGATTTGCAACAGTATCTCAGGCTGCTCTGACAGAAAGCTCCCGGCTGCTGGGATGCGTGCTGATGTTTATCGGAGGCTCTCCGGGAGGTACGGCCGGTGGTATCAAGACTACGACAATGGCTATGGTCCTGCTGACAGTGATCTGCGTCCTCCGGGGCAAAAGGGATACGGAATGTTTCGGACGAAGGATCGAGATGGATGTGGTCAGATCTGCGATCACGATTTTGATTATTACGTTCACTTTCTGGCTGTGCGGTGTGGCTGCCCTTACTATATTTGAGCCGGGAAAAGACGTGCTCAACCTGATGTATGAAGCCTCTTCCGCTATGGGAACAGTAGGTCTTTCTGCTGACCTGACTCCATATCTGACCAGAGGAAGCCATGTAGTCCTCATGATCTTGATGTATGTGGGACGTATCGGGCCGATGACAATGGCCCTGGTGTTCGCAGGACGCGCAAATAAGTCTGCGCAGTTCAGAGAGCTGCCGGAAAAGCGGGTTATGATAGGTTAACGTCAGATAACACGAAGAGACAGCGGTATCTTAAAAATTAATGACAGAAAGGAAAATATCATGAAAAAGCAATATGCGGTTTTAGGACTTGGAAGTTTTGGGTGGAGTGTTGCCACAACACTGGAGACTATGGGATGCGATGTTCTTGCAGTGGATGAGTCCTACGAAAAAATTCAGGAAATATCGGAGCAGGTGGCGTATGCGATCAAGGCAGACGTGTCCGACCCGGAAGCGTTGGAGGCTCTGGGAAGCAGGAATCTGGACGGGGTCGTGATCGCTGTTTCGGAAAATTTTGAGGCGAGCATCATGGCAACCATGCTCTGTAAGGAAATGGGCATCCCCAAGGTGCTGGTAAAGGCAAAAGATAAGCTTCAGGGCTCGATCCTGGAGCGCGTGGGGGCGGATATCGTTGTCTATCCTGAAATTGATATGGGAAGCCGGGTGGCAAAGAATCTGGTTGCAAGGGAATTTACGGACTGGATCTCGCTTTCCAGCGATTATAGTATGGTAGAAACAGTCGTGCCGGAGAAGTGGGTTGGAAAGAGCCTGGCTGAATTAAAGGTCCGTGAGCGGTTTGGCATCAATGTTGTGGGGCTTATTCTCGGCAGGGAAGTAAATGTGACGTTTGATCCTGCAAGTCCGCTGCCTGCGGAAGGAATCCTTATTCTGATCGGCGCAAATGATATTCTTGAAAAGTTTGACGCGAAGAAAAAGTAAACATTGGCAGGGGGAGAAGCATAAAAAATTATGATCACGAGTACATCAAACCAGAAGGTAAAGGAACTGATCCGATTAAGAGAAAAAAGCAAAGTGCGGGACGAAGAAGGAATCTTTCTTGTTGAAGGCCCCCGCATGGTGGAGGAGATTCCGGCGGAGTGGATTGACTGCCTGTATATATCGGAAAGCTATGAGAAGAGGTGCCCGGAACAGATCGCTGCAGCCACAGCGGCAGGTGTCAGTACAGAAATTCTTTCGGACGAAGTATTTGCCCGGGTATCTGATACAAAGACGCCCCAGGGAATACTGGCAGCCGTACATATGATAAGATACAGCTTTGCTGATATCCTGGGAGTGAAGAAGACTCCGGCCCATACTCATGTACAGCGTTCATTTATGCAGGAGCCGTTTGAACAAAAATTTTCCATAAAGGACGGCGGCTCGGGCAGGGCGAAACTGCCTCTTGTTCTCGTGCTGGACAATCTGCAGGATCCCGGCAACATGGGAACGGTCTTCCGATCGGCGGAGGCTGCAGGGGCGTCGGGCATCCTTATGAGCAGAGACTGTGTGGATGTATATAATCCGAAGGTGATACGATCTACAATGGGGGCCATCTTCCGACTTCCGTTTTTTCGTACAGATGATCTGCCGGCGGCGGTAAGAGATCTGAAGGCCGGAGGACTGCGGGTGTATGCAGCTCATCTGGAGGGAAGGCGGACTTATGACGGAGAAGATTACCGGAGGGGGTGCGCGTTCCTGATCGGAAATGAGGGGAACGGGCTTCGTCCGGAAATTGCAGAGTGCGCGGACTGCCGGATCCGTATTCCCATGGAGGGAAGCACAGAGTCGCTGAATGCTGCGGTGGCAGCTTCAATCCTGTTGTTTGAGGCTGCAAGGCAGCGAAGAGGAAAATAGAACAGAACTGTAATACAGCTATACAAAGGCAAAATGGAAGCGAAATGCGCCGAGGCAGCAATGCCGACGGCGTTTTTTGATAAAGAAATAGGACCATTTTCTGTCTGTGCCGGCGGAGTGTGGTCACAGTGTAATAGCCGGATGAATTTTTATTCATATATATTGCATTTTTATACATAAATGTGTATACTGGTATCGTCCGGCAAAAATCATTTTTGGAGGAAGCGTATATGGAGCCGCTGCTTGATCTGTCAAAAGAATACGGCCTGGTCCTTGATGGAGGAGGAGCCAGAGGGGCATATCAGATTGGCGCGTGGAAAGCGCTCCGAGAGGCGGGGGTGCGCATAAATGCTGTGGCAGGGACATCGGTGGGAGCTCTGAACGGTGCTCTGATCTGCATGGACGACCCGGAGAAAGCGGAGAAGATTTGGCAAGAGATCACATTTTCCCAGGTCATGGATGTGGATGATACGTGGATGAGACAGCTTTTTGAAGGCGGGCACAGGATTGGGGAGATCCTGGCGGAGGCAAAGAGGATCCTGGGCGAGCGCGGAGTAGATATTACGCCTCTTAGAAATTTGATCCGGGAGAATATCGACGAGGAGAAAATACGGGATTCGGGAAAGGAATTCTGCATTCTTACATTTTCTCTCACAGATTTTAAGGAACTGGATTTAAGTATCTCGGATATTCCGGCAGGAAAGCTGAAGGATTACCTGCTGGCCAGCGCATATTTGATTGGCTTTCGCAATGAAAGAATGGACGGAAAGCGTTATATTGACGGAGGTGTGGTCAATAATGTGCCGCTGGGTTCGCTTGTGAGACGTGGCTATTCGGATATTATTGAGATCCGCATATACGGACCGGGCAGAGAACCACGGGTGAAGTTTCCAAAAGACGGGGAACTGTACCGGATCGGCCCGCGCGTCAAGCTGGGAAGCATTATCGAATTTGACCGCAGGCGCAGTGCAAAGAATCTGAAGATCGGATATTATGATGCAAAAAGAATGCTTTACGGACTGGAAGGAATCATTTATTATATAGATCAGGAGCATGAGGAGGACTGGTTTGAGCGCCGGATGCGACATGTCAGCGATATTGAGAAAGCAGAGCTGGCGGTCGTGCTGAAACTGCCGTTTCGAAGTACAGACAAAGAACTGTATATGGCCATGCTGGAAGCCAGTGCTAAACAGCTGCAGATTCCAAAATACAGAATCTATACAGTAGATGAGCTGCTTCTGCTGGTCCGTGAGAAATATGAGAACAGAGCAGATGTGCCGGATGCGGAACGGCATGGGGACTGCGTTGGCGGGGAAACCGGCGGAAGAGGTGAAGAAGATAGACTGCCGGGATTTGTACACACTTTAATACAGATAGAAAGGGACAGGATTATGGATTTAAAAGGAAGGAATTTTCTGACATTAAAAGATTTTACAAAAGAAGAGATCGTTTATCTGCTTGACTTGGCGGCGGATGTGAAGGAAAAGAAGAAAAAGGGGATCCCTGTGGATCATTACAAGGGAAAAAACGTGGCTCTGATCTTCGAAAAAGACAGCACCCGTACCCGCTGTGCCTTTGAGGTGGCGGCCCATGATATGGGAATGGGCGCGACCTATCTGGGGCCAACAGGCTCTCAGATAGGGAAGAAAGAGAGTATAGAAGACACGGCAAGAGTGCTGGGCCGGATGTATGACGGCATTGAGTACCGGGGATTCGGACAGGAAATCGTGGAGGAACTTGCGAAATACGCGGGGGTTCCGGTGTGGAACGGTCTGACGAACGAATACCATCCTACCCAGATGCTGGCGGACATGCTGACTATCCGGGAGCAGTTTGGAAAGCTGGAGGGCTTAAAACTGGTGTACATGGGCGATGCCCGCTATAATATGGGTAACTCACTGATGGTGGCCTGCTCCAAACTGGGCATGCATTTCGTTGCCTGCACCACAGAAAAATATTTCCCCAACGAAGAACTGGTCGAGACGTGCCGCGGCTACGCCGAAGAATCCGGCGCCACGATCACATTGACAGACGACGTGAAAGCAGGAACAAAAGATGCCGATATCATATACACAGACGTGTGGGTGTCAATGGGCGAACCGGATGAAGTGTGGGAAGAACGCATCCGCGAACTGAGTCCCTATAAAGTCACAAAAAAAGTCATGGATAACGCAAAAAAAGACGCAATTTTCCTGCATTGTCTGCCGGCATTCCATGATCTGAAGACAAAAATCGGAAAAGAAATGGGAGAACGGTTTGGAATAGAAGATATGGAAGTAACAGACGAAGTCTTCGAATCCGAACAGTCAAAAGTATTCGACGAAGCAGAAAACCGTATGCATACAATAAAAGCTGTAATGATGGCCACGCTTTGATCAAAAGGGGTCTTCAAAAGGGGTCAGACCCCTTTTGAAAGAGTTGTCTGATTTTGGAAGGAAATGTCACATGAAAACAGCAATTTTGAAAATGCTGCGGGAAACGGACGGTTATGTCTCCGGGCAGGAAATCTGCGCAAAGCTCGGAGTTTCCCGTACGGCAATCTGGAAGGTCATATGCCGGCTTCAGGAGGAAGGGTATCAGGTGGAGGCGGTACGAAGCAGGGGCTATCGGATCGTGGACGGCCCGGATGTTGTGACATCCGAGGAAGTGACTAGTCTGACCAGTACAGAGTGGGCGGGAAAGACAGTTGTATATTATCCAGAGACAGATTCAACAAATCTCAGAGTGAAGCATTTGGGAGATGAGGGCGCGCTTCATGGTACGCTGGCCGTCGCGGACAGACAGACTGCGGGGCGGGGCAGACGAGGGCGGTCCTGGGAGTCGCCCGGCGGTTCCTGCATTTATATGTCTTTGCTCCTGCGCCCGGATATAGCGCCGGATAAAGCTCCAATGCTGACCCTTGTCATGGCCTGCAGCACAGCAGAGGGCATTAGAGACTGTGAAGATGTGGAGGTCCAGATAAAGTGGCCCAATGATATTATTATCGGCGGGAAAAAGCTGGCGGGTATTCTGACTGAGATGAGTACCCAGGTAGACTATATTAATCATGTCACGGTAGGGGTAGGAATTAATGTAAATATCAGAAAATTTCCGAAGGAGATACAAAATACGGCTACATCTCTTTGCCTGGAAACTGGGAGGCCGATAAAACGTGCTCCTGTTATAGCGGCGGTAATGCGACGATTTGAAGAAAACTACGGGATATTTATGCAGACAGGAGATATGTCCGGCCTGATGGGAAAATACAGCCGCTTTCTGGTGAACAGGGGCAGAGAAGTACTGATACTGGAAAAAGGTTCAGATTACCGGGCGTATGCAGAAGGAATCAACCGAAAAGGCGAATTGGTTATCCGACGGGAAGACGGCACGAAAGAAAACATCTGTGCAGGAGAAGTATCTGTGCGTGGAATATATGGATATGTCTGAAAAAATATAGATATATCTGACAGCTTTAACAAAAAGGGTCAGACCCCTTTTGATAAAGCTGTCAGATAATTTGGAAGAGGAGAGCTATGAACGAGGAAATTGTTTTATGTGCGGCCAGCTCATACGAGCAGAAATTTTATCTGAATCCGGAGTTTGATGCGCTGCCGGAAGCGATTAAACAGGAACTGCAGATTATGTGTGTGCTTTATACGGAGGATGTGGGAGGCATCCTGCTTCTTGTGTTTGATGAGGAGGGAAACCTTGAGTTGAAGGTAGATCATGAAGAGGGGGATTTTGCCTTTGATGAGATTGGAAGTGTGCTTAAAATAAAGGAGCTGCAGCAGAAGAAGCGTGAACTGTTTGAGTCGCTGGAATTGTTTTTTAAGGTGTTTTACCTGGGCCAGGAGCTTGAGGAGTAAAAAAAGGACGCGGGGCGCGTCCTTTTTTTAATGATCTGCGTGCGAGGGTTATATCTTCCGGAGGACTTCGAGAAGACGGGTATTGTCTTCTGGCATCATGATGCAGAAACGGATGAATTCGCCGTCCAGACACTGGAAGGAGCTGCAGTCACGTATCATCAGATTGTTTTTGATGCACCGCTCAAATGCGTCGAAAGAGGTGACGTCTGGGTTCTGGATTTTGAGGAGCAGGAAATTGGCATAGGGGTAATATGCCCTGAAAGCAGGAAGTTTTTTTGCTTCCGTATACATCCGTTCGCGCTCGGAAAGGATGAGGCTCCGCGTTTTTTGAATATACTCTTTGTCCCGGAACATGATTTCTCCCGCAAATGCACCGATGCTGTTCAGTGACCAGGGAATCTGTTTTTCCTTCATCTTTTTTAGAAAGGTTTTATTTCCTGTGATTCCATATCCCAGACGCATTCCCGGCGCGGCGAAAAACTTGGATACGCCCCGCAGCACCATAAGATTTGAATATGTCCGTGTGAAAGGGATAGCAGTTATTTCGCTGGTATCCGGGGCAAACTCGGCGTATGTTTCGTCTACCATGACAAAGATATCCTTTTTGGCGCAAAAGGCAAGAATTTTTTCCATATCGCCATTTAATATCGCAGAGGATGTGGGATTGTTCGGATTACAGAGAATCAGAAAATCATAACCGCTGTTCAGAGTGCGGCACAGATCATCTGCATCAAGCTTGAAATCTGCGGATGCATCCAAATGATAGTATTCCTGCGTGCTTCCGGAAAATGATAGTTCTCGGGAGTATTCAGAGTAAGTAGGGCCAAGAACAAGGGTATGCCTGGGGGCGCGCGCCTCGATCAGGAGTGCGATCAGCTCGCTGGACCCGCTGCCGGGCAGGATGAAATCAGCCGGAATACCGCAGTATCCTGCGATAATTGTGCGAAGGGCGGTGTATTCCCTGTCCGGGTAGGAAGAGAGAAGATCCAGATTGGCTGCAATGGAATCCTTCACGCGGGCAGACAGCCCGAGAGGATTTACGTTGGCTCCAAAATTGACAATATCTTCCTTTTTCAGACTATAATATTGGCAGATTTTTTCGATATCACTTCCGTGAAATACAGGTCTTGTGTCCATGTGTTTGCACTCCTTTTTCTATTCGACCGGGGCGGGTCTATTTTGTCTCAAAAAGAATACCCAGTGTATTCGGGCCACAGTGGCAGGAGATAGTACAGCTTGCCCGGGTAATATGGATCTCATCAAAATGCATTGTCTCTTCTACTGCTTCCTTCACCAGCTTAATATATTCATCTGAAATTCCTGAGTGGGTGATAAAAAGCAGTTCAGGGTTGATATCTGCGTACCGGGCAAGTTCGTCTTTTACATATTTAACAAGGACCTTATCAAGGGAGCCTCTGTATTTTTTCCCTACTCCCATACGGCCGTCCCGGTTGTCCACCTGGATGCAGGGCTTGAGTTTCAGCATATTAGCACCCAGAGCGGCTACGGAGGAACAGCGCCCGCCCGCGTGGAGGAAGGTGAGTGTATCCAGGATAAAGCTGGCGTGGCATTTGGAGGTGCGCGCTCTCAAGTTCCGGGCTATGGTCTCGGCATCCAGTCCCTGGCGGATCATTTTCCCGGCGGCGACAACCAGAAGTCCTGTTCCGGTTGAGAGATTGCAGCTGTCTATTACATGGACGTGTCCCAACTCTTGCGCCGCGAGGCAGCAGTTCTGATATACGCTTGAAAGCGCACTGCCAAGATTGATATGGATAACATCATAGCCCTGTTCTACCCAGGGTCTGAAATGCGCCACATACTCTTCCACATTTACAGCGGCGGTTTTGGGAAGGATTTTCCGGTCGTAATAGGCCTGGTAAATCTCTTTCGGCGTAATATCTACATTATCTTTATAGTCTTTTCCGTCCAGTATGATGTGGAGCGGAAAATAATTAACTTGGTACCGTTCTTTTAATTCTGAATCCAGATCGCAGGTGCTGTCTGCACTCAGGATGATTTTATTATTCTTATTTTCTTCAGACATAATCCGACCTCCAAAAAAATCTACAGAAAATCAAGGTTCTTCTGGGTATTATAGCACGATTTGAAAGTTGGGAAAAGAGAGGTATGTGTCAAGTAATCGTTGGCACTTTTTCTTATTTATTGATGTCAGTTTATTTCTTTTATTTTCAGATAATTCTCCCTGCACTTCTTTCGCCCACTTTTATCTCTTTTAGCAGAAGGCTCTTTCAAAG
>DXDR01000053.1 GCA_019115385.1 Candidatus Mediterraneibacter avicola | reverse complement strand
CTTTGGGTACTGGTACATAAGCCATTTAGAAACCTCCCTCCCGGTTTAGTGCGCTGCAAAAATCTTAGACCGACATCGGTCTAACGGTTTTAATGCCTCGTAAAAAATAAGACCGATAAATTCTGCTGAAGCCGGTTTTTACACCATGTTTAGCAAGAAAGTATCGGCCTAATTCTGAGCTACTTTAGTCCTAAAATTTTTAACTTTTCATCTTCGGTAAGGAAGTCCCATTTCCTTACCGGCTGTTTGCCTAACATCTTTGAAATGGCTTCTGCCGCCATTTCAGGATCAGTCTCCGCATAGATTTCCGTTGTGGAAATATCCTCATGCCCAAGAAGTTTTGCTATCTCCGGGAGAGAGACCCCAAGCCTGTATAGCTGCGCTCCATAGGAATGTCGGAGAAGATGCGGATGGATGGAAGGCAGCTTTGGATTGGAACAGCGGGCGGCGTCCCCATACTTTTTCAGGATGCGCTGCACGTTGTCCTCAGACATCATTTCTCTGCCACCTTTTGCAGTCGGATAGAAAAGGTAATCGTCCGGGTTCTCTTTGGGATGGTAAAGGTGGCAGTAATACTTGTAGTTTTTTAGAAAAGAATCCTCCGGGATGGGAACGATACGCGGCTTGTTTCCTTTGCCGGTGATTCGGATGTACGGATACTTTTCATTTATAATGACGTCTTTTAACTGGACAGAACGCATTTCGGCAAGCCGCGCCCCGGTCGAGAACAGGAACAGGATAATGAAGCGATCCCGTATCCCTATCTTTGTTTGGGGCGGCTGCGCGAGAATCAGTTCAATATCTGCCTTATCCAGCCAGTTATGGCGTTTCGGGTATGTTTTCTTGTGCTTCACAGCAGAAATGCTGATTTGCAGGGGTACAAGCTCCATATCACGGGTAGCGGCATATTTCAGGTATGCCTTTATCCCGGACAGCCGGACATTCCGTGTGCCAACACTGTTGCTGTCGGCAACGCTGCTCAAAAATTCGCGGATAACTTCTTCCGTGACAAAATCAATCGTGATCTGGTCAACAGTTTTTGAGTAGGTTTCGTAGAGATAGATGCGGAAAGCGTTCAGCGACTGGCAGTAAGTTTCGATTGTCCGTTCGCTATGAAGTTCAGAGCGCAAGTGGTTGAAAAAATCCTTTGTGTAGATGAAAAACATCTTTTTTGGCTTTTGTTTATTCTTCCGCATAGACCACACCGATTCCTTTCTCAAGGGCGTCCAGCTTCTCCCGGTAGACAGGGAAAAGCTGTGAGGTGATATGCAGATAGTACAGAGTATAGCGGATGTGCTTGTGTCCCATGTACCTGCAAAGATACTGAATCCAGTTATAGAAATCTTCTCCTGCGTCAGCGCATTTTTTAATGTTTTGAACGGCAAAGAGGTGGCGGAGGCCATGCGTTGTAAACCTTTTTCCGGGCAGCTCCAATAACCCTGCTTTTTTGAGTATGGCCTGAAAAATCTTGCTGACATCGGCGCTTGTCATGTGTTCCCGTTCCTGGTTCGGCTTGAAAAAATAAGTACGGTCAGGGAACTGCTTCTGGTAATACCGGTCAAAACGGTAACATAAATCCAGAAGGTCGTCCGACAAGGGAAGCTCCCTGTCTTTCATACCCTTCGATTGGTAGATACAGATCGTCCCTTTGGGAAAATCAATATCCGACACCTTCAGGTTGCAGGCTTCGGAGCTGCGGAGGCCACAACAGTAAACCAGCCGGAAGAATACCGGGAACATCGTATCTTTATACGGATATGTCTCTGTTGGGATCAGCTTTGTGTCAACAGTTTCAAAAAACAGTGCAAGCTGTTCGTCCGTAAACAGATGGGGTTCCTCTGCCTTTGGCCTCTTAATCCGGTAATTCGGGACATAAGCGTTTAAGCCAAGTGACTGCTGGTATTCCCCGATATGCTTCATTGTCAAGACCCGCCGCGCCATGTGGTGCCGGGATGGAGAATCGGAGCTGTGAATCCATGTTTCGGCAATCTCCTTTGTAAGCAGGGTGGCTTCTGGATACTCTCTGGCACAGAAAGCATCAAAGTCGTCAAGGAAAAAACCAATAAACTTTAACTGCAAACCGGAACGGTGCCGGATGGTAAGCATTTCTTCCATGACAGGGCCAAATTTACTTGCGTACATCAGTATTCCTCCCTTCGGCAAGGAATCTGGGAGATGTCTAACGCACACCGCTTCATTTTTGCTTCATCCGTTGAGAGATACACGCGGACAGAGTTTTTGTCGATATGCCCTAACATTTCGGAAATGAGCGGTAACGGCGTTCCTGACTGCAAAAGCCGCGACGCAAAAGTGCGTCGGTAAATGTGGAGGCCATCGTGAGGAAGATTTTCATAGGATTCCGTCCCCTGTGTGCGGTATTTCATCCTGTAATGCCTGCGGGCCAGCTTTTTTATCGGGCCTACGGATGTAACAAAAATATATTCCTGCTCACAATCCCGGCGCTCGTTCAGGATGTAATCAATAATGGCGTTTTGTGTGGCGCTGTCTATGGGAATTTCAAGGTCAACGCCCGTCTTTTTCTGACGGATATGGATGGTTTCTTTTTCCCAGTCGATGTCGCAGAACCTCAATGCCCGGATGTCGCAACTTCGCAGACCGGTGTGCAGCGCCAACAGGAGAATTGCCTGATCCCGCTTGTTTACAAGGCTGTCCGGCTCATCTTCCAGAAGGTCTGCTTCTACCTTTTCGTCAATCGTAGTAATGATCTTGTTTCTGGACTGGCGGATTTTGGGCAGAGCATACGGAAGGGTCTTGCAGGCTGTGTAACCGGCATCTGTCGCAAACCGCAGGAACTTTTTCAGGACACACAATTCCGTCTGGAACCCTTTCAGGTTCCGGTTCTTGAACCGGTCTGTCTGGAAATAGTCCAGAAGGTTTTGGTTCCTTACATCGGAAAACTTTGTAATACCTACGCTTTCCAGATAAAGAAGAAGCCTGCGGGCTATGGAACTGTACGACTTTATGGTGGTCGGATATTTGCCTTCCTCTTTCATAACTACCTGAAATTCAACAAGAATGTTTTTATATTCATCAGTTTCAGGAAGTTCCGGGGTGAAACACAGATAATGACGCCATTCTGTCAGCGTTCCGGCCTGCTGTTCTGCCAGCAGATGGACGAACCTGTGCAGTGCTTTCCAGTCAACATAGGATGCGCTAAGCACACAAGCCGGATCGTGATCCAGAGAATTGACCCATTCAAGGCAGAGCATCAGTTCAAACGGCTGATCCAGACTTTTTAAGTGTTTTACCAGCATTTCAGTAAAGCGTTCGTAACGGTCAAGCACAGCATGGGACGTTGTGCCTAACCGTATGATTGTGGCGATGGTTTCGTCAACGAGATGACGGAACCCTTGTTCATCAAATTTCATAGGGACTCCTTTCTGTGGTTGGTGACTTGCTATCACCTACACTATATCAGAAAGGATGAAGTAGCTTAGAATTAGACCGATACTTTTTGTTTAGCATGGCGATTTTACAGGCTTCATCACATATTTATCGGCATAACTAATTACCCGGCATTAAAAATTGACTTACTTAAGGCTCCCGTCTTAAACAGGCTGAAACAAAGCACAACCGTGTAAGCCATCACTCCAAATAAAGAAGAACTTAAATTATCCGTATACTGGATGCCCGCAACCAGTACGGA
>DXDR01000052.1 GCA_019115385.1 Candidatus Mediterraneibacter avicola | reverse complement strand
AGCAGGCGAATCAAGTGCCGTGGATGGGGTTTACAAATGATAAAAGCCATCTTTGGATTGAAGGAGTAGACGGCTTATATGATGGTTTAGATTGTATCCTCATTGACAGTATTCTTGGCGCAGGCGAGTCTTTGTATATACCTGTGCAAGTATTTGAGGGAGCAAAAGGGTTTTATTTTAACCGTGATCTTTACCTGGAAGCTAATTATGAAGCAGTGACACAAATGAACAGTGTAGAATACTATAATGCACCTGTACCTGAAAATACGGCGGAATAGTGTCAATTTATTATCCATCGCGAACATAAATTTTTCATTGAATCCAAAACAGTAAAAGATATACAAAATCGGGATTTGCCGGGGGAAGTGCGATTGAGTGATATGTCCGAAAACTGGAGCCCTTTTGTAGAACCTTTTGGGGATACGGTGTTGATTTTCAGAGCAGGATTATCTGACGTGAAGCGGAGTTGCCTGCTCTGAAAATCAACACCGTATCCCCTTCCCTTTGGAAATTCTTTAGAAATGATTATGTATAACTTAAGCAATATTATATTGACATACTATATTATATTGAATATAATATAGAAAACAGTACAGTATTGCTGACTGATGCTAAGTCAGAACTTGTACAGAAAGGGTGGTTGCATGGTATTCAATACAGGAGCAGCGCTTCTGGACGCCATCGTGCTGGCGGTTGTCTCCATGGAAGACGAGGGCACATACGGCTATCGGATCACACAGGATGTACGCAGAGTCATCGATGTGTCAGAATCCACTTTGTATCCGGTCCTGCGCAGGCTTCAGAAGGATGAATGCCTGGAAGTATATGACAGGCAGTTCGACGGCAGGAACAGACGCTACTATAAGGTGACGTCCCGGGGGATGGCACAGCTTAATCTGTATAAAGCAGAGTGGAAAACTTATATTCAGAAGATCAACGCGATATTTGAGGGAGGTGTGACTGCATGAACCGTGTGGAATTTTTGGCTGAACTTGAGCGGCTGTTATCCGGCATGCCGGAGGAAGAGCGGCAGGCGGCGGTTCAGTATTATGCAGATTATCTGGCGGACGCCGGAGAGGAAAACGAGACCGAGGCGCTCCGGGAGCTGGGAAGCCCGGAGAAAGTGGCAGAGTCGATCAAGGCGGACTATTATGGAACGGAATTTGACGAGTCAAAATTTGATCATAAGGATTACATGGAAAAATACGGACAGCGCACCGGAGGAAACGGACAGGGGCCAAATGCCGAAACAGGGGCGGCGGCCGGCGCAGATAACGAGACCGGGGAAGCAGTCGCTTCAGAATGGGACGCCCGGAAGAAGGATGCTCCGTGGACGAGCCGGGGACTGAAGATTCTCCTCATTATTTTGATCGTGATCGTAGTCTGGCCTGTGGCACTGGGAATCGCAGGTGTTGTGCTGGGCGTTGCGGCGGCTGTCATCTGTTTCTTTGCGGGACTTGTCATAGCGGCGGCAGCTATTATGATATCCGGAGTCGTTGTGGCAGTCACCGGGCTGGTATTGCTGGTCATCCCTCCGGCCGGGATGATCGTCATAGGAGTCGGCATCCTTTTGTTTGTGCTCGGACTCATGGCGGCTGTGGGTACTGTAAAGCTCTGCGTCATTGTATATCCGGCGATGCTCAGGGGATTTGTCGCTCTGTGCAGACGCCCATTTTATGGAAAGGCGGTGTCATAAAAGATGAAAAAAGGATGGAAAATATTCTGGATCATCTGCGCGGTCCTTGCTGCTGTAGGAATATTTCTTGCTGTGGCGGGAACGGCGCTCGGCGGGCTGGTAATGCTCCGGGACGACAGAGATGAAGAAATCGTGCGTTCCTGGCTGAGCCGGTTCGGGATCAGGCAGGAGGTGACAGTGATGTCAGAGATTGAAGAGGTCACTGACGGCAGTCTGGTGTATGCTGAGCCGGATGGGAAGGATGTGACTTCCTATGCGGGGATCGATGAGCTGGAGATTGAGCTTACCGGGATGGGAGTCCGCGTGATGCCTTATGACGAGAGCGGGGGAACAGCTTATGACGGAGAAAATATCATTGTGGATATTTCCGGATGCCGGGAAGATTTAAAAGATAGAATAAGCGTATCCCAGGACGGCGCGGAACTGCGGGTGGAAATGGAACACCGCGGATGGCTCGGCACCCAGAACAGCGGGATCATATATATCAGCGTGCCCCGCGGGAAATATTTTGAAAAGATATCAGCGGACGCAAAGGCAGGACTGATCGAACTGACGGAAATAGAAGCCGGAGAACTTTCCGCGAAAACCGGCGCCGGTCAGATCATCGCCTCCTCCTTTTCGGTAAACAGGCTGGATGCGAACTGCGGTGTCGGACAGATCACGCTGGAAGGCGAGGTGGCAGACCGGGCCAAGATCAACTGCAATGTGGGAGAGGTGCTCTGCACCCTTTCGGGAACGGCGGACGCTTATGATTATGAGGTGAAATGCTCCGTGGGAGAGCTTTTGATCGATGGGGAATCATACAGCGGCATCGGTAATAAAATGAAAATAGACAATGGAAGCGGGCGCAGCATCGAGGCGGAATGCAACATGGGCACCGTGGAGATCATGTTTGAATAAACCGGGCTTTCCGGGGTGATCTTAAAAACACGAGATTCGTTTAGGAAGGGGAAATAAAAAATGTCAGATAAAAAATTATATCGTTCAAGAACAAGTAAAATGCTCTGCGGAGTGTGCGGGGGGATCGGAGAATACTTTAACATTGATCCGACGCTGATCAGACTCGCATTCGTGCTGTTCGGATGCACCGGCGGAGGGATAGTTGCATATATCATAGCAGCGATCATCATACCGGACCAGCCGGTGTAGGAGACAATCGGGATCATCCAATGCAGAAAACGATCAGAAACAGCTTATGGAAAATAGTCTGAATCAGTCTGCGAGGGCAGGCGCCTGATAAAACCTACGAAAACCGCAGTAAACAGAGAACTGCGGTTTTCTTCATTAAAATAATATCTTGTCCAGGCGGGTGTCGGTCACATATTTGTTTTTTATGGACTTTAATATCTCCATATGCGGTTGTTTTAAGTGAAGTGCTTGCTGCTCCTCCGTCTCCCATTTTTCTAATAAAAGGATTTCATCAGCTCTGCCGACAGGCTGGTAATACTCATAGCCCAGGCATCCGCTTTCCCGGCGGATTTTTTCCAATACCCCGCTTTTCAGGATTTCGTCTGTAAAGGCTTCCCGCATCCCGGGCTTTGTTGTATAAGTAACAAAAAGCATCAGATTTTGCAAATAGATCACTCCCTTCAGTCGGTTATCCCTAAATTCAGCCTGGTCCCCAATTCAGCCTTGCGCCAAATCCAGTCTAGCGTCAAATCCGGTCTGGTGTCAAGCCATATATCATCCCGGCTGTATATCCTTCCCGGCATCCGGCAATACTCCTGTGAAAAGAGGGCAATATTTTTGTGCCAAGAAAGCGGAAAGAAGGAGTGTCATGGGAACAAAGAAGGAAAAACCGATTGATCTGAATAATCTGGAGCCGGATGAAAAGCTGAAATATGAGGTGGCCGAAGAACTGGGACTTCTTGACAGGGTGCTCTCCCAGGGATGGAAGTCACTGACGTCAAAAGAGACAGGGCGTATCGGCGGACTGGTGACAAAAAAGAAGAAACAGGAACAGTAAAATCTTTACAAAAAAGCAGATATTTGATAAAATTGTACAACTGGGAAGACGATAGGTGATGTAGCGATGACAGATAGTATAGATGTTCTGGGCGTCAGCCTGAACTGTCTTACCGCGAAAGAAGCCATGCTTAAGGTAATGCAGTTTATGGAAAACGAACTGGTTGATACAATTGAGATCATGTCCATGGATGCTCTTATGAAGGGCAGGGAAGACGCGGAATGGAAAGAACTGTTCCGGGAGATGGATCTTGTGCTGCCCGGGGAGGCGGAGATACTCAAGGGCACGGACATGACGGATAAAGGCAGAATGAAAGAAACAGAAAACCGGACCTTTCTAAAGCTGTTTTTGAAATATCTGCAGAAGAATCAGAAAAGAGTGTTTTTGCTTGCCGAGACGGAGGAAGACCTTCAGCGCGTCGGAGAAATGCTGCGCAGATACAGCAGGGGAATCTGTCTGGCAGGCAGCGGTATCATAGAGGCCGATGATAAACGTGAGGAGAGTGTGGTCAACGAGATAAACGGCACAGAGACTGACTGTATCCTCTCGGTACTGGCGTCTCCTTACCAGGAGCAGTTTATCAGCAGGAACAAAGCTCTGCTCAATGCAAAAGTATGGCTGGGCTGCGGCGCTGTATTTGCGGAGAGCCGGGGCGGCCATAAGGCGGCGGGCAGACTGCGGCATTTTTTCAGGAAGTTTATGTTCTCCTGGCGTGTGGGAAAAGAGAAGTAGAAGGGCACAGAGGCGCTTTGTGAAGAATGCATAGGCTAAGAAATATGAATTTTTTGTAAAAACTTTGAGGAAATGCATAAAAAAAGTGTATTTCCTCTTTCTTTTTTTGATGTTTTGCATTAATATATTACATGAGTATGTGAACGTAAGAAATTATTTCGACTTAAACTTTGTGAAAAATGTACATGAAATAATCTTAAGGAGCGGAGGGAAAAATATGATTTCGAATCAGATACTGCAAAATACGATAGAGGGGCTAAAGGGAATCTCAAGAGTCGATTTTTGTGTGCTTGACACAGAAGGGAAGGAGCTGGCTGCCACATTTGAAAATGTGCAGGACAGGAGCGAGGCGGTGCTCTCATTTGTTGAGTCGCCCGCGGACAGTCAGGTAATCCAGGGCTGTCAGTTCTTCAAGATTTTTGACGAACAGCGGCTGGAGTATGTGCTTCTTGCCGACGGCGACAGCGAGGATGTCTATATGCTGGGCAAGATTGCGGCATTTCAGATCCAGAGTCTTCTGGTTGCTTATAAGGAGAGATTTGACAAGGATAATTTTATCAAAAACCTTCTGCTCGACAACCTGCTTTTGGTAGATATTTATAACCGTGCAAAAAAATTACATATTGACACAGAAGTAAAACGTGTTATCTTTATTATTGAGACATCGCACGAAAAAGATAATGCTGCGCTTGAAAATGTAAGAGGCCTTCTCGGCGGGAAATCAAAAGATTTCATCACAGCAGTGGATGAGAAGAACATCATTGTTGTCAAGGAACTGGCGGAGAGGGAAGGCGGCAGGGAACTTGAAAAGATGGCAAAAGAGATGCTCGATACGCTCCGCAGCGAGGGAGAGGAGGAGCAGATACGCATCGCTTACGGCACCATCGTCAATGATATCAAAGAAGTTTCAAAATCTTACAAAGAAGCAAAGATGGCTCTTGACGTAGGCAAGATCTTTTTTGACGATAAGGACATCATAGCGTTTGCGACTCTTGGCATCGGACGTCTGATATATCAGCTTCCGATACCGCTGTGCAAGATGTTTATCAAAGAGATTTTTGAGGGGAAATCTCCGGACGAATTTGATGAGGAGACATTGACGACGATCAACAAATTCTTTGAAAACAGTCTCAATGTATCAGAGACGTCCAGGCAGCTTTATATTCACAGAAATACTCTTGTATACAGGCTGGACAAGCTCCAGAAGAGCACCGGACTGGACCTGCGCGTCTTTGAGGATGCGATCACATTCAAGATCGCGCTGATGGTCGTCAAATACATGAAGTATATGGAGTCATTGGAATATTGATCTACACAGGAGTATGAATAATTAGGAGGAACATATGATTGAATTAAGGAACGTGACAAAGGAGTATTCCAAGGGGAATGCTGCTCTTAACGGAGTTTCCGTTAAGATCGAACGGGGAGAGTTCGTTTTCATCGTCGGCGACAGCGGGTCAGGTAAATCCACCCTGATTCGTCTTATCATGAAGGAACTGAATCCGACAGAGGGAACGATCATCGTAAACGGGCAGAACCTAAACCGGATGAAGCACCGCCATATCGCGAAATACAGAAGGGGACTTGGCGTTGTCTTCCAGGATTTCCGGTTGCTGAAGGACAGAAATATCTATGAGAATATTGCATTTGCGCTGCGTGTGACAGAGACGCCTACCAGGGTGATCAAGAAGAAGGTGCCGGCGGCACTTTCCCTTGTGGGACTCGCACAGAAATATAAATCTTTCCCAAAGGAACTTTCAGGAGGAGAGCAGCAGCGTGTCGCAATTGCAAGGGCGCTTGTAAATGAGCCTGCCATTTTGTTGTGCGACGAGCCGACAGGAAACCTGGATCCGACGAATTCATGGGAGATCATGAGCATTCTGAAGGAGGCAAACGAACGCGGAACGACAGTTCTTGTCGTTACACATAACCAGGAGATCGTAAACGAGATGAACGAGCGCGTTATCACGATGAAACAGGGCGTGATCGTCAGTGATGAACAAAAAGGTGGGTATATAGATGAGGATTAGTACAATAGGATACGTCGGAAAACAGGGCGTTAAGAATATCTGGAGGAACAAGATGTTTTCTCTCGCATCCATTGCGACGATGTCAGCTTGTATCTTCTTGTTTGGTTTATTTTTCTCGATTCTTGTAAATTTTCAGCATATTATCAGGACAGCAGAGGAAGGCGTGGCAATTACAGTGTTTTTTGATGAGGATGCCACGGAAGCCCAGAAAAGGGAGATCGGAGAAGAGCTGGAAAGCCATCAAGGTGTGTCGGATGTAGTATATGTTTCAGCCGACGAGGCGTGGGAGGAGTTCCAGAAACAGTATTTTGGGGCTAACCCGGAGCTGGCGGAAGGATTCAAAAATGATAATCCGCTGGCAAGCTCTGACAACTATGAGGTATACATGCAGACCACAGATGACAATCAGAGCCTGCTCGCGAGAAGCCGGTCTCTGTCAGAAACACAGAAGGAGCTTGTGGAATTCGCACAGCAGCTTGACGGTGTACGCGAGGTCAATCGTTCAGATGTGGTCGCCAACACACTGTCCAGCGTGAATACACTTGTGGCGGTCGTGTCAATTGCGATCATTATCATCCTGTTTGGGGTGTCCATTTTCCTGATCAGCAATACAGTTACGATGGGTATCACAGTCCGCAAGGAAGAGATTGCGATTATGAAATACATCGGTGCAAAGGACTTTGTCGTGCGGTCACCATTCGTGATCGAAGGTCTGATCATCGGTATCTTCGGCGCGGCGCTTCCGCTCGTGCTCCTGTACTTCCTGTATGATAAGGCTGTACAGTATATTATGGAGAGGTTCAGTATCCTGCAGAATATTATTGATTTCCTGCCGGTAGGAACAGTTTACCAGATCCTTCTCCCGGTCGGCCTGGTGATGGGAATCGGGATCGGTTTCCTGGGAAGTTTCTTCACCGTGCGTAAGCACCTGAAAGTATAGGAGGTGTTCTTATGAAAAAACGAATGAGAAAGCTGTGGGGGCTTTTGATGGCGCTGATCCTGACAATGGGACTGGCTTACAGCGTAAGTGCAGTTACCTTGGATGAGGCGCAGCAGAAGGCGGATGAGCTGGATGAACAGAAAGAGGCTGCGGAAGCCGAGCAGGCAACACTGTCCGAGAAGCTGAACTCCATTATCGCGGATATGGAGGCTACTCAGGAGAAGCTGACCGAAAAGGAAGCGGAAGTGGCAGCCGTAGAAAATGAATTGGTAGAGGCAAGGATCAATGCGAATGACCAGTATGAGAGCATGAAGATCCGAATTAAGTTCATGTACGAGGGAGGCAGTACCCAGTTCATGGAGATGCTTTTTGCAAGCGAAAATATGGGCGATTTTCTCAACAAAGCAGAGTATGTTTCCCGGATTTCTGAATATGATAGAAATGAGCTGATCAAGTATCAGACGACAGTTGACGAGGTAGAGAAGAAAGAAGAAGAAGTCCAGAAAGAGTACGAGGAGCTGAACACGCTTCAAACCCAGCTTGTGACGCAGCAGGAGGAAGTGAGCGCGCTGATCAGCAGCAACGAAGCGGAACTCGCAGAAATTCAGGCGCAGATCCAGGAAAATGCGGACACGCTGGAAAGGCTGGAAGCTGAGGCTAGAGAGGCTGAAAGGATACGGCAGGAGCAGAGCAGCGGCGGCGGCAGCGGCTATCTCCCGCCGACAGGGGGAAACGTGGTGAGTGGGAATGGATTCTTCACCCACCCCTGTCCCGGATACACATATCAGTCCAGCTATTTTGGGGAGATCCGTGAATTTGAGGTGGGCGGACATAAAG
>DXDR01000009.1 GCA_019115385.1 Candidatus Mediterraneibacter avicola | reverse complement strand
TGATCGTATCTGCTACCCTTTGCCATGCCTGTACCGCTTCCTTTTTATCATCTATCTTATCATACATGATTTAGGTTTGCATGGCATCTTTACTTTGTACTATTTTTATACTACCACTAAGGAGATCATGGGAAGAGAAAAGCAGGACCGGCAGATGCCGGAACTCTCGATTCTGGAAAATGAAATCTCCGTAGAGACAGAGAAAATGCTGAGCTGCCTGAAGCCGGCGGACAGAGAGCTGTTCTGGAAGCTGTATGTAGAGGAAGAGGACCTGGATACAGTGAGCAGAGCCATGGGAATGTCAAAATCTGTTATCTATAATCATCTGTCCCGCGGGAAGAAAAAGCTCAGGAACCTGTATGGAATGCAGCCGAAAGGAGATCAGCTATGAGAGAATCCGTTTACGATCTGTTAAATGAAATGGATCATCAGCCAAAAGAATATGAAGTGTCAAATGTAAGTGCGATAGACGTAAAAAAAGTGGAAAAAGGCTTTTGCATCAAGGAGACGTCCATCATCTAAGCGGTGGACCAGATATGCCGCTGCTGCGGCTGTCCTCTGTGCCGTTATGGCAGGAACTGCGGTAGGACCGCTGCGTTATAGTGTATATGCGGGAGTGAAGGCTGTCGTGTACGATCTTTCACAGGCGCTGGGAATATCAAAAGATCTTGAGCCGTATAAAACAGTAGTCGGGAGTACGATTTCAAAAGAAGGCTATTCTGTCACTCTGAACGAAGTGGTTCTTGATGAAGAAAGCATGCATATTGCTTATACGCTGACAGTGCCGGAAAAAATGGAGACAACAGAAGCTGAGATGTCCTACCATGATGATATGGCCGTGTATATCAATGGCAGAATGGTATCACTGGCGGGAAGCGGTGGAACGGTTAAGGTGGATGATTATACTCTGGCATCAGACTGGAAGCAGGAGCTCCCGGATATTGATACGGCTCGGGATATTGATATGGAGATTCAATATTCGGTAAACGGCGAGAAGATCGGGACATTTAGTTTCACGGCATCCGGCGAAGAGCTGGCGCTTGACACGCTGACTGTGCCTCTGGATGAAACGGTCACACTCCCTGATGGCAGCAGGGTCACTTTTGAAAGATATACCTCAAACGCCATGGGACAGAGCATCTATTTTACAAAGACATCAGATAGCTATGATTACGATCTTGTGCTCAAAGGAGAGGATGATCTGGGCAATCCGGTTGAATTTTTTGTGCGTCATTCTGAGCAGAAAGAAGGCAGGATGGAAGTTCAGGCGATTGATAATGGTTATATCAGCGATCAGGCGTCATCGATCACGTTAACGCCGTATGCTGTGGAAATGCCGGAGACCAGCGGTCAGATGAGCTCGGGCTATGAGCCTGTGGGAGAAGCGTTTACGATCCGGATCAGCGGGCAGGAGTAAATCAGAAAACTGCACAAAATATTTACCTGACACATTGGTGAAAAATAACGAAAAAATTGAAATCGTTTAGAGATCTTACATTTTAAGAGGGAAAATGTTAAAATATTTTGCAGACGAACTGCTTAAAAGACCGTTACAGCGTTGTACCGGTCTTTTTTAGGCAATACTTTTAGTGACAGGAAAAAAGTGTAAGAGCCGTGCTGTCGTAAAGGCCGGGCAGGAAAAAGGAGGAACTGTATGCTGGACAGAGGAGACGCGGTAGTTTATAAGTGCAGAGGACTATATAAGGTAGAGGAAATCGGCACGCTGGATTTTTTATATACGGACAAGGCGAAAGTGTACTATACTCTCCAGTCAGTGGAAGATGCCAGGGACAGAGTGTATGTGCCCGCGGATGATAAAACGCATATCCGCAGGCCGGTCAGCCGGGAAGAGGCGCTTGACCTGATCGGGCGTATGCAGGATATAGAGACTCTGCATGTGAAAAACGAAAAGCTCAGGGAGCAGGAATATAAGGAGTGTATCTCCGGATATTCGCCGGAGGACTGGGTGAAGGTGCTTAAGACTGCGTATAGCCGCACGAAAAGCAGGGGCTCGATCACCAGTGTGGACAAGAAATATCAGATGATCCTGGAGCATGCTCTTTTCAGTGAGTTTTCTTATGCGCTGGGGCTGCCCCGGGGACAGGTGCCGGGATTTATCACAGAGCATGTAAAACCGGATGAAGAACATGATGAGTGATGTGCCGGACGGTGCAGGATATAATGGCGCCCCGGGGACCGCGGTGTCTTGAGAGGATGGGGCGCAGCGCTGAAAAGCTGTGGTTTACAGTGTGCTGAGGTTACGGTTGGCAGCATGCTGAGGCCGCGGTTTGCAGCGTGCAGGGGCTGCGGTTTGTAACGTATCTTGCGCAAACGGCCTCCGCATGATATACTTCTCCTGATAATATTTGATTAGGAGGAGTATTTTTTATGGACGCGGACCCTGCGGGGAACACTATTATTTTCGACTTGTTACTGTTGTTGTTTTTCACTTTGCTGAACGCATATTTCGCCGGAGCAGAGATGGCGGTCGTATCTGTCAATAAGAACAGGATACGCAGCCTTGCGGAGGAGGGGAATAAAAAGGCAAAGGTGATTGAGGGATTATTTGAAGATTCAACGAAGTTTCTTTCCACCATTCAGGTGGCGATCACATTTGCAGGATTTTACTCATCTGCTTCTGCAGCGTCGAGCATTTC
>DXDR01000051.1 GCA_019115385.1 Candidatus Mediterraneibacter avicola | reverse complement strand
GGCTCTGGTACAGGACAAAGCGTCCGACATACCGTCAACTCTGCCTTAAGCTGACCGCCTGAATAGATAAAAGTATATGTCTCCCAAAGCCCGGTTCCGGCGGGGCTTATAAAAGTGCCTCTACTCTCGGTTCTGCCATTCTAAATCTCTCAAAAAATGGGCAGATTGGTACTTTAGAAAGACATACTCATCTTTTTATTACAATTCGCGAAAACTCAAGGAACTCCTTACGTCCATCCAGTCATAAAATCAGCTGTGCAAAACTGCTCAGTCGATATAGCGCGCTCCGCGCGAACCGGATTCGATCCCTTCTATACCGCCGAAACCGCCGATCTCGATCTCATACCATGTATCTCCATTTACGATCGTATATGAATATTCATTCCACAGGCCTTCACTGCTCACCTCCTGAGAAACGATTTCCCCGCCTCCGGTCTGGCTAAGCGCGATATTCTGCGCTTCCGCCGGATCTACTCTGAGCAGCATGACTGCGGCGAATCCTCCCGCGAGCAGGATGATGACAACTCCCACTGCAATTGCAATAATCCCTTTTATCCCAAGTTTTTTCATTTTCCTCTTCTCCTTTTATTTACTCATTCTATTTCTATATATTACCAGCGTTCCTGTTCCCATTTTAAAATAGTTCCGGTGTTTGCGTCAATGTCAAATTCATATTCCATCCGGTTGTAAATGATATCGCCTTCATACACATACCAGCCATCGTCAAAATCAAGGTGGATGGAAATATTTTGCTCGGTTGCTCCCGGCACTCTCTCCAGCGCGATCCTTGTTGCCTCCTCCAGGCTGATCTGAACATTTGCCGCCGCGGTGCCAGCGTATCTGCCTGTACCGGTAGTTCCTGCATTCTGGCTGTTATCCGTGGTCTGAGTATTGCTCTGAGTATTGTTGGATGCGGTTCCGGAATCCTGTCCTGAAGTCTGCCCCGAATCCTGTCCTGAAGTCTGTCCCGAGTCCTGTGTATTCTGCGACTGTTTCAGGCTGTCGATCTCACTCTGGAGCGCGTCGATCTTACTCTGGAGCTGCTCTTCAGTTTCTGAAGCAGAGCTGCCTGTATTCGAGTTATTATTTGACTGTGCCAGATAATCTGTCCCTTTGATGCCGCATCCTGTGAGAAACACAAAAGACAGTATCATACCTGCGAGAATTGTTACGTTTTTTCGTTTCATTTTTTTACCTCCTTATCTCCTGTCTCCTTTTATGTGAGTAGTATATTTGTAAAAAATTAAAGAAACATTAAAATTTTTCACATAATATGAATTTTATCCAATTTTATTTTATCGCCTCTCTTCACTCCACTCGATCACTTCTCCGGTATTCGCGTCAATGGCGAAATCATATTCCATATTATTATAAATGATGTCTCCCTCATAGCGCTGCACGCCATCGTCGTAATCAAGCTGGATCCTTATATTCTGCTCTGTCGCCCCCGGGACTCTGGCCAGAGCCGTCTGTACTGCCTGATCCTGGGTGACCGCCGCGGTGTTTCCCTGGACTGCTCCGGTATTCCCCTGGCTTACTCCGGTATTCCCCTGACCCGAAGCCGCATTTCCCTGACCTGATGCCGCGTTCTGATCCGCCGTGCCCTGGCTGTTATTCAGGGCTGCGTAATGCTCGTTAATATCAACATTAGAACTCAGGATATTTCCGTCTGCTGCGCTTATCTCATAGTCATACTCTTTCTCAGCCACATTGAACTGGATATCGTAAACTCTCCGGCCGTTGTCCTCATCCAGTGAAACGCTGAGAGCCGCCGTTTCCTGCTCACTCACCCCCGCGTCATTGAGAGCGGCCGTCACTGCCGCATCCCTTCCGATGTCCGCCCTGCTCCCGCATCCTGTCAGGATCCCGATTGCTGCTGCCGCGATTACAGTTGCTGTGAAATATTTCTTTTTCATTTTTGATCTCCTTTTCATTATCCATTCAAAATTCAGCGCCAGAGCTTTCTCTGCTGCCCTGACGCTGATAAATATATTATACGAATATTAAATCCAGATTAAAATTTTTCTTTTCCTGTAAAAAACTTTTTCAGGACTCCTCCTCACTGTGTGATGATACCGGGAACTCAAACACAAAGGTGCTGCCTTCCCCCAGCCGGCTGTGCGCAGTCACTGTTCCCCCATGCGCCTCCACGATCCATTTCACCATGGGAAGGCCCAGACCGGACCGGCCTCCTTTTGACCTGGAATCATCTGCCCGGTAAAATCTCTCCCATATATGGGAAAGATCCTCTTCGGATATACCTATCCCATTGTCTATCACGCGGCCTGTAACAGTTCCGTCCGAACTGCGGAGTTCCACCGTAACCTCTGCATGATCCCCGCTGTAATACACTGCATTTGATATCAGGTTCGACACCATACGGATATAAAGTGTTTCATCCGCATCCGCGTAAATATCCGGCTCGATCCTGCAGTGTATTTTTGCCGCAGCTCCCTGATCCTCCGCCAGAAACTGTTGTTCCTCTGCAACCATGTATGTCAGTTCACTCAGGTTCAGCCTTTCTCTCTGGATCGGCTGGCGCCCCTGGTCCGCTCTTGACAGAAAAAGAAGCTGTGAGATCATAGCCGACATTTCTTCCGCTTTTTTCTGTATAAGCAGGATCTGCTCTCTCTGCTCCGGCGTCAGGCTCTCGTCAACAAGGCAGGCGCCGCACTGGGCGAGGATCACGCTCACCGGAGTCCTGAGCTCATGGGACACATCCGAAGTGAACTGCTTTTCTCTGCTGAATACTTCCTCCAGCTCGGACAGCATTTCATCAAAAGTCTCCGCCAGTCCGTATATTTCATCACCGCTTTTTCTGCTGTGTTCCGGCAGCCCTATCCGCCTTGACAGGTCTGCATCCGCACGGATCTCCTGAACAGTCCTCGTGATCTTCTTTACCGGGAGCAGCGTCCTCCTTGTCATACGGTATCCGATAAACGCGGTCATGAGCACAAGCGCCGGCAAGATGATAAGCGCGAACCGCAGCGTCACGACAAAGCTCTCCTCCGCTTCCGTAACGGATGTGATCCCTCTGATAAAAACCGTGCGGGTATCCGAGACCCGGTAAGACATATCGTAAACATACCAGCTTATATTTCCGTCTGTCATGGTCCGCAGCTCCCCATCTGAGATATCCGGCTGGCTGTTGAAGCCGATGGGGACTTTTCCGAAAAGGAAATACATGTCTTCATCGTACAGAGACAGGTACACATTCTGGGTCACGGAATAGAAATCATTATCCACCTGAAGAGTCCCGCTCCTGAGCCGAAGATCTTCCGTACTCTCCTGAACGCGGCTCTCCAGCTTGGACTGGGCCGCCTCCAGCACTTCCCTGTTACTCAGGGAAAACAGGATCGCCAGCGCCGCGCATGTGACCAAAAGCGTGAAAAAGGTATATAATAAGGTCAGTTTCAGTTTAAGAGAAAATCGCTTCATTCTTCCGCCCTCAACACATATCCGGCCCCTCTGACCGTATGGATCAGCTTCTGTTCATGTCCTTCATCAATCTTTTTCCTCAGATAGCGGATATACACATCGATCACATTTGATCCGCCCGCATAGTCAAAATTCCACAGATGCTCTTCCAGCCGATCCCTCGACAGCACGATACCCGCATTCTGTATCATATATCGGAGCAGCGCGAACTCCTTTCCGGACAACTTCACTTCTTTGCCCGCGCGCAGTACCTGCTGAGTATCCATATGGACCTCCAGATCTGCTGCCTGATAGCAGGTCTTTGGTGTTTCCGCGGGCTTGCGCAGGAGCACCCGGATCCGCGCCAGCAGTTCTTCGAAGGCAAACGGCTTGACCAGATAGTCGTTCGCGCCCGCATCAAGACCATGCACCCGGTCCTCAATGCTGTCCTTTGCGGTCAGCAGGAGCACAGGCGTACTGTTGTTTTTCCCCCGCATCTTTTTCAGCACACTCAAACCGTCCAGCACCGGCATCATAATATCCAGCACCACAGCATCATACTCCGCGCTGTCCAGATAATCCAGGGCCTCCTGTCCATCGTAACAGGAGTCCACACTGTAATGTTCCGCTTTCAGACGCTCGGCCAGTATCTTATTCAAATTCTTTTCATCTTCTGCAATCAGCACTCTCATACGATCAACTCCTCCTGAAGTTCAGTATACGAAAGAAAAAAAGGAATGTAAAGATACAGAAAATTAATCTTGACAGCATAACAGGCAAATTATATTCTGAAAACATCAGGAAAAGGGATATGATCCCTATAAAGCAAATTTTCATACAAAGGAGTATTTTTCTTTCATGGAACGATCAATTTTAAAAGAACTCTCACTCTTTCTGGAAACCAGTCCTTCCTGTTTCCATGCCATAGATAATATAAAAAATATCCTATTTGGAGAACAATTCACACAATTACATGAGAATAAAAAGTGGAAGCTGAACAACGGCAGCAGATATTTTGTCACACGGAATGATTCTTCTATCATTGCCTTTACCGTACCGGACCGGGAGATGGCAGGCATGCGTATCATCGCCAGCCACAGCGATTCCCCGGCTTTCAAGGTCAAGGAGAACCCTGAACTGGAGACTGACGGACAGTATATCAGGCTGAATGTGGAGCGCTATGGCGGCATGCTCTGCGCGCCCTGGCTGGACCGGCCTCTTTCCGTGGCGGGGCGGGTTATTGTAAAAGACCGCCAGCGCGGGCTCTGCTCCCGCCTTGTCAATATCGACCGGGACCTCCTCCTGATCCCGAACCTTGCCATCCATATGAACCGGGAGGCAAACGATGGTTATAAGTATAACGCCCAGAAGGACATGCTGCCTCTCTACGGCGCCTTCACCGCAAAAGGGACATTCATGAAGCTGATCGCCGACGCCGCAGGCGTGGAGGAGAGCGATATCCTCGGTCAAGACCTCTTTCTCTATAACAGGCAGAAGGCAAGCATATGGGGAGCTTCGGAAGAATTCATCTCCTGCGGGCGTCTGGATGACCTCCAGTGTGCCTTTGCATCCCTGAAAGGGTTCCTTGCCGGGGAGAAGGCATCTCACCTGGCTGTATACTGCGTACTGGACAGTGAAGAGGTGGGCAACACGACCAAACAGGGTGCGGCGTCCACTTTCTTGTATGACACACTTACACGGATCCACGACAGCCTTTGTTACACGCACGAGGATTATCTGATCCATCTGGCGGACAGCTTCATGATCTCCGCGGACAATGCCCATGCTGTCCATCCGAACCATCCTGACAAGTCGGACCCCTCCAACCGCCCTTACCTGAACGGCGGCATTGTACTAAAGTTTAACGCAAATCAGAAATACTGCACGGACGGTATTTCTGCAGCAATGTTCCGGGATATCTGCAGTGCCGCGGGCGTACCGGTCCAGACTTTTGCCAACCGTTCGGACATGGCAGGCGGTTCCACCCTGGGCAATATCTCTAACACGCAGGTTGCGCTCAACACAGCGGACATCGGACTGCCCCAGCTCGCCATGCACTCTCCGTACGAGACAGCAGGAGTCAAAGATACAGCTTATCTGATCCGGGCGGCAGCGGCATTCTACTGCTGATACATAGCTTTTTATCAATCATCTGTCAGGGCACCATACCCGCCAGACGATACAAAAAACGATACCTGAAAAGGAGGACACTTTTATGACATTAAAAATCGGAATGATCGGAACAAATTTTATCAGCGATGACTTCTGCGAAGCGGCGTCTCAGGTGCCCGGCGCGGAGCTGTATGCTGTCTGCTCCAGGAAGCAGGAGACCGGAAAAGCCTTCGCTGATAAGCATGGGATCCCCCGGGTGTACACAGACTATGACGAATTTCTGGACTCCGGTCTGGACGCGGTCTATGTGGCGTCCCCTAATTTTGCACACTGCTCCCAGACACTCAGAGCCCTGGATCACAAAAAACATGTGCTGTGCGAAAAGGTCATGGCAGTCAGCGAACAGGAAGCGCGCTCTATGATCGACTGCTCCCGGGAAAATGACGTCGTTCTCCTGGAAGCGATGCGCCCGGATTTTGACCCCGCATATGACCTGATCGAAAAGCATCTTCCGCGGATCGGGAAACTGCGCCGCGTCACTTTCGAATTCTGCCAGTATTCCAGCCGTTACGACAGCTACCGGGAAGGCGTTGTCCAGAATGCCTTCAACCCCAAGCTCGGAAACGCGGCGGTCATGGATATCGGCGTGTATTGTATCCATTCACTGGTACGCCTTTTCGGAGCGCCCAAAAATGTCAAAGCGCTCTCAACCAAGCTGTCAAACGGTTTCGACGGCAGCGGCATCGTGCTCATGGAATATGACGGCATGACAGCGGAAGCCGTGTACTCCAAAATAGCGGCCTCCGTAAACCCCAGCGTCCTCCAGGGCGAGGACGGATCGATCATGATCGACTATGTCAGCAAGCCGGAGACGATCAGCCTCCGCCTCAGAGAAGGTTCGCGGGACACCCTGGAAGGCGGCAAGATCGAGAGACTCCCCTTCACCCCTGTGAAAAACAATATGATATTTGAAATTCAGGAATTTTTAAAACTGATCCAAAAGAAAGAAGTAGATCACAAATATCTGAAATATTCGCTGGACACGATCCGGGTACTGGACGAAGTAAGGCGTCAGGCAGGGATCTGCTTTTAATCTTTTTTGATTTTATCCCTCGCTAAACCTTTCTATCAGCTTCTGCCATCTGGAATTATCCTTCATAAATCCAAACGAGTCCTGGTCTTTAAAACAATTGATCAGGCTCTGCTTCAACTCTGCCGTTAATTTATCATTCGTTTCTTTAAACACCATATGCCCATACAGCGGCGAAACAGTAAAATCCATGATCCTTTCGACACTGGAGAGCATTTTCTCCGCTGTTTCTGCCGCTGTCTTTTCATCTTTTTCCACAGCGGCAAGGTCAAGTCTTCCCGTAACCTCATAGTAGTCTCCCATCTCAAAAAGCCTCGCCAGAGGAGCCTGCTTTTCCACATAGTAATGCGCTTTTTCCATGTCCTCGTCCTGAATCGCAAGCATACACAGGCTGTTGAAGATCACGCTGATGATCTGATAATCGGCAAACAAAAGCTCTTCGTATGCTTTGTACGCCTCCTGCACCCGCCCCGTTTTTCCAAAAATAAGCGCCTGCATCCGTTTCCGCTCCGGATTCTGGCGGGACATATATTCTAAATACTTTTCTGCTTCTTCAAACTTCTCTTTCCTCAGATAAAAATTGTACAGTGCCTCGGCCGCACTATAACGGATATCTTCATCTTTACTTTCCAGCGCCCTTGTATAACATTCAGAAATAAACAGGTCATATTTACCCGGATCTCTCACTTCTTTGAACATAAGGTATCCGTCCAGCATCAGCGCCAGCTGCCATACCAGTTGGTCACAGTTCGGGTATTTCTCCAACGTTTTCTTAATGAAACCAAATGCCTCTTTAAAGGCGCCGTCTTTAAATCTACTGTCCGCCTCGGCAACAATCTGTTTTATCTCTTCATCGGTCAGCTCCCCCTGAAAAGACAGCAGTGTGTCCACAGAAATATCCAGAAGCCTTGCGATCGGCGCCAGCAGCATGATATCCGGGCAGGAATTTCCATTCTCCCACTTATTTACAGCCGGCGGCGTAACGCCAAGTCTCCTTGCCATTTCCTCCTGGGTCATATTTTTTTCTTTTCTGAATTTCCGTATGTTCTCTCCAATTTGCATACAGAATCCCTCCTCGCCAAATAATCCCGCATCGGCTTTTGCTGACTTCAGGATAGCAGACAGAGAGGCTTCGCACAACTGAACAGATGTTATGTTCCCGGTATATAAAATTAACTGTCTCTCATGTTCAACGCGCAGCTCATCTCATGCCACTCTTCGCCGCCCCAGCCGGACGCTGAGATACCATTGTCCCGGAACCCCATCTTCTCATACATCCTGACCTTGTTTTCCAAGCAGGTCAGAATCAGCATCTTCCTGCCCCGCAGGGCTTCCCGGCATTGATACTGCCGCATGATCTCGCGAGCCAGTCCCTGCCCGCGGTATTCCGGCAGCACATCCAGCCCGAGGAGCATGATATTTTCTCCATCCGGATCATGCAGCCCTGAATCCGTAAAAAACTCATCTCTGAACGCATGTTCATTGGTGGCAAGGCCATTTAAAAATCCGGCGAGCTTCCTGGTCTTGTGGTCCACAGCGACAAGAAACAGATCCGGCACTGATGCCGCCCGCTCCCGCATCATCGTCTCTGTACACGCCTCGTTGGACGGGAAGCAGATCCGCTCGATCTCAGCCGCCTGTCCGGCTTCCTCCGGACGTATGTTCCGAAATCCAAACCTCTCATTCAGCTCATTTATGTTCACTCGCTATACCTCCTCCGGATAAAATCTGACCGCCGCCAGAATAAGCAGACCCTGCCATCGCCCCGGCGCTGTCCAGCACCACATCTGAAACCTGGCCGCTGCGGCCGGGCACAAAGAGCTGATGGATCTCATCTGTGGCCGCATAGGCCGCAGTTATGAGCCAGGACACAAATATCCCCCTACCGATGCCTGTCTGTCGCCCACTGCTCTGAGCGCCTTTATTCTTTTTGTCCTTCTTTTCTCCGGCGGGCTTCCCGCCTTCTATATAAGCGCCTGCTACAAAGAGTCCCAGCGCAGCGAATTCAGCCGCGTGAGCTGTCTTTCTCACAGGATGATCCACCCTTTCGGCAAATGCCTCCCGCTCTGCTTCTGTCCAATCTTCAAATCCGGGCACAAAAATCTCTCCTACCAAAAGTCCCACATGCCGGCTGTCCTCAGATGAGATCTCCGCGGGCCGCGCGGAGAAAGAAAAGATCATCACCATCCATAATACGGTTATGATTAAAAATACTTTTCGCCTGATATTCATCTTTTCGTTTTGTTTTCCTCCGTCTTGTCCAGTATAACTTTCCACAGGAAATTTGTATAGCCCTTTCTCTCAAGCGCTGTATACCCTTTTCTTTCGGGCGCGCTATTGCTTTATAAGTTTTTCTTTGATAAGCTGGGAATATCCAAATAGCAAAAATAAGATTGCAGCAGAAAGGCGGATGCAAAATGAAATCCTGTTGTACATTTATTTCTAAAGAGCGGAGGTCAGATCCCGCACGATACCATGAGTACGCACAGGATCTGACCACAGAAAGCAATATGACCTTGTGGAAAAACGACGAGGGAAATGCGGCGGCAGTGCTGATCGCAGAAACAGACCATACGCTGATACAGCCGTTCTGGATCACGGTGTCTGTATCAAAAAACGCAGCGCCCGGGATTTATACGGGAAAGATCAGCGTGATCCTCGGCAGCGTCGAAACGCTGACCATGGTCCAAAAAATTCGGATCCTTGATCTGGAACTGGACAGCGGTGAAGACTACTATTTAAATTTATGGCAGTATCCATATGCGAGCGCCGCATACTATCAGGTTCCCCCTTTTTCAAAAGAGCATCTGGCAATCGTGAAAAATGAGATGAGGCCTTATATAGAAGCCGGCGGTAAAACAGGAACAGCTTCCATCCTTGAGGAACCCTGGTATCACCAGACATGGTGCGATTATCCTTCCATGATAAAGTGGATAAAGAAAGACGGAACGTGGCAATTCGATTACACTGATTTTGATAAGTGGGCGGAATTCTTATTACAGGAAGTTAAAGTTTCTTACATAGAATGCTTTTCCATCGTTCCGTGGGAAAATATTCTGCGGTATACAGAAGACGGCGCTGAAAAAATGCAAAAAGCCGCCCCGGGAACAAAACTGTGGGAGGATGCGTGGACGCCTTTCCTGAAAGATTTTGCAAAACATCTGGACCAAAAAGGCTGGTTTGAGCACATTATAATCGCCATGGACGAGCGGCCTGAAGCAGAGATGGAAGCCGTGCTGAATCTGCTCGAAAGTATCCGGAATGAGAATGGCAGCTCCTATAAAACAGGCGGCGCCGTGGAAAAATATAACAAAAAGTTGTGGGACCGGCTCTTTACCGTAACGCCTCACATTTCCAGCATATGTGAAGAGAAAATACCTCTATCCCTCTTTCGCGCCGAAGTGGAAGCGCGGAGAAAACAGGGAAAACTGACAAGTATTTACAGCATGATCGGCGACTACCCCGGAATTTTCTCTATGAGTGATCCGGGAGAGGCGGCATGGGCGATCTGGTATGCTGAATTCTGCGGGACAGATGGCTTCCTGAAATGGGCCTACGACGCCTGGTGTGAAAATCCACTGGAAGATAACGCACACTGCTATTTTGAGGCAGGGGATATGTTTCTGGTCTACCCGGGAGAATACTGCGGGGAGCGGACAACAGTCAGAAGTTCGCCCAGGTTTCAGATGATGACAGAGGCAGTCAGGGATATAAGAAAGCTCCGTCAGTTGAGACGAAATTACAGCGGACAGGTTGGAAAAATCGATAAACTGTTGGACAGCGTCAAATCTTATTACGGACTTGGGGTCAGCAACGGAATCGGCACGGCAGGTTTCAAAACCGCGGATGAAAGGATCAAAGAAGCTCTTGCAGGAGAAGTGCGGCGCCTGCATCAGGCTGCCATAGAATTGGCGGAAGAATGCACATGCGCGAAGAAGCCGGAAAAAGAACAGTTTATGGAACGGATCGGTTTGCCTCAAGAGGGGATAAAATGTGTTTTAAATTATGAAATGGATGAAAACACTTACCAGGACTGGCGCGTTCTTTTTTATGAAGATGAAGCTGGATTTTTCCGTAAAATAGATGAGCAGAGCGAAAAAGAACCCCTGCTCCTGTACCTTTATGTCCGGTTTGCTGTGGATTTATATACAAAATACGCTGAAAAGGGGATTCCGGATAAAATATATTATGACACCTTCTCTGATCTTACGATCTGGTTTTCGCACTGCATGCGGCAAAAAAACGTAATTGGTCTTACAGCGGAAAAATGGCTGAAGGCGCATTTAAAAATGAAACTTTTCCGCCTCGGCCGGCTTCAGTTCGAGACGGACGAAGAGGAAGGACGCATACATGTCCATATTCCGGAAGGAGAACCTCTTTCGCCGGAGGCCTGCGACGCTTCATTTTTGCAGGCAGAGGATTTTTTCGATGATCCATATGCTGTGTTTGATTGTGAATCCTGGCTTTTGTCACCTGTTCTGGCAGAACTGCTTGATGAAAGGAATCGCATTATCCAATTCCAGAAAAGGTTCCAGATCACACGCGTAGACAGGGAAGCTCGTCAGGCGGAGGAAAAAGTTTTTGGGAAATCCGCGAAGATAAAAGCTCTTATCCCGAAAACACAAGCCTCCAGAGGGCTTTAAAAAGATATCTGCTGACAGGGAAAAATCCCGGCATAGGTTTTGGGGTTATCCCCAGACATAGAGTCAAACCGCCTAAAACCTTATCAATAAACTTTTAGCGACTAAACGCCCTTGGCTCTGACTTAATAATCACGGCTAAGGGCGTTATGGTATGGATTTGTTGGGTCATGCAATTATATGGGATTATGTGAACTCGGCGTACTCTCTGCTGTTATTAACTATATTTGTTTTATTTTATGTGGATTCACGTCAATATTTACTTCAATTACATCAGTTATTTTGGTTTACTTTTTTGTTGCCAAAATGTTGCCACCACGTTTTATTCAATTCTACTTATTTCCCTTTAAAACTTCTTTTATATCATTAACAAAGAAAGCCAACCCGTTACCTTTCTTAACTTTCTTTACCCCTAAATCTTTTCGCATCCCGTTCATTATTTCTTCCGTATAACTTCCACTATTTTTTTGTTTTGCTGGATTTTGCAAATCATCTCAACGAACTCTCCATATGGCACTTCTCTTTTTTAGCTAAATAATCCTGCCAGTTTTTTCTATAATCAATTATCACAACTACTTCCATTTTAGACGCCATATTTGATACCCAATCAACCAAAACACTAATTCCGCATCCAAGATATAAGAAAGCATAGTATACTACTACCGGAATCTGATTTTTCTATATATATCTTTATCTTTTTTCTCAATACTCTCCGACCACTGTAGTCTTAAGCAGGTTCGTATTTCCAGGACGCCCCAGCGGGACTCCGGCAGTGAGGACTACCACATCGCCCTCCCTGACATATCCCGAGCGTTCTGCCGCTTCTGTCGCGTGCAGGAACAGAATCTCCATGCTGTATTCCTCTTTAATATGGACTGGGAACACGCCCCAGGACATATTTAACTGACGGCATGTGCATTCATCCGGCGAACATCCCACGATCTGACATCCCGGTCTGTACTTTGAGATCATCCTGGCCGTATGCCCGGACTTGCTGACTGTGATGATCGCTTTTGCGTTCAGATCGATGGCTGTCATACATGTCGCATGGGAGATCGCTGTAGTCATATCCGGCCGTTCTTCTTTCTGGCGCACACTGAACAGCTGACTATATGGGATATCACTTTCTGTGCGCACCGCGATCCTGACCATGGTCCGCAGAGCTTCCACAGGATATTTCCCTGCCGCGGTCTCCCCTGACAGCATGATCGCGCTTGTCCCCTGATAGATCGCATTTGCCACATCTGTCGTCTCCGCTCGTGTGGGTCTGGGATTCTTCATCATGGAATCCAGCATCTGGGTGGCAGTGATCACCTGCTTGCCCGCGTTGTATACCTTTTTAATAACCTTTTTCTGAATGACAGGAACTTCCTCTAGCGGAATCTCAACTCCCATATCCCCTCGCGCCACCATGATCCCATCCGCCGCTTCTATAATGCTGTCAATATTATTCACGCCCTGCTGGTTCTCTATTTTCGCTATGATATTGATCTGTTCCCCTCCGTTCTCACGCAGGAGTTTCCGGATTTCTTCCACATCATCCGCGGTCCTTGTAAATGACGCGGCGATAAAGTCAAAGCCCTCTCGGATGCCAAACAGGATATCTTCCCTGTCCTTCTCGCTGATAAACGGCATGCTGACGTCATTCCCCGGGAGGTTGATGCCTTTCCGGTCAGATACTGTACCGCCGTTTTTTACGATACAGTTTACGTCTTTCCCATCAATGCTGACCACTTCCAGACCGATCAACCCATCGTCGATCAGAACGCTGTCCCCTGGTTTTACGTCTTTGCAGAGATTTTCATAAGTGACAGAGACTCTCTCCTGAGTTCCCTCGATATCGTCAGGCGTCAAGGTAAATACCTGTCCTTCTTCCAGCTCTATCCTGCCCTCCGCAAATGTTTTGATCCGGATCTCCGGTCCCTTTGTATCCAAAAGCGCCGCCACATATTTCCCCTGGCGCTTTCTTATATCTTTTAACTGATCAAGACGCTCCTTCTGCTCCTGATGTGTCCCATGTGAGAAATTAAACCTTGCCACATCCATGCCTTCTCTGACCAGGGTCTCCAGTATGTCACCTTTGTCAGTAGACGGTCCGAGCGTACATATGATTTTTGTCCTCCGCATAATTTCTTCCTCCTGCAGATCCATTGTTTCTTTCTCATTTATTGTACCACACGAAGGTCTTTCCTGCATTCAGAATCTATTTTCTTTTCACATTTTTTATATTGTAAATCTTTACAAATCTCCTTTTTACAATTATAATCACACGAGTTAGTCATGTATAACCCAGCTAAAAAACAAGAACGGAGGATCTTATTTTGAACATATTGGAAAAAATACTCGCGCTCATATCAGTTCTACTTCTGATATTCTGTATGCTCGCACCTCTGAAACGCACAGAACTGGCACAAAAACACCCCTGGATCCGACGCCTTACAGGGTTCCACACTGCCTATGGCATCTTCCTGCTCGTCACAGGGCTGGCACACGGCGTCCTTGCAGGAAAAGATCCGGCCATGATAACTGGAAAACTTGCATGGATGCTGCTCCTGATACTCACACTTCTCACTCCTCTGAAAAAGAAGGCCGGACAGGCTCTCTGGAGAAGGATACATATCACGCTCACTGTATCTGTCTGCGCCCTCACTGTGATCCATATCGTCCAGGCTGTTATCCTCTGATATTTGGTCATTTCTCAGTGTTTTATTCCTGGGCTGCCGCTATGATCTCCTCCGGGAATCCTGCAAATTCCAGCAGCTTTACAGCATTATGTGAAGCGGCAGGCCCTTCCATCAGCTTATAACTGAATGCAATATCATTCTCTCCGATCTCTTCGCTGAAATGATAATTGGCGTATGTATCTTCCAGCAGGTCTGTCAGTTCGCGGTCATGAGTCGCCACCAGCGCGATACAGTTTTTATCTGTCAGATACTCCAGAATCGCCCGGGACGCCCGGATGCGCTCGCCAGTGTTCGTCCCGCACAGCCATAGAAGTGATCACATTGCATTCCGGAAGGACAAACGGCCGGGATGTACATGTAAAATGAAACATATGGAACACCAGAGTGTTTCCGCTCTTTCACAAGCTCCTTGCTGCCTTATAAAATCGATGCCCGCTCCCGATAGCCAGGCCCAGCAGCGCCGGGCACAGCCATCCGAACCCGATCTCCGAAAAAGGCAGGAAATCTGCCATCGTTTCCGCCCCTCCTTTCAGATAGAAGAAAACCGGCGTTTTCTCCGGCAGGGCATTGAGAAAGTCAACTCCTGCCGCAACGGCAGTAAATATGGTCACCCAGCAGTACACGACCCTGTCATTTCCAAAAAAGCGCCCAAACAGCGTCAACAGGATCAAAGTGATGGCCAGCGGATAAAGGAACATGAGCACAGGCAGGGACAAGGAAATGATCGCATTCAGGCCCAGGTTCGCCACGAGGAATGAAAAAACGCTGAATAAGACTGCCCAGACACGGTAAGACGGTCCCTTGGGGAAAACATCGCAGAATGTTTCGCTGCAGCTTGTGATCAGTCCCACCGCTGTCTTCAGACATGCGACTGTCACCGTCACCGCAAGGATGACCGCACCTGCCGCCCCAAAATAATGACTCGCGATCACGGCCAGCGCCTCCCCTCCGTTCTCTGCCGCCGCAGCCATTCCGCGGCTCTGCGCTCCCACTGCTGTCACCAGTATATAGATCACCGCCATCAGTACAGAGCTGAAGACCCCCGCCTTCACTGTGCTCCTAGCCATATCGCCAGGCTTGTCCACCCCAAGGCTTTTAATGACATCCACTACGATAATTCCAAACGCCAGGCCTGCCAGGGCATCCATCGTATTGTACCCTTCCAGAAATCCTTTGAAAAACGCGTCTGAAACATAAGCGCCTTCCGGCGCGACCTCAGATATGTCCCCCATCGGAGACAACAGCGCGCAGATAACGAGAAGTCCAAGAAAGAAGAGAAACAGCGGGTTTAGAACCTTTCCTATCCAGGTCAGTATCTCCCCCGGGCGCAGGGAGAAGAAAAGCACTGCCGCAAAAAATAAAAGAGAAAATACAGCCAGGGCTGCGGCATGGGCTCCTTCCGGAAGGACGCGCTCCACGCCCACGGTATAGGAGACCGTCGCGCATCTCGGGATTGCAAAGAAGGGTCCTATGGTGAGATAAAGGGCACAGGTAAAAAATTTCCCATACCGGCGTCCCACACGGCTGCTCAAACCAAGGAGCCCATCCTCACGGCTGACTCCCAGGGCAGCCACCCCAAGAAGCGGCAGCCCCACTCCTGTTATCAAAAATCCTGCGGCTGCCTGCCACATGCTCCTCCCCGCAAGCTGTCCCATAGAAACAGGAAAAATGAGATTTCCCGCTCCAAAAAACATGCCGAAAAGCATGCTCGCCACAAAAACAGTTTCTTTCCTGTCCAGCGCTCTTTTCATAAACTCCTCCTGACAGTATATTTTCTCTTGTAAAACTCCAGTTACATACTATAATAATATAACGCCGGGGTCAAATCTATCCCGCGGTAATTTCATAACAAAATGGATTTATTTCTATAGG
>DXDR01000050.1 GCA_019115385.1 Candidatus Mediterraneibacter avicola | reverse complement strand
CATTCGGAACTGCCCATAGAGCACACTGCTCAAACGTAGGCGTTACACAGTTCGTCGACACAGCGGTTGTGGGATATCTGATGCAGAAAGAGATCGACTTCCTGGGCAATGCAGTTGAAAATCCGGAGAGACCGTTTGTGGCAATCCTTGGCGGCTCAAAAGTTTCCAGTAAAATTTCTGTTATCGAGAACCTGCTTGAGAAAGTTGATACGCTTATCATTGGCGGCGGAATGTGCTATACATTCAGCAAGGCTCAGGGCGGCAGCGTAGGAAAATCCCTTCTTGAAGAAGATTACTGCCAGTATGCTCTTGACATGATCGAGAAAGCGAAAGCAAAAGGCGTGAACCTGCTTTTGCCGGTGGATACAGTTATCGCGGATGATTTCTCCAATGATGCAAATACAAAAGTGGTTGCTATGGGCGAGATCCCGGAAGGATGGATGGGGCTTGATATCGGACCAGAGACAGCAAAACTTTACGCAGATGCAGTAAAGGGCGCTAAGACTGTTGTATGGAACGGACCGATGGGATGCTTCGAGATGCCGAAATTTGCGCCGGGAACAGAGGCGGTTGCAAAAGCGATGTCCGAGACAGACGCAGTGACGATCATCGGCGGCGGAGACTCCGCAGCTGCAGTAAATCAGCTGGGCTACGGAGATAAGATGACGCACATCTCAACAGGCGGCGGCGCTTCCCTTGAATTCCTGGAAGGAAAAGAATTACCCGGCGTAGCAGCAGCAAACGATAAGTAAAAAGCTTAGCGAAGGCAAGCCGGAGGCGCAGGCTGAGCTTAGCGTTTACTTAGTTCGCCGCACTTGTTGAGGTATTTTCGAGACTAGTAAGGCGAACATACCTGAAGCTTAGTGAAGGCAAGCCGCAGGCGCAGGCTGCCAACAATATAATTAGGAGAAGAAAAATGGCAAGAAAGAAAATTATTGCAGGCAACTGGAAAATGAACAAGACTCCCAGCGAGGCGGTTGCCCTTGTAGAAGAGCTGAAGCCACTTGTGGCAAACGATGAAGTTGACGTAGTATTCTGCGTGCCGGCGATCGATATCGTTCCGGTCGTTGAGGCGGTAAAGGGGACCAATATCCAGGTTGGCGCTGAGAATATGTATTTTGAGGAGAGCGGAGCTTATACAGGTGAGATTTCCCCGGCTATGCTTGTAGACGCAGGTGTAAAATATGTAGTTCTCGGACACTCTGAGAGAAGAGATTACTTTGGGGAGACAAATGAAGATGTAAACAAGAAAGTCCTCAAAGCTTTTGAACACGGTATTACACCGATCATGTGCTGCGGCGAGACTCTGGAGCAGAGAGAGCAGGGCGTGACGATGGATTTCATCCGTCAGCAGGTGAAAGTCGGTCTTCAGAATGTAACAGCGGATCAGGCAAAGGCCATGGTTATCGCTTACGAGCCGATCTGGGCGATCGGAACAGGAAAGACTGCTACAACAGAGCAGGCTGAGGAAGTATGCAAAGGCATTCGCGAGTGTATTGCCGAGGTGTATGATGAGGCTACAGCAGAGGCGATCCGCATCCAGTATGGCGGTTCCGTAAATGCAGGAAACGCGGCAGAACTGTTTGCACAGGCTGACATTGACGGCGGTCTTGTGGGAGGAGCTTCCCTGAAAGCTGATTTTGGAAAGATCGTGAATTATAAGTAAATACGGATAAAGTATTGATGAGAGAAACCTGTCTGATTTCATGCAGCTATGAAAGCAGGCAGGTTTTATCGTGAACTCCGTCTTGAAAAATTACTGTAAAGCGGGTAAAATAATTAACGGGATGAATCCCCAAATGTACAGATAAAGGAGATATGGATATGAGCAAGAAACCAACCGTATTGATGATATTAGACGGCTATGGCTTAAGAGATGATAAGCACGGCAATGCAGTTGCCGAGGCAGCTACACCGGTTATGGACAAACTGATGGCTGAGTGCCCGTTTGTAAGAGGAAATGCGAGCGGCATGGCAGTAGGACTTCCGGAAGGCCAGATGGGAAATTCTGAGGTCGGGCATCTGAACATGGGGGCAGGCCGCATCGTATATCAGGATCTGACAAAGATCACCAAAGCAATCCAGGACGGAGACTTTTTTGAGAACAAGGCGCTTGTGGCAGCGTGTGAGAATGTAAAGAAGAATGATTCCGCACTCCACCTGATGGGACTTGTGTCCGACGGAGGCGTTCACAGCCACAATACACATATTTACGGACTTCTTGAACTGGCCAAGAGACAGGGGATTGAGAAAGTCTATGTACACTGCTTCCTGGACGGACGCGATACGCCGCCGGCGTCAGGAAAAGAGTATGTAGAAGAACTGGAAGCAAAGATGAAAGAAATCGGCGTGGGCAAAGTTGCCACTGTAGCCGGCCGTTACTATGCAATGGACCGGGATAACCGCTGGGACCGTGTGGAGAAAGCTTACAGAGCGCTTGTTAAAGGCGAGGGCGATGAGGCGGTTTCCGCGACAGAGGGAATTCAGGCTTCCTATGATAAAGATGTGACAGACGAGTTTGTTGTGCCGATGGTGATCATGAAAGACGGCGCGCCCACCGCGACAGTAAAAGACGGCGATTCCATTATCTTTTTCAATTTCCGCCCGGACCGTGCAAGAGAGATCACGAGAACATTCTGTGACGACGAGTTCACGGGATTTGACAGAGGCGAGAGAGTGAAGACAACTTATGTATGCTTCACAGAGTACGACGTGACGATCCCGAATAAACAGGTTGCATTTGTAAAAGAAGAGATCACAAATACATTTGGTGAGTTCCTTGCGTCTAATGGACTGAAGCAGGCCCGTATCGCAGAGACGGAGAAGTACGCGCACGTAACGTTCTTCTTCAACGGCGGTGTGGAAGAGCCGAATCCGGGAGAAGACCGTATCCTTGTAAAATCTCCGAAAGTTGCAACGTATGATCTGAAACCTGAGATGAGCGCATACGAAGTGTGTGATAAACTGGTTGAGGCCATCAAGTCAGGCAAATATGATGTGATCATCATTAACTTTGCAAACCCGGATATGGTAGGGCATACCGGAGTGGAAACAGCGGCTGTTAAGGCAATCGAGGCTGTAGATGAATGTGTGGGAAAAGCTGTAGATGCTGTCAAAGAGATGGACGGCCAGATGTTTATCTGTGCGGATCACGGCAATGCCGAGCAGCTTATTGACGAGGAGACGGGCGAGCCGTTTACCGCTCATACAACAAATCAGGTTCCATTTATCCTTGTAAATGCAGATCCGTCTTATAAATTAAGAGAAGGCGGCTGCCTGGCTGATATCGCGCCGACTCTGATTGAAATGATGGGTATGGAACAGCCGAAGGAAATGAGTGGAAAATCTCTGATCGTGAAATAATTGATCCGGGTACCGGATCGGATGATACGGTTGCAGAGACCGTTGAAATGGCAGAAGTATACAGGGGCACGGCAAAACAGCCGCGCCTCTGTCTGTATATCTGAACAGTGTAAAGCAGACCAGGGGAAAGAAAAGAGAGGGTTTAGAATATGCGTGAGAAACTCACAAAAAGCGATGTTGAAAAGATTCAGGCTGAAATTGAACACCGCAAACTCGTGGAGAGAAAAGAACTTATCGAGGCGGTGAAAGAGGCGCGCTCTCACGGTGATCTGAGTGAAAATTTCGAGTATCATGCAGCGAAAAAAGAGAAGAACAGAAATGAGAGCCGTATCCGCTATCTGGAGAGGATGCTAAAAACAGCTATTATTGTGGAAGATCATTCCAAAGCAGACGAGGTGGGGCTGAATAATACAGTGGAAATCTACTGCGAGGATGATGATGAGGTGGAGACATACCGAATCGTCACGTCCGTGCGCGGAAGTTCATTAAACGGCCTGGTCAGCATCGAGTCGCCGCTTGGAAAAGCACTTCTCGGACATAAAGAGGGTGACCGGGTCTATGTAAAGGTCAATGACGATTATGGGTACTATGTCGTGATCCGAAAGGTGATCAAGACCAGGAGCGAAGAGGAAGACCAGATAAGAAGTTTTTAGGGCAGCTGAGTTTAGTTCTTGTTATTGCAGTATATCTGCCGACGTTTTCATGAGAGGAGAAGCTATGAAATATACGACAGCAATTTTTGATCTTGACGGAACCATTACAGACTCCTGTCCGGGTATTCTGAACGCAATCCGATATGCGCTTAAAAAGCGGGAAATCGACGAACCTTCTGAGGAAGTGCTGCGTTCTTTTATCGGTCCGCCGCTTCAGCAGCAGTTTCAGACAGTTTTCGGATTGTCGGAAGAAGAAGGCGCCGCAATGGTGTCAATATACCGGGAATATTATGGGGTGAAAGGGATTTTTGAGAACCGTGTATATGACGGAGTTCCGGAAATGCTGGAAAAACTCCGGGCAGCAGGCGTGAGAGTGCTGATGGCTACGTCCAAGCCTGAGAAGTATGCAAAAAGGATATCAGAGCATTTCGGATTCGGCAGATATTTTGATTTTATCGGCGGCGCCTGCATGGACGGGACGAGGACAGACAAGCATGAAGTCATTGAATATGTGCTGTCGTCATGCGGCATCTCAGAAGATGAAAGAAACAGTACAGTAATGATCGGAGACCGCAGCCATGATATCCTGGGTGCGGAAAAATCAGGCCTGCACAGTATTGGAGTACTGTATGGCTATGGGAGTATAGAAGAACTTAAAGAAGCCGGGGCAGAAGTGACGGCCCTTCATCCGTCCGATATCACAGCCATTGTCGTCTGATTAGAATATCTGTGGATTTTGTTTAACAAACATTTTGCAAAAATGCAGGTATATTTTTACATCCTCTGTTTACAATAAAATCACAGCAGAAAAGCAGCATTTTAGTTGTGAGCACATATGATATATATGACAACAGATGGAGGTGCGAAAATGTACAGAGGATTATGGAATTTTATCACAAAATATACAGACAACAGCCATGCAGTATCGGTATTTCTTCCTATTATGATCATCGGATGGACTCTGGCGGGAGTTGCCGCGGGGCTTATCTTCTGTGCCTTTACGGGGACAGGTGTAATGTCCGCACTGGCAGATCTCATCTGCGCAGGCGGATATGCCGGGCTGATACTGGGACTGTTTGGAGGATGTCTGTTCCTCTACCGGATAGGTATGTGATATTACGGCGGCCAGAAACGGATCCAAAGTCCATTTTCCCGGTGCTCTTCAAATACAAGCCCGTATTTCCCGCCGTTTACATCTTCTTCCCGCTTTTGCCTTCCGCAGATATAAAAATCCTCTGCCAGTCTATTCCGGCAGAGGATTTTTTGGGCCAGTCTTTAGTTGGCTTTTTCAAGATTTTTAAATGCAGTTGACAGCATCAGTTTGATTCTGTTGAGCTGGTTTACTTCACTTGCGCCAGGGTCGAAGTCGATCGCCACGATATTTGACTCGGGATGTCTTCTTCTCAGTTCTTTAATGACTCCCTTGCCGACAACGTGGTTTGGCAGGCAGGCAAAGGGCTGTGTACATACAATGTTACCCGCCCCGCTGTGGATGAGTTCGAGCATCTCTCCGGTCAGGAACCAGCCCTCTCCGGTCTGGTTTCCGATGGATACGATTTCGGAGGCCATCTTTGCCAGATCTTCAATATGTGCCGGAGGGGTGAAATGCCTGCTTGCAGCAAAGGCTTTTGAGGCAGGGCTGCGCAGCCACTCTACAGCTTTGATCCCCAGATTCCCCACAAATGCTTTGGACTTCTTGAATCCCAGATGGGATACTTTAAAGTTCTGATTATAGAAGCAGTACTGCATAAAGTCGATCAGATCGGGAACAACTGCTTCGGCGCCTTCCGCTTCCAGGAGATCTACCAGATGGTTGTTTGCAGCCGGCAGGAACTTGACAAGAATTTCGCCGACTACGCCTACCCGCGGCTTCTTGATATCAAGGATTTCAATGTTATCGAAGTCGTTGATGATGTCGCGGCAAAGTTTTTTGAACTTCCGGCGGGATGGATAACCCTCGGACACAAATTTCTGTACTACGGCCACCCATTTGCGGTGCATCGCGTTTGTCGTGCCGGGAACAGCCTCGTAGGGGCGCATCCGGTAAACACATTTCATAAAGATATCACCGAATACGGCTGCATATGCGATGCGCACGGCCAGAGGAAGGGTGATCTTGAATCCCGGGTTTGCCTCCAGTCCGCTAAGATTGATGGATATGACCGGAATATGTGCATAACCGGCTTTTTTCAGCGCGCGCCGGATGAATCCGATATAGTTAGAGGCACGGCAGCCGCCTCCGGTCTGGCTGATGATGACGGCCAGATGGTCTGTATCATAATTGCCTGAAAGGATAGCGTCCATAATCTGTCCAACTACGATCAGAGACGGGTAGCAGGCGTCGTTGTTTACGTATTTCAGACCCATGTCCACTGCCTGGCGGTTGTCGTTCGGGAGTACTTCGATCTTGTATCCTGCGGCTTTAAACGCGGGCTCTAAAAGTTCGAAGTGGATGGGTGACATCTGCGGGCAGAGTATGGTATGGGTTTTGCGCATTTCCTTTGTAAACGGCACTTTTTCGATAGAGGCAGGCCGGATCGTGCGGTCTGCTTTTTTCTGTTCCCGCACGCGGATCGCTGCCAGCAGGGAACGCACACGGATGCGGGCAGCTCCCAGGTTGTTGACCTCGTCGATCTTCAGTGTGGTGTAGATCTTGTCGGAGCCGGTCAGGATATCGGCCACCTCGTCGGTGGTTACCGCGTCCAGTCCGCAGCCGAAGGAGTTGAGCTGGATGAGATCCAGATTCTCCGTTGTCTTTACATAGTTAGCCGCCGCATACAGACGGGAGTGGTACATCCACTGATCCATAACATTTAAAGGCCGCTCTACCTGATGAAGGTGGGAGACCGAGTCCTCTGTCAGCACGGCAATGTTATAGGAAGTGATCATCTCCGGCAGGCCGTGGTTGACTTCCGGATCGATATGGTACGGACGTCCGGCCAGGACGATACCGCGGTTTCCGGTCTCATTTAAAAATTTGATCGTCTCCTCGCCCTTCTTTCTCATATCCTCGCGGCAGGAGGCGAGCTCAGTCCATGCGTCATGGACGGCGGCTCGGATCTCGCTTTCTGTTAAAGAGAATTTGCTGCCAAGCTCCTCGATCAGACGGTAGGAGATCGTCTCCTCGCTTTTCAGGGAGAGAAAAGGATGGATAAAGTCTACCTCTCCGTTTACAATAGTGTCCATATTATTTTTTATATTCTCCGGGTAGGAGGTTACAATGGGGCAGTTGTAATGGTTGTTTGCCTCTTCAAACTCGTTTCGTTCATAGGGAACGGACGGGTAGAAGATATGTTTTACTCCTTTATTGATCAGCCACTGTACATGCCCGTGAGCCAGCTTTGCCGGGTAGCATTCGGATTCGCTGGGGATCGACTCAATGCCCAGCTCGTAGATCTTCCTGGTAGAAGATGGAGAAAGCACTACGCGGAAACCGAGTTTTGTAAAAAACGTAAACCAGAATGGGTAGTTCTCATACATGTTCAGGACGCGGGGGATACCGATCTCGCCCCGTTTTGCATCCGTTTCGGAGAGCGGCTCGTAGTCAAAGTAACGGTGAAGCTTGTAGTCAAACAGGTTCGGCATGGTATTTTTTGATTTTTCCTTGCCAAGTCCCCGTTCACAGCGGTTTCCTGTAATAAATTTCCGGCCGCCGCTGAAATGGTTGATGGTCAGACGGCAGGTGTTGGTGCATCCCCGGCATTTTGTCATAGTCGTGGAGTACTCCATAGTTTTGATGTCGTCGATCGAGAGCATAGTCGTGCCCTCGCAGTCTGTATATCGCTCGCGGGCGATCAGAGCCGCCCCGAAAGCGCCCATGATACCGGCAATGTCAGGACGTATAGCCTCGCAGTCTGCGATTTTCTCAAAACTTCTCAGAACGGCATTATTGTAGAAGGTACCGCCCTGAACGACAATATGGTTCCCGAGCTCAGACGCGCTGGACACTTTGATTACCTTGAAAAGCGCATTTTTGATAACCGAGTATGCCAGGCCCGCGGAGATATCCGCCACGGAAGCTCCTTCCTTCTGAGCCTGTTTTACCTTGGAGTTCATAAACACGGTGCAGCGGGTTCCCAGATCGATGGGATTCTGGGCGTAAAGCGCCTCGTGTGCAAAGTCCTCCACCGTATAGTTCAGCGATTTTGCGAAAGTTTCGATAAAGGAACCGCATCCTGAAGAGCAGGCTTCGTTAAGCTGCACGCTGTCCACGGTCTGGTTCTTGATCTTGATGCATTTCATATCCTGTCCGCCAATATCCAGGATACAGTCTACGTCCGGCTCAAAGAAGGCGGCAGCATAATAGTGGGCTACTGTTTCTACCTCGCCCTCGTCCAGCATGAGAGCCGCTTTGATCAGCGCCTCGCCGTATCCGGTAGAGCAGGAGTGGACGATCTCCACACCTTCGGGAAGCTGCTCGTAGATGTCTTTGATCGCGGAAATAGTCGTTCCCAGCGGATCTCCGTCATTGTTGTGATAGAAGGAGTACAAAAGTGTTCCGTCTTCTCCTACAAGAGCGGCTTTGGTTGTCGTGGAACCTGCGTCGATCCCGAGAAATGCCTTCCCGCGGTATGTAGCCAGATCTTTGACCGGCACCTGGTGTTTTGCGTGGCGGGCTATAAACGCCTCGTACTCTGCGTTTGTGGCAAATAAAGGATCCAGACGATCCACTTCGATCTCCATTTTTACTTTCTGTTCCAGCCTGTTCTGAAGTTCGCGAAGAGCCACAGGGGTATCCTTTTTCGAATTCAGTGCAGAGCCGATGGCAGCAAACAGATGGGAGTGATTGGGCGCGATGATATGTTCGTCGTCCAGCTTCAGCGTCCGGATAAATGCTGCGCGCAGCTCTGAGAGGAAATGCAGAGGTCCTCCCAGAAACGCTACATGTCCGCGGATCGGCTTTCCGCAGGCAAGTCCGCTGATAGTCTGATTTACTACTGCCTGAAAGATGGACGCCGCCAGATCTTCTTTTGAGGCGCCGTCGTTGATAAGCGGCTGAATATCAGATTTGGCGAATACGCCGCAGCGTGCCGCAATGGAATAGAGCGCTTTATAGTCTTTGGCGTATTCATTCAGCCCGGAGGCATCCGTCTGCAGCAGGGAGGCCATCTGGTCGATGAAGGATCCTGTGCCGCCGGCGCAGACGCCGTTCATTCTCTGTTCTACATTGCCGCCTTCAAAATAAATGATCTTCGCATCTTCTCCGCCAAGCTCGATCGCAACGTCGGTCTGGGGAGCATAATCCTGTAGTGCTGTGGATACAGCGATAACTTCCTGAACAAAGGGAACCCCGAGATTTTTGGCGAGAGTCAGGCCGCCGCTCCCGGTGATGACCGGGGAGACGTAGATTGGCCCCAGCTTGTAGAGCGCGCGCCCCAGGAGGTCTGATAAAGTCTCCTGGATATTTGCATAGTGCCGCTCGTAGTCGGAGAAGAGTACTTCATTTTCTTCGTCCAGAATCGCAATTTTAACTGTTGTGGAACCGATATCGATCCCTAAAGTATGTAATTCTTTCGGATTCATTGCATGATCTCCAATCTTCTGTGAAATAAATATATATTATAGTTTCTACATATTAAATGTATTTTTGAATTTACAGCAATATACATTATACGACAGGAATCGGGAAAAGACAATTGTCATTATTATGAGGGATTGGCAAATTCTGCTTTTGCTTATGGATATTTTATATAAACTTTCACAGAAAGGCCGGGAGGCTCTTACATCTGTTTGACAAACGCTGTATGTGACGGTACAATTACACATGGAAATAAAAATGTAAATGATCAAAGAAAGTTAGGGGTAATTACAGTTGAACTGGCTCGACAAATTAGAAAGAAAGTTAGGACGTTTTGCAATTCCGAATCTGACGGTTTACCTGATGATCTGCTATGTGATCGGATTCATGCTCTGGAATCTGGCAGCCATGAATCTGATACCGGCTGAAGTGATCGGCTATCTGACGCTGGAACCGGCTCTGATCTTAAGAGGACAGGTGTGGAGGCTGATAACATGGCTTGTGGTTCCTCCGTCGTCCAATCTGATCTCCCTGGTCTTTTTCGTGCTTTTGTACTATTCTCTCGGCACGGCGCTTGAGAGGACGTGGGGCGTCTTCCGCTACAATGTATATATTTTTTCCGGCCTGCTTTTTACGGTGCTGGCAGTGTTCGGCCTGTATGCATTTTATTATTTCGCATATGGGTTTGAAATGCCGATGTCTGTCCTGGGGATGGCAGGGAGCAATTATGTTACATTGTCTATTTTCCTGGCGTTTGCCGCGATTTATCCAGAGATGGAAGTGCTGCTGTATTTCATCCTTCCGATCAAGATGAAATGGATGGCGCTTGTTTACGTTGCGATCGCCGGATATGACTTTATCAATGGAAATATTGTCACACGTGTGGTGATTGGGACATCGCTTTTGAACTTTGTGATCTTCTTCCTCTCCTCGAGGAATTTTAAGAGGTTTGGCCCGGGAGAACAGGCCAGAAAGGCAAAATTTAAAAAGCAGTCCCGGCCCCATATGACCTACACAAACGGAGCCCATCACCGGTGTGCAGTGTGCGGGCGGACAGAGCTGGACGATCCTTGCCTGGAGTTCAGGTATTGTTCCAAATGTAATGGAAATTATGAATACTGCCAGGATCATCTTTTTACGCATGAGCATGTTAAATAAAGGAAAGACTTTATTGTGACAGCCGGATGGGCGCGGTATGCCGATGTAAATCCGTCTGTCGGATGCCGCGGTGAAACGGGGCGGCGGATCAGTCCCCGGCGCCGGTTATAAATAATAGAAAAAGGAGGTCGCGCATGGAAAAAAAGACGAAAGTGGTCTGCACAATGGGACCGAATACAAATAACAGAGAACTATTAAGAAAGTTGATCCAGAATGGAATGGATGTGGCCAGATTTAATTTTTCCCACGGAGATCATGCAGAGCATAAGCACCGCATGGATCTGGTAAAACAGCTCCGTGAAGAAGAGCATACAAATACGGCAATTCTTCTCGATACAAAGGGGCCGGAAATCCGTACCGGTGCTCTTAAGGGCGGCAAAAAGGTGATGCTCAATACAGGAGATACCTTCACGCTTACAGTTGAAAACATAGAGGGCGATGAAAAAAGGGTTTCAATTTCCTATACCGGACTGGTGGAAGATGTAGATACCGGCAGCACGATTCTGATCGACGACGGCCTGATCGGCCTGAAGGTGCTCAGCAGAACGGAAACGGATATTGTCTGTGAAGTTATAAACGGAGGAGAATTGGGGGAGAAGAAGGGGGTCAATGTGCCGAATGTTGCAGTACGTCTTCCCGCAATTACCGAAAAGGATAAAGAAGACATCCGGTTTGGGGTAGAACAGGGGATTGACTTTATTGCCGCATCATTTGTGCGCAACGCTGAGTGTGTCCTTGAGATCAAAGCCTTTCTGAAAGAGCTGAACGCGCCGTATACTCCGGTCATTGCCAAGATCGAGAATGCGGAAGGGATTCGGAATATTGACGAGATCATCCGTGCGGCGGACGGTGTTATGGTTGCAAGAGGCGACCTGGGCGTTGAGATTCCGGCAGAGGAGGTTCCTTATCTGCAGAAAGTGATCATTCAGAAATGCAACAGCAACTTTAAGACTGTCATTACGGCAACACAGATGCTGGATTCCATGATCCGCAATCCCCGCCCCACGAGGGCGGAGGTCACGGACGTGGCAAATGCAGTGTATGACGGAACGGATGCGGTCATGCTTTCCGGGGAGACTGCGGCCGGGAAATATCCGCTGGAGGCACTGCAGATGATGGTGCATATTATTGAAAATACGGAACAGCATCTGGAGTATGACAGGATGCTGGAAAAGGCGTACGGAAGACTAAAGAGCAGCCTGTCCAGTGCCATCGGATATTCCTCCGTCCTGGCAGCGGCCAATCTGGACGCGAAATGTATCATTACGCCGTCCGTATCAGGAGCCACTACAAGAGTGGTGTCCAACCTGAGGCCAAAACAGGTGATCCTGGGCGTGACTCCCAATGAGAGGGCTCTGCGCAGAATGTCTATTTACTGGGGCGTTATCCCTCTGAAGTCCATGCAGTTCAGCACAACGGACGATATCTGCAACGGGGCCATCGAGCTGGCCCTGGTCAAACAGTATGTAGAGCCCGGCGACGTAGTCGTGCTCACGGCAGGGATACCGTCATCCAATATACTGCAGGAGAGGACATCCTCAAGTAATATGATGAGGATCGCCACAGTGGAATAGAGGTTGAGCCACGAAAAATACGATAAAGAGGAGAAAAGAGAATGAATAAAAGGCCATTTGTGACAAAAGAACAGGTAGAGGAGATTGCCAAGACATATCCTACTCCGTTTCATATTTATGACGAAAAAGGGATTCGCGAAAATGTAAAGGCGCTGAAAGAAGCGTTTTCCTGGAATCCGGGTTATAAAGAATACTTCGCGGTCAAGGCTACGCCCAATCCATTTCTGATCGACATCCTGAAGGAATACGGCTGCGGATGCGACTGCTCCTCCTACACAGAGCTGCTGCTCTCGGAGGCGCTGGATATAAAAGGACACAACATTATGTTTTCTTCCAACGATACTCCGGCAGAAGATTTTATCCTTGCGGACAAGCTGGGTGCGATCATCAATCTGGACGATATTACGCACATTGATTTTCTTGAGAAGGCGATCGGGCACATTCCCGAGACGATCAGCTGCCGTTATAATCCCGGCGGATTGATCAAGATCAGCAATGATATTATGGACAATCCCGGTGATGCAAAATACGGCATGACGCCGGAACAGATCACGGATGCATTCCGCATACTGAAGGAAAAAGGGGCAAAAGAATTTGGGATCCATGCATTTCTTGTCAGCAATGCCGTAACAAACGATTACTATCCGATGCTGGCGAAAGTCCTGTTTGAGCAGGCGGTCAGGCTGGCGGAGGAAACAGGTGTGCATATTAAGTTTATCAATTTATCCGGGGGAATAGGCATTCCGTACAGACCGGATCAGGAGCCAAATGATATTTATGCCATCGGCGAGGGCGTGCGCCGGGTATATGAGGAAGTGCTGGTTCCGGCAGGAATGGGCGACGTGGAGATTTACACCGAACTTGGACGTTATATGCTGGGGCCATATGGCGGTCTGGTGACAAAAGCGATCCATGAAAAGCATACTTACAAAGAATATATCGGTACAGATGCCTGTGCGGTCAATCTGATGCGTCCGGCTATGTACGGTGCATATCATCATATTACCGTCCTGGGGAAAGAAGATGAACCGTGCACATACAAATATGACGTGACGGGGTCTCTCTGTGAGAACAACGACAAGTTTGCGGTGGACAGAATGCTCCCGAAGGTAGATATGGGCGATTATCTCTTTATCCATGACGCCGGGGCACACGGATTTTCCATGGGATATAACTACAATGGAAAACTGAAGTCTGCAGAACTTCTTCTCAGAGAAAACGGAGATGTCCAGCTTATCAGGCGGGCAGAGAAGCCGGCGGATTATTTTGCGACATTTGACTGCTTCCCAATCGGGGAGAAACTTATAAAAAAGTGAAAAACAGTTGAAAAACCAATGCGAATATGATAATATTTTAGTCGGTCAGAGAGAGCGGGACGCCGTTTCTCTCTGATTTATTGGCCGCTGTGGCGGAATTGGCAGACGCACTTGACTCAAAATCAAGCGGAGCGATCCGTGCCGGTTCGAGTCCGGCCAGCGGCACTTAGTGAATGCGGCACATAAAAGATTTTATGCGCCGCGTTTTTATACGCTGAAAATGTATACAAGTATACGATTGATAAAAATTATTGCTTGCATTTGAAAATGGGAAATGTTAAGCTAAAAGTGTATCAGTATCCACATAAATAATTAATAAGGAATTAAGGAGGGAAGTATACAAACGATGACAAGAAAAAGAAAGTTACTGGTATGCTCGCTTTTCATGTGCATGGTGCTGAGCGCACTGCCTGGCGTGAAAAGCAGCGCGGAGGAGAAGCAAGGGGAGACATCATCCGCGGCATCGGAAATTCAGGACGAGAATATCCAGCGTCTTGAAGAGACGACAGTTATGGACGAAAATGCCAATATCTATGAGGTGGATGATGAGGATGGCTCCGTGGAGGGCAGAAAAAACGGAATCGCGCTTTTTTCACGTTCTGCATCTGGAGCAATGGTAGTGAATTTTAATACCGGCGGGAACGGTGTGACATATTACACTGATGAGGCGTCGGGAGATCAGGGTTACACCAACGGCGCTTACGGCGCTGACGCTGCATACCTGGGTATGGCAGGGACAAAAGTAAGATTTATGCTTGCCGGGGTGACGGGAACCGTGGAAGCGGCTGATGTAGAGGTGGTCGAATATTCTGCATATCAGGATGCGGTCAGCTATTATACCGTGTCGGATGGGAAACTGATACATTACATATCGCAGAATCTGAAGACTGCCAAGCATTCCCAGATCAATAACGGTCCGGCTCCGTCCTGGATGGAATCCGGGGTCAGATACTACAGTTATGACGGGCATTACTTCTATAAAGACTACACGGCCATGCTCTCGGATTATCAGAGCGGGACCCGGGAACATTCTGTAAACAGTTCCGTCCCGTTTTATAATTATTATCAGTTCCTGCCCCTCAGGAGCAGGACAGCATACAGTGCAGATGAATTAAATTCTATGCTCCTGGGCAAAACAAAGGATAATTCCAAACTCAGAGGTACGGGAGCGTCATTTGTTTCCGGCCAGGATACATACGGCGTCAATGCGCTTCTTGCGCTGAGTGTAGCTGCTAATGAGAGCGGATGGGGGACAAGCGGTATCTGTCAGCAGAAAAATAATCTGTTTGGGCTGAATGCAACGGATTCCGCGCCAGGGGAAGACGCGTATGCTTTTACCTCTGTAGACGACTGCATCCGGCAATTCATGAGTACCCATATGTCGTCCGGGTATCTGTATCCAAAAAAGTGGTCATATAACGGCGGATACCTGGGGAATAAAGGCGGCGGCATCAACGTGCGCTATGCCTCGGATCCCTACTGGGGAGAGAGAGCAGCGGCCATCGCCTGGACGCTTGACGGAATGGGCGGTGAAAAAGACCAAAGCAGATATACTGTCGGCGTGGCGGAAGGGCATTCCGGTGTAAATATAAGGAGCGAAGCTTCCACCGGGTCCGCAGTTCTGTATACGACAGGCTCCCGTCAGGTGTATCCGGTGATCGTTCTTGACCGTGAGGCGGCCGGAGGTTTCTATAAGATTCAGAGTGAAGGCGTAGTCAACAGCGACAGGAGCGCTCTTTTAAAAGCGGCAGAATATGATTTTGATAAGATGTATGCATATATTTCGGCAGATTATGTGAGCATTGTCGGCGAAGGAACCGAAGGTGAAGACGAACCGGAAAATAGTGCGGGAGATGCCGGCGGAGAACAGTCTGATCCTGTAAAAGAGCCGGAAAAGGAACCGGATGATTCCACAGTACAGGGAAGCGGAAACTCTGGATCAGAATCCGGGACAGGGCAAACCGGAGGCAGTACACCTGATCCCGAGCCACAGGGCGGCGGAAATACGGAGTCCCAGGGCAGCGGAAGCGATACTGCAGAGAAGGATAAGCCGGAAAGCGGTGCCGAACAGACGAAACAGGAAGTGCAGGCTTCCGGCGAAAGCGGGGAGGCCGCTGTACAGACAGAACAGGCGTATTCGGAAACAGAAGAGCCTGATATAACTGAAAAGACGGCGGAACCCCCCAAGGCTGAGAATACGTCTGCAGCTGCGGATAAAGTCATGAATACGGCTTCTGAAAAGGCGCCGCAGACAGGAGATATGACGGATTTATCTGTATGGGCGGCACTGGCGGGAATTTCTCTTTTGCTGTCTGCTGCTGTGATGTGGAAAAGATATAACATGAGCCGATAAGCTGCGGTGACAGTTTAGTCATAAGGAAAGGAGAACAGCGTGGAATCTGTTTTGATCGGAGACGGATTCCACGCTGCCTTTTTGTGCAAATACTGTTGCGGGGGGATGTACAAAGACGGTTATTTTTCAGTGACAAACAAACATATATATGATAGAATAAGTTTTTATAATGGAAAAAGAAAGGAAAAGGTCTGAACGTTTTGAAACAGGCCTGTGGACAGACAATGAAGAATACAGAAAACAAATCACTTGTAAAGCTTGTGTTCCACATGATACAAGGGGCCCTGATCGGTCTGGGCGCCGTGCTCCCGGGCATTTCCGGAGGAGTTTTAAGTGTTGTGTTCGGAATCTACAAGCCGGTTATGGAACTGCTGGCAAATCCATTTAAACACTTTAAAACTCATATCCCGCGGCTGCTTCCTTATCTGATCGGCGGCGCAGTAGGTTTCCTGGGAGTTGCCAAACTGCTGGCGTTTGTGCTGGACAAATATCCCGATCCTTCCGTATGCCTTTTTGTGGGGCTGATCACAGGTATGCTTCCGTCTTTGTGGAGGGAAGCGGGAGAGCAGGGGAGAACCAGGGGATCCTATCTCTCCATGGCGGCTGCCTTTGTCATTATCCTTGTGCTTTTGCTGGCGCTTGGAGTTTCTTCTATTGTAATAAAGCCGGGATTTGGGTGGTATCTGTTCTGTGGATTCTGTCTGGCCCTCAGCGTGATCGCGCCGGGCATGAGTTTTTCTACCCTGCTTATGCCGCTGGGGCTGTATACACCTTTTGTGGAGGGGATCAGCGATCTGAATATGAAGATACTGATTCCCGGAGGGATCGGAGCCCTTGCCACGGTGATCTGTCTGGCGAAACTGATCAATATGTTGTTTGACCGTTTTTACACCTATGCGTTTCACGCGATCGTGGGGATTGTAGTAGCGGCGACCATCGTAATCATCCCATTCCAGAGCTTTGCTGTTTCAGCAGCATCATGCCTGGCAAATGTTATATGCCTTGTAGTTGGAATCGTGGCGGCTCTTGCTCTGGACCGCTTCAACAGCACGGTTGAGGTTGGCTGACATGCAAAGCGCTTTGCCAGTGTCTAAAATATGTTATGAATGAAAAACGGCTGCCGGATTGAGAATGATTTCTGATCCGGCAGCCGCTGTTGTGTTGCAGTATGCGGGAAATGACCTGCGCCATTCCTGCATTACAGCTTATCTGTTTGTTTGTATATGTTTTCGATATTTTCCAGATCAGAAAACCGCCGGATCCGCATATCGGCATCCGGTACGTTTCCGAACCCGTATTCGGCAAAGATAAAGGAAATGCCGGCTTCCGCGCAGGCGTCTGCGTCGCCCTGTGTGTCTCCCACATATACGGGATCTTTCAGGCCATTTCTTTCCATGAGAGTGCGGATGGTCTGTCCCTTTGATGTCTGCGTCTCGCCAAAGCAGAGATGATCCTTTATAAACGGCTCAAGTGCGCAGGTGCGCAGCAGCACTTCAATATAGCCGCGCTGACAGTTGCTGACGATGAAGAGAGGATACTGCCTGGAAAGAGCCGCGAGTGTATCAGTAACGCCTTCATATATTTTCCCGGGATGTGTTTCCAGATATCGGTTCTCATATCCGAAGCAGATCTCCAGCAGATCCATGCGCTCTTTTTCTGGAAGAGCAGAAAAAAGTGTATCGGCGATCTCTGTCATTGTTTTTCCAAAAACTCCTGCCAGCAGATCGTCTGTGATCGTAAGATCCAGAGATGAATTTTCCTGGATGGCAAGGTTCCATGCCTTTGCCACGCTGTCTGTGGAATCCCACAGCGTTCCGTCTACATCAAATATAATACTGTCCATAAATTGACTGCCTTTCTTGTTCTGCTATGTGATAGTAGTTAAATCGTTATCAATCATACCATAAAATCAGCCTTTAAAAAAGACCGACTTTAGTGTATACTTTACTATTGAGTGAAATTCAGATCATCCGGAAGGGAGAAGCGGGACAGATGAGAGAAAAGATTGTACTGATAGACGGGCACAGTATTTTGAACAGGGCCTTTTACGGGGTGCCCGATCTGACAAATTCGGAGGGGCTTCACACAAATGCTGTGTATGGGTTCCTGAACATTATGTTTAAAATACTGGATGAAGAACAGCCGGAGTATCTGACCGTAACCTTTGACGTGCATGCTCCCACATTCCGGCATGAGATGTATGCAGATTATAAAGGGACAAGAAAGCCTATGGCAGAAGAACTGTGCCAGCAGGTTCCGGTGATCAAGGATGTCCTGCAGTCCATGAATATTGAGATTATCGAGCAGGCCGGGCTGGAGGCGGACGATCTTCTCGGCACGATTTCGAGAATGTGCGAGGAGAAGGGGATGGATGTGTCCATTATTTCCGGTGACCGGGATACTCTGCAGCTTGCTACAGAACATGTGAAGATACGGATTCCTAAAACAAAGCAGGGCAGAACAGAAGTGGAGGACTACAATGCTGCTGACGTAATAGAAAAGTACGGGGTTACGCCGGCAGAGTTTATTGACGTGAAGGCTCTTATGGGAGACGCTTCTGATAATATTCCCGGCGTTCCGGGAATCGGGGAAAAGACGGCAACAAAAATCATACAGGAGTATAAAACGATTGAAAATGCATATGAACATGCAGATGAGATCAAGCCGCCCAGGGCAAGCAAAAATATACAGGAATACTGGGAACAGGCAAAGATGAGCAAGGCTCTTGCAACGATAGATGTCCACGCCGATATCGGGTTTGACGTGGAAAAGGCACGGCATGGGAATCCTTATACAAAAGAGGCCCACGAACTGTTCAAACGCCTTCAGTTTAAGAATATGCTCAGCCGTTTTGATGTAAAAACGGAAAGCAATGCGATCGAGAAGTGCTTTAAGGAAGTAGCGGACCGGGAGGAACTGGAGAAAGTCTTTCAGGAGGCAGGACAGGCAGAACGCGTGGGCGCTGCATTTTCCAGAGATCCGGGAAATGTGCTTCCCCTGTTCGCTCATCCGTCCGGGTTTGGAAGGATCGCTCTGGCCTTTGGGCCGGAGAAAATATATTCGTTTCCCTGTAGTATGGAGACGGACATGGACTTTCTGTTTTCCAAGCTCTCGGATCTTGCGGGAAGGGTTCCCTGTTTTGCCGTGTGCGGGCTGAAAGATGTGCTTGCGTTCCTTCCTGAGGTTCGGCCGGACAACGGGTTTGACGTGACTCTCGCCGCCTATCTCCTCAATCCGCTTAAAAGCGATTATGATTATGAAGATGTGGCGAGGGAACAGCTGGGAATTTTGATCGATGAAAGACTGGATGATTCTGTCAGGGCATGTTATGAGGCGTACACGGCTTTTGCCGCTGCGCTGGTCCTGGCTGAGAAACTGAAAGAAGAAGGGATGGACCGGCTTTTCCGGGAAATCGAAATGCCCCTTGTATTTACTCTTTACGAGATGGAGCAGGCGGGCGTAAAGGTAGAAGGAGAAGCCCTGAAAGTCTACGGCGACCAGCTGGGGGCGAGGATCGGGGAGCTTGAGCAGGAAATCTATGAGCTGGCCGGGGAAGAATTTAATATCAATTCTCCGAAACAGCTGGGGGTTATCCTTTTTGAAAAACTTCAGATGCCCCATGCAAAAAAGACAAAGACCGGATATTCAACAGCAGCTGACGTGCTGGACAAACTGGCGCCGGATTATCCGGTCGTGGCAAAGATCCTGGAGTACAGGCAGCTTGCAAAACTGAAGTCAACCTATGCCGACGGTCTGGCCGTCTATATCGGAAGTGACGGACGTATCCACGGGAAGTTCAACCAGACAGTGACAGCTACCGGCCGCCTGAGCAGCACGGAGCCCAATCTGCAGAACATCCCGGTAAGAATGGAACTGGGACGTCTGATCCGGAAAGTTTTTGTTCCGAAAGAAGGCTGTGTTTTTGTGGATGCTGATTACTCGCAGATCGAACTGCGTATTCTGGCTCACTGCTCCGGAGACGAGCAGCTGATCCGGGCATACCGGGAGGCAAGAGATATCCACAGGATGACCGCGTCTCAGGTATTCCACACGCCGTTTGACGAGGTGACAGATCTCCAGAGGCGCAATGCCAAGGCGGTGAACTTCGGAATCGTGTATGGCATCAGCTCTTTCGGCCTGAGCCAGGATCTGAGTATTACAAGGAAAGAGGCGGCCCAGTACATTGAGCATTATTTCGAGACTTATCCGGGAATAAAAAAATTCCTGGATGACTGTGTGTCCAATGCAAAGGAAAAGGGGTATGCGGTGACCTTGTACGGAAGACGCAGACCGGTGCCGGAGCTTAAGTCCAGCAACTTCATGCAGCGGAATTTTGGCGAACGGGTGGCGATGAACGCGCCCATTCAGGGGACAGCGGCCGACATTATCAAGATTGCCATGATCGGTGTACACGGAGAACTGAAAAAGAGAAATCTGAAATCCCGTCTTATCCTTCAGGTGCATGACGAACTCCTGATCGAGGCGGATGAGTCGGAAGTGGACGAGGTAAAGGAAATCCTGAAAGAACAGATGGAACATGCAGCCAGCCTTTCGGTCCCTCTGCTTGTGGATATGCATACAGGAAAGAACTGGTATGAAGCCAAGTAGAAGACGATTATAGCAGATATAGTAAAGTAAGATATTGTGGGGACAGGTCCCGCGGGAGGACAGGGTTTGAAAGTACTGGGAATTACGGGAGGCGTGGGCTCGGGGAAAAGCCATGTGCTGACGTTTCTGAAGGAAGAGTACCGTGCGCATGTCTGCCAGATGGACGAAGTGGCGCGGCGGCTCCAGCAAAAAGGGAGCGTGTGTTATCGGGATATCGTTGATCATTTTGGAACAGATATTTTAGAGGCGGACGGCCAGATCGACCGGGCCAGGCTGGGGGCAGTTGTGTTTTCTGATGGCGGAAAACTTGAACTCCTTAACCGGATCGTCCATCCTGCAGTCCTGGAACAGGTCAGGCGTGATATTGCGCAGAAAGGCGCAGAAGGGATAAAACTGTACGTGCTGGAGGCGGCGCTCCTTCCAGATGTGGGAGGGGAGCTGTGCGATGAACTCTGGTATGTGTACGCGGATGAAGAGGCCCGGCGCAGTCGGCTGAAAGCTTCGAGAGGTTATACAGATGAGAAGATCACACAGATGATCAAAAGACAGCCCACGGAAGAAAGGTTCCGGCGGGCATGCACTGCGGTGATCGACAACAGCGGACCGTTTGAAGATACAATGAGACAGATAGGAGATAAGTTGAGATTATGAGAATGTGCAGCATTGCCAGCGGAAGCAGCGGCAACTGTATCTATGTGGGCAGCGACCACACCCATCTGCTTGTAGATACAGGGATCAGCAGAAAAAGAATAGAAGAGGGGTTAAAAAAACTGGAGATCAAGGGAGAGGAGATCGACGGAGTGCTCATCACTCACGAGCATTCGGACCACATCCAGGGGCTGGGAGTTTTGAGCAGAAAATATGAACTTCCTATTTATGCAACGAAAGGAACTATTGAAGGGATCGCGAGCTGCACTTCTCTTGGGAAGCTGCCGGAAGGTCTGTTTCACCCCATCCGGGCGGACGAGCCTTTTCTGCTGGGAGATATTGAGGTGAAACCTTTTGCCATATCTCACGATGCCTGTGAGCCGACGGGATACCGGTTTGAATGCGGCGGCAGATCGGCTGCAGTGGCCACTGATCTCGGGAAATATGACGATTATACTGTGTCCTGCTTAAGCGGCCTGGATGCAGTCCTTCTGGAGGCAAACCACGATATCCACATGCTGGAGGTAGGGGGATATCCTTACTATCTGAAACAAAGGATCCTGGGGGATAAAGGACATCTGTCAAACGAATTGTCAGGCAGGCTCCTTTGTGATATACTACATGATAATCTGAAGCACATCATCCTGGGACATTTGAGCAAAGAGAACAATTATGCCCGTCTGGCATATGAGACGGTAAAGCTTGAAGTTACTCTGGGGGATAACGATTACAGGGGGGAAGACCTTGATATGTTTGTGGCTGCAAGAGACAGCGTTTCAGATATTGTTATGATATGATGCCGGCGCTGCGGTACCGGTCGGGCGCAGAACGGAGCGCGAGGAGAACGGGAACGCAGGGTATAGATATCTGCGGCATTATGTATAGAAGAAAAGAATGCGGTTTAGGAGGACGACAGAATATGAAGAAGTGTATTGTGACGGTATTAGGAAAAGATACGGTCGGAATTATTGCAAAGGTGTGTACATATCTTGCGGAGAATGAGATTAATATCCTCGATATTTCCCAGACGATCATCCAGGGATATTTTAACATGATGATGATCGTCGACGTGACAGATCTGAAAAAAGATTTTACGGCTGTCTGTGACGAGATGGAGGAACTCGGCCATGAGATCGGCGTAAATATCCGCTGCCAGAGAGAGGAAATCTTTGAGAAGATGCACAGACTGTAATTACAGCCCAGTCATTTGCAGACCGTGCGGAAAAATGTTAAAGCTGAATAGATTGCGAGGAAAAGACTATGATAAACATGTACGAAGTATCAGAGACAAACAAGATGATCGAGCATGAGAACCTGGACGTGCGTACCATTACGCTCGGCATCAGCCTGCTGGACTGCATCGACTCTGACCTGGAGCGGCTGAACCGTAAGATATATGATAAGATAACAACAACAGCAAAGGAGCTTGTGGCAACGGGGCAGGAGATTGAAAAGGAATTCGGGATTCCGATCGTCAATAAAAGGATCTCCGTTACGCCCATTGCCATTGCCGGAGCGGCAGCCTGCAAAAGCCCGGATGACTTTGTAGAAATAGCAAAGACTCTCGATCGGGCGGCCAAAGAAGTGGGCGTAAACTTTATCGGCGGCTACACGGCTCTTGTGTCAAAAGCTATGACGAAAAGCGACGAGAATCTGATCCGTTCCATTCCACAGGCGCTTTCTCAGACGGAACGGATCTGCAGTTCTGTCAACGTGGGCTCCACCAGAACCGGCATTAACATGGATGCGGTAAGGCTGTGCGGAGAGATGGTAAAGGCAACTGCAGAGGCTACAAAAGACAAGGACTCTCTGGGCTGTGCAAAGCTTGTGATCTTCTGCAACGCGCCGGATGACAATCCGTTTATGGCGGGCGCTTTTCTGGGGGTTACGGAAGCCGACGCGGTGATCAATGTGGGAGTCAGCGGTCCCGGGGTTGTGAAAAAAGCATTGGAAAAAGTCCGTGGGAAAGGATTTGAGGAACTCTGTGAGACCATTAAGAAAACGGCCTTTAAGGTAACCCGTGTGGGGCAGCTTGTAGCCGGAGAGGCGTCGAAAAGGCTGGGCGTTCCTTTTGGGATCGTGGATCTGTCCCTTGCCCCGACGCCGTCTGTGGGCGACAGCGTGGCAGAGATCCTGGAAGAGATCGGACTGGAGAGCGTGGGCGCCCCAGGTACAACGGCAGCTCTGGCCCTGCTCAATGATCAGGTGAAAAAGGGCGGCGTCATGGCATCTTCCTATGTGGGAGGTTTAAGCGGAGCGTTTATCCCGGTCAGCGAAGACCAGGGGATGATCGACGCAGTCAATGCGGGGGCGCTGACGCTGGAGAAACTGGAGGCCATGACCTGTGTCTGCTCTGTGGGACTTGATATGATCGCAATACCGGGTAAAACTTCTGCGAGCACGATTTCCGGTATCATTGCAGATGAGATGGCGATTGGTATGGTGAACCAGAAGACGACGGCCGTACGCCTGATCCCGGTGATCGGAAAAGACGTGGGAGACACGGCGGAATTTGGAGGACTTCTGGGTTATGCGCCGATCATGCCGGTGAATGAATTTGGCTGTGAGACTTTTATCAGCAGAAAGGGCAGGATACCTGCACCCATTCACAGTTTCAAAAACTGACAGGAGAAAGAATTATGGGAAAAGTAGCGATTGTAACCGACAGCAACAGTGGAATAACACAGGAGCAGGGGAAGGAACTGGGGGTTTTTGTCCTCCCTATGCCTTTTTTCATTGACGGACAGATGTTCCTGGAGGATATTACTCTTACCCAGGAGCAGTTTTACGAAAAGCTGGGAGCGGATTCGGATATCTCTACCTCCCAGCCGTCGCCGGGAGACGTGATGGAACTGTGGGAGAAGGTTCTCAAAGAATACGATGAGATTGTCTGTATCCCCATGTCAAGCGGACTGAGCACAACCTGTTTTACTGCCATATCTATCGCAGAGGAGTATAAAGGAAGGGTACAGGTAGTGGACAACCAACGGATTTCTGTGACCCAGGCACAGTCTGTCTATGACGCAATGAAGCTCAGAGACGACGGGATGACGGCGGCGCAGATCAGAGAAGTGCTGGAGAGGGAGAAACTTCAGGCCAGCATCTACATTACGGTCGACACCCTGAAATACCTGAAAAAAGGCGGAAGGATAACACCGGCTGCAGCTGCCATAGGCACGGTCCTCAACCTCAAGCCGGTGCTGCAGATCCAGGGAGAGAAGCTGGATGCTTTCGCAAAAGTGCGGGGCTGGAAGGCGGCCAAGAAGACCATGCTCAATGCCATTGAAAATGATCTGGACACCCGGTTCGCATCTGTGAAGGACAAGATGGTGCTGGGTATGGCTTACACCTGCGGCAAAGAAGAGGCGCAGGAGTGGAAGAAAGAGATCACAGAGCGGTTCCCGGGATATGACATCGTGGAAGGACCGCTGTCTTTAAGCGTTGCCTGCCACATCGGTCCGGGAGCTATGGCTGTGACCTGCATGAAGCGTGTGTAGAAATGCAAAGGAAAAGGTTATATTTTGATGACAGGCTGGCTGTATTCATTGCAGAAAGCAGTTTTGAATTTATCTGTCACAACTGAGGTGTACAGGTTTGAGGCAAGGATATCATGGCGCAGCATTCTCTGCCCCAGGGGAGGGAGTTCCTGCGCCTGGGAGAGCTGCGCGAGAAGAGGCAGCTCTCCTTTTTTTGCGATGGCGGAGAGAAGCCTTTCGCTGTCTTTTCGGACACCCAGAAGCCGGGCGTAGAAATGGCAGCCGTTTTCCGTATACTCCTGTACATTTTTTTTCTTGATCCCCAGCATAATATGAAGAAGCGCCCGGTTGATCCGTGTCTGGGTCACATCCCGTGTTTTCAGTAGTTCACAGAACTGCTTATAGTTAAAGAAATTATTGAGCTGGGCGCAGATCCGGTTGGCAAGCTCCAGGGAAACATCCATGTACCGGATCAGTATATCGGGTGTTTTATTTAACAGCTTATATTTCAGGATCAGAGAAAAATCATTTTGGTAGATCGGGTACTGGACCCGGTGAAAGTCGCTCAGAAGTTCCAGGCAGCAGTCGGGAACCTGGCCTTCCAGTTCTCCCAGTATGCCGGAGAAGGGCGCGTTTTCGAAGGATCCTCCGCTGCGGTCCGTGCGAAGGGAGGATCCGGAATAAGCCAGGAGAGAGCGGATGGCGGAAGCAGAACTGTATTCACCGTTCATCTGCCGGTCGTGGTAGTGGGAGCCCCGCCGCTGGATCGTGAAAGGGATAATGGGACTGTTCAGTTTTTTCAGAGCTTTCAGGTACTCGATGCCCAGAATATTATTCGGGTCATTGAGCACAAAGGATATGCCCTCTTTTTCGGCATACTCTGAGAGGGCTTCCTGGCGTGCGGCGGGAAAAGATCTGCCTTCTCTGAGATGGCGCCTGAGAGCAGCCTGATATTCTGCAGGCTCCTCAAGAAGGATATCCGCCGCCCGCTGCAGTGCATGCAGGTTGTTGCATTCGCTTCCAAAGCAGAGAAAATCTACAATTCCCAGCTTCTGCAGGAGAGAGACGGCACCCAGAGCGAAATACTCTGCGCTCCCTGCGGAGTAGCATACCGGAAGTTCGAAAACCGCAGCAGCGCCGCATTTTAAAGCCATCTCGGTTCTCAGCCGTTTTGGCATGATGGCGGGGGTGCCGCGCTGGACATAGTCGCCGCTCATTACTACAACAGCGGCATCAGCTCCGGTAATTTTTTTAGACTCTCCTATGTGGTAGAGGTGGCCGTTGTGAAACGGATTATATTCTGTGATCAGTCCTACAATTTTCATAAGAATCTCCTTGTATATCATTTTCTACCATATTATACTATAAAAAGACGGATTCTAACAGATAAACGAAAAAAGACTGGACAAAGAGGGTGTAAGGCATGGAACAGAACAGAAAACCGGACGTAGAGCGGATGACAGCGCTGCTGGAGGAGCACAAATTTAAGCAGCTGAAGGATGAACTGGAAACCATGCATCCTGTTGACATTGTGGACGTCCTGGAAGAACTGGACAAAAAGCAGAGGACCCTTGTGTTCCGCCTTCTGGCAAAAGAAGAGGCCGCAGAGGTTTTTACAGATATGAACAGTGACATGAGGGCGGACCTGATCAACTCCCTGACGGACTCGGAGCTGGAGGAAGTTATGGACGAGATGTATGTTGATGATACTGTGGACGTTCTGGAAGAGATGCCGGCCAATGTGGTGGATCGTCTGCTCATGGCAACGGACGAGGATACCCGTCAGAAGATCAACGCTCTTCTGCAGTATCCGGAGGACAGCGCGGGAAGTATCATGAATGTGGAGTATATCAGTCTGCGAAAAGAGATGACCGTTGCTGATGCTATTCTGAAAATCCGCCAGGTAGGCATTAACAAAGAAACGATATATACCTGTTATGTGACAGAAAAGAAAAAACTGATCGGTATCGTTGACGTAAAAGATCTCCTTACAGCCGGGGAGTCCAGGCTTATCGAGGAGATCATGGACGAAAATGTACTCTGTGCAAGAACGCTGGACGACCAGGAATATGTGGCAAATATGATCAACAAGTACGGACTGGTGGCAATCCCCATTATCGACCATGAGGACTGCCTTGTGGGGATCGTAACCGTTGACGACGCCATGCTCGTCCTTCAGGATGAGACGACGGAGGATATCAGTATCATGGCCGGCGTCAGCCCCAGTGAGGATTCTTATTTCGGCACTTCGGTGTTTCAGCATGCAAAGAGCAGGACACCGTGGCTGCTCATCATGATGCTGTCCGCCACGGTTACCGGACAGATTCTCGGGTACTATGAAAATGCGATGGCTGCCATGCCGGTTCTTATCACTTTTATCCCCATGCTGATGGGAACCGGAGGAAACTGCGGCTCCCAGAGTTCTACGCTGATCATCCGCGGACTTGCAGTGGGAGAGATCGAATTCCGGGATGTATTTAAAGTTATTTTTAAGGAGGCCAGGATCGCGGTTATTGTAGGGGTGCTCCTTTCTCTGGTAAACGGAGTCCGGATCTATTTTATGTATGGGCATGACATGACTCTCGCCCTTGCCCTGGGGCTGACCATGATCGGAGTGGTGCTTATGGCGAAATGCATCGGGTGCATCCTGCCTCTGACGGCAAAAAAACTGGGACTTGATCCGGCGATCATGGCGGCGCCGCTGATAACTACGATCCTGGATACCTGCACCATCCTTGTGTATTTTAATATCGTGACGGCCTTTTATCCGGGCCTGTAATATACGGTCTGAACCGGAATATTGTTTTTAAAATTGCACATGAAATTCCCTTGTATACAAAAAACCTTTGCGTTATAATAAAAATCAGGTGAGAAATTAGGAAAGGTGGCAATTACAAACATGGGATTTATTGATGAAATCAAGGCAAGGGCAAAAGCGGATAAGAAAATAATTGTTCTTCCTGAAACAGAGGACGAAAGAACTTATAAAGCCGCGGAGACGGTTTTAAAAGAGGGGATCGCAGATCTGATCCTGGTGGGGAGCAAAGAGGAGATCGAGAAAAACAAAGGCTCATATGACATTTCGGGGGCTTCCTTTATCGATCCCGCTACCAGCGATAAAACAGAGGGCTATATTGCAAAGCTTGTAGAACTGAGGCAGAAAAAGGGCATGACCGAAGAGCAGGCGAGAGAGCTTCTTTTAAATAATTACCTGTACTACGGCGTTATGATGGTGAAGATGGGAGACGCCGACGGTATGGTATCCGGCGCGTGCCATTCCACGGCAGATACGCTCCGTCCGTGTCTGCAGATCCTGAAGACAAAACCGGGCACAAAGCTTGTATCTGCATTCTTTCTGATGGTCGTACCGGACTGTGATATGGGAGCGGACGGCACATTTATCTTTGGCGACGCAGGACTTGAGCAGAACCCGGATCCGGAGAAACTGGCGTACATAGCTCTTTCTTCTGCAGAGTCCTTCCGCACGCTGACAGGCAAGGAGCCGATCGTGGCAATGCTTTCCCACTCCACAAAGGGCAGCGCAAAACACGCGGATGTAGATAAAGTTGTGGAAGCTACAAGACTGGCACACGAGTTTGCGCCGGATCTGAAGCTGGATGGAGAACTTCAGCTTGATGCGGCTATCGTGCCGGAAGTAGGCGCTTCCAAAGCTCCGGGAAGCTCAGTGGCAGGACACGCCAACGTCCTGATCTTCCCAGATCTCGATGCGGGAAACATCGGCTATAAGCTGGTTCAGAGACTCGGAAAGGCAGAGGCGTACGGCCCGCTTACCCAGGGAATAGCAGCGCCCGTCAACGATCTGTCCCGCGGCTGCAGCGCAGAGGACATCGTAGGAGTTGTGGCGATCACGGCTGTTCAGTCACAGGCTCAGTAAAGTTCGGTAAAAACGGCACATAAAAAGATATGCCGGGAAAAATAAAAAGGAATAGGTTTCAGGAGGAGAGAAAATGAACGTATTAGTAATTAATTGTGGAAGTTCTTCCCTAAAGTTCCAGCTGATCAATGCAGAATCCGAGGAAGTGCTTGCAAAAGGAATCTGTGAGAGGATCGGAATTGACGGACGTCTTACCTACCAGCCGGAAGGCGGAGAAAAAGAAAAATCGGACAAGCCCATGCCGACACACACAGAGGCGATCCAGTTTGTGATCGGGGCGCTGACAAATCCGGACACGGGAGTTGTAAAGAGCCTGGATGAGATCGGAGCAGTGGGACACAGAGTTGTACACGGCGGAGAAAAGTTCGCTTCCTCTGTTGTGATCGACGAGAGTGTAAAGAAGGCCATCGAAGAGTGCAACGAGCTGGCGCCGCTTCACAATCCGGCCAACCTGATCGGAATCAATGCATGTGAAAAACTGATGCCGGGTACGCCTATGGTGGCAGTGTTTGACACGGCTTTCCACCAGACAATGCCGGAGAAGGCTTATATGTACGGCCTTCCCTATGATTATTATGAGAAGTATAAGATCAGACGTTACGGTTTCCACGGCACAAGCCACAGCTATGTATCAAAGAAAGCTGCCGAAGTGATGGGGAAACCCGTTGAGGATCTGAAGACGATCGTATGCCATCTCGGAAACGGATCCAGTGTTACTGCTGTTCTGGGCGGAAAGTCTGTTGATACATCCATGGGACTTACTCCTCTTGAGGGACTTGTAATGGGAACCAGATCCGGTGATATCGATCCGGCGATCATGGAGTTCATCGCAGAAAAGGAAGGTCTTGACATCGCCGGCGTGATGAATGTCCTGAACAAAAAGTCCGGTGTGTTCGGTCTTTCCGGTGATCTGTCCAGCGATTTCCGTGATCTGACAGATGCGATGAACGCAGGGGATAAAAAAGCAAAGATCGCAATGGATGTATTTTCCTATCGTGTGGCAAAATATATCGGTTCTTACGCAGCTGCCATGAACGGTGTGGATGATATCGTATTCACCGCAGGCATCGGAGAAAACGATGATTATGTAAGAGAACAGGTGTGCAGCTATCTCGGATATCTCGGCGTTGATTTCAACAAAGAAATAAACGACGGACTCAGAGGAAGACAGGAAGAACTCACAAAGCCGGGTTCCAAGGTAAGGGTATTCGTTATTCCTACCAACGAAGAACTGGCGATCGCAAGAGAGACGCTTGCACTCGTAAAATAGACAGAGATTTATTCCTGATTTTTGTGGTTGACAAACAGGATTTACATGATATAATGGTCTAGGTGTGAATAGGAGTAATCCATTATGCTAATTAACCTATCAGACGTTATGTCAGACCAGCATAGGACGGTTGAAGAGACTGTGGAATGCACGCTGGATGAGATCCGGATCAGATCCGGCAGCTATCCGGTCGTCCGCAGGGAACCGGTTCATGTGCGTGTGGAGTTTGTAAAGGGAAAAGAGCTTATGATCTACACAGATACAGTGCTTTCCATTGAAATTCCATGCGACAGGTGCCTTGAGGCTGTCGTGCATGAATTTGTGATCAACAGTACAAAACATGTTGACTTAGGTCTCTCCGATGCAGAACTGACAGAGGAACTGGATGAATCAAACTTTATTGACGGATATCATCTTGACGTGGACAAAGTCCTTTTTTATGAGATTTTGTCGGGATGGCCGGAGAAAGTGCTCTGCCGGGAGGACTGTAAAGGTCTGTGCAGAGTGTGCGGCCGGAACTTAAATACGGAGTCCTGCGATTGTGAAGATCCGGGACTTGATCCTAGAATGTCAGTAGTCCGTGACTTATTTAAGAATTTTAAGGAGGTGTAACCTATGTCAATCTGTCCAAAGAATAAATCTTCAAAGGCAAGAAGAGATAAAAGAAGAGCCAACTGGAAGATGAGCGCTCCGAACCTTGTAAAATGCAGCAAGTGCGGCGAGCTTATGATGCCTCACCGTGTATGCAAGGCATGCGGATCCTACAATAAGCGCGAAATCATTTCCGTTGACTGATCCAGCTGGAAAGCTAGGGCGCAGAACATTTCGTTCTGTGCCTTTTTTGTGCGATAAGCCCGGAATGTGCCTTTGGGCACTTCCGGTGATTCGCATACAATATAACCCTATAGTTATACTTGATTTTTATAATGTTTTCCAGTAGAATAATTTCAGTAGTGTTAGGAGGAAGGAAAATGTCTGATGTTACAAGGGTAGCGCTCGATGCAATGGGGGGCGACAATGCGCCCGGTGAGATTGTAAAAGGCGCGGTAGAAGCGGTTCAGAAAAGAAGCGACATCAAAATACTGCTGACCGGCAGGGAGGACGTGCTGAAAAAGGAACTGGCCGGTTATACTTATCCGTCGGAGCAGATTGAGATCGTGAACGCTTCAGAGGTGATCGAGACGGCGGAACCGCCTGTAAAGGCAATCAGGGGCAAGAAAGATTCTTCTATTGTAGTCGCCATGAAGATGGTGAAAAAGGGAGAGGCGGACGCCTTTGTATCAGCGGGTAGCACAGGCGCGGTCCTTGTCGGCGGACAGGTGCTTGTCGGCAGAATAAAAGGCGTGGAGAGACCTCCTCTTGCACCGCTTTTCCCCACGCTGAAGGGAGTGTCTCTTCTGATCGACTGCGGGGCCAATGTGGACGCAAGGCCGTCCCATCTGGTGCAGTTTGCAAAGATGGGCTCTATCTATATGGAGAGCGTTATGGGGATTAAAAATCCGACTGTCGGAATCGTAAACATTGGGGCGGAAGAAGAAAAAGGAAATGCTCTTGTAAAGGAGACGTTTCCGCTCCTGAAGGCATGTGATGACATCAATTTTATCGGAAGCGTGGAGGCAAGGGATATCCCGTACGGCGCAGCTGATGTGATCGTATGCGAGGCGTTTGTCGGCAATGTGATCCTGAAGCTTTACGAGGGAGTGGGGGGAGCTTTGATCAAGAAGATCAAGGGCGGCATGATGTCCTCTCTCAGAAGCAAGATCGGTGCGCTGCTCGTGAAGCCGGCGCTGAAGCAGACGCTGAAGGACTTTGACCTGAGCGAACACGGCGGGGCACCGCTTCTTGGACTGAATGGGCTCGTGGTAAAGACCCATGGAAGCTCCACATCCAAGGAAATATGCAATTCTATTATCCAGTGCGTCACATTCAGAGAACAGAAGATCAATGAAAAGATAAAAACAGTGATACAGCAGGAGACGCAGGAAAATTTTGAGTAAAGTAGGAGGATTGAATTATGGAATTTGAAAAACTGCAGGACATTATCGCGGATGTGCTCAACGTCCAGAAAGAAGAAATCAAACCAGAGACAACATTTGTGGATGATCTTGGCGCTGATTCTCTTGATATTTTCCAGATTATTATGGGAATCGAGGAAGAGTTTGATATCGAGATCGACAATGATGAAGCTGAAAAAATCGTGACCGTGCAGGATGCGGTTGACCAGATAAAAAAGGCAGTGGAATAATTAAAAAGAAGCGAAAAAGCCCCTGTGGGCTTTTTCGTTTTCATAACAGAGGTATGGATTATGGATAAAAAAATGAAAGAACTGGAGGAGAAGATCGGATATACGTTCAGAGATCCGGCGCTTCTTCAAACGGCAATGATGCACAGCTCCTATACCAATGAGAATCACATCCCGAAACACCGCTGCAACGAACGGCTGGAGTTTTTGGGGGATGCAGTTCTGGAACTCGTATCCAGCGAATTCCTTTTCCGGAAATCGCCGAAAATGCCGGAAGGCAGGCTGACCAGACTGCGGGCGAGCATGGTGTGTGAGTCTTCTCTGGCCATGTGTGCCGCGGATATCGGACTGGGAGAGTATCTTTACCTGGGAAAGGGTGAGGAAGCTACCGGGGGAAGACAGAGGGACTCTGTTACATCCGACGCGATGGAGGCCTTGATCGGAGCCGTGTATCTGGATGGTGGTTTTACTAATGCAAAAGAGTTTATCCATCGGTTTGTGCTTACGGATCTGGAAGATAAGCAGCTCTTTTATGATAGTAAAACTATCCTGCAGGAAATCGTGCAGGCTGGCGGAAATGGCAGGGTTTCCTACAGACTTACAGGTGAAGAGGGGCCGGATCACGATAAATCTTTCTGCGTGGAAGTGAAGATTGGCGATGCGGTCTTTGGTTCCGGAAAGGGCCGCACGAAAAAAGCTGCGGAGCAGCAGGCAGCCTATCAGGCGATCTTGGAGTTGCGCAGGCAGAAGTAAAGGTGTTGTATGTATTTAAAGAGCATAGAAGTGCAGGGATTCAAATCCTTTGCAAATAAGATAAAATTTGACTTTCATAACGGCATTACAGGCATTGTCGGGCCAAACGGCAGCGGGAAGAGCAACGTGGCGGACGCGGTGAGATGGGTCCTGGGAGAACAGCGGGTCAAGCAGCTGCGCGGCGGCAGTATGCAGGATGTGATCTTTTCGGGAACGGAGAACCGAAAACCGCTGAGTTACGCTTCCGTTGCAATTACTCTGGATAATTCGGACCATAAGCTTCCCGTGGAGTACGGCGAGGTCACAGTCACCCGAAAGCTGTACCGTTCTGGAGAAAGTGAATATCTGATCAACGGAACCGTGTGCAGGCTTAAGGATATCAATGAGATGTTCTATGATACCGGGATTGGAAAAGAAGGGTACTCCATTATCGGGCAGGGGCAGATTGAAAAGATCTTAAGCGGAAAGCCGGAGGAGAGAAGAGAACTTTTTGACGAGGCGGCAGGAATCGTAAAGTTTAAGCGGAGAAAACAAGTATCTCTGAAAAAGCTGGAAGAAGAGCGGATGAATCTGACCCGCGTGGACGACATTTTAAAAGAACTGGAAAAACAGCTGGGGCCGCTTGAGAAGCAGTCTGAGACCGCCAGAGAGTATCTCAAGAAAAAAGAAGAACTGAAGACCTATGACATCAATATGTTTCTTCTGGAGGAAGAACGCCTGAAGGAACGCATCCGGGAGGCTCAGGAAAAATATGAGACTGCCTCCGCAGAAATGGAAGAGGCAGGCGGACGCTATGAGAAGATGAAGGCAGAGTATGAAGCCATCGAAGAAGAGATTGATGGAATAGATCTTGCGATCGAGACGGCCAAAAACCAGCTTAACGAGACAACCTTATTAAAGCAGCAGCTGGAAGGCCAGATCAATGTCTTGAAAGAGCAGATCAACACTGCGCGCATGAATGATGAGCACTATGATAACCGGGTGAGCACCGTGCGGGTGGAAATCCAGACAAGGCAGGAGCAGAAGTCTTCTCTGAAACAGGAGCAGGAAAACCTGAGAGAAAAACTGCGTCAGGCTTCCCAGGAGGACGGGAATGCAAGAGCGCAGCTTATTGAAGTTCAGACAAGGATCGCAGAGCACACAGCTCAGATTGAGAGCGGAAAACAGGAGATCATGGAACTTCTGGAAAACCGCGCCTCTACGAAGGCAAAGATACAGCATTACGATACGACGAAAGCCCAGATCGCTTCCAGAAAGGAAGTCCTGGAAAGGGATATAAAAGAAATTTCCATGGAAGCGAAGAAGCAGAGCGAGAGCCTGAAACAGTATGAGGACCAGCTTGAGTCGATCCGGGGAGAAATCAGATCATATAATGCCCGGATCGCGGAAAATGAGGAGCAGATCGAAAAGCTTCAGAAAGAACTGTCTGAAAAGCAGGAGAAACTCCGGATCGGACAGACTGCGTACCACAGAGAATCCTCCCGGCTGGAGTCCCTGAAAAATATTACCGAGCGCTATGACGGATACGGAAACAGCATCCGCAGAGTTATGGCAAATAAGGATCGGGAGACAGGGCTGATCGGCGTTGTGGCCGATATCATTAAAGTGGACAAAGAGTATGAGATCGCTGTGGAGACTGCTCTCGGCGGAAGCATACAGAATATTGTTACCGACAATGAGGAAACAGCAAAAAGGATGATCGCCTTTCTTAAGAAGAATAAATTCGGCCGTGCTACGTTTCTTCCGCTTACGAGTATGCAGGGGAGCGGCGGGATACGCAATCCGGAGGCGCTGCAGGAGCCGGGAGTGATCGGTCTGGCAAACACCCTGGTCCATGTTGAAAGACGGTTTGAAAATCTGGCGGGTCAGCTGCTGGGGCGCACCATTGTTGTAGATCACATTGACCACGGCATTGCCATTGCCAGAAAATACAGGCAGACTCTCCGGCTGGTGACGCTGGAAGGGGAACTGATCAATCCGGGCGGATCTATGACCGGCGGAGCATTTAAGAATTCCAGCAATCTTCTGAGCAGAAGGAGAGAAATTGAAGAATTTGAAAAGACGGTTTCCATGCTCCGCGCAGATATGGACGAGATGGAACGTCAGGTCAACGATGTGAAAAACCGCCGGGCCGGATGTTACGGCGAGATAGACAATGTGCAGCACATGCTCACAAAGGCTTCGGTTGTAGAAAATACGGCCAGGATGAATCTGGAACAGACGCAGCTGCGCCAGCTTGAGGCAAAGCAGCGGCAGGATGCGATTTCCAAAGAACTGGAAGAACTGGAAGAGCAGCTCGGGGAGATCGCAGATAATGAGGATTCAATCCAGATGGAACTTGAAACTTCCCAGAATCTGGAGAAAGAGTGGAACGAGCGGATAGAGGCGCTCCAGAAAACACTTGAGGAGGAGAGAAAGCGGGAGGCTGTGCAGATGAGACAGTCGGAAGACGTGCATCTCTCTTTGGCCAGCCTGGAGCAGCAGGACTCGTTTATTCAGGAAAATATAGCCCGGATCGACGAGGAGACAGAGAAGTTTGAACAGGAGCTTTCCCAGCTTGACGCAAATAAAGGGACTGTCTCTGATGAGATCAGAGAGAAGGAAGAAAAGATACAGGAACTCAGAGAGACTATAGATAATTCCTCTGATCTGTTTGACGAGATCAGAACGGAGATACGGACGCAGACGGAAAAGAGGGAAGAACTGAATCAGAAGCACAAGGATTTCCTCAGTCAGAGAGAAGATCTTTCAAAGCATATTTCTTCCCTGGATAAGGAGTGCTACCGTCTGAACAGTCAGAAAGAGTCTTTCGAGGAAGCTTCGGAGAAGCAGATCAACTATATGTGGGAGGAATATGAACTCACATATAACCGTGCGCTGGAGCTGAGAAATCCTGATCTGACGGATTTATCCTATATGAAGAAGCAGATCCAGGCGCTCAGAGGAGAAATCAGGAAACTGGGTACTGTGAATGTCAATGCCATAGAGGATTATAAAAACGTATCCGAGCGGTACAGTTTCCTGAAGGGACAGCATGACGACCTGGTGGAAGCTGAAGTTTCCCTGATGCAGATCATCGACGAACTGGATGCGGCCATGAGGAAGCAGTTTTCCGAACAATTTGCCCGGATCTCCGCAGAATTTAACACTGTGTTCCGGCAGCTCTTCGGCGGCGGAAAAGGAACCCTTGAACTGATGGAGGACGAGGATATCCTTGAGGCGGGAATCCGGATCATCGCTCAGCCGCCGGGAAAGAAACTGCAGAATATGATGCAGCTCTCAGGTGGGGAAAAAGCGCTTACAGCTATTTCTCTGCTCTTTGCGATCCAGAATCTGAAGCCCTCGCCATTCTGCCTTCTGGATGAGATCGAGGCGGCACTGGACGACAATAATGTGATCCGTTTTGCGAAATACCTGCATAAGCTGACGGAGAATACCCAGTTTATCGTGATCACCCACAGAAGAGGAACGATGTCATCCGCAGACCGGCTCTATGGTATCACTATGCAGGAAAAAGGCGTATCAACGCTGGTGTCTGTGGACCTGCTGGAAGATCAGCTGGATAAATAAAAGAAAATGATTTTGCAAGGAGAAACAGGAGAAGATAATAGGGAAGGAGAGGCTTAAATGGAAGAAAAGAAAGGGTTTTTCAGGCGGCTGGTTTCCGGTCTGACGAAGACAAGAGACAACATTGTCTCCGGTATGGACAGCATCTTTCACGGATTTTCCAAAATTGACGAAGACTTCTACGAGGAACTGGAGGAAATCCTCATTATGGGGGATCTTGGCGTTCATGCCACCATGGAGATCCTGGACGATCTGAGAAGAAAGGTGAAGGAAGAACATATCCGCGAGCCTCTTGCCTGCAGGCAGCTGCTGATCGACAGTATTAAAGAACAGATGGACGTGGGAGAGACCGCCTATGAATTTGAAAACCGTACCTCGGTGGTGTTTGTGATCGGTGTAAACGGAGTAGGCAAGACTACCACGATCGGAAAACTGGCGGGGAAATTAAAACAGCAGGGGAAGAGAGTTGTGATCGCCGCAGCCGATACCTTCCGCGCAGCGGCAGGAGAACAGCTGAGAGAGTGGGCCAACCGCGCAGGCGTGGATATGATCGGGGGACAGGAAGGGGCAGATCCTGCCTCTATCGTCTATGATGCGGTGGCGGCTGCCAGGGCAAGGAAGGCGGACGTGCTTCTCTGCGACACGGCGGGACGGCTCCACAATAAAAAGAACCTGATGGAAGAACTGAAAAAGATAAACCGTGTGATCGACAGGGAGTATCCGGAAGCGTATCGGGAAACTCTTGTCGTACTGGATGCGACGACAGGACAGAATGCCCTTGCCCAGGCCAGAGAATTCAACGAAGCGGCTGAAATTACCGGCGTGATCCTGACGAAAATGGACGGGACCGCTAAAGGAGGAATTGCCGTCGCCATTCAGGCGGAACTTGGAATTCCTGTAAAATATATTGGTGTGGGCGAAACGATCGACGATCTGCAGAAATTCGATTCAGAGGAGTTTGTTAACGCTCTGTTTTATAAAGAGGAAGCGTAAATCCTCCGGGTGAAAAACGGTTTTAGATTATTCAGTCTACGGACAGAAAGAAGGATGATAAAATGTTGACATTGGACAGATTTGAAGAGGCAAGCGATCTTGTCAAGCGGGTGACCAACCCTACAAAACTTATTTACAGCGATTACCTGAGCGACCAGTGCGGCGGAAAGGTATATTTAAAGCCTGAAAACATGCAGCACACGGGAGCTTACAAGATCAGGGGGGCATATTATAAGATCAGCACACTTTCTGCTGAAGAGCGGGAGCGGGGGCTGATCACTGCGTCCGCGGGCAATCATGCCCAGGGCGTAGCGTATGCGGCGAAAAAATTCGGATGCAAGGCAACGATCGTTATGCCTACGGTAACTCCGCTGATCAAGGTGAACCGTACAAAAAGCTACGGGGCGGATGTAGTGCTGTACGGAGACGTATATGACGATGCGTACGCTTATGCCTGTGAGCTGGCAGAAAAAAACGGCTATACATTTGTTCATCCTTTCAATGACCTGGATGTGGCTGCGGGACAGGGGACCATTGCCATGGAGATCGTCCAGGAACTTCCCACGGTGGACTATATCCTGGTGCCGGTGGGCGGCGGCGGGCTGATCGCCGGAGTTTCCTCTCTGGCCAAGATGCTCAACCCGAAGATTAAAGTGATCGGCGTGGAGCCGGCAGAGGCTGCCAGCATGACAGCGGCACTCCAGGCCGGCGAGGTGGTAGAACTGGATTCTGCAAATACCATTGCAGACGGCACGGCGGTGAAGGCTGTCGGCGATAAAGTGCTGCCCTATATCCAGGAGAATGTGGACGATATGCTTCTGGTGGAAGACGACGAGCTGATCGGCGCTTTTCTGGACATGGTGGAAAACCATAAAATGATCATAGAAAACTCCGGCCTTCTGTCCGTGGCAGCGTTAAAGCAGCTTGACTGCAGAGGAAAAAAGGTTGTCTGCATCTTAAGCGGAGGCAATATGGATGTTATCACCATGTCATCCATTGTCCAGCACGGCCTGATCCAGAGAGACCGGATCTTCTCCGTCTCTGTACTGCTGCCGGATAAACCGGGCGAACTGGTGCAGGTCGCAAAAACGATCGCAGACGAGCAGGGGAACGTTATAAAACTGGAGCATAATCAGTTCGTCAGCACAAACAGAAATGCAGCCGTGGAACTGCGTATCACCATGGAAGCTTTCGGAACAGAGCACAAAAACAGACTTCTTGACGCACTGGAAAAGGCCGGTTTCCGTCCGAAACTGATCAGTGCCAAACTGTATTAAAAGGGGTCTGACCCCTTTTGAAGAAGTTGTCAGAAAGGAGCTGCTTATGTCCAGAAGAATACCGAAACCGGGAGATATTTACAAACATTTCAAGGGGAAACGATATAAAATTCTGCATATTGCTGTCAGCACGGAAACAGGGGAGGATGTTGTTGTGTTTGAGACGGTTCAGGGAGACCACAAGGTATATGTGAGCCTGCTGGAATCTTTTATGAGTCCGCTGGATACAGGAAAGTATCCCTATACTGACCAGAAATATCGTTTTGAACTGTGCAGGAATGTGATGGAAGAGCACAGTTTGAAAAAGCTGCGCCGGGGAAATACGACAGAGTTGATCCTGGAATTTCTTGATCTGGATGACAATGAGTCCCGGGCGGAATTCCTTCAAAAGCATCAGACCCAGATTGACAGCAGATTTTTGACTGCTGCGGCAGAGAGTCTGGAATTTACAGAACGGGCGGAAACTGTGGAAGAGCGTTATTCGGCTCTTCTCAGATTTCTGAGAACAAAGATGAAATATGAAGGCGGACGCCTGAGATAAGGAAAACGCAGAAAAAGGACAGGAAACTGTCCTTTTTCAGGTTTTGCTTTTTAAGAGCAGGCAGGAATAGACTATTCCAGAGTCCTGTTTTTGTGTCTGTCGAGAAGAGTGTGGATCTTATCCGTGGGATTCATTACCGCTCCGATGGTAATATCGTGGTTAAAGGAATCAATGATCATTGCCAGGAACTTGCTCATATCTGCCTCAATGAAATATGGCTTTTCGTAAAGTTCAGGAGGAAGATAGGTCAGGTTGGTGGTAATGACCTTGTCGATATAACCTTTCTCATAATATTCGTCGAATTTTTCAAACCCGTTTGTGAAAAGTCCGAAGGTCGTGCATACGAATACCCGGGCCGCATTGCGGTTTTTAAGCTGCAGAGCTACGTCCAGCATACTTTCCCCGGAGGAGATCATATCGTCTACGATGATCACATCCATTCCGGCTACATCATCACCAAGAAATTCATGGGCCACAATGGGATTTTTTCCGTTTACGATCGTGGAATAATCCCGGCGTTTATAAAACATTCCCATATCCACACCCAGTACATTAGAAAAATAGACGGCGCGGTGCATGGCTCCTTCGTCCGGGCTGATGATCATCAGGTGCCCCTTGTCCGGCTTCAGATCCGGTACTGCCCGGAAGAGAGCCTTCATAAATTGATAGGGCGGATTGAAGCTGTCAAATCCGCTCAGCGGGATGGCATTCTGAACCCGGGGATCGTGGGCGTCAAAGGTGATAATATTAGATACGCCCATCGCGTTTAACTCTTCCAGAGCCAGGGCACAGTCAAGGGATTCCCTTCTTGTGCGCTTGTGCTGGCGGCTCTCATATAGAAACGGCATAATTACGTTGATGCGTTTCGCTTTTCCGGTGGCTGCGGAGATAATCCGCTTCAGATCCTGGTAATGGTCATCGGGGGACATATGGTTTAAATGTCCGCTTACGGTATATGTGAGACTGTAATTACATACATCAGTCATGATGAAAAGATCTGTTCCACGGATCGTCTCCCTGAGAATACCTTTTGCTTCTCCTGTTCCAAAGCGGGGACAGCAGCAGTCTACAAGATAGTTATTTGATTTGTAGTTGACATATAGGGATGATTCAGAGACTTCGTTGATCGTGTTTTCTCGGAAAGAAACGATATAATCGTTTACCTTCTGGCCCAGCCCGCGGCAGCTTTCCATTGCTACGATCTTCAGCGGGGCTACGGGAAGGGTTTTTTCCAGCAGTTCGATATTTGACATGATTTTCTCCTATATAACATAGATTTAAAGGTTCCTCTTTTTTATATCATTTTTTATATTCAAATTCAAGCATACCTTTGCGGGAAATGAGAATTATGTTATACTTAAATTACTGTTCACACAGTAACATCCTTAACAGAACGCAGACCAGAAGGAGACGCTTTGGATATATGAAGAGACATACGCATATAATAGAAGCCGTAGAAGAAGGCGGCATTGCCGCCGAACTGGGAATTGAGCCCGGCGACCGGCTTTTGTCCATTGACGGGCATGAAATAGAAGATATTTTTGACTATCAGTTTTATGTGGAGGAGGAGGAACTTCTTCTTCTGATCGAAAAACCGGACGGGGAACAATGGGAACTTGAAATAGAAAAGGATCCGGACGAACAGCTGGGCATTACCTTTGAGCAGGGACTGATGGATGAGTACCGTTCCTGCCGGAACAAATGTATTTTCTGTTTTATCGATCAGATGCCACCGGGAATGCGGGAGACGCTGTATTTTAAGGATGACGATTCCAGGCTGTCCTTTCTTCAGGGAAACTATATCACTCTGACCAATATGAGCGACCGGGATGTTGAGCGGATCGTCCGCTACCGGCTGGAACCCATCAATATCTCTTTTCATACCACGAACCCGGAGCTGCGCTGCAGGATGCTGCACAACCGGTTTGCAGGAGAGGCATTAAAAAAGGTGGATATCCTGTATCAGGGAGGCATTGAGATGAACGGCCAGATCGTTCTGTGCAAAGGGATCAATGACGGAGAGGAGCTGGAGAGGAGCATCCGGGATCTGGGCGCATACCTTCCCCTTTTGAGAAGTGTGTCTGTGGTGCCTGTAGGCCTTACAAAGTACCGGGAAGGACTTTGCCCGCTGGAACCGTTTACAAAGGAAGATGCCAAAAAAGTGCTGGAAGTGATCCGCCGCTGGCAGGAGAAGTTTTACCGGGAGTACGGTCTTCACTTCATCCATGCAGGAGATGAGTGGTATCTGCTCGCAGAGGAAGAGGTGCCCGGAGAAGAACAGTATGACGGTTATCTGCAGCTGGAGAACGGAGTGGGGATGCTCCGGCTTTTGCTCAATGAATTCGAAGAAGGATACGCAAAGCTGGAAACGGCAGCCGTTCAAGGAGAAATCTCCATTGCCACGGGAAAGCTTGCTTATCCGTATATCCGCCGGATGGCAGAGCGGATGGAAGAAAAATATCCGGGACTTTGTATTCATGTATACCAGATCCGAAATGATTTTTTTGGCGAGAAGATTACTGTTTCGGGCCTGATCACCGGACAGGATATCATTTCTCAGCTGAAGGAACAAAATCTGGGAAGCTGTCTCCTGCTTCCGTGCAGCATGATGAAGGCAGATGAGGATGTCTTCCTGGACGATTATACAGTAAAAGACGTGTCTGAAGCTTTACAAGTGAGGATCGATATTGTAAAATCAAGCGGACAGGATCTGATTGATTCAATACGAAATAAAATGACAACCTAGTGTACAGACAGGTCTTTACTTCAGCTGATTGCTGGCCTGAAAATGGACGTGTGTGTACACGAGTCGGAAAGATAAAGAAAGGAATTAATAAATGAGTAAACCGGTAGTTGCGATTGTCGGGCGTCCGAACGTGGGAAAATCAACTCTGTTCAACGCTCTGGCAGGAGAAAAAATTTCTATCGTAAAGGACACTCCGGGAGTTACCAGGGACAGAATCTATGCGGATGTATCCTGGCTGGACCGGGAGTTTACGATGATTGACACAGGAGGGATCGAGCCGGACAGCAATGATGTGATCCTTTCCCAGATGAGGGAGCAGGCTCAGATCGCCATAGACACGGCAGATGTGATCCTGTTTCTGACGGACGTAAGACAGGGACTGGTAGATGCGGATTCAAAAGTCGCCGATATGCTGAGAAGGTCGGGAAAGCCTGTGATCCTTGTAGTAAATAAAGTGGATCATTTTGAAAAATATATGCCGGATGTGTACGAGTTTTATAATCTGGGAATCGGCGATCCGGTCCCTGTATCCGCCGCATCCAGGCTGGGGATCGGGGATCTGCTGGACCAGGTGATGGAGTATTTCCCGGAGCATAAAGCAGGAGAAGAGGAGGACGACCGCCCCAGAGTGGCGATCGTAGGAAAGCCAAATGTAGGAAAATCTTCTATTATCAACCGGCTTCTTGGTGAGAACCGGGTGATCGTCTCCGACGTGGCGGGGACTACGAGAGACGCCATCGATACGGCTGTTATACATGACGGAAAGGAATATGTCTTTATCGACACGGCAGGCCTGCGCAGAAAAAGCAGGATCAAGGAGGAACTGGAACGCTACAGCATTATACGGACCGTGACTGCTGTGGAGCGGGCCGACGTGGTGCTCATGGTGATCGACGCCGTGGAGGGCGTGACTGAGCAGGACGCAAAGATCGCGGGCATTGCCCATGAGAGAGGCAAGGGAGTCATTATTGTAGTCAACAAGTGGGACGCTATAGAAAAGAACGACAGGACCATGCGGGAATATGAAAGCAGGATCCGTCAGATCATTTCCTATATGCCATATGCAGAGATCATGTATGTCTCCGCTGTCACAGGCCAGAGGCTGAACCGGCTGTACGACATGATCGACATGGTAATTGCGAACCAGACCCTCAGGATCGCCACCGGAGTGCTCAATGAGATCATGACAGAGGCGGTTGCCATGCAGCAGCCTCCTTCGGATAAGGGAAAGAGGCTGAAACTCTACTATATCACACAGGTATCCGTAAAGCCTCCTACATTTGTTATTTTTGTGAATGATAAGGAACTGATGCACTTTTCCTATACCAGATATCTGGAGAACAAGATCAGAGAGGCCTTTGGATTCCGGGGAACTCCGCTTCGGTTCATTATCAGGGAGAGAAAGGAAAAGGAGCGGTAAAGTATGGAACGATTAATCTGTCTTGCGGTGGGGTATGTATGCGGCCTTCTTCAGACCGGATATCTGGTAGGGAAGATGAGCCATGTGGATATCAGAAAAAAAGGAAGCGGAAATGCCGGAACCACGAATGCTCTGAGGGTATTGGGGTGGAAGGCAGGGATTCTGACGTTTGCGGGAGATGTGATCAAATGTGCGGCGGCATTTTTGATCGTGTACTATATGTACCGGGGAAGTGACTGCCGGCCGCTTCTCACCATGTATGCGGGAGCCGGGGTTACCCTGGGACACAATTTTCCGTTTTATATGGGATTTAAAGGCGGGAAGGGAATTGCAGTTATGGCCGGACTGGTAGTGGTAAACAGTTTCTGGCATCTTCCGTCAAGCCTTCTGATGATTCCGGTGACGCTGGCATTTTTTCTTTTGCCTGTCATTATTACGAGATACATATCTGTCGGTTCCCTGTCAGCGTACACGGCATTTCTTGTGGAAATGATCGTGATCGGCCAGCTGGGGTGGCTGGACATGGAGGCCCCATACCGATATGAACTATATGGAATTCTGTTTCTCCTGACAGCGCTTGCCTGGTACAGGCACAGGGCGAATATCGGGCGCCTGCTGAAGGGGACGGAAAATAAATTCGGAGTAAAGAAAAAGGAGTAAACGGCTATGGCAAATGCAGGTGTACTGGGAGCAGGAAGCTGGGGAACCGCGCTGTCGGTTCTTCTTTGCGACAACGGGCATCAGGTTACAACCTGGTCTATTGATGAGAGCGAAGTAAATATGCTCAATGAAAAACGGGAGCACGAGACAAAACTGCCGGGAGTAAAGCTTCCGGATACGTTGATCGTCACAAATGATCTGGAAGAGGCGATAAAGGGCAAAGACTTCCTTGTACTTGCAGTGCCCTCACCCTTTACCAGGTCAACTGCGGCAAAGATGTGCCCCTATGTGGCGGATGGGCAGATTATCGTTGATGTGGCAAAAGGGATCGAGGAATCTACACTTATGACTTTGTCGCAGCAGATCAGCCAGGAGATCCCGCAGGCAGATGTGGCAGTGCTCTCGGGCCCAAGCCATGCGGAGGAAGTGGGAAGAAGGCTGCCCACTACCTGCGTGATCGGCGCAAGGACAAGAAAAACAGCAGAGTATCTGCAGTCCATGTTTATCAGCAAGGTGTTCCGTGTATACACGAGCCCGGATATTCTGGGGATCGAGCTGGGCGGCTCCCTGAAGAATGTGATCGCTCTGGCAGCCGGGATCGCAGACGGACTGGGCTACGGAGACAATACGAAGGCTGCGCTCATCACCCGGGGGATTGCAGAGATCGCCAGGCTGGGCGTAAAAATGGGCGGGAGACTTGAAAGCTTTACCGGTCTCACCGGGATCGGAGATCTGATCGTAACCTGCGCCAGTGTTCACAGCCGGAACCGCAAGGCGGGATATCTGATCGGGCAGGGCAGATCTGTCCAGGAGGCAATGGACGAGGTCAAGATGGTGGTAGAAGGAGTCTATTCCGCCAAAGCTGCGGCGAAACTGGCCGAGAAATATCAGGTGGCCATGCCGATCGTAGAGGAAGTAAACCAGGTGCTCTTTGAGGGCAAGCCCCCTGCCGAAGCAGTGGATGACCTGATGCTGAGAGAATCAAGAAGTGAAAACCGCGCTCTCCAGTGGGAGGAGTAATCTTACTGTCAGGAATATGCCTGTCAGAAGAGATGCCCTTGCATAGAGACAGCAGTTATACAAGAATATAGTCATACCCTCTTTTTTTGCTGCATACACTGGTATCAGCAGAACAAGGGGGTATTTTTATGGATTCATTTCAGCTATACAGTGATATGAAAGCCCGGACAAACGGAGAGATTTATATCGGTGTTGTAGGTCCGGTGCGGACAGGCAAGTCGACCTTTATCAAAAGGTTTATGGATCTTCTGGTGCTGCCCAATATGACCGATGAGCATGCCAGAGAGAGGACTCAGGATGAACTTCCCCAGTCGGCGTCGGGGACCACGATCATGACTACAGAGCCTAAATTTGTGCCAAAGGAGGCAGCTTCTGTCCGCCTTTCCGAGGACGTGGAGGTGAAGATCCGGCTGATCGACTGCGTGGGCTATATGGTGGAGGGGGCATCGGGACATATTGAAAATGATGTGGAGCGTCAGGTTAAAACACCCTGGTTTGAGTATGAGATCCCGTTTACAAAAGCAGCGGCGATCGGCACTCAGAAGGTTATCCACGATCATGCCACCATCGGCTTTGTCGTGACGACGGACGGAAGCGTGACTGATCTTCCCCGGGAAAGCTATATTCCGGCAGAGGAGAAGACAGTAAAAGAACTGCAGTCTATCGGAAAACCCTTCCTGATCCTCCTGAACTGCCAAAAGCCCTACTCGGACGAGGCAAAAGCGCTTGCAGAAGAACTGGGGGAGAAATACAGGGCCCGTGTAGTGCCGGTGAACTGTGAGCAGCTGAAGACGGATGATATTCATGAGATCATGCGGCAGGTGCTCTATGAATTTCCTGTCACAGAAGTGGAGTTCTATGTGCCTAAATGGGTGGAGATGCTTTCGCGGGAACACAGGATCAAGCAGGATCTTCTGTCAAATATCAGAATAATCATGGATGGGATGAGCGATATCCGAAGCGCGGTGTCCGGGCCTGTCCAGGCAGAAAGCCCGTACATAGAGCAGATTTCAGTCACAAAAGTGGAGATGGATACGGGAAGAGTGCAGATCCAGATCAGCTTTGAACAGAAGTATTACTATGAAGTATTGAGTGAGCTGACCGGAACACAGATCAGCGGAGAATATGAACTGATCCGCACCATGAAAGAACTTTCTGCCATGAAGCAGGAATTCAGCCAGATCAAGGATGCCTTTGCAGATGTAAAGATGAAGGGGTACGGGGTGGTACGTCCGTCCAGAGAAGATATCAAGCTTGATGAGCCGGTGATCATCAAGCAGGGCAGTAAATTCGGGGTGAAGATCCGTTCGGAGGCTCCGTCCATCCATATGATACGGGCCAATATAGAGACAGAGATCGCGCCCATCGTGGGGAATGAGCAGCAGGCCCAGGATCTGGCAGATTATATTAAAAAAGAAAGCGAGAGCCCGGAAGGAGTGTGGGGGACAAATATATTTGGAAAATCCGTGGAGGATCTTGTCATGGACGGGATGAGGAACAAACTGACTATGATCAATGACGAAAGTCAGATAAAGCTGCAGGATTCTATGCAGAAAATCGTAAATGACTCCAACGGAGGGCTGGTGTGTATTATAATCTGAACCGGTAATATATCGGTGCTGCCGCACTGAGTATTTCGTGCGGCAGTACTTTTCTTATTTTACGGATGATAGTATAATAAACAGTACAGTTTCCGACAAAGGAGTGCGTTTAATGAAGACAAAAAATGTATATGAAGGTATTCTGTCATTTCAGGGGACATGGAGAAACTATCAGGAAAGGATCCTCCATGAAGCGGATGCCTACATGGCAGATAAAAGAATTCATATCGTGGCGGCTCCAGGCGCGGGGAAAACGATACTGGGGATTGAACTGATACGCAGGACCGGCGCTCCCTGCCTGGTCCTGTCACCCAGGATCATTATACGTCAGCAGTGGCTTGAGCGGATCAGAGAGTCTTTTCTTCCCCGGGAGAAGAGGGAAAATGCGGACAAGTTTTTTTCTGATAATATAAAGGATCCGCGCCTGATCACTTCTGTTACTTATCAGACCCTGTTCTGCGGTATGACAGGGAAAAAGGCAGAAGAAGAGGAATGCGAAGTCAGGGGAGAACGAGAGGAAACAGACTATACAGGCTTTGATCTGGTAAACACCGTAAAAGAAGCCGGGGTGCGCACGATATGTCTGGATGAGTGCCATCATTTGAAAAATGAGTGGTGGAAAGCTCTGGAGACATTTATGGAAGAAATGGGAGATGTAACCGTGATCGCACTGACAGCGACTCCCCCCTATGACTCGGCTCCGGGGCAGTGGGAAAAGTATATCCAGATGTGCGGGCCCATTGACGCGGAAATTACTGTGCCGGAACTCGTAAAGGAGGGGAGCCTTTGTCCTCACCAGGACTATGTATGGTTTAATTATCCTTCCGTCGAAGAGGATGAACAGGTATACCAGTTCCGGAAAGGAGCAGACGAGATGTTCCGGCTGCTGATGGAAGACAGGCAGCTCAGAGAAGCGGCAGCTTCTCATAAAGCGCTTTTCAGGTATGATGAGTACTGTGATCCTATGCTGGAAAATCCATGCCTATTGTCCTCGCTGCTGATTTATTGTCAGGCGTGCGGTATCCCTTTTTCTGGACGTTGGCTTCAGGCGCTGGATGTAAAATCTCTGCCGGATATGGATGAAAGGTGGATGGGCTATTTCATCCAGGGGATTCTTTTCGATGACAGGGATAATTATGAACTTACAGATGAATTCAGGGCGATCTTGACAAAAGAACTGAAAATAAGAGGGTTGATCAGGCAGAAAAAAGTTAATTTTCTTACGAATGAAAAGGTAGAAAAAATGCTGGCCGGGAGCAGGGGAAAGATGAACAGCATCCTGCAGATCGCGGCGTGTGAACATGCCGCCCTTGGAAATGAACTCAGGATGCTGATCCTTACTGATTATATCCGACAGGAATACAGGGCGGCATTGGGAAACCCGGATAGAGAACTGTATTCGATGGGAGTTTTTCCCATATTCGAACTGCTGCGCAGGAAAGGGGCCGGCTGGAGGCTGGGGGTTTTGTGCGGGAGCGTGATCCTTCTTCCTGATCGTGCTGTGGATGCGTTCCGGGACGAAGCCCGGGAGGCGGATCCGCAGTCGGATCCGGTTTTCACCAGGTTAACAGGAACTGATGGAAAGGCTCTGGGATACAGCCAATTTTCCTTTAGCGGCAAAAAAGAACCGTATATCAGAGCTGTGACCAGATTGTTTGAGAGGGGTTATATACAGATCCTGACAGGCACCAGATCACTTTTAGGCGAGGGATGGGATTCGCCATGCATCAATTCTCTGATTATGGCAAGTTTTGTAGGATCTTATGTAACAGGGGGACAGATGCGGGGGCGGGCCATCCGTACTTGTAAATGGGATCCGGGTAAAGTAAGTAATATATGGCACCTGGTCTGTATATGTGATGTAAAAGAAACACAGGAAAAAAGAAGAATGGGAATTAAGAACCCGGAATTGTCAGAGGATTACTATACACTGGAACGCAGAATGCAAAGCGTGGTAGGCGTAAACTATGACGGCACCTTGATCGAGAACGGTATAGAGCGGCTGAGTGTGATATCCGCTCCTTATACCAGAGCACATACGGCAGAGATGAATGAAGAGATGGCTGCCCGCAGCAGGGACAGAATGAGGGTAGCCCGGCAGTGGGAGAATGCGGTTTCCTTTCCGGGGGGAATGGAGGCGGCAGACGCCTGCACTGCGAAACGCAGGGCATTCAGGCCCGGAGCCCGGTTCCGCCATGCTTTGGCAGCTCAGGCAGTATGTACGGCGGTACAGATATGCAATATGATTTTTCGTATGCTGCTGAGGACAGGACAGGGCTGGGAAAATCCTGTATTCTTTCTTATTACCGGAGCATTTCTTATTTGTACAATATTGTTTTGCAGAAGACTTCCCCGTCTCCTTTTTCCGGTAAAGAGATTCCAGGCCATAGGGAATGCTGTGCTGTCTGCTCTAAAAGAAGGTGGATATATTGTCTCCCAATGCCAGGTTATAACAGAAGAAAGAGATAAATTTTTGTTCTGTTCCTGGCTGCAGGGGGGAACAGACCGGGAAAAAAATGTCTATGCAGATACCCTCCAGCAGACCCTCTCACCGGTAGAAAACCAGCGATACCTGCTTATCGGCGGAAGGGTTGGGAAGAGGCGCAGAGAATATTATTGTGTCCCGGCGCTCTTTGCGGGTACACGAAAAAAAGCGGAACTTTTTCAGAAATGTATGAATATGGTGACAGGCAGGAGCAGTCTCGTTTATACCCGGAATCCAGAGGGACGGAAAATGCTGATAAAGGCAAGGGCATGTTCTTTTTTCAATCAGAATGAGCGGTACGCAGTCCGTAAGAAATATATCAGAGGGAAATTGGAATAAGAAAAACAGAGGAAAGTTAAGCTTGAACACGGGCACTGCTGATATTATAATACTAATACAGGACAATTTGGAGGCAAAAGTATGAGTGTACAATATGAAAAACTGGAAACATGCTATAAATACTATCAGTCAGTAACTGATTTTGTGCCCAGAGTGGGACTGATCCTGGGATCCGGGCTGGGCGGATATGCAAAGAATATGAAAGTGGAAAAGGAGATCCCATACGGCGACATTCCGGGGTTCCCGGTATCAACTGTGCAGGGCCACGACGGGAAGTTCCTGTTGGGATACATCGGGGAGGTTCCCGCGGTTGTTATGAAAGGACGGGTGCATTACTACGAAGGGTATTCCATGCAGGACGTGGTGCTTCCAACCCGCCTGATGAAGCGCATGGGAATCGAGATCCTGTTTTTGACCAATGCGTCCGGAGGCATTAAGAAGGGCTTTCAGGTGGGAGACTTTATGATGATCACAGACCAGATCTCCAGTTTTGTCCCTTCCCCTCTGATCGGCGAAAATGTTTCAGAGCTGGGCGAGCGTTTTCCGGACATGACTCATATCTATGACCCGGAGCTGATGGATCTGATCCGTGCGACAGCCGGAGAAGAACAGATCGCGATTCAGGAAGGCGTGTATCTGCAGACGACAGGGCCGAATTTTGAGAGCCCGGCAGAGATTCGTATGTACGGAGCGCTTGGCGCGGACGCGGTGGGAATGAGTACGGCCTGTGAGGCGATGGCGGCACGCCACGCCGGAATCAGAGTGTGCGGGATCTCCTGCATCTCTAATATGGCAAGCGGCCTCTCGGATGAGGAGTTAAGCCATCTGGATGTACAGGCTGTGGCGGATAAACGATCCGCAGACTTCGAGCGGCTTGTTACAAAAGTGATCGAAAAAATGTGAAAATATTTTAGAGATGAGGGGTCTGTTTTGCACAGAACGGTACCGTAAACGGAAAGGAAGGGACAGACAGGCAGATGAAAACAAGAATATACAATGCGAGAGTGCTTACAATGGAGCCGGAGCGGCCGATTTTTGACGGAGAGATCCATATAGATGGAGATACGATCTCCTATGTGGGGCCGGAAAAGGAAAGCGGAGAGACGATATGGGACGATCAGATCGACGCCCAGCGCAATCTGATCATGCCGGGTTTTAAAAATGCGCATACACATTCGGCTATGACATTTCTTCGTTCTCATGCAGACGATATGAAGCTGGATGAATGGCTGAATACCCGTGTTTTTCCGGCTGAGGCAAAGCTGACGGGAGAGGACATTTACTGGCAGACAAAGCTGGCAGTGATGGAGTACCTGACCAGCGGGATCACTGCTGTATTTGATATGTATATGTACCGGGCAGACGGGGCAAGAGCCATGAGAGACTGCGGATTCCGAAATGTGTTCTGCGAGAGCATCAATGATTTCGGCGGGACGCTGGAGCAGGTAGAGTCAGACTATCACACTTACAATCAGGATGCGGACCGGCTGATCTCTTATCAGCTTGGATTTCATGCGGAATATACGACCAGCCGGGAAACGATGGAGGGGCTGGCGGCTCTTTCTGATAAGTATCAGATCCCGGTGTATGTACACTGTTCGGAGACGCGGAAGGAAGTAGAAGACTGCAGGTCGCGGACAGGAATGACCCCGGTAGCCTATATGGACTCCCTGGGGCTCTTTCGCCACGGAGGCGGCCTCTTCCACGGCGTACACATGGATGACGGTGATTTTGAGATTATCAAGAAACGCGGGCTGTATGTGGTCACAAACCCGGCCTCCAATCTGAAGCTGGCAAGCGGCATCGCACCGGTAAAAAGATATATGGACAAAGGGATCCCGCTGGCGATCGGCACAGACGGGGCAGCGAGCAACAACTGTCTGGACATGTTCCGGGAGATGTTTCTTGTGACCGGGCTTCAGAAAGTGGTGTGCGACGATCCGGAGGTAGTCCCGGCAAGAGAGGTTCTTCAGATGGCAGTGGTAAACGGCGCTCATGCAATGGGGCTTCCAGAGTGTGACACACTTTCTCCTGGGAAAAAGGCGGATCTGATCATGATCGATCTGATGCAGCCGAATATGCAGCCGCTTCAGAATATTGAGAAAAATATTGTGTACAGCGGAAGCAAGCAGAACGTAAAGATGACAATGATCGGGGGAAAAGTACTTTACCGGAACGGGGAGTTTTTCATAGGGTGCAGTCCGCAGAAAGTCTATGAAAAGGCCGGTGAGACCGTAAAGAGAATTCTGGGCGTACAGGGTTGAGACAGTCTTGCGGGCAGGTTCAGGCGGCCGAAGACAGCAGGGAAAGCATACACGGCAGGCGGCAGGAAGACAGATGGAGCAGAGAAGTCCGCAGAGGAGCGGTATGCAGGGCAGAGTATAAGAGAATAGAAAGGGGTACTTATGATGAGAGCAGCAATATTTACAATCGATACGGGCATTTATAAGGCAAAGGCGGAAAGCGCGGCGGCGACGGCGCTGAAGCGGATGCTTGAGCAGGTGGGATTTCAGGTGAAGGCGGCAGGGGTCCTGCCTAACGACAGGGCAATGACAGCCGAGGTGATGCGCCAGCTTTCCGATGCATCTGCCGTAGATCTTATCCTTACTACGGGAGCTGTGGAATATTCGGAGGAGGACTGTGCGCCGGATGCACTGATGGATGTGGCGGACAGGCTTCTGCCGGGGATACCGGAGGCTTTGAGGGCGTACAACATCCGCTATTCTAAAAAAGTGATCCTGGACCGGTCGGCAGCAGGCATCCGGAAAAAAACGCTTCTGATCAACCTGCCGGAGAGCGCAAAGACAGCCAAGGAAGACATGGAATATATCCTTTCTGAGGTGGTTCAGGTCGTGGAGGCGATCAGTCTATGATGAAAGTAACATTTCTGGGGCACAGCGGTTTTCTGACGGAAACAGATGACATGTATCTCCTTTTTGACTATTACAAAGGAGAACTGCCGGAGATGGATCCAGATAAAAAGATGTGTGTCTTTGTGAGCCATGCACATTATGATCATTACGGGAAAGAGATTTTTCGTCTGCGGGAGAAATTTGGAGAAATCCGGTATATCCTTTCTTCTGATATTTCCGCTCCGCAGGAGGAAGACATCCTGTCTGTACGGCCAAATGAGAACGTGGAGACTCTGGGCCTTCAGATCAGAACTCTCCGCTCAAATGATGAAGGGGTGGCTTTTCTTGTGAAAGATAAAGACCGGACCATTTACCATGCGGGAGATCTGAACTGGTGGCACTGGGAAGGCGAGCCGGAGGAGTACAATAAAATGATGCGCCGCTCTTACCAGTCAGAGGTCAACAAACTCCAGAAAGAAAAAATTGACGTGGCTTTCGTGCCGGTGGATCCGCGGCTGGGAGAGCAGTACTGCTGGGGGCTGGACTGCTTTATGAAGCGGACGGATACAAAGAGAGTGTTCCCCATGCATTTCTGGGGAACCTATGATATATTTGACCGGCTTATGCTGGAAAAGTGTACAAAAGAGTATCAGGACAGAATAGTCAGGATCGAACGGGAGGGGCAGCCTTTTCTGCTGGAAGAGTGAGAAACCGCAGAAAGGACGCTCCTTTCCTGCTGAAAAACAAGAAACAGAGCAGACAGAAAGGACAAAATATGCTTGTGAAAATTTATACAGACGGAGCAGCCCGGGGAAATCCAGACGGGCCGGGAGGATACGGCGCGGTTCTGGAATATGTGGATATGGGAGGGAATCTCCATGTAAAGGAAATCTCGCAGGGCTATGTGCGTACGACCAACAACCGGATGGAGCTGATGGCAGTGATCGCGGGTCTGGAAGCCTTGAACCGTCCCTGCACGGTGGAAATTTATTCTGATTCCCAGTACGTTGTCAATGCATTTAACCAGCACTGGGTAGACAACTGGATCAAAAAAGGCTGGAAAAGAGGGAAAAATGAACCGGTAAAAAATGTAGATCTGTGGAAACGGCTTCTTCAGGCAAAGGAGCCTCACAAGGTCTCTTTTCACTGGGTGAAAGGGCATGACGGACACCCCCAGAATGAACGCTGCGATGAACTGGCGACTACGGCCGCCGACGGAGAAGAACTGGTCGTTGACGAGGGCGTCTGAAGATAGTATAATAAAAATCTGTGTTAAGTAGGACAGACAATCGCGGCTGTATGTGCCGAAAGGCCGCAGACGAGGAAAGTCCGGGCTTCACAGGGCAGGATGCCGGATAACGTCCGGTGGAGGTGACTCCAAGGCCAGTGCAACAGAAATAAACCGCCGGGATTCTCCCGGTAAGGGTGGAAAGGCAGTGTAAGAGACTACCGCCCTGCTGGTAACAGCAGGGGCACATGTAAACCCCATCCGAAGCAAGACCGGATAGAAGCAGTGTGGCGGCCCGTCACGCTTCAGGTTGGTCGCTCGAGCACAGCGGTGACGCTGTGCCTAGATAGATGATTGTCCAACGACATAACCCGGCTTATCGTCCTGCTTAACACATTTTTGAACAGAGCAGATTTACCCTTTCCATACAAAGAAAGGATAATGATGTATGACAAGACCGGCAGCGCCTGCCTTTGAACAAAAAGTGCAGAATGCCGGTATATTTTTGACAGGAGACAGAAAAGATGGGAATGAAAATAAATGCGCATCTGCCTTTGCCGGCAGATCTGAAAGCGGAATACCCGCTCTCAGATACTATTGTGAAGATCAAAGAGAAAAGAGATCGGGAGATCCGGGATATTTTTACGGGAAGATCAGATAAATTTGTAGTGATCACAGGCCCTTGCTCGGCAGATAATGAAGATGCCGTCTGCGAGTATGTGAACCGGCTGGCAGAAGTAAATGAGAAAGTTTCTGACCGGCTTATGATCATTCCGAGAATCTATACAAACAAGCCGCGTACCACCGGGGAAGGATATAAAGGAATGCTTCATCAGCCGGAGCCTGACCAGGCGCCGGATCTTCTGGCCGGGATCATTGCGATTCGCAAAATGCATACCCGGGCTATCGAAGAGAGCGGCCTGACAGCGGCAGATGAGATGCTCTACCCGGAAAACAGAAGCTATCTGGACGATATCCTTTCCTATGAGGCAATCGGCGCCCGGTCGGTGGAAAACCAGCAGCACCGTCTGACTGCAAGCGGCATGGATATCCCGGTGGGAATGAAGAACCCGACCAGCGGTGATTTTTCTGTTATGCTGAATTCCGTCGTGGCGGCGCAGAACTCTCATACATTTATCTACCGGGGAATGGACGTGACTACAGACGGAAACGATCTGGCTCATGTGATCTTACGAGGCGGTGTGGACAAATATGGCACATGCATTCCGAACTATCATTACGAGGATCTTGTACGTCTGCTCGACGCATATGAGCAGCGTGACTTAAAGAATCCCGCGGCCATCGTAGATGCAAACCACTCAAATTCCAACAAACAGTTCCGCGAACAGATCCGTATTGTGAGCGAAGTGCTCCACAGCAGAAACTACAATCCGTCACTGAAAAAGCTGGTCAAGGGAGTTATGATCGAGAGTTATATCGAGGAAGGATGTCAGAAGATCTCAGAGAACCGTGTGTACGGGAAATCGATCACAGATCCATGTCTTGGATGGGAAGATACAGAGAGACTGATCTATAAGATCGCGGAGGAATGCTGACAGATATGAGAAGGGACGCCATTTTTCCGGCGTCCCTTCTCACAAATGAAAACACGAATTTATCTTCTCCTGCGGTACTTTTCTTCGCAGTATTTGCACCGGTACACCTGATTTTCCTCATCAGTCAGGACGAAGATATGATCCAGCTCCTGTTCGATGGAGGTGATGCATCTGGGGTTCTTGCACCGGATAACGTTTTTGATCTCTTTGGGGAGCTTCAGTTCTTTTTTCTCCACGATCTCAGCGTTTTCGATAATATTGACAGTGATATTATGGTCGATAAATCCGAGGATATCCAGATCCATAAAATCAATGGGGCATTCAATCTTGATGATATCCTTCTTTCCCATTTTGCTGCTCTGCGCATTTTTAATGATGGCTACACAGCAGTCCAGTTTATCCAGATGAAGGTATTTATAGATATCCATGCTTTTTCCGGCCTCAATGTGGTCCAGAACGAAACCTTCGGAGATGCGTCCTACGTTCAATGTATTTTCTACCATGTTTTACTCCTTTTCTCTTATTTAATCTACGTGTATATCCAGCAATGTCAGGATCAGCGCCATGCGCACATATACGCCGTACTGTACCTGGCGGAAATATGCCGCGCGGGGATCGCTGTCAACTTCGACGGAAATCTCATTTACTCTGGGGAGCGGGTGGAGGACATACATATCTTCCGGAGCCAGCTTCATTTTTTCTTTATCCAGAATATAGAAATCTTTCATACGCACATAATCTTCTTCGTTGAAGAAACGTTCCTTCTGGACTCTTGTCATATAGAGGATGTCCAGGGAGGGCATTGCGTCTTCCAGGCGTACGACTTCTTCATAGGGAATCTGATTTTTGTCCAGCACGTCGTGGCGGATATACTCCGGGAGCCTCAGCTCTTCCGGTGAGATCAGAACAAAACGGATGCCTTCATAGCGCACGAGCGCGTTGATCAGAGAGTGAACGGTGCGTCCGAATTTCAGGTCTCCGCACAGACCGATCGTCATATTGTTCAGGCGGCCTTTCAGGCTGCGGATCGTGAGAAGGTCTGTCAGGGTCTGGGTCGGATGCTGATGACCGCCGTCTCCGGCATTGATAACCGGGATGGAGGAGTGCTGGCATGCAACCATAGGCGCGCCTTCTTTCGGGTGTCTCATGGCGCAGATATCCGCATAGCAGGAGACAGTGCGGATTGTATCGGATACACTCTCGCCTTTGGAAGCGGAGCTGGAGTCTGCAGAAGAAAAACCGAGAACGCTTCCGCCAAGGTTGAGCATAGCTGCCTCATGGCTCAAGCGGGTGCGCGTGCTGGGCTCGTAGAATAATGTGGCCAGTTTCTTTCCCTCGCAGGCGTGTGCATACTTTTCCCGGTTTGCCTCAATGTCCTGGGCAAGATCCAGAAGTTTTTCAAGCTCTTCCACTGAAAAATCCAGCGGGCTCATCAAATGTCTCATAAATAACCTCCTTGAAATAAGCGCTCTGGGCGCTGGTTTATCTTATCTGTACTGAAGTAATTCTTCTACGCTTTTTCTCTTTGGAGCCGCAGGATCAATATCCGGATATCCGATGGCGATCAGGGCGCCAAGTTCCTGCTCCTTTGGAATATGTAACAGCTCTGAGATGCCGTCCTCGTCAAAAATTCCCATGATCACCGTCCCCAGGCCTTTGTCCTTTGCTGCGAGACAGAATGTCTGGCAGGCGGCCCCGACGTCAAACATCTGCCAGCGGTCTTTCTTTTTCGTGGAAAAAGAGCCGTCCCGCTCAAAGCCGCATCTTCCTTTTATAAAGGTGACGGCGATCAGCATGGGCGCCTGACGGATAATATTTGCGTTGTATTCCGGGGTATAACGGTCTGCAATTTCCTCAAGAAGAGAAGAATCTTCAACTGCAGTGTAACGTGTGATCTGAGTGTTTTTCCAGGAAGGGGAATAAGAGGCCAGCGCGATGGTCGATTCAAGAAGAGAATGATCTACCGGGTCAGGCCTGTATTTACGGATACTTCTGCGGGTTTCAATGCATTCAGTAACAGTCATGTGCGTACCTCCCTTTCTTTAGACAGGCAGGTCCCAAAAAGACCTGCCCTAGATTCCATCTAATCATATACTAAAACGGAGGCTTTTTCAACACCCACCTGCTATTTTTTTCTGAGAGAAGGAAAGAGGATTTTTTCGAAGATCAGGCCTGCGCCGAACCAGTAAGGAGCATAGTCCAGCCGGATAAGACCGCGGACGCTGTACGGAGAGGAACTGTAGTCCCAGGGGCAGGCATTATGGCGTTTAAGCAGGCTTCCGGTCAGATATTCGCCTGCAAAGATACAGCAGGTGTACACGCTGCCCCGGATGAAAAAATTTTTCCCTTGCAGAATGCGGCAGATCGGGGTGAGAAAGCACGCCATTCCGTAGATGGGGAACATCCATATTGAGGTGTGGGCAGTCAGGGAGTGCTCTTTGTTTTTCAGTGAGCCAAGTCCTGTAAATATGATTTCCATGCACCAGCCCAGGGTGCCGCAGAGAATAAATTTATTTTTCATCATAAGAAAAGTATGTATCAGAACAGTAAAATTTATGCTATACTATACAATAGTTTTTGCAAAGGAGAAGAAGAAAAATGGCGGAACTGGCGGAATTAAGAGAACAGCTAGACCAGATCGACGATAGGATCGCAGAACTTTACGAAAAAAGAATGGAGATCTGTGCCCAGGTCGGAGAATATAAAATAAAATCAGGTAAGAAAGTCTTTGACAGGCAGCGGGAGAAGGAGAAGCTTGCAGATGTGGCCTCAAAGGTGAAGGGGGAGTTTAACCGCAAGGGAATCCGGGAAGTTTACCAGCAGCTTATGTCCATGAGCCGGAAGCTTCAGTACCAGCAGCTTGTATCGGCGGGAGCGCTGGGCAGACTGCCGTTTATTCAGGTGGATGATCTGGACAAAAAAAATGCCAGAGTCGTATTCCAGGGGACGGAGGGTGCATACAGCCAGGCGGCCATGCATCAGTTTTTTGGACCGGATGTAAACAATTTCCATGTCAGGACATTCCGGGAGGCGATGGAGGCGATCGAAGAGGGCTCGGCCGACTATGCGGTCCTTCCGATCGAGAATTCTTCCGCCGGCCCGGTCAATGAGATGTATGACCTTTTGGATGAATTTGAGAATTATATCGTAGCAGAGACCATACTGCCGGTCGTACATACATTATGCGGGCTTCCGGGGGCCGGGCTTAGCGATATACAGAGAGTGTACTCTAAAGCAGAGGCGCTGATGCAGACCTCCCGTTTTCTGGAGGATCATTCAGACTGGCAGAAGATCAGTGTTGTAAATACCGCCATTGCGGCAAAGAAAGTATTAAACGATCAGGATATCACACAGGGAGCAGTGTGCAGCGCCTATGCGGCAAAGGTACACGGCCTGTCTGTCCTTGTGGACGGGATCAACGACGATCCGGACAACTGCACCCGCTTTATCGTGGTCACAAACCAGAAGATTTTTTTGAAAGATGCGTCCAAGATCAGCATCCGGTTTGAACTGCCCCACCAGAGCGGATCCCTGTACGGAATCCTCTCGCATTTTATTTATAACGACCTGAATATGACGAAGATTGAATCCCGTCCCATTAAGGGAAAACAGTGGGAGTACCGGTTTTTTGTTGATTTTGAAGGAAATATGGAGGACGGCGCCGTGAAAAATGCTATCCGCGGATTAAGGGAAGAGACGGCAAACCTGAAAATTCTTGGAAATTATTGACGGAGCACCGTCCGGGGGACGTGAAAAAAAGACTGGAGGAAGAGCAATGCGCACCAATGAACTTATGTTGTACAAAAATATGGATTTCGGCGGGATCCTTAATGATATGACATTTCTTATGGAAAACTACGAAAGTGAATACTACAACCGGGAGGATCTGAGAAGCCTGCTTTTTGAGTGTGTCAATCGGCTGCTGGAACTTTCCGTCAGCCATGGCTTCGAGGGAAATCTGTGGCATACATACCTGACTTTCCTTCTGGCAAGCCATGAGAACGCATACAGTACATCCTGCGAGATCGTGGGGGATGTGGAGGGCAGCATCAATGAGATCGCCCGCCATGATTTTGCAATATTCAAGGAACTTTTTGACTATGATTTTAAGGTGATGGAAAAACGCCTGGATGCGGGATGCCTTAATCTCCTGGCAGCCTATCAGAACGTAAGAGGGGGAGGCCGGGTGTTTAACCGCAGGATCCGCGACCGGATCTGTGATCTGGCCCGGGCTCTTGCAGCGGCTCCGGATGTGGATGATTTTAAGGAGAAACTGACCCAGTTCTATAAAGAGTTCGGCGTAGGAAAACTGGGGCTTCATAAGGCGTTCCGGGTCGAACATCCTGAGAATGCAGGGGTGCAGATCGTGCCCATTACAAATATCGCCCACGTACATTTGGATGATCTGGTTGGATATGAGATCGCAAAGAAAAAACTGATCGACAACACAGAGGCTTTTGTAAAAGGAAAGCGGGCAAACAACTGTCTTCTTTTTGGGGATGCGGGGACGGGAAAATCCTCGTCTGTCAAAGCCATTTTGAACCAGTACTACGACCAGGGGCTCCGCATGATCGAAGTGTACAAGCATCAGTTCAAAGACCTTAATGACGTGATCGCCCAGATCAAAAACAGAAATTATAAATTTATCATCTATATGGACGACCTTTCTTTTGAAGAGTTTGAGATCGAGTATAAATATCTGAAAGCTGTCATCGAGGGGGGACTGGAGAGAAAACCGGAAAATGTGCTGATTTACGCCACGTCGAACCGGAGACATCTGATCCGGGAGACATTCCGCGACAAGGCTGACCGCGATGAGGAACTTCATACAAACGATACGGTCCAGGAGAAACTTTCTCTGGTAGCCCGCTTCGGCGTGACGATTTATTTTGGCTCCCCGGACAAGAAAGAGTTTCAGGAAATCGTGAGGGTGCTGGCGAAAAAGGGCGGTATAGACATGCCTGAGGAGGAACTCCTTCTGGAGGCGAACAAGTGGGAGCTGTCCCATGGTGGTCTCTCTGGAAGAACCGCCCAGCAATTTGTGGATTACCTGCTGGGTACACGGTGACCGCACCGGGCCGGCCGGCCCGATGCCGGTTTAGAAGCGGATCCCTGTCAGGGATCCGCCTGTTGGATCCGGGAGATATCGCTGTCGATGACGAGAGAGTAGTTCGTGTAGTATACCACAAATCCAGGCTTTCCGCCGTTTGGCTTTTTCACATGTTTCTTTTCCACATAGTCGACCTCTACTTTTTCACTTCCCCGCTGACTGGAATAATAGGCGGCGAGCCGGCCGGCTTCCTCAAAAGTAGAATCCGGGAGCTCTGCTCCGCCGGATTTTACGATCACATGGGAGCCGGGGGCTTTTTTGGCGTGAAACCACCAGTCGTTTCCCGCGGCGAAGCGGAAAGTCAGATCTTCGTTCTGCAGGTTGTTTTTTCCCACATAGATATGAAATCCGTCGCTGGAGATGTAGTGGAGGGGCTCGCTTTTGGCCTGCCGCTTCTTTTTGCCGGATCTCTGCCTGATGTATCCGGCGCCGGCCAGTTCGTCTTTGATCTGAGCCAGGTCGTCTTCCGTGAGAGCGATATCCAGGGAGGTCTGCACGGATTCCAGATAGGTGATATCGTCCAGAGTCTCCCGGGAAAGCTCAGAGAGCGCTTCAAAGGTACGTTTCTGCTTGTTGTATCTGGAAAAATACCTCTGAGCGTTCTCCTGGGGCGTCCGGGTGGGATCCAGGGGAATGGCGACTGTCTCGCCTGTGTAGTAGTTGAGCGCTTCCAGCTGTTTTGCTCCCTCGGGCACGTTGTAGCCGTAGGCGTTGATCAGCTCCCCGTAGATTCGATATTTTTCCCGGTTTTCAGTATCTTTTAGCTGGCGCAGCTGGAGGTCGTATTTTTTGCGGTTGCGCTCCAGGGCGGTCTGTACGATATGACGGATATCCGCAGATTTCTGGCGGATCCGGCCAAGCTGGCTGCGGGTGGCGTAGAAGGTTCTCAGAACCTCGGATATGGAGTCATACCTGCGGGCTGTGTACATGGAAAAATGTGTGAGAGGCAGGGAGGCGAACTCCTGCGGTTCCTGCCCGTTAAAGTAGATCAGCGGGGTAAATTTTTTTTCTTTTACTGCGGAGAAATAAATCTCAAACTGATGAAACAGGTGAAAGAGGATATCCTCCGAATATTCTTTTGCCGGTACAGAAGAGTCCATTCCCGCCAGACAACAGATTTCTTCCGCAGCGACAGGACTGATGCCCGTAAAGCTTGTGTAGACTGCTTTGGAGAGTGGGAGAGGCTTCTCTGTCAGAAGCCGGGTAAAATCCTCCCGGGTTACGGAAAGCGGGTCGGCCTTGTGCATGGTGTCAGGGATAAAATATTCCCTTCCGGGAAGCACTTCACGGACAGAGCTCATCTGCGCCGGAACATGCTTAATGCTGTCGATGATCTTTCCGTCTTCCCCGCAGAAGATGATATTGCTGTGCTTTCCCATAATTTCCACGATCAGTATCTTCCGGCACAGATCTCCCAGTTCGTCCAGATGTTCGATCGTAAAGCGGATGATCCGCTCCAGCTTTGGCTGGGAGATGTCAGTGATCCGGCCGTTCGCGATATGCTTGCGCAGAAGCATGCAGAAATTTGGCGCAGTCAGGGGAGAAGGTTTATTTGTATCTGTCAGATAGATCAGCGGCAGGGAGGCGTTGGCAGAGATCAGGAGCCGTCTCTGGCCTTCCGGTGTTTTGACCGTCAGAAGCAGTTCATCGGCTTCCGGCTGCGCAATCCTTGCGATCCTTCCGTTTAACAGCTGCCCGCGCAGCTCGTGGACAAGATTTGCCACGACAATTCCATCAAATGCCATAATATATCATTCCTTTTATTTTTATTATCTGTGATCCTTGAGTCGGCGGCCTGACGACCGCGTCCGCACGCCGTCCGCATCTGCGTCTGCCGGAACGGCGCGCTCCGGTTTCGCAGAATAGGGTATGTTTCGCGTGTCGCTGTGAACAGCAACTGTAGTATAACACAGTTTGAATACGCAAAAAAGACCTGTTGACCATTTTGGACGGCAGGGGGTATAATGTATAGAACAGTTCTCCGGCTTTCGGGTACAGGGGGACAATAAATGATGATTTGATCAGGATAAGGACGGAAAACCATGATAAAGAGCATGACAGGTTTTGGAAGATGTGAGATACAAAAAGATGCAAAAAAATTTACGGTGGAACTGAAAAGCGTGAATCACCGCTATCTGGATGTAAATATCCGGATGCCGAAAAAGCTGAATTTTTTCGAGACCGCGATCCGTACGCTGCTGAAATCTTATGCAAACAGAGGAAAGGTAGACATCTTTATTACATATGAAGATACTTCTCAGGTTCAGGCGGCGGTAAAGTACAATAGCGTGATCGCAGCGGAGTATCTGAAGTATCTCCGGCAGATGGCGGAGGAGTTCGGCCTGGAGGATGACATCCGGGTATCCGTTCTGTCCCGCTATCCTGAGGTTTTTACAATGGAAGAGCAGCCCGAAAATGAGGAGGAGCTGTGGAACGGCCTGAAGGAAGCGCTGGAAGGCGCATTTGCTCAATTTGTCGAGACCCGGACAAAAGAAGGGGAAAATCTCAAAAAGGATATCCTGAGCAAACTGGAATTTCTGGAAAAGGAAGTGGCCTGCGTGGAGGAACGCTCGCCGCAGATCGTCGCAGAATACCGGCAGAAACTGGAAGAAAAAGTAAAAGAACTCCTGGCGGACACACAGATTGAGGAGAGCAGGATCGCTGCCGAGGTGATCCTCTTTGCGGATAAGATATGCACGGATGAAGAAGTAGTCAGGCTGAAAAGCCATATCCGTCATATGCGGGCTACGCTGGAAGAAAAAGAAGGAATCGGACGGAAACTGGACTTTATTGCCCAGGAGATGAACCGGGAGGCAAATACGATCTTGTCCAAGGCGAATGATCTGGAAGTTTCCAACCATGCCATAAGCCTGAAGACAGAGATTGAAAAGATCCGGGAGCAGATCCAGAATATCGAATGATTTTAAAGCTGCTCCGGGGCGGCCGGCAGGCGGCCCCACAGATAACAGTGAAACAGGCAGAGAGGAGAATGGCAGAGAAATATGGATAACAGAGGAATTTTGATCGTTGTATCGGGATTTTCGGGCGCCGGAAAAGGAACCCTGATGAAAGAACTTCTCAGAAGACATCCGGATACATATGCCCTTTCGATTTCCGCCACCACAAGATCACCCCGGGAAGGGGAAGTGGACGGAAGGGAATATTTTTTCATTTCCACAGAGGAATTTGAAAAAATGATTGCCAAAGATGGGCTGATAGAGTATGCTAGATATGTTGAAAATTATTACGGCACGCCCCGCGGATATGTGGAAGAAAAACTGGGGCAGGGGAAAGACGTGATCCTGGAGATTGAGATCCAGGGAGCGCTCAAGGTGAAAAAGGCATTTCCGGACACCCTTCTGCTCTTTGTCACGCCGCCGTCGGCGTCAGAGCTGAAATCCCGGCTTGTAGGAAGAGGCACGGAGACAATGGACGTGATCCGGTCCCGTATGGACCGGGCCTGCGAGGAAGCACAGGGGATGGAGAATTACGATTATCTGATCGTCAATGACGATCTGGATACCTGTGTGGAAGAAATGCACAGCATTATCCGGGCAGAGCACAGAAAGATAAGCCGCAATGCAGAATTCATGGAAAAAATAAAGGAAGATCTGATAAGCTTGAAAGGAGAAGATTAAATATGCTGCATCCATCATACACAGACCTGATGAAAGTAGTAAACAAAGACGTCGAGGAGGGGGAGACAAAGGTTGTCAACAGCCGTTATTCTATTGTCATGGCCACATCGAGAAGAGCCAGACAGCTGATCTCGGGCGACCTTCCTCTCGTGGACACAAAAGAAGGAGAAAAGCCTCTTTCGGTTGCGATTGATGAGATGAACCAGGGCAAATTAAAGATCCTTGCCGAGAATGCAGAAGAAGAGTAGGAGTTAGAGAGGGCAGATGCACATGCGGTATCTGCCTTTTTGTGATACAGGGAGTTTGCGGACATGAAAATACTATTTCTTTCTCTGGGATGTGATAAAAACCTTGTGGACAGTGAAGTGATGTTGGGAATGCTCACATCCAGGGGATATGAGATCACAGATGATGAGAACGAGGCCGACATTATAGTGATCAATACATGCTGCTTTATCCATGACGCAATGGAGGAAAGCATTCAGAATATCCTGGAGATGGCCGAATATAAAAAAACAGGACAGGCGAAGGCTCTGATCGTAGCCGGCTGCCTTGCCCAGCGTTACCGCCAGGAGATATTCGACGAGATTCCGGAGGTGGACGAGGTCCTGGGCACCACTGCCATCGACCAGATCATCCGGGCGGTGGATCAGGCTCTGGAAGGGAAAAAGGAAGTGATCCTTTCCGATCTGAACGGACTGCCTCTTCCCGATACCGGGAGGGTGGTGTCGACCGGCGGACATTTTGCATATCTGAAGATCGCAGAGGGATGCGATAAGCACTGTACTTACTGCATCATACCGAAACTGCGGGGCGCCTACCGGAGTGTTCCGATGGAGCGGCTTCTGAAAGAAGCGCAGGAACTGGCGGACCAGGGCGTGAAAGAACTGATCCTGGTGGCGCAGGAGACGACGCTGTACGGAAAAGATCTATACGGAGAAAAGTCTCTCCACAGGCTGGTAAAAGAACTGTGCAAAATCAGGGGGATCCAGTGGATCCGCATTTTATACTGCTATCCCGAGGAAATCACGGATGAACTGATCCAGGTGATGAAAGAAGAGAAGAAAGTCTGCCATTATCTTGACCTGCCGATCCAGCATGCCAGCGACGCAGTGCTGAAAAGGATGGGACGCAGGACGATAAAGAAGGAACTGATCCATATTGTCACGAAGCTGCGGGAACAGATCCCGGATATCTGTCTTCGGACAACCCTCATCACCGGGTTCCCAGGGGAAACACAGGAGCAGCACGAAGAACTGCTGGACTTTGTGGATGAAATGGAGTTTGACCGGCTTGGAGTCTTTACCTATTCCCCGGAAGAAGGGACACCGGCGGCGGAGATGGACGGCCAGATCGATCAGGAGGTCAAGGAAGAACGGCAGGCGGAACTGATGGAACTTCAGCAGGAGGTAGCCTTTGACAAGGCGGAAGAAATGACAGGCAGAGAAATGCTTGTCATGATAGAAGGGAAAGTGGCCGATGAAAATGCTTATGTAGGCCGTACTTACCGGGATGCGCCGAATGTGGACGGACTGATCTTTATTAACACGGATGAGGAGTTGGTCTCCGGCGATTTTGTGAGAGTGAAAGTGACCGGAGCGCTGGATTATGATCTGATAGGAGGACTTGTAGAATGAACCTGCCGAATAAACTGACAGTACTGCGCGTGATTATGGTGCCGTTTTTCGTATTTTTTATGCTCACAGATGTGGGCGGAGCGGCAAATAAATGGATTGCCCTGGCGCTTTTCGTAGTGGCCAGCCTGACGGATATGCTGGACGGAAAGATCGCCAGAAAATATAACCTGGTAACAAATTTTGGGAAATTTATGGATCCCCTTGCGGACAAGCTGCTGGTCTGTTCAGCCATGATCTGCCTGATACCGGACGGAAGGCTGGATGCGGCGATCGTGATCGTGATCATTGCAAGAGAGTTTATCATCAGCGGTTTCCGTCTGGTGGCCTCGGACAGCGGAATCGTTATCGCTGCCAGCTACTGGGGGAAATTCAAAACGGTTTTCCAGATGGCCATGATCATTGTCCTGATCGCAGATTTTGGAGGCGTTTTTGATATTGTAGGCGAGGTCCTGATCTGGATCGCAGTAGCTCTCACGCTGATCTCGCTGTTTGATTATATCTGGAAGAACAGAGAAGTTCTGACGCACGGCGGGATGTAGATGCCGGGCAGGCGATCTCTGTTTTAGATCAGTGGAGGATAAGGAGAATCACGGCGGCATGTTTCGGAAAAACGGGACTGCCGCCTTTACAGATCCTATGGAAATGTCCTGCAAAGACGGCAGACAGGGAACAGAAGGAGGAATGAACGTGGCAGAGCATTATGGGAATGATACCGGCAGACAGGGGATCAGTCTGGAAGAAGAGGTGATCCATCTTCTGTCAGAAAGAGGTTTTACCGTTACCACGGCCGAATCCTGTACCGGAGGACTCATAGCGGGAACGCTGGTCAATGCGGCCGGGGCGTCTCAGGTACTCAACGAAGGCTATATCACCTATTCCAACGAGGCCAAGGAGAGACTCGTTGGAGTCAGGCGCGAGACACTGGAGGCCCATGGAGCCGTCAGTGAGGCGACAGCCCGTGAGATGGCCCGGGGAGCGGCAAAAAAGGCCAAAGCGGATGCGGCGCTGAGCGCCACGGGGATAGCCGGTCCCGGAGGAGGAACTTTGGAGAAGCCGGCCGGACTTGTCTATATCGGGTGCTATCTGAGAGGGAGGACTACGGTGAGGGAGTGCCGGTTTCACGGAGACCGCATGGAAAACAGGAAGCGTACAGTGGAGACGGCGCTGTGCATGCTCAGAGATGAACTTTTAAAAGCCGGGGAATAGTGAAAAATCTGTCAAAGGAAGATTGACGAATTGTGTAAATTATGAGAAAATAAACCATATATGGGGCAGGCGGAATGACCCGCGGCAGGTGACGGGTATGCCGGTGCCATATGCGAAGAAAATCATATATTTGAAAGGAGTTTTAACATGATTTATTCACATGAAGTAGAAATGATGTGTCCGGTAGCGCAGGGCGCAAATCACGGACCAGCTCCAATCCCGGAAGAGGCAAAATGGGTAAAGGCAAAAGAAATCAAAGATATTTCCGGCCTTACACACGGTGTAGGCTGGTGTGCGCCTCAGCAGGGAACCTGCAAACTGACTCTGAATGTAAAAGATGGTATCATTCAGGAAGCACTGGTAGAGACGATCGGATGTTCAGGAATGACACATTCCGCAGCTATGGCATCTGAGATCCTTCCGGGCAAGACAATCTTAGAGGCATTAAACACAGACCTTGTCTGTGATGCAATCAATACAGCAATGAGAGAACTGTTCCTTCAGATCGTATACGGAAGAACTCAGAGTGCATTTTCCGAAGACGGACTTCCGATCGGAGCAGGCCTGGAAGACCTTGGTAAAGGCCTCCGCTCTCAGGTTGGTACTATGTACGGAACATTAGCCAAAGGTCCTCGTTACCTTGAGATGGCAGAGGGTTATGTAACGGGTATCGCTCTGGATGAAAATAACGAGATCATCGGATATCAGTTCGTAAGCCTCGGAAAATTCACAGACTTCATCAAAGCAGGCGATACGCCGAACGATGCATGGGAGAAGGCAAAAGGACAGTATGGCCGCGTTGACGACGCAGTGAAGATCATCGATCCACGTAAAGAATAGCCGCGGTAAGCGTACGCAGTACGCAGGCTGGCGCGGCAGGCGGGCCACCGCCATGCGTCAGGAAAATCTCAACAGAGGGAAATAAATCAGGAGGATATATAAATGGCTTTATTTGAATCATATGAAAGAAGAATTGATAAAATCAATGAAGTTTTAAACAGCTACGGCATCGCTTCTCTGGAAGAGGCTGAAAAGATCACAAAGGATGCCGGACTGGATGTTTACAACCAGATCAAAGGCATTCAGCCGATCTGTTTTGAAAATGCATGCTGGGCTTATATCACAGGCGCAGCGATCGCGATCAAGAAAGGATGCACAAGAGCGGCAGACGCGGCTGCAGCGATCGGCGAAGGTCTTCAGGCTTTCTGTATCCCGGGCTCTGTAGCAGACCAGCGTAAAGTAGGCCTTGGACACGGAAATCTTGGAAAAATGCTTCTGGAGGAGGATACAGACTGTTTCGCATTCCTGGCGGGACATGAGTCGTTCGCAGCGGCAGAGGGAGCCATCGGTATCGCTGAGAAAGCGAACAAAGTTCGTAAAAAACCGCTTCGCGTTATCCTGAACGGACTTGGAAAGGATGCTGCAAAGATCATTTCCAGAATCAATGGATTTACATATGTGCAGACAGATTACGACTACTATACAGGGGAACTCAAAGAAGTGTCCCGTACCGCTTACTCTGACGGACTTCGTTCCAAAGTCAACTGCTATGGTGCAAATGATGTTCGCGAGGGCGTTGCGATCATGTGGAAAGAGGGCGTTGACGTTTCCATCACAGGAAACTCTACAAACCCCACACGTTTCCAGCATCCGGTAGCAGGTACATACAAGAAAGAGTGCGTAGAGGCTGGAAAGAAATACTTCTCAGTTGCATCCGGCGGCGGTACAGGACGTACCCTTCACCCGGATAACATGGCAGCAGGCCCGGCTTCCTATGGTATGACAGATACACTCGGACGTATGCACTCTGATGCACAGTTCGCAGGTTCTTCTTCTGTACCGGCTCACGTTGAGATGATGGGTCTGATCGGTGCAGGAAACAACCCGATGGTTGGTATGACTGTTGCAGTTGCAGTTTCCATCGAAGAAGCAGCAAAGGCCGGCAAATTCTAAGAAATCCTGCATATACATTTAAGAAAATAAAGGAAGACTCCTTACACTTCTGCAGCGTAAGGAGTCTTCCTTTATTAGAAACAGGTTGTCCTTTCAGAGAAAGTATGATAAAATCATAGACACAGAGCGTATATACAGATGTGAAAGGAGAAGAAAATGGCATTAAGAGATGAACTGATCAAATTAAGGGAAAGTACAGGGATGAACAAGAAGAAATTTTCCGAGTATTTCGGGATCCCATACCGCACCTTCCAGGACTGGGAGCTGGGAAACCGCAGGGTGCCGGAGTATCTTCTGAGGCTGATGGAGTATAAGGTGAAAATGGAGAAGCTTGACCAGAAATAGCCCTGTTATCCTTTTCTGACGGAAAATCCTTGTTTCCTCTTTACAATTATGATACAAAATGATATCATGACGATATCAAATTAAATCATATGGTTCTAAGGAGGTCATACGTGATGGATGAAAAAATACTGCTCAACAAAAAACACGGGATGGCAGCGCTGCTGGTGACGCTGATCCTGTATCTGGCGGCCATAGCAGGGTGCGTGTTCGGAGGGATCATACTGGGAGACAACGGAAACGCAGCGCTCCTTGTGATCAGTATTGTATGGCTGTGCGTCGGATGGATCCCCTTCTGCGGGCTGAAGATACTTGAACCTCAGGAGGCTCTTGTACTGACGCTTTTCGGAAGGTATGTGGGAACCCTGAAAGGGGACGGCTATTACTTTGTAAACCCGTTCTGTACTGCAGTGAACCCGGCGGCAGACACTCATCTTCACCAGAGCGGCGACGTGGACAACGGAAGTGCGAAATCGGCCCTGTCCCTGGCATTCAGCGCCGGAAAGACGGAAGTGAGCATTCCGGGAAAGAAAAAGCTGTCGCTGAAGATCATGACATTGAACAATAACCGTCAGAAGATCAACGACTGCCTGGGCAATCCTGTGGAGATCGGCATCGCCGTGATGTGGCGTGTGGTTGATACGGCAAAAGCAGTGTTTAATGTGGATAATTACAAAGAATATCTTTCGCTTCAGTGTGATACGGCCCTGCGCAATATCGTGCGTATTTACCCGTATGATGTTGCGCCCAATGTAGACACTACAGGCGACGGCATTGCCGACGAAGGAAGTCTGAGAGGTTCCAGTGAGGTCGTGGCCGCCCGGATCCGGGACGAGATCCAGAAACGGGTGGATGAGGCAGGACTTGAGATCGTGGAGGCCCGCATTACCTATCTGGCTTATGCGCCGGAGATCGCGGCTGTTATGCTGCAGCGGCAGCAGGCTTCGGCGGTGATCGATGCCCGCAAGATGATCGTGGACGGTGCAGTCGGCATGGTGGAGATGGCGCTGGACCGTCTGAGCCAGAACGGCGTGGTAGAACTGGATGAAGAGAGAAAGGCTGCGATGGTATCGAATCTTCTCGTGGTTCTGTGCGGCAACCGGGACGCCCAGCCTGTCGTTAACTCGGGCAGTCTGTATTAGAATGGCGGATAACAAAAAGAAGCAGATTCCGCTCAGACTTTCAGCGAAACTCTATGACGCCATTGCAGCCTGGGCCGAAGATGATTTTCGCTCAATAAACGGACAGATTGAGTATTTGCTGACAGAATGTGTAAAACAGAGAAAAAAGAATGGCAAATATATTTCGGAGAGTATTTTTGCCCCGGAGGATAAAAAATGACAATTACGGCAGATTTCCATAAAGGAGGTCTGCCGTAATCTGTAACATACCTTTTTGCTATATCTGTTTATATCTGAAAAGTATTAGACAGGGACAGAGACAGGAGATATAATAAAAACAGTTGGAACTCCGGTGGCTCAGAGCCCCTGCGGGTATGGAATTTTTAGAAAACAGAAAGAAGGAATGGATAATGGTTTACAGAAATTTTCAGGATATCAGACTTTCCGCACTGGGAATGGGTGCTATGCGCCTCCCTGTGATTGCCGGGGAAGATTCCAGGATTGATACGGAGAAAGCGGAACAGATGGTCGGTTACGCCATGGAACACGGTATAAATTATTATGATACAGCATGGGGATACCACAGTGGCAATTCAGAGCTTGTGATGGGAAAAGCGCTGGAAAAATATCCGCGGGACAGTTTCTTCCTGGCCGATAAATTCCCGGGATATGATCTGTCAAATATGGATAAAGTGGAAGAAATTTTTGAGGAACAGTTGAAAAAATGCCGGGTAGAATATTTTGACTTTTATCTGTTCCACAATGTCTGCGAGATGAATATCGATGCATACCTGGATCCCCAATACGGCATCTATGATTATCTGATCGCACAGAAGAAGGCGGGGAGGATCAGGCATCTCGGATTTTCCGCGCACGGCAGTTATGATGTGATAAAGCGGTTCCTGGATGCATACGGAAAGGATATGGAATTCTGCCAGCTTCAGATCAATTATCTGGACTGGAAATTCCAAGGCGGAAAGGAGAAAGTCGATCTTCTGAACGAATGGAATATCCCGGTTTGGGTGATGGAACCGCTGCGCGGCGGCAGGCTGGCCTCCCTGGCGGAGAAGGATGAGGCGGTACTGAAGGAACTGCGCCCACAGGAGGAGATCCCGGCCTGGGCCTTTCGTTTTCTTCAGACGATCCCGTCTGTGACAATGGTTCTCTCCGGCATGTCCTCTATGGAACAGCTTCAGGCAAATATCCATACATATTCAGAGGATAAGCCTCTGGATGAAAAGGAAATGGGAACGCTGCTTGGTATTGCATCCGGTATGCTGGAAAAGAAGACTCTTCCGTGTACGGCATGCCATTATTGCGTGAGCCACTGCCCGCAGGAACTGGACATTCCGCAGCTGCTGGCGCTCTATAATGAGCACTGTTTTTCGGATGGCGGTTTTATCGCTCCGATGGCGCTTTCCTCCTACCCGAAGGACAAGCTGCCCGGCGCCTGCGTTGGCTGTGGAAGCTGTGAGGCCGTCTGTCCGCAGCAGATCAAGATTCCGGAGGCGATGAAGGATTTTGCGCAGAAACTGAATCTGTGACAAATTAAAAAAGAAAATATCATTCTTATTTAGAAGCTGTTTGGCCCTGGACGGATTGGAAAGACCAGAATCCGTTCAGGGTTTTTGCGCGATACGTCCAGCACTGACCGTAGCGGAGCGGAGACCCGCCGTGCTTGCACGAGCGGGCATCCGACGGGCAACGGTCATCGAGCGGCAATGCCGTGAGATGAGCGAGGTATCGCGGTGATCAGATAAGGGAAGGGATCTTCCCCTATCCGATTTTATAAGAAGAAGTACTTGGGGATTTTTTTTGATTTGTAAAAATATTATAATAATAGACATATATTTTTATGGATAAAAGCAAAAATATATAATAATATTTTGTAAAATATAACAAAAAATGATAAATTAGTCATGGATTTTTGTATTTGTTATAAAAAGATAAGCAGATAGAATTAAGAGGAAAGAGAATGAAAAAAGGGAAATATTGTTTGGGAGCTGCCCTGGTGCTGCTTGTTTTGACAGTATTTTCAGGATGTGAAAACCGGGAGATTCGAAAGGAACAGTCCGGTTCGCCCTGCCTGAATGAGATAATTCCCTGGGATATGGGGTTTCTTGCAGTGGGAGACCAGGGCCTGCTGTTTGAGATCACTTCCGAGGGAGAAAGCAGAAATATTCCCATGGAGGAAGACACAGATCTCCGGGGAATCTGGAGCAGCGGCAGTTCTGTATTTATTGCCGGGGAAGATGGGATCCTTTATCGCTCAGATACAGAGCTTTCTTTTAAAAAAGAGGTGACGGGCTGTGAAGAGGATTTGAATGTCGGAGCCAGTTTCCAGGGAAGAGAGTACTGCGGCGGGCAGAACGGAGCCGTTTTCTTTTCCTCAGGAGACGGCCGGTGGGAGCAGTGCAATGTGCAGGTCAGAGGGAACGTCACCGGGATGAAATCGTCTGACAGCAGGTGCCTGCTGGTTACCGACAAGGGAGAGGCGGCTGTGACAGAAGACGGCAGAAACTGGACTGTCCTTGACTATGGACAATACTATCAGAGAGAAGTGAGATTTCGCGGACTTACATACTGTGGGGGCAATTTCTGGGCATATGGCGACACAGATGAAGGGACTGGGCTCTTCTGGACACATCGCTGAGTTTTGAAGAACGTGCGGCGGATCTTGTGTCACGGATGACTCTGGAAGAAAAGGCACAGCAGACAATAACAAGCAGCGCTGCGGCAATTCCGAGGCTGGGCGTGTCGCAGTATAATTACTGGAGCGAGGGACTTCACGGAGTTGCCAGGTCCGGAAATGCGACTTCATTTCCCCACGGGCTGGGTATTGCTTCTACCTGGAATACAGATCTGGTGCAGGAGATGGGAGATGCGATTTCAGACGAAGCACGCGGATACAGCAATGAAACAGGCAAAGGTCTGTCTTACTGGTCTCCTACGATCAATCTGGCACGCGATCCCAGATGGGGCAGAGCGGAAGAAGGCTATGGTGAAGACCAGTTCCTGACAACGGCGATCGCTGAGAGCTATGTAAACGGGATGCAGGGAGACGACGACACCTATCTGAAGACCATTGCCACGCTGAAACATTTTGTGGCAAATAACAGTGAGTACAACCGTCATACAGGAAGTTCGGATGTAGACGAAAGAGATCTGAGAGAATACTATTCTTATACATTTAAAAATGTTGTTGAAAATACCGACGTGGCTTCAGTTATGAGCTCCTATAATCAGCTCAACGGCACTCCCATGCCTGCAAATGAGTTTATGCTGACGGACCTGCTCCGCAATACCTGGGGCTTTGACGGATATGTCACATCAGACTGCGGCGCGATCTATGATATTTACGGAAACCATAAGTGGCAGCCGGAGGGTATGGACCGCGCGGTAAATTCGGTGGAAGCGACTGCATTTGCAATAAAAGCCGGAACGGATATTAACTGCGGGAATGTTTATAATGTAAACGTCCTGCAGGCCATTGAGCAGGGACTGATGACAGAGGATGATCTGGACAAAGCGCTGATCCGCCTGTTCACAGCCCGTATGGAGACCGGAGAATTTGATCCGGATGAGATGGTTGAATACAAGAGCGATGAATACTCTTTTGCAAATCAGGTGGAAAACGGGGAACATAAACAGCTCGCGGAAGACATGTCGGATGAAGCGATCATACTGCTCCAGAATGAGGATGATTTCCTCCCCCTCGGTTCAGAAGAGAAAAATATAGTGATCGTCGGTGAGATGGCGCAGAGATGTACTCAGGGAGACTACAGCGCTGATCCGTCGGATGAGAACCGCTCTACGCCGGAAGAGGGAATCCGCGCGGCTGCGGCCAGAGCAGGATCGGATATCACGGTGGACTATATTAACCACTATGGCGTGACGGACGCGTCCGGCGTGAAGTACCTTCAGAACGTGCAGTCCGTTGGGTTCGGCTATGAGGACAGCCAGACAGTGACAAAGCAGGCTGCGGAAGCAGATGCTTATAAAGCGTGTGTGGTCGAGACGAATTCCAATCAGAATTTCGGTTATATGGAATCCGGCGCGTATGTTTTATACAAAAATGTGGATGTAACGAACCTGAAGACATTCAGCGTACAGGCAGCAGGCGCGGACGGACAGTGCTACAGCAGTACAGCCAGCCTGCACCTGGATTCTCCTACCGGTGAAGTGATCGCTGTGGCAGACACGGACTACACAAGTGACTGGCAGAGTTACAGCACTTACAGTAGTGATGTGACGACAGAGGCTGAAGGAACCCACGACCTGTATGTGACATTTGAGTACAATTATGCAGATGTGGACTTTTCGGCTGAGGAAGAGGAACTGATCAAAAATGCGGATGCCGTTATCGTTGTGGCTGGGACAAGGACCATTGACGGAGAAGGCGCTCTGGGAAATCCCGACAGCGACTCTGCGGAGGAAGTGGACCGCCAGACTCTGGACTTTCCTAGAAATCAGGCGGGAAGCATTTTAAAATGTGCGGAACTCAATGAAAAAACAGTTGTATGCATCTCCGCTGTGGGACAGATGAATGTAGAGCCGTTTAAAGACGAGGTTAAGGCGATCACCTGGAATACATACAACGGACAGGCACAGGGAAATGCGCTTGGAAGAATCCTTTACGGAGAGAAAAATCCCAGCGCCAAACTGACATTCTCCTGGTACAAAAGCCTGTACGATCTGGATGACATCGGGGTATACGATATCCGCTCCAGCGAGACCAGCAATGGAAGGACATATCAGTACTTTACCGGAGAAGTGACATGGCCGTTCGGATATGGACTGAGTTATACAGATTTTGAATACAGCAATCTTAAACTGGACAAGACTTCCGTGAACACGGACGATCAGATCCAGGTATCCGTAGATGTAAAAAATACCGGTTCTGTTGACGGTCAGGAAGTGGTGGAAATGTATGTGGTCTCCCCCAACGCAGAAGACAATGACAGGCCCGTGAAGCGTCTGAAAGGATTTGACAAAGTATCTCTGGCGCCCGGTGAGACAAAGACAGTGACCATGACACTGAATACAGATGAACTGGAATACTGGTTTGAGGATGCCGGCAGATTTGATTATGACCTGGGAACCTATGAGATCCAGGTGGGGCCGGACAGCGCTACATCGGCGGTAACCGCAAGTTTTTCCATGACAGAGAAGGCCAGTCCGACGCTGAAGACAGTAACGCTTACCGGAAAAGCCATATTTGACGAGACGGAGATCGGAGAGCCTGCGGAGACGACGCTGACGGCGGCTCTGAGTGACGACTCCTTTATCGAAGTAACAGATGTGACATACTCCAGCAGTGATGAATCCGTAGCACGGGTGGATGAAAATGGAAACGTGACTGCAGTTGGATACGGTACGGCCACTATTACAGCGGCTGTGACCTGGAACGGAGAGACCGTGACAGGAAGTTATGCAGTGGCTGTGCAGGAGACTGCCGGAAAAGATCTGTATTATATCACATCAAAGGACGGCAGTGTTGTTATCGCTGTTAACGGCGGCAGCACAGCATCCGGAGCACTGCTTATAGAGTGGGAGAATAACGGCGGTACAGATCAGCAGTGGTCGCTGAAAGACGCAGGAGACGGAAATTACTATCTTGTAAACAGCAAGAGCGGCCTTCTGGCGACAGCGGAAAGCACAGAAGAAAATGCAGGATTAATTCAGCGGGAACAGACAGAAGGTGATGCCAATCAGCTCTGGAAACTTGAAGAGAGCGGCGAAGACGGGTATTATCTCCTTGTAAACGCGGGGACAGGATATGCCATCAGCAGAGGACCTTCCCAGAATATTGACGGCTGGGATCTGAAGCCGTTTGTCATGGCAGAGAAAAATGCGGAGGATGACGACCAGCTCTGGAGCCTTGACGCGCTGATCACACAATATACTATACAGGCGTCGGCAGGAGAGGGAGGAAGCATCAGCCCGGACGGAAGAAGCACAGTTGTGGAACCGGATCGAACTGAGTGGTCTGGATAATGTGAAAACAGAGTATAAACAGGGAGAGGATCTGGATCTGACAGGACTTATTGTAACAGCAATATATACAGACGGCACAGAGGAGACAAAAGATGTGCTGGAAGAAGGCGAATATAAAATAAGCGGCTATGATCCGGACAAACTTGGCCGTCAGACTGTTACGGTATGGTATGGTGAGAAATCTGAAGATTTTATTGTAGAGGTAGTGAAAGCGGAGGATCCGGACATAGAAGACTCAACGGATCCGAATCCGGAGGACCCGGCAGATCCAACAAATCCAACTCCGGGAGAACCGACAGATCCAGATGGGGAAAAGCCGGCGGATACTGAACAGCCGGACGGAAATACGGAGAAAGAAAGTGCGCCGCAGACAGGGGATAATATTCCTCTGGCCGGACCGGCAGCGCTGCTTGTGTCGGCGGCAGTTTTCTGCATTGGAGTATCTCTGCGCAGACGTCAAAGATAACAGAGATGATGTCAAAATAATATTACATGGCAATACAGCCGGAGCGGAAGAAATCTATTCTGCTCCGGCTGTTTTCCTGGGAATCCGACTTTTTTCTTGATTTGTGACAAACAAAATGTTATAGTATGAATAATACGAATAACATTAAGAGAAAAACTTCGCCCAGGGAAGGGGAGGCCAATTTATGAGCCAAAACGCTGAACAGGATTTTGTCAATACAGAATTATGGAATTTATTTCAAAGACGATTTAAAAGTGTTGTCACGGAAGCCTCATACCGGTCGGATATTATGGAATTTTGTCGTTTTACAGGAAAAAGATTTGATGAAACAGAAAAAGAAGATGTGCGTCAGTATTACAGATCGATGGAGAAAAAAGTCAGCGACGGCCGTCTCAGCCCTCTGACCCTTACAAAAAAGTTCAGGGAGATGCATTCTTATGCCTGTTTTTTGATGGAAGAGGACATGATTGCAGAGGACTATTTTTATCCGTATCTGAAGAATATGAAAAAAGAGGACCGGCTGGCGAAATCGATTCCTGTAGAGCATATGGACGCTCTGCTTAAGGCAGCGTCGGATGATCTGATGTCCTATGCGGTATTGACGCTGATGTACCGGGCAGGATTATCTTCCACAGAAATTGCCGTACTGAGGGGGCCGGAGGACTTTGTCCGGCAGGGGACAGATATCTGCGCGATCCTTCCCGGACGGGAAGAACCCTGTCAGATACCCGAAGACGCCTGGAAGATCCTGGAGGAATATATGAGGAAGAGAGAAGAGCATCCCAGCCTTTTTTATAATCGCAGCGGCAGAAGACTGAATCCTATGTACATCAGCCGGATGATGAAAAAATATTGCGGGCAGGCGGGAATTCCTTCTTACAGTGCGGAGGCCGTTCGGAACAGCTGTGCCTTTAATTTGTTTGCATATGGCGCTTCCTCCGCCCAGACTGCTGCGCAGATGGGCAGAACACAGCAGCAGATCAGACGGTACCGGGGCGCCGGCTACAGAGACAATCTGCGAAAGCAGGCCAACGCCCTTGTAAAGATGAGAATAGAAAAGCCCGGATCATCTTGAAAGATATCTGCGCACCAGGCAGGAGGCTACGCCGGCGGCACAGAGGCCAAGCAGGGTATTGTGCATGGAGCCATACACAAGAAGAGCCCCTTTCAGTCCGTAAAGCACCTCGGGAGAGGAGGGGATGAAGCGGTTGAACAGAAAGGCCAGATAGGAGGCGGCAAATACAATGAGAAAGGATGTTAGTCCCCGCCCCGTATCTTCCTTCCATACGCCTCCGGCGTCTCTTACCCGCACTCTGGTCATGGCCCAGAAAAAGGAGATCATTTCAAAGAGAAGAAAGACCGCGGGAACACAGAGATACGCCAGCAGCGTCAGTGAAAAAGTTTTTTGCCGTATAGATTCTGTTATATCGCCGTATGGTGTGCTTGCCCTCCAGAACGTATATGTTACATATATGCTGACAGCCAGGATCAGGATCAGCGAGAGCTGGCGGATCAGGATACCGGAGATACGGGAAAGCGTCCTTCCGCCTTTTTGTATGGGAGCGGCCAGGTGCACACCGCCGCGTTTCCTTCTGGCTGATCTTCCCCGGTCTTCATAGGGGTCTCTTCTGTTGCAGCTTTCTTCCGGCGGCTCTTCCTCTGCGGCACGGCGGACCGGACGTCTGTCTGCATCTGCATTTCCGGAAAATCCGGCAGAAACGTCGGGTGCATCCTCATAGGTTACTTCAAAATCTTCATCAAACAGGTCGGAGAAATCCTTATTGGAATTCATGGAAATCCCTCGCTTTCTTTTTACTTTCTTTCAAAAATCTTTTCTATGGTATACCGTTTTTCTGAAATTCTCAACCCCTGTCATAAAAAATTAAGAAGATCCTCATAGATTGTTTACAGTTCCGTCATGTAAAATGTTTTTAACATTGTTTTAAAAATCTTTTTCTTTTCTTAAGAAATCCTTTCCCGTTATCTTAAGAAGATATGTTTAAAATAAACAGGAAAATACAAGGTAAGGATGA
>DXDR01000049.1 GCA_019115385.1 Candidatus Mediterraneibacter avicola | reverse complement strand
TGTTTTTGCTGGAAAAACCTCCCTTCTTTCGGGCTTGCGAAGAAAAAAGTTTTTGGGTCAACTTTATTATCTCGCAATTCTCCTGAAAAAGGGAGGTTTTTATTAATAATTATTTTTGCTCGTCAGAGCTGATAAAATGCGCCCGCTTTACACCCGGATATACATCCATCCCTATTTATCTGCCTGTTCCTGCTTTTTCCGGGAGTCCCTCTATTCCAGTTCGATCTCGATCAATTCTTCCGGCGGCACGGCGCGGCTGGATCTCTTTACGAAATTATCCAGGTTCTTCTTTGCTTTTGTCACCGGGATATTGGTTCCGGCTCCGGCAATACAGCCGCCCGGACATCCCATACCCTCGATCAGGCAGCCGTTCAGCCTGCCCGCTTTTGCAAGAGCCAGGATCTTCTTGCATTCCGACAGTCCTTCTGCATGTTCGATATTGACCTGCACATCTGGATAATACTCATTGATGCATTTCTCGATGGCCGCTGACACACCGCCCGCACTGGCATAGCCGCGTCCGGCTCCGGTGGCGTCATGGAACGACGATTCCGCCTCATATGTAGTAAGGTCGATCCCTTTCGCATCGAACATTGCCTGGAGTTCCTCGAAAGTAACGACAAAATCCACATCGCTGCGCACGCTTCGCCGGGATGCCTCCAGTTTCTTTGAAGCACACGGACCGATAAATACAACTTTCGCATTTGGATGTTTCTGCTTGATCGTCCGTGCCGTTGCCACCATGGGGGTCAGTTCCTGAGAAATCTCGTCGATCACATCCGGGAAGTACTTCTTCGCCAGAACAGCCCATGACGGACAGCAGGAAGTCAGGAGGAAGGGAAGTTCTCCCGTCACAACTTTTTCCACATAGTGATGCGCTTCCGCTATGGCCCCGATATCTGCTCCCAGAGCCACCTCAAATACTTCGGAGAATCCCAGTTCTCTTAGCGCCGCCTTGATATTTCTCGGCGTGATATTATCTCCGAACTGCCCTACGAATGCCGGGGCGATCTCAGCGATAATCTGCTCGCCCTCAGAGAGAGCTCTGGCAAGCTGGAATATCTGGGACTTATCCGAAATCGCCCCGAACGGACAGCTTACCATACACATGCCGCAGGAAACACATTTTTCATTATCAATAAACGCGCGGCCATATTTGTCCGAGACAATCGCGTTTACACCGCAGGCCTTCTGACAAGGCCTTTCCTTTTTCGCGATCGCGTCATAGGGACAGACTGATTTGCACTTGCCGCATTTGATACATTTTTCCTGGTCGATAAACGATCGGCCGTCTACCATAGAAATGGCGCCCCGGGGGCACACCTCCTGGCAGGGATGCGCCAGACATCCTTTACAGATATTGCTCACTTCATATTTATTCTCCTCGCAGCTCTCGCATGCGGAGGGGATCACCTGCATAAGGGGAGGCTCATAATATTTTTCTGAAATATTGCTGGCCTCCACGCCTGATGTAAGGTGGACCGGCTTATTCTCAGGGCGAAGGGAAAGCCCCATTGCCAGACGAAGTCTCTCCCTCACGATCGCCCGGGACCGGTATGTGCTCTCACGATATTTCTGTGTATCATCATTAACGATCATATATGGGATCGCTTCCATATCATCGAGAAGGGTTTCTGCATTAGCCTTGAACCCCAGCTTTGCCACTTCCGTAAACACGCGCCTGCGGATGGCTCTCACCGTTGTCTGCAATCCTCTCATGTTCATTTCCATTCGCAAAATCCTTTCTATCTGTGCATGGAGAAAGAGCCCTCGTCGTAATTGCTCAGATTTTTGTAAATACCCCTGTCATCCGCCTCTTTGATCAGTGCGTCTCTTGATTTCTTCGCCAGCATCTGATCTTTAAAGGAGCTTGGACCTCCGACGCACCCGCCGTCGCAGGCCATACCCTCGATAAAGTCTTCCGGGAGGCGTCCGACCTTCATAAGAAGAAGCGCTTTCTTACACTCTGCGGCTCCGTTCGCCTTGTATACTTTCACGTCAATATCGTTGCCTGATTCTTTTAAACTCTCCTGTACAGCCGCTGCGACTCCGCCGGAATTTCCAAATCTCTTTCCAAATACAGAAGCTTCCTGATATGTATCCTCTACCGGCTCCAGAACCACACCCTTCGCGCGCATCATGGCACGGATCTCGCTGTATGTCATAGCGTAGTCCGCGTTGCCCTCGATCTTCTGATCTACGATCTCAGATTTTTTGGCCAGGCACGGCCCGATAAATACCGTCACCGCTTCCGGATCTTTCGCCTTGATCATACGGGACACGCCGCACATCGGAGAAACGGTGGTAGAAACCGCATCGTTCAGCTCCGGATAGTGTTTGCGCACCATATTGACAAATCCAGGGCAGCAGGAAGTCACTTTCTTCTTTCCCTCCTGGTATGCCTCACGCCATTCCTCCGCCTCATATTTTGCAGTCAGGTCTCCGCCCAGTCCTACTTCTACAAATTCTGTGAAGCCCAGCTCTTTCATGGCTTTTCTCCAGCTTGCCATGGTGATATCCGGGCCAAACTGCCCCTCTGTCGCGGGAGCCAGCATTGCATACACATGTTTTCCCGCGCGGATGGCATTGATCACCGGAACGATCCAGGTCTTGGATCCGATGGCGCCGAATGGGCAGCTGTGGATGCACTTTCCGCAGCGGATGCACTTCTTTTCGTCGATTACAGAAATCCCATATTCATCATAGAAGATCGCATCCACCGGACAACTGAACTTGCAGGGTCTCTGCAGGTGTGCAATAGCATTATAGGGACAGGCCTCCGCACATTTCCCGCACTCCTTACATTTTGAAGGGTCAATATGGGAACGGTGGCGCCCTGGTTCGATGGCGCCGAACTTACACGCATTTATACACGCCTTGCCAATACAGTTCTGGCAGTTCTCCGTCACTGTATAGCTGGAGATCGGACAATCTTCACAGGCCGAACTGATAACCTGGATGATATTGCCGTCGTCGGTAACTCCCGGCGCTTTTCCCTCAGCCAGGCGTACCCGCTGACGGATGATCTCTCTTTCCTTATAAATACAGCAGCGGAACTGCGGCGTGGGTCCCGGGATCAGCTTAAACGGGATCTCATCCTTGCGCTCCTCCAGTTCTCCGTCAAAAGCCAGACGTGCAACCTCCTCCAAAACTGCATGTTTGATTTTGATTACATTTGCATCTGCGTACTTCAAAACTTTCTTCCCTCCATAATTGTGTTTTCACTGCAGCACAAAACTCTGATGCCTTTCCTTTTCTGTTTTTTATGATAACATGAGCCTAAAAATTTGCCTAGTGATTTTCAGTACAATCCCTTGTACTAATTGCAGAACAATCTGTCCATTCAGAAAATCTTCTGGGCGTAATGTACGGACTGCATAGCGTCCTTTCCATAGAAATCAGCGCCGATCATATCCGCATACTCCTGGTTTAGGACAGCGCCCCCCACCATTACTTTGCACCAGGGTGCTTTTTCTCTGAGCAGGCGGATCGTCTCTTCCATACTGACTACGGTAGTGGTCATAAGCGCGCTTAAACCTGCCAGGCGGATCTTCTTTTCCACCACCGTATCTGCGATCGTTTCCGGCGGCACGTCTTTCCCCAGATCTATCACATCAAAACTATAGTTTTCCAGAAGTACCTTTACAATATTTTTTCCAATGTCGTGGATATCTCCCTTCACGGTGGCCAGAACAACGGTACCCTTCTTTTCCTGCACCTCGCCGCTTTTATCCATCTGATCCTTGAGGACCGCAAATGCGGCTTTTGCAGCTTCTGCGCTCATCAGAAGCTGGGGCAGGAAAACAGTTCCTTTCTCGAACCCGTCCCCCACCCGGTTCAGGGCGGGGATCAGATGTGTATTGATGATATCCAGCGGCGCCTCGCTCTGCATAAGAGATTCTGTGGCCAGACGTGCATCATCTCTGAGACCCTTTTCTATGGCACTGTCCAGTGTCACACCCCCCACGCCTGCCGCAGAGGCGGCCAGAGCCGGAACCTCTGGAGAAGATGCGTATTTTTCGATATACCGCTCACAGTTGCTGTCCAGATTCATCAGCGCATGGTAGGCATACCATGCCTTCATCATATCCTCCGAAGCCGGGTTAATGATTCCGGCGCTTAATCCATTCATCATAGCCATTGTATAGAACGCCGCGTTCACTACCGGACGTCTGGGAAGTCCAAAGGAGATATTGGATACCCCCAGCACCGTGCATACCCCCAGCTCATCTCTGAGCCTGCGCAGTGTCTCAAGAGTCACTTTTGCCCCTTCCGGCTCTGAACTGATCGTCATGGCAAGGGCATCGATCACGATATCTTTCTTTTTAATACCATATTTTGCCCCTTCGTTAATAATTCTTTCCGCAATGCGCACACGCCCTTCCGGGTCTTCCGGGATTCCGTTCTCATCCAGCGTAAGGCCGATCACAACTCCCCCGTATCTGGCGATCAGGGGGAATACCATATCCATAGACTCCTGCTTGCCGCTGACAGAATTCACCATTGCCTTTCCATTGTAGATGCGAAGAGCCGCCTCCATAGCGACAGGATCTACTGTGTCGATCTGAAGAGGGAGATTGGTTACGCTCTGAAGGCTGCTGACCGTCTCTTTCATCAGAGCAGGCTCATCAATATCAGGAAGTCCCACATTAACGTCCAGGATATGGGCGCCCCTTTCCTCCTGCGCGATCCCTTCTCTTAAAATATAATCGATATCATGTTCCTTCAGAGCCTGCTTAAACCGTTTCTTTCCGGTTGGGTTGATCCGCTCTCCGATTATTTTTGAGCCCGTGCCAAGGAACACGCTGGCCCCGTAGGAAGAGACAACGGTAAACTCTTTTTCTTTTACAGGAGTTACCGGGATTTTCCTGCAGCGTTCGGTCATCGCGCGAATATGTTCCGGCGTGGTGCCGCAGCAGCCTCCGACGGCAGCAGCGCCCATTTCCACAATCTGCGCCATAACTCCGGCAAAATCCCCGGGGGTTACATCATAGACCGTCTGGCCGTCTCTCTGCTTTGGAAGCCCTGCATTTGGTTTTACGATAACGGGAAGCGAGGAGTATTTCAAAATATCCTCAAGAACCGGAAGCATCTGTTCCGGGCCAAGACCACAGTTGATACCCAGCGCGTCCACGCGCAGTCCCTCCAGCAGAGCGACGACCGAAGGCACATCCGCCCCGGTGAGAAGCTTTCCCCTCTCGTCAAAGATGGCCGTGGCAAATACCGGAAGGGAAGTATTCTCCCTGGCTGCCAGCACGGCTGCCTTCAGTTCATAGGTATCGCTCATGGTCTCTATGTGGATCAGGTCAGCCCCAGCCTTTTCCCCCAGGACCATAACCTCACGGAACGCCTCATATGCACTCTCAAAATCCAGGTCTCCCATCGGCTTTAAGAGTTTCCCCGTAGGACCCACGTCCAACGCGGTATAGACACGCCCAGCACGGCCGCACTGCTCTGCCGCCGCCTTAACATGTCCCACTGCTGCATTTACGATTTCTTCCAGTGAACAGGAGTCATGGTGAAACTTAAGGGAGTTTGCCCCGAATGTATTGGTCAGCACAATGTCGCTCCCCGCTTCCATGTACCGCCTGTGTATCCCGCGTATCTCCTCCGGATGCGTGATGTTCCACAGCTCAGGCAGTTCTCCCGGCTGCAGTCCTTTTTCCTGAAGCACGGTCCCCATTCCCCCGTCAAAAAACAGCAGTTCTCTTCCAAGTCGTTCTCGTATCATAATATGTTCCTTTTCTATCCTTTCCGCCTTATTGTATACCGGCTTTTCTCCGGCATATATCGTTTTGCGCAGTATATTTTTCTGCGCAGGCCGCACGTCTTTTGCCTACCGCCGGTACGGACAGTCTGCACTTTTGCACGCCTCACATCCCTGCACAGGGCAGCGTTCTTTTACCGGACTGACGCCGATTACCGCCGTGACTGATTTTGTTGGTGTCATCATGCAGCCGTCGGTCATACTCAGCCCGATCTGTTTTGAACAGTCCAGCATCCGCATGATCGGTTCCTGATACCGGATGTCAAAATCTCCATATCCCGGACTGAACCTGGGACGCAGATACCCGCCTTCTCTTTCCAGTTCTCTGCCGATCTCTTCCTGCCGCTGGTCGCAATACTCTTCCAGAAGCGCGGCCGCACAGGCCTGAAGCGCGACAGATCTTGCCATGTCTGTCAGCCCGGCGCGGGTGATCAGCCTGTCTGCCGCAGTTCCCAGAGTCGCTCCAAAAAGAACTGCCCTCTCGCAATTCTTCAGGTTTCTTGACAAGCTTTTGCTCCGAATTTTCATATTGCCAATCTGTATCGTCTCATCTCCGCACTCCTGCAATTCAAAAATGCGGCAGATTGATTTCGGTTCCGCTGCTCTTTCAAGTTCCTGAAAGGAACTTTTCACCAGGGCATACGTTCCTGCATCTGCCGCACCTTTTTTTATTCCAAGATAGCGGATTGCTTCCTCTATCCTTTTCTCCATGATCTCTCCCCTAAGCCTTAATGATCTCACACAGGTTATTCATGATCGCCTCCGCTACATCCGGCTTGTTCATTGTATAGATATGGATATTCTTCACGCCGTTTGCAAGAAGGTCTATGATCTGATCTGTGGCATATGCGATCCCCGCCTGTCTCATTGCCGCCGGAGAGCTGCCGAAGCGGTCTAAAATAGCGAGAAATCTCCGCGGGAAGACCGTTCCCGAAAGTTCCTGGCTGCGCTTCATCTGGGAGGCGCTGGTTATAGGCATGATCCCCGGGAGCACAGGCACTGTGATTCCTGCTTCTCTGATATGATAGAGAAAATTGTAGTGGATGTCATTGTCAAAAAACATCTGGGTTGTCAGAAAATCTACTCCACTGTCTACTTTCTGTTTTAAATATCTGATATCGTCGGCCTTGTGTTCGTTCTCCACATGACCCTCGGGGTAACAAGCTGCGCCGATACAGAAATCGCCGTATTTCTTAATCTCCCGCACCAGCTCGCTGGCGTAGCGGAAACGTTTTTCGTCCGGGAAAACCGTATCCGCCGGAATATCCCCGCGAAGCGCGAGGATATTCTCAATTCCCAGACTTTTCAGATTCCCGATCACTTCCCTGACCTCATCCTTTGTAGAGGACGCACAAGTCAGATGCGCAAGACTCAATACATGTAATTCATCCTTAATATGTGAGGCGATCCTCGCCGTATTTTTGCTGGTTCCTCCTCCGGCGCCATATGTGACGCTGATAAACGCCGGTTCAAGTTTAGCCATCTCATCCACGGCTGTGATCACTTTATCGAATCCCTCATCCGTCTTTGGAGGAAATATTTCAAAGGATATATGTATCCTGTCCTCTCTCAGTCTGTCTATAATCTTCATACTGTCTGTTTTTCTCCTATTCGCCGATCAGGCTTCTGTACAGGTTCTCATAATTCGCTGCAGAATTCTTCCATGAGAAATCCTGGCTCATGGCTCTCTCTACGATTTTATTCCAGTCCCTCTTTTTATCATAGTAGATCCGTTCTGCGTATCGAATTGTATTGAGCATTTCATGTGCATTATAATTGCAGAAACTGAAGCCGGTTCCCGTCTTCTCATATTCATTGTAAGCTTCAACCGTATCTTTCAGGCCGCCTGTCTCCCTGACGATCGGAAGAGTCCCGTAGCGCAGGCTCATAAGCTGGCTCAGGCCGCATGGTTCAAACAGCGACGGCATCAGGAACGCGTCGCAGGATGCGTAAATCTTGTGGGAAAGCTCGTCGGAATAATAAATATTTGCCGACACTCTTCCTGAATACTTCCATGCAAAATGGCGGAACATATTTTCGTATTTCACATCCCCGGTTCCCAGTACAACAATCTGTACCGCATCCTGGCACAGTTCATCCATCACATAGTCCACCAGATCAAATCCCTTCTGGTCTGTAAGGCGGGATACCATACCGATCAGCATGACGTGGGAGTCCTTATTCAGGCCCAGTTCCTCCTGAAGCGCCATCTTATTGACCGGCTTATTTTTTCTGAAATTCTCAATGCTGAAGTTCTTTGCGATCCTCCAGTCCGTCTCAGGATTCCAGTCGTCATAATCCAGGCCGTTTACGATACCGCACAGATCGTTGGATCTGGCAGCCATAAGTCCGTCCAGGCCTTCCCCGTAAAACGGCGTCTTGATCTCTTCTGCGTAGCTGTTGCTCACAGTGGTAACTTTATCCGCATAAACAATACCGCCCTTTAACAGGTTCGCATCCTTATATGCTTCCATCTTATCCGGTACAAAATAGTAATCCGGGAGTCCGGTGATGCCCTTTACTGTCTTTGTATCCCACACCCCCTGGAACTTCAGGTTGTGAATGGTCATGACCGTGGCAATCCCTCTGTAGTACTCGCCAAGGTATCTGAAATTATCTAGGTAAACCGGGATCAGTCCTGTCTGCCAGTCATGGCAGTGGATCAGATCCGGGCGGAAACCGATCACCGGAAGAATGCTCAGAGCGGCTTTCGAGAAAAATGCGAACTTCTCGATATTCCACTTCGGATCTCCATCATAGGGCGCAAATCCGCTGAAATAATGTTCGTTGTCAATGAAGTAGAACGTAATATCATTCAGAACCGTTTTAAGAACGCCTACATACTGGTTCTGTCCGGCAATATCCATATAAAAGTGAGTAACGTATTCCAGTTTTTCTTTCCATTCCTGCTTCATGCATGTGTAATTGGGCAGCACGACACGCACATCGTATTTCTCTTTGTCGAACTCTTTGGGGAGCGAACCCACAACATCTGCAAGGCCGCCCGTCTTGATAAAAGGCACACATTCTGAAGACGCAAATAAAATGTTTTTCATATACAATCCTCCGTTTTCCGCATTAATCGCCGCAGGGCATTTCACTAATGAACATTATACCTCATTTCAGACGTAATGGAAAGAATTTTATCGCTTTACCATACTAATTTCTGTTATCTTTCTTCAGATCCCGCCCTTCTTTTTGTATTCCAGCTGGATCGTATCAGCGATCAGCGCGATAAATTCAGAGTTTGTGGGCTTCCCTTTCCCGGTGCTTACCGTGTAGCCGAACAGCTCGTCCAGTGTATCCAGTTTCCCCCTGCTCCAGGCCACCTCGATGGCATGGCGGATCGCCCGCTCCACCCGGCTCGAGGTGGTCTGATATTTTTTTGCAACCGTAGGATAAAGTATTTTTGTTATTGCATTGAGCACGTCCATATCCTTCACTGCCATGATTATGGCGTCCCTCAGATAGTGATACCCTTTTATATGGGCCGGTATTCCGATCTCATGCAGCATATTTGTCACCCGGCTTTCCAGATCCTCTGCTCCTGCCGTACCCTCCATTTTCCCATTTTCACTTTTTTTCTCGTAATTTCGGAACATTTTTCTGACGGATTTTATCCTGTCCAGCAACATATCATTGTTGAACGGCTTCATGACATAGTAGTTTGCACCTCTGTTAAAGGCGTCTTCTGTAATCCTTTCCTGGCCAACCGCTGTGATCACGATAAAATATGGGCGTTTGTTGACAGAATTATCCTGATTGACTTTCTCCATCACTGTCAATCCGTCCATTTTCGGCATAATCAAGTCGAGAAGAACGACGTCTGGCTGTCTGTCTTTGATAATCTGACACATCTCCTCACCATTTTTCGCTTTTCCAACCAGATTAAGTTCTTTGTCCATGCTGATTATGTTTTCCAGCACATCAAGAATTTTCTGGTTATCATCAGCGATGGCCACATTCAAATGCTCCATTCTCTTCTCTCCCTCATATCTGAGAACCTGCTTTGAAAACGCCACCTGCTTATTATATCTGCACAATTTTGCAGAATCAAGGGGATTTTGTAACACTATTTCGACAGTTTTTTCGACAAAAAAGATTATTCCGCCTGTTCCAGCATATTTTCAATAAATATGCCGTATCCCATCGTCGAATCCTGTACAAATACGTGTGTTACAGCGCCGATCAGCTTCCCGTTCTGAATGATCGGACTTCCGCTCATACCCTGGATGATGCCCCCTGTTTTTTCAAGAAGTTCCTGATCCGTCACTTTTATGACCAGTCCCTTGTTGACTTCCGCACCTGACATGTCGATATCTGTCACCTGAATATCGTATTCTTTCAGTTCATTGTCAATAAAGCAGCGGATCGTGGCGTCTCCTTTTACAATTTCTTCCTTCCGGGCCGTCTCTATGGGAATCTGCTCCCCGAACAGATCGTCGATCCTGTCGATCGTACCATATATGCCGGCATCCGTGTTTTTATCGATCGTGCCGAGAACATTAAAATTATTGTAGATGATAATGCCTTCCATGCTGCCCGGATTTCCGTCTGTTCCTTTTGTGATATCCTGTATGCTTGTCCGGTAGACTGTGCCGTCTGATATGGACATGAGCACATTGGTATCGGTGTCATGGATTCCATGCCCCAGCGCGCCGAACCGGCTCTGTCCTGTCAGAAATGTGATCGTCCCCAGTCCCTGAACGTTATCTCTGACCCAGATTCCCAGCCTGTATTTATCCGGCTTATATTCCACCGGACGGATTCTCACGTCTATCAGGTCGTCCCCTCTGCGGACAGTCAGAATGACTTTTTCATCCTCCATTTTCCCCACGGCATCCAAAAGATCGGCCTTGCCTTCTATCTGCTGATCGTTCACCGCTGTAATGTAGTCTCCGGTCTTCACCAGATTCTCCGCCGGTTCATAAAGCCCTCCATCGACGCCTTCCACTGTTTCTGTGCTCAAAACCATAACGCCATCTGTTTCCATATAGATGCCGACAGGCATCCCTCCAAGAAGCACCGTGTCAGTGTCTGTTCCTGCAGCGCTGACATTCGTCTGGCGGGGCTGTATTTTATCCAGTCCCGGGAGCAGGGTAAGAGAGATAAGGCAGACAACGGACAGAACGATCAGAAACAGGAAGCAGCAAAGACCCTTTTGCCTGTCTTTCTGTCTCTGTACCATAATATGTCACCACATCCTTTCTTGCACTGCTTTGGGGCAGCGCAGTAAAAAGAAAACGGATACATTCCTGCATCCGTTTCTAGTATGTGTGACTTCTTGCTGTTTCACACTGGTATTATCTTTCCCGCTTTGCCAAATCCTTCATTTCTCTTGCGCTTTCCAAAATATTTCCGGTTACATTCGCTCCTCCGAGCATACGCGCCAGTTCCTGTACGGACATTTCATCATCCAGAAAAGCGATCTCTGTTTTCACGCTGTTTCCATCGGTTTCCTTCTGTATCAGATAATGGGAGTCTGAAACCGCTGCGATCTGGGGAAGATGAGTAATACAGATGATCTGGCGGTTTTTAGAGATCAGCCGGAGTTTTTCCCCCACTTTTCCCGCCGTCACACCGGAAATACCTGTGTCGATCTCATCAAAGATCAGAGTCGGCGTGTCTTCTTCTCCGGCAAGCACAGCCTTAACGGCCAGCATCACTCTGGAAAGTTCTCCCCCGGAAGCAATGCTCCCAAGAGGTTTCAAAGGCTCTCCCGGATTGGTCGCCAGATAAAACTCTGCCTCGTCGCTCCCGCCGGCGCTGTACCGTCCAAGATCAGAGATCCTCAATTCCAGTCTTGTATCCATAAAATTCAGCTCTGCCATCTGCTCTCTGATCTCCCTTGCAAATATAACGGCCGCTTTCTCTCTGGCACGATGAAGTCTGCCCGCCGCCTGACCGGCACGTTTCTTTGCAGTCTCCATATCCGACTGAAGCTGTGAAAGAAACGCATCATAATCTTCCAGTTCAGATATTCTTCTCTTTTTTTCCCGGCAGTATTCCAATACATCGTTAATTGTTTTACCATATTTTGCCTTCAGATGGTTCAGAAGGTTCAGCCGTTCTTCCGTCTCTCTGAACTCTTCCTCTGAAAATTCAAAACTTTTGGCATAATCGGCAAGCTCTCTGTTGAAATCATTAAGGAGGCTGTCAATCTCCGCAAGCTGTCCGTAAAGCTTTTCACCCTGACTGTCAATCTCCGATATCTCCTGAAGCGCACGGATCGCCCTGCTCAGCAGGTCGCTGGCGTTTCCCTGGGCGTCCTCGCCGGTATAGAGATATGCTTCACCCACTGCCTCCGTCACTTTTCTGCTCTGGGTCATCCTGCGGTAAAGCTCTTCCAGATCCTCGTCCTCACCCGGAGCCGGAGCCGCGTCCTCAATCTCTGACACTTCATATCCTGCAAGATCCAGTTCCCTTGCCCGGCTCTCTGCATCCAGAGAGGATGCGTCCAGTTTTTTCACGAGTTCCTGATACGACTGAAAAGCCTCAGCCATCTCCGCTTTCAGCGGGGAGATCTCTTCTTTTCCGTAAAGATCCAGAAGGGCGAGATGGTTTCTGCGGTTCAGCAGACTCTGGCTGTCATGCTGGCCGTGAATGTCGATCAACAGGCTGGCAGCATTCTTCAGAAGCCCCATATTCACAGTCTCCCCATTGATCCTGCACACGCTGCGTCCCTCCGTCAGCTTTCTGCTCAGAGTGACCCTGCCCTCCTCAACCTCTATATCCATCTCTTCAAGCCGTCTCTTTATTTTTTCATCTTCTATGGAAAATGTAAGTTCGACCAGCCCGCTTTTCGCCCCGTTTCGAAGCAGCTCTGCACTGTACTTTCCGCCCAGGGCGAGCTGAACAGACCCCAGCAGGATCGACTTTCCCGCGCCGGTCTCGCCGGTGAGCACATTAAGGCCGGGGCCGAACTCTACTTCCGTTTCATCGATTAAAGCAAGATTTTTTACATGCAGATTTTCCAACATAACCGTTCCCTACACTTCTTTTGATACAATTTTCCGTATTTTACCCATTACTGCAGCTGTGTCGTCCACGGTGCGGATGGCGCACATGATCGTATCGTCTCCGGCGATACAGCCGACCACTTCATTCCAGTTCATAGCGTCAACTGCAGCCGCAACTGCCATGGCCATTCCCGACACTGTTTTGATCACAAGGATATTCTGCGCCATGTCCATTGACACGTAGCCGTCTCTGAGAACACGGATATACTTTTCGCTCATTCCCTGCTCTTCCTGTCTGTGAAGTACATATTTCTGCTTCCCTGCGCTGGTGGCGATCTTTGTCAGCTTCAAGTCTCTGATATCTCTTGACACTGTTGCCTGCGTGACCTTAAAACCGGCATTATTCAAATATTCCGCCAGTTCCTCCTGGGTCTCAATGTCAAACTGGCTGATCAGCTCTATGATTTTTGCATGACGACTTACTTTCATTTTTCTAATTTCCTTTCATTTTTTCCCGCATCGTTTTCAAGAAACTCTCTTTTCCCAGTTTGACCAGACGGGCTGTCTCCTCCGCCTTGCGGATCCGAACCCGGTCTCCGGTCATCAGCGTCGTCTGCTCCGCTCCGTCAAAGCAGACCGAAACTTTCTCCTGTTTGCCATATCTGCCCTCGCAGATCTCCACCTCTATGACGTCCTCTTCTGAAAGGACAATGCTGCTTGTATTCAGCGCATGGGAACAGATGGGAGTAATGACCATAAGCCTGGCAGTAGGTTCTACGATGGGGCCGCCTGCTGAAAGATTATAGCCGGTGCTTCCCGTGGGGGTGGAAATAATGACTCCGTCTGCAAGATATGTGTTCAGAAGCGCTCCGTTTACATATACGTTAAACTGTACGATCCGTATTTTTCCTTCCCTTGCGAGCACAATATCATTAAGGGCAAGATCCCTGCCTGTATCCCGAAACACGCCGCTGATCATCATCCGCTCTTCCACATCCGGCTCACATTGGAACAGCCGGTCCAGAGCCTGGCGGTAATCTTTCAGTTCCACATCTGTCAGATATCCGACCGTCCCCAGATTGATCCCCAGCAAAGGCAGGTTTCTGCGCCCCAGATCGCGCACGGCCCGGATCAGAGTTCCGTCGCCGCCCAGTACAAGAGCGCACTGTGCATCATCCGGAACTGTGCCCGGGATGATGTGTCCCTCTTCGTCCTTCTGACAGAGGATACAGCGCTTCCCCCGGCTTTCAATGTATGACCGTATTTCGTTCGTGATCCGCAGATCTGTGTCTTTAAGCAAATTCGTGATGATATAAAAAGAATCCATGTCTTTCCCCTTGCTATTTTGCCAGTTCTTCAAATGCCTGATCGGCCACGCCGGCCGCAGCTTCTTCTATGTCACTTATCGCGCTGTCCGTCCCTTTTTTCAGGTGGATCAGGTACTCGATATTTCCTTCCGGCCCCCGGATCGGAGAATAGTCCAGCGCCATGATGCCAAACCCGATATTCTGCGCATAGTCTGCAACTTTCACGATCACTTCCCGGTGTGTGGATCTTTCCCTGACTACGCCTTTTTTTCCGACTTTATCCCGTCCGGCTTCAAACTGCGGTTTGATCAGAGCCACAATTTCTCCGTCTGGCTTCAGATAATTACGAATCGGTTCCAAAACCTTGGTAAGGGAAATAAACGACACGTCGATGGAAGAAAAATCCACCGGTTCTCCGATATCTTCCGGCACCACATACCGGATATTTGTCTTTTCCATACAGACCACTCTCGGATCCTGGCGCAGTTTCCAGTCAAGCTGTCCCCGTCCCACATCGATCGCATACACTTTCTCTGCTCCATTCTGGAGCATACAGTCTGTAAATCCCCCTGTGGAAGAACCCACATCTGTACAGACCTTGTCCTTTACATCCACATCAAATACAGCCAGCGCCTTTTCAAGTTTCAGCCCGCCCCGGCTTACATAGAGAAGCACATGCCCCCGGATTTCTATGCTGACTTCCGGTGAGAAAGCGGTTCCCGCCTTGTCTTCTTTCTGGCCGTCCACATATACGTTTCCCGCCATAATAACTGCTTTCGCTTTTTCCCGTGATTCTGCCAGATTCCGCTTTACAAGCAATACATCCAAACGTTCCTTCATGTCATCCGCCTTTTATCATCAAAAAATCTGTAACAGCCTGCTTTACGATCGTATCTTTATCCAGACCGACCTCCCGCCGGAGCAGGCCGACGTTTCCGTGTTCCACATAATCGTCGGAAATCCCCACGCTCCGCACACGGACATTTAATTTTGCCCGATTCACATAATCCAGAACCCGCTCTCCAAATCCGCCTGCCAGCACATTTTCCTCGATCGTCACAAAAAGGCTGTGATCCTCCGCCAGTTTTTCAAGCATCTCTGTATCAAGGGGCTTTACAAATCTGGCGTTTACCAGACTGCAGGCATACCCTGTATCTTTTAGTTCCATCCGCACTTTCTCCGCAAGCTCTGACATATGTCCAACAAAGATCACCGCAATATCTTCTTCCTCAAAAAGCACCTCGCTCTTTCCATATTCGATGGGAGCCCGGAACTGTTTCAGCCCTTCATATGCTGTTCCCCTTGGATAACGCAGGGCGACAGGATATGGAAAATCAACGGCAAAACGGAGCATATCCGCCATCTCCCAACGGTTTTTCGGAGACATCACCGTCATATTCGGTATCATAGAAAGATAGGACAGATCAAATACGCCCTGGTGAGTTTCCCCGTCACTTCCCACAAGGCCTGCCCTGTCCACAGCGATAACAACAGGCAGATTGGAAAGACAGACATCATGTATCGTCTGGTCAAAGGCCCTCTGCAGGAAAGAAGAATAAACGGCAAACACCGGTTTCATGCCTCCGGCGGCAAGGCCGGCGGCAAAAGTCATGGCGTGTTCTTCCGCGATGCCCACATCAAAGAACCGTTTCGGAAACATACGGGCAAATCTGGACAATCCTGTACCATCTGCCATGGCAGCCGTAACCGCAGCCACTTTTTCATCTTTTCTTCCGATATCTGCAAGCACTTTGGAAAAGACATCCGTATAGGAGTCCTTTTCACTTTCTCCTGCCGTTTCCCCTGTCTCAATATGAAAGGGACCGGTGCCGTGAAACCTGGCCGGATTCTCCTCGGCAGGCGGATATCCTTTCCCTTTTTTTGTGATCACATGGACGAGTACCGCGTGGTTTACCCGCTTTGCATCCCGCAGCACCTTCACCAGCCTGCGCACATCGTGTCCGTCCACAGGTCCCAGATAGGTGATTCCCATATCCTCAAAAAACATACCCGGTACAAGCAGCTGCTTGATACCGCTTTTTGTCCGCTTCATCTGCTGTATGAGACGTTCTCCGCCTCCCGGCATCTTTTTGAGCGTATCCTCTACCCCTCTTTTGAGCCCCGTATAGGCCTGGGCTGTGCGCAGATCACTTAAATAGCGGGACATGCCTCCTACATTTTCAGAAATTGACATATTATTGTCATTGAGCACTATAATAAAATTGCTTTTCAGATGAGACGCATTGTTCAGCGCCTCATACGCCATGCCGCCTGTCATGGACCCATCACCTATGACAGACACTACGCTGTAGTTTTCCCCCGACAGTTCTCTGGCGGCCACATAGCCAAGCCCTGCTGAGACAGAGGTGGAACTGTGTCCTGTGTCAAAGGCATCGCAGCTGCTTTCCTTCCTTTTGGGGAAACCGCTCATTCCCCCGTATTTGCGGAGTCCGTCAAACCCGTCTCTCCTTCCGGTCAGCAGTTTATGTGTATATGACTGATGTCCCACATCCCAGATCAGTTTATCATCGGGAAGGTTGAGTACAAGGTGAAGTGCCATTGTCAGCTCCACCACACCCAGATTGGAGGCCAGATGGCCCCCTGTAACACTGATCTTCTCGATCAGGAAACGGCGTATCTCGTCCGGAAGGCTGTTCAGTTCTTCCGGGCTGAGATTTTTAATATCATTTTCTTTATGAATTTTTTCCAGAGCCATCCGACGCCTCCCTATTTCTCCCGGTGTATAAGAGAAATCAAAAGCTGCCTGAGGAACCCGTCCTCCGAGGAGAGTTTTCTCAGTTCTTCCAGAGCCTCCTGTGTCAGGCGCTCCACGGCTTTTCCTGATTCCTCCAGCCCTTTCCATACTACATATGTCATCTTTTCATTCTTTTCGTCACTGTGGACAGGCTTGCCAAGAGTCTCTGCCGTCCCTGTTACGTCCAGGATATCGTCCTGGATCTGAAACGCCATTCCGATCTTCCCGGCGATCCTCTCAACACTTTTGACCTGTTCTTCTCCGGCTCCCGCGAGCACGGCCCCGATCATCATAGATGATTCGATCAGAGCGCCGGTCTTAAGCCTGTATATAAAATCAAGCACTTCTCCAGACACCCGTTTCCCGGATTCCTTCACATCGACTACCTGTCCGCCGATCATGCCGTATATCCCGGCCTTCTTTGCAAGGATCCTCAGCGCCCGGCCGATACGCTCACTCTGCTGAGGTTCCCGGTCAAATGCCTGGCAGGCAGTCTCAAACGCATAGTTCAGCAGAGCATCGCCTGCCAGAATTCCCATATCTTCCCCATATACAACATGAGTCGTTTTTCTTCCACGCCTGTACTCGTCATTGTCCATCGCAGGGAGATCGTCATGGACAAGGGAATAAGTATGGATCATTTCGATGGCCGCCATGAAGGGCCGGATCGCCGCGCCCTGTCCTCCGAACAGATGGAATGTCTCCATCATCAGCATGGGTCTGAGCCGTTTTCCTCCGGCCATAAGACTGTATTCCATGGCTTCCATGATAATTTTCTGATACCCTTCCTGAGGGGGCAGAAATTCTTTTAAGATCTCTTCAATCTGATTCTTCTTTTCTGTATATTCCTCTCTAAAATTCATGTGTCTCTCCATTCTCATCCAGAACAAGCACTTTTTTCTCAACCTCGTCGATCGCCTGGCTGCATTGCTTCAGAAGATTCATCCCCTTGCTGTACAGTTCAAACGACTCTTCCAGAGATATCTCTTCTCCTTCCATTTTCCCCGTCACTTCTTCAAGCTGCGCAAACATCTGATCCAGGCTTTCCCTTTTTGTCTCTTCCATCGGCAGAGCACCTCCTTTTTCTAACTTTCCCCAGACTGTGTCCGGTCTCTCTCCGCTGCAGGATAAGCAAATCTGTCGCGGGAGACAACCTGGGCCCTGATACATCCGTCCGTTACATAGGCGGTGAAATATTGACCCTCTTCCACTTGGCTGATCCGTGTTACGCCACGTCCGTCAGGTCCCTGCATATAGGCATATCCGCTGCTCAGTCTGGAAAGAGGAGAAAGTATTTTCATTTTTTCCACATATAGTGCAAGTCTGTGTTTTTCTCCGGTAAGCTTCTCATTCATCTTGTTCCTGAGGAAGTTTTCCAGATCCACAGCCCGCTGACGCTTTTCATCCAGCTTCTGTCGGGGATGCGCGATCCGAAGCCGGGCCGCCGCCCGTTCTGCCCGCATTCTTGCAGCCGTGATCCTGAATGATATGGCCTTGCGCAGGCTCCGGCGGTATGCCGCCATCTGCTCTTGTGCGGATCTGTATTCGTACACGGCCAGCTCTGCTGCAGCCGACGGGGTAGGCGCCCTGAGGTCAGCCACAAAATCGGCGATCGTAGTATCTGTCTCATGGCCTACCGCAGAGATGACAGGTGTTCCGCACTCAAATATCGCTCTCGCCACAATCTCCTCATTAAAAGCCCACAGATCCTCCATACTGCCGCCGCCCCGGCCTACGATCATCACATCTACGCCATACCGCTCCAAAGCCTGAATTCCCCGCACAATACTCTGAGCCGCGCCGTCTCCCTGTACAAGAGCCGGATATAAGATCAGCTGAACATAGGGATTTCGTCTTCTGGAAATATTGATGATATCTCTTACCGCCGCTCCCGTAGGCGCTGTCACGATCCCCACAGTTTTTACATAAGGCGGAACAGGCCGCTTGTATTCCTGCGCGAACATCCCCATGTCAGACAGTTCCCTTTTCAGCGCCTCAAACTTTTCATAGAGAGCGCCTGCCCCGTCCTGCACGATCTCTCTCGCATAGAGCTGATACCGTCCGTCCCTCTCATACACACTGATATACCCGAGAACGATCACCTGCTGTCCTTCCCGCATATGAAAAGAAAGCCCTGACCTGGAGCCCGCAAACATAATGCAGGCGATCGTGCCGGACTCATCCTTCAATGAAAAATATATATGCCCTGATGTATGGTATTTACAGTTGGACACCTCACCCTTCACATAAATCCGGTTCAGCATAAAATCCTGGTTGAACATATTCTTTATATAAGAATTCACCTGCCGCACCGTGTAAACATTTTTCATCCCTGTGGCTCCGCTTCTGCAAGTTTTCCGAGTATACCGTTCACAAAGGAAGGGCTGGCATCGCCGCCAAATTTTCTTGCCAGCTCTACTGCCTCGTTTATCGCAACCCCGGTCGGGATCTCGTCATCCCACTTCAGCTCATATACGGCAAGCCTCAGCACCGCGAGATCCGCCTTGTTCATCCTGGCGGTCTTCCAGTCCCTGGCCCTCTCATTTATAAGCGCATCAATCTCCGGCACATGGGAAACAACTGCCTCGTATTTTTTCTGTATGTATTCTTTTTCTTTATCAGACGCATCTTCCAGCGACTCAAAATACAGCTTCAGATGCTCCTTCATGTCCTCCGGCTCATTAAATTCAATCTGGAACAGCATTTTAAATATGTGCTCTCTCAGTTCTTTTCTCAGCATTTTAATCCCTTTCTCCAAACTCACATTAATCGGACGGCTGTTCAGAATCCCCGCCCATATAAAAAGGATGTCTTACGACATCCCTTATTATACTATATACCTGTGTCCTTTTGCAATGAAAAGGTATCTCTTTACTGTCCGTTTGCCGGCATCTCAACACCCGCGACCTTGATATTCACGTCCGCCACTTCAAGGCCCGTCATATTCTCCACTGCATTTTTCACTTTTTCCTGAACCTTGCGCGTGACTTCCGGAATACTGTAATTATATTTCAGGTTGAGAGAAAGGGAAACAGTCACCACACCCTCAAGCACGTCCACTTTAACGCCCTTGGACAGATTTTTCATGCCGAGCCTGCTGATCAGTTCATTGGTGATATTGCCCGCCATAGAGTCAACTCCCTCTACTTCTGTTGCGGCCAGCGCTGCGATAATAGCTACCACCTCATCCGCGATCTTTACTTCTCCGAGGCTGGCATCGCTCTGTATAGAATACGTATTTCTTTCGTCCTTCGCCATATTCAAAACCTCCCGTTTTGTAATCTCTTTTTTCATTATAGCAAAGTTCGCTGCATTTGCAAAGGAAAACTTAAGACCTTCCGAATTCCGACAGCTTAAGGCCTTCGTTGCGCTCCACTGTCATGCGGATGCTCCACTCATGCGCAAAAAGCAGAAGCGGACGTCCTTTAAGATCTTTGATCTTCTTCATGTCCGATGTTCCGCTTATCCGATCCATATCGATCTCTTCATTTTCGATCCACCGGATATGTTCATAAGGCAGATTTTCCAGAATGATCTCTACATTATACTCATTTTTGAGACGGTATTTCAGCACATCAAACTGAAGGACGCCGACAACGCCTACGATGATTTCCTCCATTCCGGTATTATACTCCTGGAATATCTGGATCGCGCCCTCCTGGGCGATCTGGTTGATACCCTTTACGAACTGCTTGCGCTTCATGGTATCCACCTGCCGTACTCTGGCAAAATGCTCCGGGGCAAATGTCGGGATTCCTTCATAAGCAAAGCGTTCTTTTGACGTGGTCAGCGTATCGCCGATAGAAAAAATACCCGGATCGAACACACCGATAATATCTCCTCCGCATGCTTTCTCAATGATCTTTCTCTCGCTGGCCATCATCTGCTGGGGCTGGGAAAGACGTACTTCTTTCTGCCCCTGCACATGATATACGCTCATTCCCGCCTCAAATTCACCCGAGCAGATCCGCATAAAGGCGATCCTGTCTCTGTGCGCCTTGTTCATATTTGCCTGGATCTTAAACACAAACGCGGAAAAATCTTTCTCTGTCATGGGATCGATCTCCCCGTGATCCGACATCCTGGGCAGAGGCGGCGTCGTCATGGCAAGGAAATGCTCCAGAAATGTCTCCACTCCAAAGTTTGTCAGCGCGGATCCGAAAAATACGGGGGAAAGTTCCCCCTTGTCCACAAGTCCCTGATCAAACTCTGCGGCCGCTCCGTCAAGAAGTTCGATTTCATCTTTTAGCGTTACCTTTGCCTCTGTCCCGATCAGCCAGTCAATCTCAGGATTGTTGATGCCGACCTTCTTTACTTCTCCTACCGCAGTTCCTTTCTTCGTATCCGAGAAAAGTTCAACCTCCTGTTTCTGCCGGTCGTACACACCTTTGAATGCCTTTCCCGAGCCAATAGGCCAGTTTACGGGACATGTGGCGATTCCCAACTCCTTCTCGATATCGTCCAGCAGGTCAAACGTATCCTTTGCCTCCCGGTCCATTTTATTAATAAAAGTAAAAATAGGAATATGTCTCATCACGCAGACCTTGAACAGCTTTCTTGTCTGCGCCTCAACGCCTTTCGATGCGTCGATCACCATAACTGCGGAATCTGCCGCCATCAGAGTACGGTATGTGTCCTCGGAGAAATCCTGATGTCCCGGAGTATCCAGGATATTGATGCAGTATCCGCCGTAATTAAACTGAAGGACAGAGGACGTGACTGAGATTCCTCTCTCCTTTTCAATCTCCATCCAGTCTGAAACTGCATGTTTTGACGTCGCCTTCCCTTTCACGGAGCCGGCCTGGTTTATTGCCCCTCCGTAGAGCAGGAACTTCTCCGTCAGCGTTGTCTTTCCCGCGTCAGGATGGGAGATAATGGCAAACGTCCTTCTTTTTCTTATTTCATTTGTAATATCCGACATAATCCTCTTCTCCTGTTGTTCTGATTTGAAAGTTACTGTTCCGCGCTGTACATGGAAACAGCAACATTTGAAACATGAAATTGCCGGTGTGCACAGCAGAAACCCTGCCCGCAGGCACACCGACGGCATATCCAGTCTATCACAAGAGCGCCCGGAGCGCAAACTTTTTCTTTGGTCCTTCTTCGATATGAGTTCAGCCGCACCTATTCAGAAATCGGCGTGATCACAATATTTTCGGGGGCGATATCTGTCTTTCTTGTCACAATATCCTCGATCTGAGCGCGGTTAGCGTCTGTCAGCTCATCCGCTTTCACGACCACATCAGCCGAATCGTTGGTGAGACTTACCACAGATTCTGAAAAACCTTTTGACGCCATCAGCGTCTCGATTGCCGCTTCCTGCTCTGTCATCTCTGTGATCTCCACCATCTGCGCCACTGCATCCTGCTTCTCGGCATCACTTAGATTCGTGTTGTCTATAATTGCCTGAAGGGTCTCCTTATTCTGCGCCCTCACCTGTTCCCTGGTAACTTTTGCCTGGGCGACGGTAGTCTGCGCGCCGCCGCTTGTCAGGACCGCCTCGCCGGGCGTGCCTTCGATCTCGGAGTCATTGCTCTCGATATCTTCTGTGGAAGTCTCGATATCCTCCTGTGATATGTCAAGAAGCTCCTGGTTTGCCAGGTCGGCATTGGCCTCTGTGGTACTGTCATCTTTTTCTCCGAACAGCCTGCCGGAGTAATTCAGATACCCGGCAACCGCGATCATAACTGCCAGGGTTGCGATGATGATCTGATTTTTCTTAAACAACCGTTTCACTTAACAATCCTCCTTTTATGTATCAGCCCGCTTCATTATTTTTATCTTATGCGCCTCAACGCCAAATAATGCCTGAACCGCTTCCGTAATGTTCTTCACCACAACCGCATTATCTCCGCCGTCCGCTATAACTACCACTCCCTCGATCTCCGGTGAGAGTTCTTTGCTGACGTAAGGAGACTGGGAACCGTCGGAATTTTGCTCATAGACGCTTGTTTTATCCGAGGAAATATCATTTGATGTTCTGGTGCCGCCCTGGCTGTCCTCCTCCTCGGTCGTCTGGCTGGAGCTCTGCTGATCTTTCTCTATGATCTTCTGTGCGCCTGATTTCAGGGTTATCATTACCTTTACCTTCCCAACTCCCTCCACATACTGAAGCGTCCGGGCAGTTTTTTCTTCCAGATATGCCTCATAATCACTGGTATCCTGCGATCCGCCGGAGATCTGTTTCTTATCGTCTTCCGATCCCTCCTTTCCGTCAGGAACAGGAATCACGATCACCATCAGAAGGATCCCGACAAGCAGAAGGATGAGAAGCTGTCGCTTTCCGGGAAGTTTTTCTCCTTTTCTCACCCCGGCGAGATATGATCGCCACTTACTCTCCAATTTTGATCTCCTCCACTTCTATGCCGCCCCTCCGGCTTTCTTCCTGTCCTTCTTCTCCATCATATGCACCCTGTCCGTTCCGGTATTCCTCTGGAAGAAATTCCAGAAAGGATTCATCCTCAAACCACTCCTGCGCTTCCTCGATCGCCTTTTTCTCCAGTTCATATTCATTGCTCTGATAAATATTCTGAAAACTCTCCTCCCTGCCTGTAAGCCTGAGCAGAGGCGTAAACAAAAGCAGGATCAATACCAGTCCGGAAAAGAAACGAACATATTTCTCATACTCTTTTCCCGGAACAGCGTGCATGACCGCCGCCGTTACGATCAGGTAAATGGAAATATTTTGAATCCACCCGTAAATTTCTTCCAGCATAATCCGCGCTCCTTCTTTTATCACGATGTGGACGCTGCCACAACTGCTACAGTAAGAAGAAACATGAGTCCTGCGGCAAAGAGGATCTTTACCATGATCTCATATCCTTCGCTGACTCCCGCAATACATCCGATGATCCGCTTATCTGAAACAGGCTGTACCAGGGCTGCAGCCAGCTTGTACAAAAATGCCAGCAGAAGCATCTGCAGGATGGGAACCGCACAGATTGCTACTGTAATGACCGCTCCCGCCATACCGATCCCGTTCTTGATCAGCACTGCCGTTCCGAGCACGATCTCTGTCACGCCTCCCATTGCATTTCCCACCCAGGGAAGCGCCTCCGCCGTCCTTGTAAGAGCACTTCTTTTCAGGGTATCAATAGCAGGTGCGAGAAGCCCCTGGACTACATTGACGCCGATCACGCAGGCTGTCATTGTCCGAATGATCCACTCCACACATTTCTTTATCAGATCGGCAAATTCAGACAGAAAATCCTCTCCTGTCAGATTGCCCAAAACCCGCACCATAATGTAAATATGAACGACCGGGAGCAGGAACCGGACAATTACGATCTCCACCAGGTAGATCAAAAAGAGAATGATATTATAAAAAAGCAGGGAGGAAGAACTGCCTGATGCAAACGCAACTGCCAGAAAATAGCTGGGACAGAGAACCCTCATAAAATCAACCAGTGAGTCCAGCTTTCCCTCCATCCCCTCCACCGCAGTCTGAAACGCAGTCAGGCAGAAAGTGATCAGGAGCATATACAGCACATAAAAACTGATCTCCGATATCCGTTTATTCTGAAAGGCACCTGCAAAATTGGAAAAAACAGCAGCAATCAGTGCGATCAGAAGGATGTATACCAGATTGTGCCTGTTATAGTGGAACTCATAGGCGAGCTGATCTTTCAGAAAATCCAGAAAAACTCCTCCTGCCTGTTCCATATTCCCCGACATCATGGCCGATACCACGTCCTGAAACGAAATCTTTTCCCGGGGAAACATCTCGTCCAGGCTGGACTGTATCTCATCAAAATCAAAACGTTCAAGCAGGGCGTCTTCCGCTTCCTGCTGTATGGCATCCGCCTCTTCTTCCGTCAGGGCATCTTCCTGCTCTTCTGACCCTGTCCCTTCTTCCGTTTTCTGCCCGCCCTCTCCCGCATCCTCTGCCGCATTGACGATCCGGCTTCCCAGACTGAAGATGAGAAGTACCAGAAAAAATGTGAGAAAGAGCTGAGGTTTTCTCCGGCTCATGTAAGGAACTCCCGTATAGTATCAAGCAGGGCAAGAAGAACGGGCATCCCCAGCACCAGGATCGTCAGTCTGCAGAAAATCTCAATCTGCACAGCGATCGTCTGATATCCTGCATCCCGGCAGATACCTGAGGAAAATTCCGCTATATAAGTTATTCCGATCATTTTCAGCATCGTTCCCAGATATCCTGCATTCAAATCTATGTACGAACCAATCTGCTCCACGGTCTGTATAAATATCTCCAGCCGGTCTATAATGCAGGCAAAAAGAAAAATGCCTGCCGCCACACTCATGTAAATGCCGTACTCTGTCCTTCCGCCTTTGAGCTGAACGGCCAGAAGGGCTCCGATCACCCCTATTACCGCTATCTGTATTACATTCAATCCGGCACCTCCTTACAGGGAAAACAGCTGACGGATGGATAGAAACAGATCGTATATGTACGGCAGCACCCAGGACAGGACAAGGATCAATCCTGCAAGGCTCGCCAGAAACGCCTGTTCGTCTCTGCCGCTGTGCTTTAATACCTGGCTCAAGATAGAAACCAGAATTCCCACAGCCGCTATTTTAAAGATCAGATTTATGTTCATGATTCCTCCCGGGTCAGATCAGAATCACGACCAGAAAAATTCCGGACATAATTCCAAGCCATCCGCCAATTCTTTTTTTTGCCGTCAGTCCTTCTCTGAGTTTTTCAATCTCCAGATCCAGCCTGTTCAGATAAAGCTGCATGGACCGGTTAAACGTCTCTCTGTCAAGCTGTCCCAGAAAGGTACCCAGTTCTTTGATAAGGACCGAGTGCTCCGTTTTCAGGTTCAGATCTCCCAGATACTTGTCTATGCATTTGTTCCATATTCTGGAAAATCCCGATTCGTCCCGGCTCTTTGTCCGGCCGGCAGTCTGTGCCAGCCATGTTCTGTATGGCTCTTTTACTCTTGCCGCCACAGAGGAAAACACTTCCGAGAGCGGCGCTCCTGTGTATTCGATCTCTCCCTTGAGCAGGCCGGATATATACCTGAGATACTGTATTTTTTCCAGGTACTTTTTCAGTTCTGTTCCGTACACGTATCCCGCCCCTGCCGTGGCCGTTATAATCAGTACGCTTCCGATCAGTCTCTGCACAACACACTCCCCCGCTCATCATAGATCCCCCGTATCTCCCCCGGATGATTCTCGTTTCCAAGGACCACATACCGCTCAAACATCCTTCTCCGGATCAGTTCTCCCAGGACCGGCTTTCTGGAAGCTTCATCCATGTCCATCCCGTGGACGCTTGCGATCAGCTTGCATCCGCACTGCATGGCGTACTCTATGGCATGGATATCCTCGCTCGTACCGATCTCATCTACCGCGATGACCTGTGGAGCCATAGAGCGGATGAGCATGATCATGCCCTCTGCTTTCGGACAGCAGTCCAGGATGTCAGTGCGGATCCCAAGGTCATTTTGTGCGATCCCGAGATAGCACCCTCCCAGTTCAGAACGCTCGTCTACCACTCCCACGGAACTTCCTTTCACATATTTGTTTCCATCCGAGATCTGCCGGATCAGATCCCGGATCAGCGTCGTTTTCCCGCAGCGGGGCGGGGATATGATCAATGTATGGCAGACCTGCATATTTTTTGTGATATACGGCAAAAGACCATCTGCACAGCCGATCATCTCGTGTGACATTCTGATATTAACAGAGGAGATATGCTGGATATTTTTTACCTTTTCCTTTTCCACGATCACCTTTCCCGACACTCCGACTCTATGCCCTCCTTCCACTGTCAGAAATCCCTGTCTTAATTCGTTCTCATATGCATAAAGGGAGTAATGGCTGATATATTCCATTGTCTCCCTTATCTCTTCTTTCGTGGTAATATGCTGTTTTTTGCCTGCCGGAAGCGCCGCCTCGCGGTTCTGATAGATCACCATAAGCGGCTTGCCTGCGCGGAGCCTGATCTCCTGAAGGCCGTCAAAGTCCGAAATATCCTCCTCCACAACCTTGCGCACACTCCTGGCAAGAATGTTCAAAATCTGTGATTTTCTGTACTGTCTCTCCATCTTGTCCACCTCTTTACACAATATATGAACAAAAATGGAAAATATGCCGGAAATTCTCTTTCCTTTTTATCGGAAAATATTCTTTAAATTTTATGCTATTTTATTTCTTCAATGCTAAATTTCATCGCTTCATAATCTGCATGTACGATGAATTTCTGACTGGCATCCTCAATCTCGAATTCAGCCGAATCCAGATAATTAGAAAGTACCATATAATAGCCAGGAGGAAGCGTTAATGTATTTTCTTCTCTGTCTGTGGCAGCGATTCCCATGATCTCGGCAGTATCCGGGAATGCAAAAGCGCTTCCCAGCAAAATAATTCTTTGTGTTTTTTTCATTCTTTTTCTCCTTTTCCCCCAAATTTAAAATTATTCTTTCCTGAACTCTTTTATCTCCCGGAGCCGCCGCGCCGTCTCTATCTCTTCTCCTTCTTCTGTAGGGCAATAGTACGTGCGGTCTTTCAAACTGTCGGGCATGCACTGCATATGGGTCAGTTTTTCTTCCGTGTCGTGGGCGTACTCATACCCTTTTCCGTAGCCCAGTCCTTTCATCAGCCCGGTAGGCGCGTTGCGGATCTGCATGGGCACCGGCTCCGCGCGCATCGTCCGCACATCCTGTTTACATGCCTCACATGCAGTATATAAAGCGTTTGACTTGGGCGCCATTGACAGGTATACGACGGCGTGGGTAAGATGAACGTCGCACTCCGGCAGGCCGAGAAAATGGCAGGCCTGATATGCCGCTACCGCCACCTGGAGCGCGCGGCTGTCCGCCATTCCTACATCTTCACTGGCGAAACGGATCAGCCGCCGGGCAATATACAGAGGATTTTCCCCTCCTTCCAGCATCCGCATCATCCAGTACAGAGCAGCGTCCGGGTCACTGTTTCGCATGGATTTGTGAAGAGCCGAGATCAGATTATAATGCTCCTCGCCGTTTTTATCATACAGGAGGGATTTCCGGCTGATACACTGTTCCAAAGTTTCCCTGTTCACTTTTACACCCTCTGCACTGATCTCTCCGTTGAGCACCGCCATCTCAAGTGTATTCAGGGCGGTGCGGGCGTCTCCGTTTGCAAATGCGGCAATGGCCCGGATGCTTTCGTCGGAGATCTGTACATTCTGTCCCCCGAATCCTTTTTGGCTCTTTAACGCATTGCGCAGCAGCTTTACCAGATCCTCCTCTTCCAGCGCCTTCAGCACAAACACTCTGCACCGGGACAAAAGAGCCGCGTTGATCTCAAAAGACGGGTTTTCTGTCGTAGCGCCGATCAGAATAATGCTTCCCCGCTCTACAAAAGGCAGAAAAGCATCCTGCTGAGCTTTGTTAAACCGGTGGATCTCATCCACAAAAAGAACAGTCCGAAGACCTGCTCTCCTGCTCTGTTCCGCCTGTTTCATCACTTCTTTTATCTCCCTGATACCGCTTGTCACAGCGCTGAAATTGATAAATTCCGACTGTGTCCGGCCCGCAATAATGCTGGCAAGCGTTGTTTTCCCCACACCCGGCGGTCCCCAAAAGATCATAGAGGAGATGTGATCTTTCTCGATCAGCTGACGCAGAATTTTCCCTTTGCCCAGGAGATGCTCCTGACCCGCAAATTCTTCCAGAGAGTCCGGCCTGACCCTGCTGGCAAGCGGAGTCATAACCCTGTCACTGCCAAATAAAGTCATCTGTTCCATCTTTTCCTCCTAAAAATTTCCGGAATATATTTCTTCTGTGCAGAGGGGAGCGCCCTCCGCACATTATGAAACATATCCCGGAAACTTCCGATGTCAGTGTATTTCTATTTATTCCGCCACATCACGGATGCTGAAGCTGAATCTTCCCATCTTGTCCTTGCCGAGGCATACCGCCTTTACTACATCGCCGATGGCAAGCACATCCTCCACTTTGTTTACTCTCTGTTTCGAGATCTTGGAGATGTGTACAAGTCCTTCCTTACCCGGTGCAAACTCAAGGAACGCGCCAAAATCTTTGATGCTGACTACCTTTCCTTCGAATACCTGTCCGGCCTCAAACTCTGTTACGATGGTATGGATCAGTTTTGCAGCCTTATCCATGCCTTCTTTCTCTGTCCCGCAGATAGATACAAAGCCATCATCCTCAATATCAATCTTAACACCTGTCTGCTCAATAATGGCGTTGATCGTCTTGCCGCGCTGTCCTACGACCTCTCCGATCTGCTGAGGATCGATCTGCATCTGGATGATCTTCGGAGCGTAAGGTCCGACTTCCGGTCTCGGCTCGGCTATCGCTTTGCTCATAACTTCATCCATAATATAAGTTCTTGCCTTCTTGGTCGCGGCAATGGCTTCTTCAATGATCGGCCTTGTCAGCCCGTGGATCTTGATATCCATCTGGATCGCTGTGATTCCTTTGTGAGTGCCGGCCACCTTGAAATCCATATCGCCGAAGAAATCTTCCAGTCCCTGAATATCTGTCAGGACAAGATAATCGTCGTCTGTATCTCCCGTCACAAGTCCCGCAGAAATTCCTGCCACAGCAGATTTGATCGGTACACCCGCCGCCATCAGCGACATACTGGATGCACACACACTGGCCTGCGACGTGGAGCCGTTAGACTCAAAAGTCTCAGAAACAGTGCGGATCGCATAGGGGAATTCTTTCTCATCAGGCAGCACCGGAAGAAGCGCCCTCTCTGCCAGAGCGCCATGGCCGATCTCGCGGCGTCCAGGTCCTCTGGAAGGCCTCGTCTCTCCTACAGAGTAGGACGGGAAGTTATAATGGTGCATATATCTCTTGGATGTCTCAGACTCATCCAGGCCGTCCAGCCTCTGCGCCTCGGAAAGGGGAGCCAGAGTTGTGACTGTACAGATCTGAGTCTGCCCTCTTGTAAACATTGCGGAACCGTGAACTCGCGGGATCAGATCCACTTCTGCTGCAAGCGGTCTGATCTGGTCAATGGCGCGTCCGTCCGGACGCTTATGATCTTTTAAGATCATCTTTCTCACGGTCTTTTTCTGGTACTGATATACGGCTTCGCCGAGAACGTCCAGCCAGTCTTCCCTGTCGGCAAATGCCTCCTCCAGTTTTTCTGTGATCACACGGATATTTTCTTCTCTTGTCTGTTTGTCATCGGTAAATACCGCTTCCTCCATCTGCTCGGGAGGCACGATCTCTTTGATCGCGTCAAACAGTTCTGCCGGAACCGCGCAGCTCTCATACTCATGTTTCGGTTTTCCGCACTCCGCCACAATCGTATCTATAAAAGAGATCACTTTCTGGTTCACTTCATGGGCTGCGAAGATCGCATCGATCATCTGTGCTTCCGGGACTTCATTTGCCCCCGCTTCGATCATGATCACTTTTTCTCTTGTGGATGCAACCGTCAGCGCCAGGTCAGATACGTCCTTCTGAGCCGCCGTCGGATTGAACACAAACTGTCCGTCAACCAGTCCCACCTGCGTTGTGGAAATCGGCCCGTCAAAGGGGATATCGGAAATGCTTACCGCGATCGCCGCTCCCAGCATGGCTGTCAGTTCCGGGCTGCAGTCCTGATCCACTGACAGGACCAGGTTCTCCAATGTCACGTCATTTCTGTAATCTTTCGGGAACAGAGGGCGCATGGGGCGGTCAATGACACGGTCTGTCAGGATCGCGTTCTCAGATGCCTTTCCCTCTCTCTTGTTAAATCCTCCCGGGATCTTACCTACTGCATAGAGACGTTCATTATACTCTACGCTCAAAGGGAAGAAATCAATCCCCTCTCTCGGTTTTTCAGATGCTGTTGCAGTACACAGTACGGTTGTGTCGCCGTAGTGCATCAGCACCGCGCCATTTGCCTGTTTTGCCACTCTGCCCACATCAACTCTCAGAGTCCTGCCGGCCAGTTCCATTTCATATTTCTTGTACATGGTCTTCTCCTTTTTATCCTTTCCATTTTCATATGGGCAGGAATCTCCGAAACTACTGAAAAACATACTAAAAGGCGTTAGTGTGCTTTTCAGTGGTCTCGGCTCTATTCAACTGCTCATAATCTAAATGATTATATCACATAATATATAGATACGCAAACACATTTTTCTGGACAAATAGGTAGTCTTACGATATTATAATGAGGCAGCTCCGGCTGGAAAATATTTGATTTTAGAAAACACAAAACAAAAAGAGGAAAGAGAGGATTTCTATTTTGGTGACAGATTTCATTAACGTGCTGAGCGATCTGCTCTACAGTTATATTCTGATCTTTATACTGCTGGGAACGGGTATTTTTTTCTCCATTCGGACACGCCTGGTACAGTTCCGCCTTTTCCCGGAATCTATCCGTGTAGTCGCGCAGCCGGGCGCGGACGACAAAGGACTGTCTTCCTTTCAGGCACTGATGGTATCCACTGCCTCACGGGTGGGAACGGGCAATATCGCAGGCATTTCCACAGCAATCTGTCTGGGCGGGCCAGGCGCTGTATTCTGGATGTGGCTCACGGCCCTTCTCGGAAGCTCGTCTGCCTTTATTGAGAGCACGCTTGCCCAGATCTACAAACGCCGTGCGGAAGACGGCAGTTCCTACGGCGGACCGGCCTACTATATCCAGGCAGCGCTGAAAAAGCACTGGATCGGGGTACTTTTCGCTGTATTCCTGATCCTGACATACATGGGAGGGTTCAATCTGGTGGCTTCCTTCAATATTGCCGACTCCTTCCGGGCTTATGGATTTTTCGACGAATCCAGCACTCCGCTGATCGTCGGGATTATTCTTGCTCTTGTTTTCGCCCTGAGTATTTTTGGCGGAAGTAAGCAGATCTCTAAGATCACGGAGATTCTTGTTCCTTTTATGGGTGTTTTTTATCTGCTGGTAGCCCTCTATGTTATTGTCACTCACTATAATCTGATCCCTCAGATGTTTTCCGACATCTTTTCAAACGCCTTTGACTTCCGGGCTATCTTCGGAGGATTTGCAGGATCCTGTATCATGCACGGCATCAAGCGGGGGCTGTTCTCCAATGAGGCCGGAGTCGGTTCCGCTCCAAACGCCGCGGCAAGCGCCGCCGTGTCCCATCCGGTCAAACAGGGCCTCGTCCAGATGCTGTCTGTATTTATTGATACGATCCTGATCTGCACGGCCACTTCCTTTATGCTGCTCTGCTCCGGCGTAGCGCCCAGTGCCGATCTCAAAGGCATGCCATGGGTACAGGCGGCTGCATCCAACTCTCTGGGCCAGTTCGGGACCATATTTATATCGATCGCTCTCTGCCTTTTCGCTTTCACCACATTGATCGGCAACTTCTACTATGCGGAGATGGGGCTGAAATATCTCTGCGGAAAGACTCCGGGGAAAGCCCTGCTCAATACGTTCCGTATTATTGCAGCGCTGATCGTGCTGGCGGGCTCTGTCATGGAGTTCAGCCTTGTGTGGAGCACTGCCGACGTACTGATGGGATTCATGGCCCTGATCAACCTGCCTGTCATCCTCATGCTGGGCACACCGGCTATCCGGTGTCTGCAGGATTATATCAGACAGAAAAAAGAAGGAAAAGATCCGGTGTTTAAAGCCGCAGACATCGGGCTGAAAACAAAAATAGACTTCTGGAATTGATCCAAAAAGAGCGCATCGCATCCTAGAAGTATTCCAGGATGCGATGCGCTCTTTTTGAATGACTCTTTTATGGAAATTATTTTCTAAGTCCAAGTCTCTCGATCAGGGAACGATATCTCTCAATATCAACCTTCTTCAGGTATGCCAGAAGTCCTCTTCTCTGTCCTACCATCTTCAGAAGTCCTCTTCTTGAGTGATGATCCTTCGGATTTGCTTTGAAGTGCTCTGTCAGTTCATTGATCCTTGCCGTCAGGATAGCGATCTGAACCTCCGGTGAACCTGTGTCACCTTCACTTCTTCCATACTCTTTGATGATTGCCTGTTTCTTTTCTTTTGCGATCATTTTGTTATCCTCCTTAAATACTCTTGATAAACCGCCTGGCATTAAGCAATGGCTGGAGTAATCCGATCACCGAACACCGGCTGTTTTTTACACCTCGAACAGTATAGCACAGCGCAGAGATGTTGTAAATCACAAAATCGGATTTTTTTCGAAAAATTCCTCTCCGTACCGAATGTCCCTCATTACCTGGTTCTTCAGCTCCTCCACCGAGCCGAATTTCATCTCGGGGCGCTCAAACGCACAGAACTGTGCCCGGATCTCTTTTCCGTAAGCGTCCCCATCATAGCCGAATACATAGACTTCCAGAAGCCGTTTGTGTTCGTTCGTCACTGTAGGCTTGATCCCCGCATTTCCGATGGCGCCGTACCATTTCCCGTCGATTTGGATCCGGCATGCATAAACCCCGTACCTGGGCAGGATTTTCTGCTCCTGAGGTTCCAGATTCATCGTGGGGAACCCCAGCTTACGCCCCAGGCGTTTCCCGTGCTCTACCACCCCCGACATCTCATAGGGATAGCCGAGCAGTGTATTTGCAAGTTCGATATCCCCCATGGAAAGCGCTTCTTTGATATAGCTGCTGCTGATCACTCTGCCCTGATACTGTTCTTTTTCGATCACATCCAGCGTGTAGCCCCGGCTTTCTGCAAAGTCCGACAGCATGGAGGCATTTCCTCTCTTCTGATATCCGAAACAGAAATCCGTACCCACCACGATATGGGAAGCGTGCAGCGTACCGCACAGGATACGGTCGATAAAATCTTCCGCCTCCATCTCTCTTAACTCCCTGGTAAAGGGATATTCGATCAGATAGTCGATCTTTCCCGCCAGCCTCTCCCTTCTCTCGGCCTTTGTCATAAGTGATTCCCTCCCCATGTCAAAGGCGCAGAGTACACTTTCGCATTCCGGGCTCCCGTATTTTATAATCCGGTCCACCAGCTTCTGATGCCCCCTGTGGAGGCCGTCAAATTTCCCCAGTGTGACCGCTGTCTTTTTTTTCCATTGGCGGGACTCTGTCCCTGTTACTGTCTGCATATTTTTCCTGCACCTTCTGTCTCTTTTTCATATCCGGATCTCTTCCGGATCCAGAAACATCTTCTTGAGCACAAACTTCCGCCTTTCCCCATCATATCGGTAAACGGCAATAAAGCGGCCTTCTCCGTCATATACCCGGTATTCCTCTCCCGGACGGCACTCCGCCCGCTCCTGGAGACATGCAGGAGAAAATGTTCCTCCGTTATATGCCGTCCGGACACTGGATTCCTTCAATACGACAGGCTGCAGATCCGAAAACATCGCATCCAGCGGGATCACAAGTTCCATCAGCCTGCCCTGATCTTTTGCCGCTTCCACCTGGGAAAGCCGGACGCTTTTTTCTGCGGAAAACTGCCCGGACTTTGTACGCTTCAGGCTTTCCATACAGCCGCCCACTCCCATGCTCTCTCCGATATCATGGCAGAGTGTGCGGATATACGTGCCTTTTGAGCACTCCACCTCCATGCGTATGCGGGGCAGATCCATTTCCAGAATACGGATTCCGAATATATGGATCCTGCGGCTTTTTCTCTCCACTGTTTTTCCTTCCCGCGCCAGCTCATACAGCTTTTTCCCGTTCACTTTCAAAGCCGAATACATGGGCGGAACCTGGTCGTATTCCCCCACAAACCTGTATATATGATCTGCCGCTTCCTCCTCAGAAATACCGGATGCGTCACATTCTTTCAAAATTGTTCCTGAAATATCCTGCGTGTCCGTTGTTCTGCCAAGCAAAAGCACCGCCTCGTACGTCTTATTCCTGTCCGTAAGCAGATCGCAGAGCTTTGTGGCCCTGCCCAGACATACAGGAAGCACCCCTTCCGCATCCGGATCCAGGGTGCCCGTGTGCCCGATCTTCTTCTGTCCCACGATCTTTCTCAGACATGCCACGACATCATGGGACGTATATCCTTTTTCTTTGTAAATGTTGAGAACTCCGTTGATCATTTTTCTTCCCCGGCTTCCCTGTTTAACTGGAGCTCTATCTGTTCCGTAATATTGTTGATCACGTCATGGCTCGAGCCCTGCATTGTCACTCCTGCCGCACGCGCATGTCCGCCGCCGCCAAAATATTGGGCGATCCTGCTCACATCTACCTTGCCTTTTGAGCGCAGGCTGACCTTGAATTTATGAGTTTCTGTCTCATGGAGGAACATAGCTACCTCCACGCCTTTTGTCAGCCTCAGCTGGGACACGATTCCCTCCAGATCTGACGGCTTTGCGTGGAAAAATTCCATAGACCGTTTTCGGATGACAGAGACAATGCACCTTTTATCAAGGATCAGCATACTCTCCAAAAGAGCCCGCCCCAGGATCTGGTTCTGAATATAGGTTTTCTCATAATAAGTTTTGTCAATAATGTTGCTGCCGTCAATTCCTTTGCGCATCAGTTCCGCCGCGATCTCCATTGTCCTCGGAGAGGTGCAGGAATACTGGAACACGCCAGTGTCGTGTGCAATCCCCATGTAAAGCGCCTCTGCCACTCTTTTACTGATCCTGCTCACATCCAGCAGCGTAAATACAAGCTCGGATGTAGAACTTGCGTCCGGCACTATGTAGTTTACATCTGCAAAAGCCGCGTTACTGACATGGTGGTCTATGCACAGCGTTTCCTCCGCGCTTTCAAACAGCGGGGAAGAAAAGCCCAGACGGCCCAGATCACCGCAATCAAGGCAGATAAAGAGGTCATATTTTTTATCCCCGGGTATCCGGCTCTTTACCTCATCCGTGCACTCGATCAGGCCGTACGCCTCCGGAACCTCCTCCAGATAAATGTCCGTCTCAAGTTCGGGATGCTGCTCTTTGAGATACATATACAGGCCAAGAGCAGAGCCCACGCAGTCGCCGTCCGGGCGGATATGCCCGCCCAGAGCGACACTGCGTTTTCCCCGCAGAACATCTTCCAATACAATTTTCATATCATTCATCAGCTCCATCTTTCAAATCCCTTGTCACTTCATCTATCTTTCTGCTGATATTCACTCCGTATTCAATCGACTGATCCATAATGAAGGTAATTTCAGGAGTGTTTCTCATATTCACTGTACGGGCCAGTTCGCGGCGGATATACCCCTCCGCGCTCTGAAGTCCTCTGATCGTATCCTGCTGCGCCTTCTCATCTCCCAGCACACTGATGTAAGCCTTGCATGTTTTCAGATCCGGAGCCACTTCTACGGCAACTACGGAAGTCATAGGCGCCACTCTCGGATCTTTGATCCCATTCTGCAGGATAATGCTCAGTTCTCTCTGGACTTCTGCATTGATCCTTGTATTTTTTATACTGTTTTTCCTCATAGACGCTCCTTCCTGTCAGAAAGGCTTATTTTCTCTCCGTCTCAACCATCTTGTAGGCTTCGACTTCATCGCCTTCTTTTATATCGTTATAGTTTTCAAATACAAAGCCGCACTCGTATCCGGCTCTTACTTCTTTTACGTCGTCCTTGAAGCGTTTCAGAGACGCCAGCGGTCCGTCAAATACCACAATGCCGTCCCGGATCAGGCGGACGGAACAGTTTCTCTCAAAGATTCCGTCTTTCACATACGCGCCTGCGATCGTTCCCACACCGGACGCCTTAAATGTCTGGCGCACTTCGGCATGGCCGAGGATCTTCTCTTCAAACACCGGATCCAGCATACCCTTCATGGCAGCTTCCACATCCTCGATGGCATTGTAAATTACGCGGTAAAGCCGCATATCTACGCCTTCTCTGTCCGCGATCTCCTTGGCTGTGGCGTCCGGGCGCACATTAAATCCGATAATGATCGCATTAGAAGCAGATGCAAGGATCACGTCAGACTCATTGATCGCTCCCACGCCGCCGTGGATCACCTTGATCACAACCTCTTCATTGGAAAGTTTGAGAAGGCTCTGCTTCAGAGCCTCAACCGATCCCTGAACGTCCGCTTTGACGACGATATTAAGTTCTTTCAGATTTCCTTCCTGAATCTGGTTGAACAGATCGTCCAGAGACATTCTGCTCTTCGTGTCTTCCAGAAGCTTCACTTTATTCTGTGCGATAAATGTCTCGGCAAAGCTTCTCGCCTCTTTCTCTGATTCACAGCCCACAAATACCTCGCCGGCATTCGGCACATCGTTAAGTCCCAGGATCTCAACCGGCTGGGACGGGCCTGCTTCTTTCACTCTCCTGCCCTTGTCGTCCATCATGGCTCTGACACGTCCATGGGCGCTTCCCGCTGCAATAGCATCGCCTACATGGAGGGTTCCCTTCTGTACAAGTACAGTAGCCACAGAACCTTTTCCTTTGTCCAGCTCAGCCTCGATCACAAGACCTCTGGCCGATCTGTTCGGATTTGCCTTCAGTTCCATTACTTCAGCGGTAAGAAGGATCATTTCCAGAAGTTCGGGAATACCTTCCTTTGTGTGGGCGGACACGGGAACAAACACAGTACTTCCGCCCCAGTCCTCGGGAATAAGCTCATATTCCGTCAGTTCCTGTTTTACACGCTCAATATTTGCACTTGGCTTATCAATCTTATTGATCGCCACGATAATTTCAATACCTGCTGCTTTGGCATGGTTTATCGCCTCCACTGTCTGAGGCATCACGCCGTCGTCAGCAGCCACAACGAGGATCGCAATATCTGTGGAGCTGGCCCCGCGCATACGCATGGCAGTAAACGCCTCGTGTCCCGGAGTATCCAGGAAGGTGATCTTCTCCCCGTTGACCTCAACCACATAAGCCCCGATGTGCTGGGTGATCCCGCCGGCCTCGCGGTCGATCACGTTCGTATGACGGATCGCGTCCAGAAGGGAAGTTTTACCGTGGTCTACATGCCCCATGACACAGACGACCGGAGGCCGTTTTTCCATCAGGCCTTCATCTTCCTCATCCTCTTTGAGAAGTTCTTCGATCACGTCCACAACCTCTTCCTTCTCGCAGAGTACGTCAAACTCCATAGCGATCTCTTCCGCTGTATCATAATCAATTTCCTGGTTGACTGTCACAACCTTGCCCTGCAGGAAGAGCTTTTTGACAATAACAGAAGGAACGATTTTCATCTTATCAGCCAGTTCTTTGATCGTAAGTACCTCCGGGATCACGATCTGTTTGATCTGCTCTTCCTTCTTCTCCTGCTTCGGCTGCGGTTTCTTTACCTCTGTGACCGGTTTCTGCTTTCTTCCCTTCTTTGCCTTTCCTTCAAAGGACTCATCTCTGTATTCTTTCTTCTTGTTGTCGCGCTCTTTGTTCTTCGCCTTGTTTCTCTGGCTCTTCTGCTGCTCTACGATGGGAGAGGAAAGTGACTCTCTGTCTTCTCTGCGGGAATCTCCTCTTCTGTCCGGACGCTGCCCCGGAGCTCCCGGACGCTGATCCCTGCCGCCTCTCTCCGGGCGCGGTCCTCTTCTGTCACCGGAAGGACGTCCCTCGCCGAAAGATCTCTGCCCCTGGCGCTCGCCTCTTTCCGGACGGTTCTGGCGCCCCTCAAAGTTCTGACGGCCTTCTCCTGCCGGGCGGTTCCCCTGAGAAGAGGGACGGGACGGACGGACATCACCGGATGTGTTTTTCTCGCCGGATGGACTTCCTGCGGCCTGGGTGGGACGGCTCGGACGGCTTTCCCCTGCCGGGCGGGCCGGGCGGTTCTCCCCTGTGGGACGGCCTTCTCCTGCCGGGCGCGGCAGACGTGTGTCAGCGGCTGTCTGAGAGGGACGCTCGCCTCTCTCGGGGCGCACGGGACGGTCTCCTGCCGGACGGGCCGGCGAGGCCGGACGCGACGGACGCTCACCTCTATCCGGGCGTGGCGCTCTGGCATCTGCGCCCGGTCTGGCGCCTCCCTGAGCCGGGCGGGCTCCCCGCTGTCCCTGGCGGTTTCCCTGGATCCTGCTGCTGTTTCTGGAATTCTGGGGACGAATGACATAAGCCAGATTTTTCTTTTTCGGAGTCCCGTCTGTCTTTTCCGCCGCATGTGCCGCAGCAGACTCTCCCTGCGGTTTTTCTTCCTTTTTCTCTGCCTGGCCGGCTCTCTCTCTTCTGATTTCACTGGCCACCTCTTCCTCCAGTGTGCTCATATGATTTTTTACAACGACATTTTTTTTCTGGAGAAGGTCTACAAGTTCTTTATTTTCCATCCCCAGTTCTTTTGCCAGTTCATGTACTCTCACTTTAGTCATAGCAACTACCTCCTTAATGCAATATCCTCTCTGTTCCCAATTTCTGTCTGAATTCCTTTTGCAAATCCTTCGTCCAATATCGCCAGAGATGCACGGAATTCTTTTCCCATTGCATGCCCCAAGGTATCTTTATCTCCGTAAAAACAAATTGGAACTCTGTAATATTTACACATATCCCGGAATTTCTTTTTCGTATTGTCCGATGCGTCCCGGGCAACGATCACAAGAAATGCTTTTCCTGATTTTGTCTCACTCTCTGTCATAGTCTCTCCGCTTGCACATTTTCCCGCTTTCATGGCCAGGCCGATCAAGGACAGAACCTTATCCCTTTCCAACTGTGTCCATCTCCTTTTCCAGCCTGTCATATACTTCCTGCGGTATGCTCTGCTTAAAAGATCTTTCCAGACCTTTGTTTCTGACTGCTTTTTGAAAACACTCCACGCTGTGGCAGAGATATGCACCCCGTCCGTTTTTCTTTCCGGTGGTGTCGATACAAAAATCATCCTCTGTCCGAAGTATGCGCATCAGCTCTTTTTTCGGCTTCATTTCACCACATCCCACGCACTTGCGCATGGGAATCTTCTTCTTTACTGCCAAATATTTCACCCCTCCAGGCTTTACTCGTTATCCTCAGTTTCCACAAACTCAATTTCTTCCGGGATCTCGTTCTCATCCCATGCGTCGTCATACCCTTCGTCGTACTCATCGTCATATTCGCCGGTATAACCCTCTTCCTCAGTCAGGCCCATCTGCTCCATGTAGTTTTCTGGGAGCTCGCCGGACTCGATCGCCTGAGTCTCGCTTTTAATATCAATCTTGTATCCGGTCAGACGGGCAGCCAGCCTTGCGTTCTGCCCTTCCTTCCCGATTGCCAGAGAAAGCTGGTAATCCGGCACGATCACGCTGGCCATCTTCTCATCCGGATCAGCCATAACGGAGATCACCTTCGCCGGACTGAGTGCATTTTCGATCAGAAGAGCCGGGTTCTCATCCCAGTTGATGATGTCGATCTTCTCTCCCCGCAGCTCATTGACCACCGCGTTGACTCTCTGGCCGTTCATTCCCACGCAGGCTCCCACCGGATCTACATTCTCGTCGTTTGACCACACTGCCATCTTCGTACGGGAGCCGGCCTCACGGGCAATGCTCTTGATCTCGACGGTTCCGTCTCTCACCTCGGCCACCTCGGCCTCAAACAGACGTTTTACAAGCTCCGGGTGGGTACGGGAAACCAGGATCTTCGGCCCTTTCGGAGTATTTTTCACTTCAACGACATACAGTTTGATCCGTTCCGTAGGCTGGAACACCTCGCCTTTCACCTGCTCATTCTCTGTGAGCATAGCGTCGGCTCTTCCCAGGTTAATGCTGATATTTTTACCCACATATCTCTGGACGATACCGGTTACGATATCTTTCTCTTTCTCAAAGTACTGGTCAAAAACAACTTTCCGTTCTTCTTCCCTGATCTTCTGCAGGATCAGATTCTTTGCATTCTGTGTGGCAATGCGCCCGAACTCTTTGGACTGTACGGGAACCTGAGCCACATCTCCGATGTGGAGGGAGGAATCGATCTGTTCTGCGTCTTCAAGGCTGATCTCCAGAGCCGGATCCATTACCTCTTCCACGACTTCCTTTTCCGCATACACTGCATAATCGCAGGTTTCTCTGTCCATGATCACCTTGATGTTTTCTGCTGTTCCAAAATGGTTTTTACATGCACTGATCAGTGAATTCTCTATCGCATCCATCATCACATCTTTACTGATGTTCTTTTCCTTTTCAAGAATTGTCAATGCTTCCATTAACTCTGTGTTCATTCTTATCCTTCCTCCTTAATTAAAAATCCAGCGCCAGGCGTATCAGCGCGATCTCACTTCTGTCAAATGTCTGCTCAGTCCCATCTTCATAAACAATGGTCACTGTGTTTTCATCGTAGTCTTTCAGGATTCCCTCAAATTCTTTCTGCCTGTCAACAGCCCTGTAAGTGCGGATCTCCACTTCCTCTCCCAGGCTGCGCGCGAAATCCTTTTCCTTTTTCAGCGGCCTGCCCAATCCGGGGGAGCTGACCTCAAAAACATAAGAGTCGGCAATGTAATCCTTCTCGTCAAGAATATCTGAGAAGGCCCTGCTCACCGCCTCACAGTCATCCACAGTAATTCCCCCCGGCTTATCAATATATGCACGGAGATACCATGTTCCGCCTTCCTTTACATACTCCACGTCAACCAGCTCAAAGCCGAAACCTGACACGACCGGTTCCAGGAGCTGCTCTGTTTTCTGTTCATACTCTTCTCTTCTGGACACACTAAACTCCCTTTCTCAAATGATTTCTCTGTATTTCACAAGGAAAGCCTCCGCATGAAAAATCCATATCATCAAAGAAGAGTGAACTTTCGTTCACTCTTCTGCCGGATTCCTTATGTAACTATAGAAAACTTTAACACCTTTTCCCTTAGAAATCAAGGGTTTTTTAGAAAAATCGTAACAGTTTAGTCCGACTGCCTGTTCTTTGTGCCGGTTCCGTCCCGCTTTGCTGTTTTGAGACGGTTCAGCGTAACCGTTTTTTTGCCGTAAGACACTTTTGTTTCCGTCCCCTCCTGGAACAGATAGACATGTTCCACTTTATCTTTTTTCTGAAGCCGGATTCCGCGGACGCCGACCGCTGCCTTTTTCTTTTCCGGGACTTCTGCCGCCGGGAATCTGAGAAAATAGCCGTTTGCGGTCTGCAGCACCACATGCTGGTTCTCTGTTACAACTTTCACGCAGACAAGCGCGTCTCCCTCCTGCAGCTTTGTCGCCGCAATGGTCCGTTTAGACACCTGGAATTCTTTTCCATCCACTTTCTTTATCATTCCCTGGGCCGTTGTGAACAAAAGCCGGGAATACCTCATCTGCTCTGCATCGCAGATCATTACGATCTGCTCTTCACTGCTGGAGTAGTTGCTCACATTGTCGATCGGAACGCCCTTATCCCGGAATTTTCCGCAGGGCAGATCCAGGACACGAACCTGATGCATTTTTCCTGTATCGGTAAAAACGCACAGCTTTCCTGTGTTCATACAGGAGACGACGTATTTATTTTCGCTGTCCGCCGCTTCTTTGTTTCTCTCATAAACGGAAGGATCCACAGTTCTTGCATAGCCGAACCGATCCATCAGAAAGACAACTTCCTGCTCCTCGATCTTCTTCTCCTCGAACACTGCCTCTTCCGCATTTTCCACAGCAGTGCGGCGTTTCCTTCCATATTCTTTTTTGCAGGCATCCAGTTCCTCCATGATCACACCCGCCATAGAGTCGTAATTATTCAGAATATCCTCGTAGCGGGCAATATTTTTCAGAGTCTGCTCATGCTCCATGCGCAGCGCCTCGATCTCCAGGCCGATCAGCCTGTAGAGACGCATTTCCAGTATCGCCGTGGCCTGCCGCTCCGTAAAACGGAGCAGAGCTGCCATCTTCTTTGAGATCGCAGACTTAAAGCGGATGTTGTCTGTGACTCCGTTAACCAGACAGGCTCTTGCATCTTTGACAGACTTGCTGCCCCGCAGGATCTCGATGATCAGGTCGATCACGTCGCAAGCTTTGATCAGGCCTTCCTGTACCTCACTTTTTTCCTGCTCTTTTGCCAGCAGAGTCTTGTACTTTCTCGTAGCCAGCTCAAACTGGAAGTCCACATGGTACTCTATGATCTTTTTCAGTCCCAGCGTCTCGGGACGCCCGTCCGCCACCGCCAGCATATTGACGCCAAAAGTATCTTCCAGGCGGGTCTTTTTATAAAGCATGTTTTTCAGATTTTCTACATCCGCGCCCTTTTTCAGTTCCAGAACAATGCGGATGCCTTCTTTGGACGACTGATTGGAAATATCCACGATATCCGTCGTCTTTTTGGATTCCACAAGAGCGCACACATCATTCAGGAACTTGCCGATCCCGCTTCCGATCATCGTATAGGGGATCTCTGTGATAACGAGCTGCTTTTTTCCGCCCTTTAGTTCCTCTGTTTCCACTTTTCCCCGGATTTTGATCTTGCCCTGTCCGGTCTCATAGATATTCAGCAGATCGTCCTTGTTGACTACGATCCCGCCTGTGGGAAAATCCGGCCCTTTCACATACCGCATCAGCTGTTTCGTACTGATGGCGTCGTTTTTCATATATGCTTTTACCGCGTCGATCACTTCCCCCAGATTGTGTGTGGGAATACTTGTGGCCATGCCCACGGCGATTCCCTCCGCGCCGTTGACAAGAAGGTTTGGAACGCGCACAGGAAGAACCAGGGGCTCTTTTTCTGTCTCGTCAAAGTTCGGGCCGAAGTCAATGACATTCTTATCCAGATCGGCCAGACAGATCTCCTGGGTAAACTTCGTAAGCCGGGCCTCTGTATAACGCATGGCTGCGGCTCCGTCTCCTTCGATCGATCCGAAATTGCCGTGTCCGTCCACCAGGACCATTCCTTTTTTAAAGTCCTGGGCCATGACGACCAGCGCCTCATAGATGGAACTGTCTCCGTGGGGATGGTATTTACCCATCGTATCTCCCACGATACGGGCACATTTTCGATATGGCCTGTCATAGCGGATACCAAGTTCATACATATCATAAAGGGTTCTCCTCTGTACAGGCTTAAGCCCGTCTCTCACATCCGGCAGCGCCCTGGAAATGATAACGCTCATGGCATAATCAATATAAGATTTTTTCATAAGTTCCGAATACTCGGTTCTTATGATCTGCGGTTCACTGTTCATCTGCATTTCTCCTTATCCTGAAGCCGGATCAGATATCCAGCTCTGCTTCCGTTGCATTTTCATAAATAAACGCCCGGCGCGGCGGCACTTCGGTTCCCATCAGCATCTCGGTCACGCCGGAGGCCATTCTCGCATCCTCGATCTCCACCTGTTTCAATATTCTCCGCTCCGGATCCAGAGTTGTCTCCCACAGCTGTTCGGCGTCCATCTCTCCCAGACCTTTGTACCGCTGCAGGGTAAACGGGCCGGAGTGCGTCTTCCGGTATCTCTCAAGAGCTTTGTCGTCATACAGGTACTCTTCCTCTCCGTTTTTGGGCATTGCCTTGTAGAGGGGCGGCATTGCTATGTAGACATGTCCTTCGTAGATCAGTTCCGGCATGAAGCGGTAGAACAGCGTCAGAAGGAGGGTGGAAATATGCGCTCCATCCACATCCGCGTCCGCCATAATGATAATTTTGTCATAGCGCAGTTTGCTGATATCAAAGTCATTTCCGTAGCCTTCCGAAAATCCGCAGCCAAAAGCATTTATCATTGTCTTGATCTCGGCATTTGCCAGAATCTTGTCAATGCTTGCTTTCTCCACGTTCAGTATCTTTCCCCGGATCGGAAGGATAGCCTGGAAGTTCCTGTCCCGCGCCGTTTTTGCAGAACCGCCGGCGGAATCACCCTCCACGATAAAAATTTCGCATTTTTTCGGGTCTCTGCTCTCACAGTTGGCAAGCTTTCCGTTGCTGTCAAAAGAATACTTCTGTTTCGTCAGAAGATTGGTCTTGGCCCGTTCCTCCGTCTTTCGGATCTTTGCCGCCTTCTCCGCGCTGGAGAGCACAGTTTTTAACGTATCCAGGTTGCGGTCAAAAAAGAGGACGATCTCCTCTCCGGTCACTTTTCCCACCGCTTTTGACGCGTCAGGGTTGTCCAGTTTCGTCTTCGTCTGTCCCTCAAACCGGGGATCCGGATGCTTAATGGAGATGATGGCCGTCATACCGTTGCGCACATCAGCTCCGGTAAAGTTCGCATCCTTTTCCTTCAGGATGCCCAGTTCCCTGGCGTACTGGTTCATTACCGTGGTGAAGGTTGTCTTAAAGCCGGTCAGATGAGTGCCTCCCTCTGCATTGTAGATATTATTACAGAAGCCGAGCACGTTTTCATGAAACTCGTTGACATACTGGAACACGACCTCTACTTCAATCCCTTCTGACTCTCCTTTAAAATAGACCGGATCATGAAGGGCCTCCTTTTTCCTGTTCAAGTCCCGTATAAACCCTATGATCCCGTCCGGTTCGTGGTATTCGATCTTTTCTGCCGGCTCAAGCCTGCGGTCCTCGAAATAGATCGTCAGCTCGGGATTCAGGTAGGCTGTCTCGTGAAGTCTGCTCTTTACCTCCTCCGCACGGAAACGTGTCTTTTCAAAGATCTGGTCGTCGGGCAGGAAATTGACCGTAGTTCCAGTCTTTTTCGTTCTGCCGGTCTTCGGCAGGAGGCCTCCCTCCAGTTCTACCACGGGAACGCCCCTCTCATATCTGTCGTGATGGATATAGCCGTCCTTGCTGATCTTTACATCCATATACGCTGAAAGTGCGTTGACAACGGAAGAACCCACGCCGTGGAGACCGCCGCTTGTCTTATATGCAGAATCATCAAATTTTCCACCGGCATGAAGGGTAGTATATACAAGACGCGCGGCAGAGACTCCTTTCTCATGCATATCCACCGGAACGCCCCGGCCATTGTCAGATATGGTGGCGGAACCGTCTTTCTCCAGAATTACCTGAATTTCCGAGCAGAAGCCGGCCAGGTGCTCATCCACTGCATTGTCCACCATCTCATAGATCAGATGATTCAATCCTTTTGTTGACACGCTTCCGATATACATCCCCGGACGTTTCCGTACCGCCTCCAGTCCTTCCAGCACTGTAATATTTCCCGCATTGTACGTCTGATTTGCCGCCATTTATCTTCTCCTTTTCCTTATCCCGCAGGCTGTGCCATACGGGAAAGCGCCGTTCTTTATAGCAGTACAGCGACCGTCTGTCTGCGAGCCGCTGTACCGGCCCCGCCTTACCGCAGGGCAATCCATTACATACTATACCACCGGTTTTTCCAAATTTCAACGGATTTATTTTCCCGTCAGCACCTGGGAAAGTACATCCGACAAGACCTCCATCGCATTCATCATCTCTTCTACCGAATTTGTCTGTGCACCAGCCTCGACAAGCAGACATTTGGGCATAAGATGCATATTATAACGGTAGGCTCTCAGATAGATGCTGCGGGTAAGCCCGGGATAGTTTTCCTCGCAGGCCAGTTTCATCTGAAGGGAAAACGCCAGATTATCCTGTATGTATGGATTGCTCAGATATTCGATATCTCCGTTTGTGCGGGAGCGGCTCAATCCATTGAAGAACATGATCTTTGCCGTAGGTTTTCCGTTGATCTCCGTTACAAGATGGGTGTCGGCCGATACCCCGTCTCTGTGCAGGTCGATCACCACCTCAATGCTTGGATTTTCCGCCAGAATCGCACGCACCGCCTCCTCCGCTTTGCCGTATGCATTGCTTCGGTCCAGCTTACCGTCTATAATATCGTAAACTCCGGTGTCATGTATTGTCTCGATTCCTTTTGCATTGAGCAGTTCTGTGAGATATGTCCCCACACCCACGATACTCTCCGAAGGATTTCCTGGCGTGGAATCTTTAAACTCTTCCTGAGAATGGGTGTGGTATATCAGCACTTTAGGGCCGTCCGTTTCAGTATTGATTTTCATGCTTCTGCTTAAAAGGTCATCCACGTTCAACTGCTCCGGACCGATCATGGTAGAACTGTCCACGATATAAAAATTACTGAGAAGATAATCAAAATCTCTCAGTTTCTCTATAGATATATCTGCTGCAGGCGCCGCCTGGGTATTTTTCTCTGATTCGTCCGGTTCTCCGATCAAATTGCCGTTCTCATCTACCATATTTTCGTCATTTGCCTGACTTTCCAGTATTTTGGCTATTGTTTCCTCGTCCTCTATCGTCTCCTCATAGGGGACATGATCCTCTACATATTCCGCGAGAGGCAGCCAGGCCATTGCTTTTTCTTTGAGCCACTCCCCGGCTCCCATATTGCCTGATCCGCTGCTATAGAAAAGTCCCGGCATGTACATTTCCCCGGAATAACGGAGCAGCGCCTGCTGAAACTGATACTTCCACTGTCCCGTCATCCCTCCGGCTCCGATATAAAAAATGCAGGCAGATAGAAAAACGGCAGCTGCCGCAAGTATGGCATATCTCGTCTTTCCTCTTCTGATCCACTCCCTCATACCGGCCTGCATCCCTTTCCCGTGTGGTCTTTTCCTGATATCTTCTGAAATTTTATGCGGCTGTAAAGCCTGTTATGACACAGACGCGTTCAGGACTCGCTGCGGAGTGATCCGCCTGTGTCTGAAGAATGATCGGAAAAGAGCATATTAAGCGCCTCGGAAATCGTATGGCTGATATGGTGCACCATCTCGTCCACATCTTTCGGAGTGACAAACATTCCGTTCAGATGAGGAGCGATCAGTTCCTTGACAAACTCATACTTTTCTCCCGGACTGTAAGACCGCAGTTCCTCTCCCACGCCTTTTAACGCTGTTGAAGATTCCAGGGCCCGGATAAAGTTCTCCATTGTATCATTCACGATAGTGGCCGCATCCACTACCGTGGGAACACCGATACCGATCACTGGAACCCCCAGTGATTCCTCTGTCATGCCGCTGCGGTGATTTCCCACGCCGGAGCCTGGATGTATCCCCGTATCTGCGATCTGCACCGTGCGGTTTAGCCGCCTGCTGTTCCGCGCTGCCAGCGCATCCACAGCAATTACCAGGTCGGGATGGGTCTCTCTGACGATTCCCCGGACAATTTCTGCCGTCTCCATTCCGGTCTGCCCCATTACGCCGGGCACGACCGCGCTGACCAGGTCAGCCCGCTCCATCCCCATTGCATACTTCCCGTACTCTTTCACAATATGCCTTGTCACATTCAGGTGATCCACCACGTAAGGACCCAGTGCATCGGGAGTAACGTCCCGGTTTCCCAAGCCTACTATAAGGACGGACAAATCCTCTTTTTCAGGCCTGTTTTTCTCGATCAGCTCCCCTATATGACGGCACAGTTCACCGGCGATCTCCATGTGGCTGCCCTCATCCGGCAAAGCCAGGTCCGGTGCTTCCACCGTAAGATACGTCCCCACCGGTTTTCCCATGGCTTTTGCCCCGTTTTCTGTCTCGATCACCACCCGGGTCGTGCGGATTTCCCGCTCCTCGTCATACTCTTCCTCAAGAACTACCCCGGATACCTCCACATCATCCGATTCAAACCGCTCTTTTTCCTCCAGTGCAAGATCTGTCCGCACACAATAATTTCTGACCATATCTCACCCTCGCTTTACATATAAATATCGACCGTTCAACGGTAATCTTTAGTTTTTACTCTATTTCTCAAAATATGTATTGACAACCCCTGGAAGTTAGCATAAAATAATTGAGTATGTTTCAACGGAACGTCCGTGTCCGCATCCGCCGAAACGTAAAATACACATTTGAAAATCTCATTTGAGTCTGGAGGTGTACAGATTGGCTAACATTAAGTCTGCTAAGAAAAGAATTTTAGTAAACGAGACAAAGGCTGCAAGGAATAAAGCAATCCGTTCCAAAGTGAAAACTGCCGTAAAAAAAGTTGAAGCTGCAGTTGCACAGAAGGATGCTGAAACAGCTAAGAGCGCACTTCGCGCAGCGATCTCTGAGATTTCTAAGGCTGGAACAAAAGGTGTTTACCACAAGAGAACTGTTTCCAGAAAGATCTCTCGTCTGTCAAAAGCTGTTGAATCCATTGCTTAATGAATAGAAAACAGAGATAAAAAAAGCGTCCGCTGCCGTCAGGCGGACGCTTTTTTATTGTCAAAAGGGGTCAGGCCCCTTTTGACGAAGTTGTCTGTTTTGTCTGTACAATTTGATCCCCGGCCGGATCCTGCTTCAGATCCGGCCATACAGTCAGAAGCATGGTCACAAAACATGCCGTTCCTCCGATCCCGTTGGAAACCGGCTCTGCCAGAAATACTCCGCTGGTGCCAAGCCCTCCTGCCATAGGAAGCAGGAGCGTCAGCGGTACTACGATGATCACCTTGCGGAACAGGGAGAAAAAGACAGCCTGCTTCGGGCGGTTCAGGGCCACATAGGTGGACTGCCCTGCAAACTGTAGAGACATCATGAAGATTCCGCAAAAATAGATCTGCATCGCGGGAATGCCTTTTGTGATCAGTTCGTTTTCCCTGGTAAACAGGTGCAGGAAAAAACGGGGCTCAAAGAAAATGACCGCCCATATCACGATCGAAAATACGATGCTTGCCGCGGTCATGAACTTGACCGCTGATTTCACCCGGTCATATCGTCCGGCGCCATAATTATACCCGATCACGGGCTGCGCTCCTGAAGTAAGGCCGTTCAGCGGCATTGTTGTGATCTCCCGGACAGAGTTGATCACTGTCATAATGCCTACATAAAGGTCGCCTCCCTGCTTTGCCAGAACCGCGTTGCAGACTATCTGCACTGTTCCGTTCGTAACTGACATCACAAATCCTGAAGTACCGAGTAATATAATTTCTCTGACAATGGAGACTCTCAAACGCATGGATTTTCTGTCCAGCCTGAGCAGCGCCCTCTTCCCTGTAAGGAATATAAACACCCACAGAGCGGACGCTCCCTGGGAGATCACAGTGGCAATGGCCGCACCTCTGACTCCCATACCGAACACAAAAATAAAAATGGGATCCAGAACGATATTCATTACCGCTCCCAGAAGGACGGTAAGCATCCCCACTCTGCCGAATCCCTGAGAATTGATAAAATTGTTCATCCCCAGGCTGATCATAACAAACAAAGTGCCAAGCAGATAAACCGTAATGTACTGATCGGCATAGATATAAGTGGCTCTGCTGGCCCCGAACAGGTACAAAAGGGGGCGCTTGAATATCAGGCATAAAACCATCAGGACAGCGCCTGACAGGAGCATCATGGCAAAAGAATTGCCCATCACATTCTGCGCCCGTTTTTCCTGATGCCCGCCCCGGGCAATGGAGCACAGCGGCGCGCCGCCCATGCCAAAAAGATTGGCAAATGCTGATATGATGGTTATGATCGGAAGGCACAGGCCGATTCCGGAAAGAGCCTGAGTGGATACATGAGGAAGGTGGCCGATATAGATCCTGTCAACTATACTGTAAAGGACATTGATAAGCTGGGCCACTGTCATGGGCACCGCCAGGCCGATGATGTGACGCACAAGGCTCCCCTTGCTGAAATCATGTGTCTCTGCCTGTTCTGCATCTTCTTCTCCTATATTTTCTTTTTCTTCCTTCACTCCATTCACTTCTTTCCTTTATCAGACCAGGACTATAACAGATATTCCCCGTCGGAAAGGGAAGAAAACGTCTGGCATTTCACTGCCAGACGTTTTGCCGTATCCCTGTCCTCTGTTTGTTGGCCTCTCTATATAATATATAAAGATTTCCCAAATTAGTTATTGATCAGTTTATCCTCATCGCTCCAGCTGTACAGCTTTCTGATCTCCTCTCCGATCTTCTCTGACGGATGCTCAGCGGCAAGTTTTCTCATAGCGCGGAAGTGTGCCTGTCCGCCTGCCTCTGACATATCGAGCAGGAAGTCTTTTGCAAAAGTACCGTCCTGAATATCGGAAAGGATCTTCTTCATGGCTTTCTTTGTATCCTCTGTAATGATCTTCGGTCCTGTAATATAATCTCCGTACTCTGCTGTGTTGGAAATGGAGTATCTCATTCCTGCAAATCCTGACTGGTAGATCAGATCCACGATCAGCTTCATTTCGTGGATACACTCAAAGTATGCGTTTCTCGGGTCATATCCGGCCTCAACCAGCGTCTCAAATCCCGCCTGCATCAGGGCGCACACACCGCCGCAGAGAACTGCCTGCTCGCCAAAGAGGTCTGTCTCGGTCTCCGTTCTGAATGTTGTCTCAAGGATGCCTGCTCTTGCCCCGCCGATCGCAAGACCATACGCCAGTGCCTTGTCAAGCGCTTTTCCAGTGTAGTCCTGCTCTACGGCTACCAGGCACGGAGTACCTTTGCCTGCCTGATATTCGCTTCTTACAGTATGGCCCGGAGCCTTCGGAGCGATCATTGTAACGTCTACGTTCTTCGGCGGCACGATCTGTCCGAAGTGAATGTTGAAGCCGTGTGCGAACATCAGCATATTGCCCTCTTCCAGATTCGGCTCAATATCGTTTTTATATAATGCAGCCTGTTTCTCATCATTGATCAGAATCATAATGATATCGGCTTTTTTTGCCGCCTCGGCAGATGTGTACACTTCAAATCCCTGCGCCTCTGCCTTTGCCCATGAACGGCTTCCCTCATACAGGCCGATGATGACATTGCAGCCGGACTCCTTTAAGTTCAGCGCATGTGCATGTCCCTGGCTGCCATAGCCGATTATTGCGATTGTCTTGCCTTCCAGAAGAGAAAGGTTGCAGTCTTCCTGATAATAGATTTTTGCTGCCATTTTTACATTCCTCCTAAAAATAATAAATATAATATGTATATAAAACAGAAGGCTCTGTCAGAGCCGATATCTGTTTTTAGTGAAAGGCAGTCCGGGAAACAGTTTCCCTCCGCCTCTTACTAACTGATCCCTACAGATATTTGACATCCCTGCTCCCCCGCGAAAGCCCTGTGATGCCTGTTCTGGCAAGTTCGAGGATCTCATAGTCTTTCAGAAGATTGAGAAAGGCTTCCAGCTTGCTCTGGGTTCCCGTCAATTCGATCATCAGAGAGTCCTCCTCCACGTCTACGATCTTCGCGCGGAAGATATCTGCAACCGAGATGATCTCGCCTCTCTGAGACGCATTTGCACGAAGCTTGACCAGTGCAAGTTCACGGAAAACGGATTCCCCATCTTTTAAGACTTTGATATCAACTACATCTTCCAGTTTTCTTACCTGTTTCTCGATCTGCTCCAGAATCAGCTCGTCACCCGATGATACCACTGTAATCCTGGTGTACCGCGGATCCGCCGTCATTCCGGCCGTGATGCTGTCAATACTGTAGCCCCGGCGGCTGAACAGTCCTGAAATACGGCTTAAAACGCCTGGATTATTATCTACAAGCAATGAAAAAACCTGTTTTCTCATCTGTCTCCTCTCTTTCTCTGCCCTGTCTCTGTCCCCGGAATCTGCCTGTCTGGCTGTTAAAATCTCTGGAATCCATAAAACAGAGTGCATTCTGTTTTCTATAATATTATCAACTGATCCCGCCTTTGTCAAGCCGCTGAAAGAAAAATCATTCTCTTTTGGGCGCTGTCCGGTTACTGTCCGTCAATTTTCTCCGCCAGATCATTCAGATACACCCAGCGCTCCATTTTTTCATCCAGCGCTGCCTGCGTCTTCTCCTGCTCTTCCATCAGCTCCCTGAGCTTCACGGAATTTGTGGCGTTTGCCTGAAGCTGGCGCTCCAGTTCTTCCATTCTGCTCTCCAAAGCCGCTATATCGTCGTCAATGGTCTCGAACTCTCTCTGTTCTTTATAGGTAAATTTCAGCTTTGCCGGACGATTCTCCTTCCAGCTCTTTGCGGCGGTTTTCTTTTCCTCCAGTCTGTCTTCCTGCGACTTGGGGATATCCGCCTTTACCGGCTGTTCCCCGGCAGACGCCCTCCTCCTTTTCGCGTTCAGGTAGTCCGTATAGCCTCCCTCATACTGAACGGCATGTCCTTTTCCGTCCAGTTCAAAAATGCGATCCGCAACATTGTCCAGAAAATAACGGTCATGGGACACTGCGATCACGATACCGGAAAAGGAGTTCAGATAATCTTCCAGGATCGTAAGCGTCGGGATGTCCAGATTATTGCCCGCCTCGTCAAACAGGAGCACATTGGCATTCTCGGCCAGGACTCCAAGGAGATACAGACGCCTCTTTTCTCCTCCCGACAGCTTTCCGATGGGGGCATACTGCATATCCGGCGAGAACAGAAACCGCTCCAGAAGCGCCGATGCGCTGATCTTCCCGTCCGTTGTCGTAATATATTCCGCGATATCTTTCACATAGTCGATCACTCTCTGACTTTCATCCATATGCTGCTCTTCCTGAGCAAAATATCCGATCTTCACCGTCTCTCCGATTTCAATCTCTCCTGAATCCGGCTTGACAATACCGGCAATCATCTTAAGCAGCGTGGATTTTCCACACCCGTTGGGTCCGATGATCCCCAGACGCTGATTGCGCAGTACGATATAGCTGAAGTCCTCAAGAATCTTTTTATCTCCGTAGCTTTTACTGATATGATGGAGTTCCACGGTTTTCTTTCCCATACGTGTCTTTACCGATCCCAGTTCCACCGTCTGATCCTGTACAGGTGTTTTTCCGTTTTTCAGTCCTTCAAGCCGCTCCAGCCTTGCTCTCTGCTTTGTCGTTCTGGCACGGCAGCCCCGTTTTGCCCATTCCAGTTCCATCCTCAGAACACTCTGCCGTTTCCTCTCCGAGGCGAGTTCCATCTCCTCCCGGGCTGATTTCAGTTCCAGAAAGCCGGAATAGTCCGTGTCATACCCGTACATTTTCCCGTGGCTGATCTCCAGGATCCGATTTGTGACCCGGTCCAGAAAATACCGGTCATGGGTCACCATCAGTACCGTGCCCCTGTATGTTCGAAGATATTCCTCCAGCCAGGCGATCATTTCGCCGTCCAGATGATTCGTGGGCTCATCCAGCAGGAGCACGTCAAAATCGCCGGCAAGCGTTCCGGCAAGCACGACTCTTCTCTTCTGTCCGCCGGAAAGTTCGCTGATCTTCTGATCCAGCCGGGTGATCCCCAGTTCCATCAGATTACTCTCAACCTGCCACGCTTCCCCGCCTCCCCACGCAAAAGCGCAGGCGCGCACGTCCGCTCCGTCGGGAAATACCGGGTTCTGAGGGACATAGGCGATCTTCAGCCCATTCTGTCTGACGATCTGCCCCTCATCCGGTTTCTCATCTCCTGCGATCATTCTCAGGAGCGTGGACTTTCCCGTACCATTGATGCCCACAATCCCGATCTTGTCCCCCTGCTGTACTCCAAATGACGCATCTGCAAAAATTTCTTTTTCACCGAACACTTTCCCGATGTGCTCTATGTTAATAATATTCATAAAAAATCTCCTCACATTTTCTCACATTATTGTGAGCGGTTTGCAAGGAGATGTCAAGAAAAAACACCCGGACATCACTTTGTTTTCCGCACCGGCATACAAGTTTCCGGGCCGGCACAGACAGCGGCATCAATCCTGTCCCGGTTTCGGATCGTTTTCCTGAATATCCTCTCCGCCGACGGCAGCCCTCTTATAGACAATATAAGCGACGGCAGCCGTGATCAGCTCGGCGATCCAGAATGCATTCCACACACCTACAGCGCCGAATATACGGCTCAGGATAAATGCCGCCGGGATGATTACGACAATATAGCGTGACAGGGAAATAATAAGGGAAGGCGTTCCTTTTCCCATCCCTTCCAGCGCCCCGGAAGATGTCACGGAAACCGCTGACACAAGAAAGCCCGCGCTGATGATGCAGAGTGCGGTTTCGCCCGTCCGTATGGTCTCCGGATTATCCGTAAACAGTCCCATAAGCTGCCCCGGCAGCGCCAGGCAGATTATAGTTCCCGCCGCCATGATCGCGCCGCTCATGCATAGGACAATATCATAGATTTTTCGAACTCTTTTGTATTCTCCGGCGCCAAAATTAAAGCCCACCAGAGGGCGCATGCCCTGGACAAATCCATTTGCCGGAAGATACAGGAACGTCTGCAGTTTATAGTAAATTCCCAGGACCAGAATATATACCTGGGAGAAGGATGCCAGGATCGCGTTCAGCGCGGAGATCAGCACAGACGGCAAAGCCAGGTTCAAAGTGGCCGGTATGCCTACTGAATAAAGCCTTACGATCATTTCTTTGTCCGGGGATAAGTATTTCCTGCCGATACGCACATGGATCGGACTGATAAAGTATACGGCCAGGTAAATGATCAGAGAACATGCCTGCCCGAGCCCCGTTGCCAGAGCCGCGCCTTCAATTCCCATTTCCGGGAACGGACCAAGTCCGAATATCAGGATCGGATCCAGAATAATATTCAGGATGCAGCCGCACATCAGACTGATCATAGAAACCTTCATCCGGCCGACCGCCTGAAAAATCTTTTCAAAAGCCACGCCTGTGACGACAAAAAAAGTAAATAAAAATACGACTACGCTGTACCGTATTCCCAGATCGACTACGGCCTCCTTATCTGTAAAAAACCGAAGAAATACCGGCATAAACAAAATCGACCCGGCTGTCAGTATCACTGTGTGGACAACGCCCAGGGCAAGCCCCTGCGTTGCCGCAAGATTCGCCTTTTCCCTGTTCCCGGCTCCCAGGTGCAGTGCGATCACCGCATTCATCCCCACCCCAAAGCCAATGCCCACAGCATTGATGAAATTCTGGACCGGATAGACAAGCGAAAGAGCCGTCATGGCGTCCTCGCTGATCTGCGCCACAAAAAAGCTGTCCACAATATTGTACAGCGAGTTCACCATCATAGAGATGACCATAGGGAGCGCCATTGACAGTATCAGCGGAAACACTGGTCTCTCCTTCATAAAATTTTCATTCATTGATTCCTTCCCCACCGGATCAACCTCCTCCTACAACATACCGATTCGGAAATTCCCGCTGAAAGCAGAAAACGCCACACAGCCGCCGAAACGGCTGTGTGGCGAAAAGATGACAGAGTCCGGAAAAATCCACACCGAAATTTATCGTGTGTATTATACGGGTATTTTTCTGAAATGTCAACCGGCTGGCGTCTGTCTTCTCTCTCCTCCCCTTCTCCGGTCAAAAACAAACCTGTTTACAAGCACCACTGCCAGGCTGACGATCAGCAGAAAATAAAAATTGATCCCCCTGCTCACCAACATAGACGGAATCAGATACGCGCCTGCAAATACATTGGCGAACACCGCCTGATACATCAGCTCTGTTATACCCTGCGCCCCTGGCAGAGGAAGCATATCTACCGCAATATAGACGGACGCCTGCAGAAGGATCACTTTCACGGCGCTGGATCCGGTCTGCCCGAACCCCAGATACACCATATACGTCAGAACAAATACGCTGCACCTCTGCAGAAAAGTCATGACAACGACTCCCGCCAGCCTGCCTTTGTGGCTGCCCAGCCAGGTAACTGCCTGCCGGTAGCTTCCTATAAACCCATTGATCTTCTCCTGCCGGGCATCCGAAGGTTTCCAGATTTTCATGCGGATAAAAAGTTTCTCAAAGAACAGCGCCGTCTTTCGTATGATCCCGGGGAAGAGCATTACCCCAAGGATAAGGATGACCAGGATCACATTGAGCATGAGCCCCAGGAGAAACAGCGGGAAATAATGATTCAGTTCCCGTCTGAGAGGGCCGTACCAGAACGCCAGGATGCCGAACCCCATAACTACCAGGACAAATTTATAGACCACCGCTACTGTCATAAGCACGACTGTGCTGTCGGAGACCCGGTTCCCATCCTTATTCATATAATAAAGCTGTACCGGCTGGCCGCCTGTTGCCGAAGGCGTGATGCCCGAGTAGAAAAAACCAATAAAAGAATACTGAATGCACCGGAAAATACTGTTTTTCTTCTCCCGCATGGCGTTCAGCAGGAACCAGATCATACAGCCCTCCGCGCAGACGAAAAAAATGGCCAGCAGCACCGCCGGGATCAGATAGGCCGGCGACATCTTCCCTGCCGCCCGGGCAATCTTGCCCAGATCCCGCCCGCTGAACAAAGTGTAAAAGGTCAGAACCATCACCGCCAGAAAGAAACCGACCTGAAGTATCTTTTTCTTACCGCTCATAAGATCCACCTCTTGCCTGGAGCCCCGCAAAAGCCGGGCGTATATGAGGGAAAACTGAAATCCTGCCGTTTACAGCAGTCTTATCCCGCTCCACAAGTTCCTTAAGCGATCCTTCAAAGATTTTCTGCTTCTCACCATATTCATAAAAATCCCTTGGCGTAACAAGGGAAAAATGTTTATCCCACCGGCACACTCCGGCCTCCTCCAGAAGTTTTGCGATATAGGAAGAACAGGTGAAATGATTTTTCTGATAAAAGGGCTTTTCCATGAGGATGAAAGGCAGCCCGGCCACCGCATAGTGATAACGGAATCTCTTCCGCATGGCTTTATGCAGTTCCTCTTTGATATATTCTTTCTGCTGCGCGGTGCAGGATATACTACACACCATATAGTCCGCCTCCGGGAACACACGCAGGATCTTCCTCTTGTCCTCTCTCTCAAATCCGGCGATCAGCGGCACGGCCGGATGCCTGCGCCCGATACTGTATGTCTCTCTGAGAAAGGGATCCAGTGCCAGCGCCACATGGATATATTTCTGCCGGATCACCCGGCGTATGATTCCCGCAAAAAATCCCGGCGTATCTGCAAATGCTATATAGATCTCAGACATAACGTTTTCCTCCTGCTGTCTTCCTCACTGGAACTGATAGATTTTTCTTGCAAACCGATAGCCGCCGATCGTCAGTCTGCCGCCCAGCTTTCCGGGCAGATATGTAAGTCCGCTCAGCGTCGAATATCTGAGCCGGTAATAAAGCTTTTTGTCGTACCGTCGGATGTTTTCCCACATATTTCTCCTTTTTCTTCTCGCTTCATCCGTACGGATCAGCAGCAGATGGATGGAGGAGATAGACAGCATGATCGAAATATTTCTGGTCATATATGCCGCCAGCTTCGGATATAATTTTTTTACTTCATCCAGATCAACGCTCTGCGCCACAAGTTCTGTCACTTGAATCTGCTGGTCGATCCGCCTCATCAGCACCTTTTCATTTACTGACTGATCCTCCCTGCCCAGATAATAGTGGTACAGATCCAGATCCATATAATAAAGGTTCCGGGTATATGGAAGAGGCTGATAAGAAAACAGATTGTCCACATAAAATGAGTGTTCCGGCAGTTTTACTTTTGATCTGCGCAGCACCTCGGTACGGAATATCAGTGAATGCATGATCAGATACTGGGACGGCCGGAATCTGCCGATCGAATTCCAGGTGCACATCTCCCCTTCGGGAAATACATTTCTGTAGTCCATCACCCTGCTTGTACCCTCATCCAGATGATCGTACACATAGTTGCAGATAAAGAGATCCGGTATACTCTCTCCAAACTCATACCGGCCGCCGCCGCAGAAATCCCGGATTTTTGCTAAAAGCTTTTTGCAGGCGTCCTGATCCAGCCAGTCGTCAGAGTCCACGACCTTAAAATAAATTCCCCTGGCCATTTCCAGCCCCCTGTTGACGCCGGATCCATGCCCTCCGTTTTCTTTATGGATCACTTTCACGATATCTGGATATCTGCTCTGATATTGGTCTGCGATCTCCCCTGTTTTGTCTGTAGAGCCGTCGTCCACCAGGATGATCTCCGCGTCTGTCCCGCAGCACAGCAGGGAATCCACACATCGACGCATATAGCTTTCCGAATTATAGCAGGGAACGGTAAATGTAAGATATTTCATA
>DXDR01000048.1 GCA_019115385.1 Candidatus Mediterraneibacter avicola | reverse complement strand
TACGGCCTTTTTAAACTTGTCAACGGAGGATTTGGATTTGAAGTCATGAGTAAAGAGGCAGTGGACGCCTATGCGAAGGAGTATTCAAAAGCTTTTGATTCTTCCTTCAGCCCGTGGAAGACCAGTTATGAGGCTATGGCTAAGAAAACAGTGATTAAGCAGGCTCTTAAGTATGCCCCGATCAAGGCGGATTTCCGCAGGGCGCTTTCAACGGATGAGACAATCAAAAACGAGATTGCTGAAGATATGACGGAAATCCACGGCGAGGATATCTTTGACGTTGCATATACGGAGCAGACGGCATAAGCACACTGCAGCTGCTCCATCATTTTAGGAATATAATGCAACGGGAAACCGAATAAAATCAGATCAACAGGAAACGGAGAAGAGGAAAATGTTAAACTATGACGAATTTAAAAGGGAATTATTAAAAAGAGTACGTGAAAATGCAGGGGAGGATATGAAGGTGGAGATTGCTGCAATTCAGAAAAATAACGGAATCCAAAAAGAAGCAATTGTATTTTCGGACAAAGAAGATAATCTGCAGCCGGTAATCTACCTGGACAGCATTTACAGCCAGTACCGTGCCGGAACGGAATTATCTGTCTGCGTTGGCTTTACAGTGGGGGCTGCCGTTCTGTCATGGACCTTAATATAGATATGGCGTATAAAAACTGGGAAGACGTACGTGGGAAAATTGAGGTGACGGTAATCAATAAAGCCTGGAATGCGGACGCTATGTCGGGAATAACGCATAAGGAATTCTTTATCTGTCAGGTCAAAAAAGAAACTTGAAGTGGTGTTATAATTGATGCTGGTTTATTATGGGTAAAATTAACATGTTAATTTACATTGAGATTTTGGGAAAGAGGTGGTATTCTATATTATATAGAAAGGATGCTGGTCATATGCCGAATATTAAGCCAATTTCAGATTTGAGAAATTACACAGAGGTTTTAAAGGAAGCTCAGGAAGGTGCGCCTGTATTTCTTACAAAGAATGGGCGCGGCGAATATGTCATACTGGATATGAAAGAGTACGATAAGATGAGAGCAACAATCGCTTTGATGTCTAAGCTGGAAGAAGGAGAACAGTCTGCAAGGAAAGAGGGATGGGCTTCTGCTGATGAAGTAGAAGCATCATTGGGGATCTGAAGATGGAATTATATTATACGCCAAAAGCAAGAAATGATCTGCTTCAGATCAAGGAATCAATCATAGAGAAATTTGATGATGAAGACCTTGCAAAAAAGATATTAAGGAAAATGACAGAGACAGTTCGTCAGCTGATTACATTCCCCTATCTTGGGCAGGAACTTTCAGGGATAACCGGAATATATACAGATTACAGATGTCTTTTCTGCGAGAAAAATTATGTGTTTTATCGTATTGAAGCGGATCGGGTCTGTGTGATCAGGGTGCTCAATGAAAGGCAGGACTATATGAGGATTCTGTTTGGTGTATTAGAGAAAAATTAAACATTTCCGTTTGATTATAGGTATCAGCCCACGGTCTGCTGCAGAACGTGAGCTATTTTACAATGTCGGAATAAACAGGTGGAGATTATAATCTTTTTGAAGTATAATTAGGGGTAACATGACAACACCAACAGGGGTGATATTATGCAGAAATATTTAAAAAGAAACGCCTATGACCGGCTGCTTAAATGGAAGGAAAGACCAGATCATTCTACGCTGGAAGTTTCAGGAGCACGTCAGGTAGGAAAAACTTATATTGTAAATAAGTTTGCTGATGAACAGTACAAAAGAAAGATTTATATTAATCTCCTTGATTTTACAGGGGAACTGTTTCTTGAGAAGTACGAAGAACTGAGGAATGAGATAAAGAATGGTTTCAGATGTGATAATCCTGTCTATGAACTGATCCGAAGAGTACATCCAGAATTTGAAGACACGTCTGACACGATTGTGATCATTGATGAGATACAGGAGTCGGCGGCTATATATAACAGAATACGTGAGTTTACAAGACAGCTGAAAAGTGATTTTATCATTACGGGAAGTTATCTTGGGCGGATATTGAACCGTGAGTTTAAGTATTCAGCAGGTGACCTTGATTCTTTGGAGATCCATACATTAGATTTCAGAGAGTTCCTTATGGCTCTGGACAAAGAAGACTTGTATCAGGAACTTGATCTGTATGGAGAAAGTTCGGAAGAGGTCTATAAGAATCTGGCTGATCTGTATAAAATTTATACAAAGATTGGCGGATATCCGGCGGTGATCCTGCGGTATCTGGAGTCGGGATCAGTGGAAGAAGCCAACACGGAGCTGCTGAAGATCATTAAATTGTTTACGAATGAGAGCAAACGGTATTTTGACGATATATTGGATGATGAGGTATATGATAATATCTTTTCCAGTGTGGCTCGTGTTCTTGTGAAAGAGAAAAAAGGGTTTGACGAAGACAGCTTCAGCGAAGAGTTACAGAATATCGTTGTAAAGGACTATTCAAGTAATATAAGCAAGGCGTCTGTAAATCGTGCGATAGACTGGCTCTATAGTTCCGGTATCATTGGATTTGCAGGCAAGATAAAAGACTGCAATATACTTGATTTTAAACCAAAGGCTCGCTGTTATTTCATGGATATCGGGCTGACAAGCTATTTCCTGACTCATATCGGCTGTTCTGAGAGTGACGTATCAGGGATTGTAAATGAGAACTTTGTGTTTCTTGATCTGAAAAGAAGAATTGTTCCGCCGGGTGAGATCGCTCTTGAAACACCTGCATTCGCTACAATGGGGAGAGGAGAGATCGACTTTTATCTGAAATCACTGAGGACCCGGAAGACATATGCGATAGACGTGAAGACGGGGAAAAACCAGAGTAAGACCGTGCAGGATATCCTTGATAAGAGAAAAGCAGATTATGTGGTTTATGCAAAAGGGAATACGCATGGCGGGGTGAGAGATAATATATATACGATACCGATTTATGGAATTGGGAAGTTTGAGTTTTAAAGAAAAGATGGCTCATGGAGACGAGTGCTCCATGAGCTATTCTTGTATAAACCGCCAAACCGTGTGAACCGTCAGACTATTACTGAGAATAAATAGAGTTACTTTTATAAAATCTATTTTTTCAGAAGCATATCTATAAGCCGTGACGCCTCGCTCCGTGTAAGCGTACCGGGATCCCATTCCGGGGAGACCTGCTTTTTGCGGGCAAGGCTTTCCAGAAATGCAAGCTGCTTTGCCGTGGCCGGCTGAGGCTTCTTTACTTTGCAGATGAGCTGTACAGGAGAGAAGATCCTGGGATTATCCGGCTCAAAGTAATGAGCCAGGGTCTGGTACAGCTTTGCTGTGGCAAGGGCGTCGTGGTAGGCCCGGTGTGCTGAACGATTTTCAATATGATAGTACCGGCACAGGCTTTCCAGGCTGCGGGATTCCAGATCCTTAAGCACTTTCTGAGCGATCTTAAGGGTGTCGATCCCGTATTTCTCAAAAGAAAAGCCTTCCGCTGCCGCTCCGGTCTTTACAAAGCTGTAGTCAAAAGAGACATTGTGTCCGATCAGGATGTCGTCTCCGCAGAACTCCAGAAAATCAGAGATGACCTCCCTCTTGCTGCGGGCAGAGGATACCATTTCATTCGTAATACCGGTCAGGGCAGTGATGGACTGCGATACAGGAGACAAGGGGCGGACCAGTTCCATGAACCGCTCCGCCACTTTTCCTTCACGCACCTTCAGCGCACCTATTTCGATTATTTCATTTTCCGCCGGGTTAAGTCCGGTCGTCTCGATATCAAACGCTATGTACGATCTTAACATAATTCCTTTGTACGCAAATAATTAAACTGCTTTGTTGATTGTGTCCTGCATCAGGCAGTAGCTGATGATAGAAAAGCCTACGATGCCAAGGATCAGGTAAAGGATTCCTGAACTGCTGGACGTGCCTTTGATCCGGTCGCATTTCTCGCCCATTTTGTACAGCCAGTAGAAAAGATAAATCCCGCAGGTTACGATGGAGAGCAGAAAAACAATGCCGCCGGATGTAGCTCCGGGGTCATTTGCCAGGATGTTGATCTCATCGTTCAGCTTGATCAGCCAGTAAATTCCGTAGATCCCACATGTAACGATAGAAAGGATCACACAGACAGGAATGCTTCTCGGAGTGATGCCGGGATTTGGATAATTATATCCCATGTTGTTCTGGTTCGGAGCACCGTTCCAGTTATTCTGGTTATATCCAGCATTCTGATTAGGGTTATATCCCATATTCTGATTATACCCTGCATTGCCCTGATTTGTGTTATTGTTCCATGTGCCGTTCTGGTAGCCGCCCGCATTTTGCTGAGGGCCGTTCTGAAGTGGTGCACCGCAATTTGAACAGAACGGAGCGTCGTCGGGGCTCTGCGCACCGCAGTTTGGACAGTATTTCATACTAATTCCTCCTCATAAAAATATATAAAACCAGATTTATAATACCATAATTATGCCGGGATAACAAGGCAGGCAAGGCATATTCTGCACTGCGTGTCCTTTTGGCACGGTATAAGATTCTATTGCTCTTGCTTTTTGCTGTTCTCTACAATATAATAAAGCGGAACCGGAGCAATCCCGCCGACGCGCTGTTTCCCGGCGTTTCTATGCGGGATGTTCACACTTGTCGGAAACGGTTCGAAAGAACGAAGAAAGGGGGAAACCATATGCTGACAGGAAAAACCGTTCTCCTGGGAGTATCGGGAAGCATTGCATCGTATAAGATCGCGTCTCTTGCCAGCGCTTTAAAGAAGCTCCATGCAGATGTCCATGTCCTGATGACGAAAAATGCAGTGAATTTTATCAATCCGATCACTTTTGAAACCCTTACGGGAAATAAGTGCCTGGTAGATACATTTGACCGCAATTTTGAGTACAGCGTGGAACATGTATCTCTGGCGAAAAAGGCAGATCTGGTTATGGTGGCGCCGGCAAGCGCCAATGTGATCGGAAAGATCGCGCACGGGATCGCGGACGATATGCTGACGACTACGATCATGGCCTGCCGGTGCAAAAAGATTCTGGCGCCTGCTATGAATACAAATATGTTCGAGAATCCCATTGTACAGGACAATCTGAAGACGCTGGAGAAGTATGGATATGAAGTCATCAGCCCGGCCAGCGGCTATCTGGCCTGCGGCGATACCGGGGCGGGGAAGATGCCGGAGCCGGAACTGCTGCTGGAGTATATTCTCCGCGAAATCGCCAGAGAAAAGGATATGCAGGGCATGAAAGTGCTTGTCACTGCGGGACCTACTCAGGAGAGTATAGATCCGGTGCGGTATATTACCAACCATTCTACGGGAAAGATGGGGTATGCCATCGCCAGGGTATGTATGCAGAGGGGCGCCCAGGTTACGCTGGTAAGCGGCCCGGTCCACATTGAGCCTCCGCAGTTTGTGACAGTGGTTCCTGTGAAGACCGCCCGGGAAATGTTTAAAGCTGTGACAGAGCGCAGCGCGGAACAGGACATCATTATTAAGGCGGCAGCCGTGGCAGATTACAGACCCAGACATGTCAGCAGCGAAAAGGTGAAAAAACAGGACGGAGAGCTCACGATAGAAATGGAGCGCACGGATGATATCCTTGCATATCTTGGCGCACACAAAGGGGAAGAGCAGTTCCTGTGCGGGTTTTCGATGGAGACGGAACATCTGCTTGAGAACTCTCGCAGAAAGCTTCAGAGAAAGAACCTGGATATGATCGTGGCGAACAATGTGAAGGTGGAGGGAGCCGGGTTCGGCGTGGACACCAATGTAGTGACTATGATCACCGGAGAGGAGGAAATCTCTCTGGGTATGCTGTCAAAGGAAGAAACAGCGTCGAAGATCCTGGATCAGATCCTGAAGATGAAAAGCGTATCCGGCCGTATCCTGCCAGGGGACGGGAAGAAGGAAACGCAGGAGATTTGCAACTTGACAACGGAACAGAACCGGTAATCCGGTTCGCGCATATCAGACATGTGCCAAAAAGTATTGTATCCCTCGGAGAGGGAATGATAACTGAGGAGGAAAAACATGAAAACAAAGGTAAAAACAACACAGATCACCACGCTGGGGCTTATGATGGCTATTTTGCTGCTGATGGCGTATACGCCTCTGGGCTACCTGAATATCGGGCCCCTGGCAATTACATTTAATGTTATCCCGGTTGCGATAAGCGCGATCGCGTTAGGCCCGGCGGGCGGAGCGGCTGCAGGATCCATTTTCGGACTTACAAGCTTTCTCCAGTGCATTGGGATCGGCGGCCAGAGTATTATGGGCGTTGCTCTTTTTAACATTAACCCGGCGCTTGCATTTATCCAGAGATTTGTCCCCCGGTTTCTGGACGGCCTGCTGCTGGGATATATTTTCAGAGGAATGAGGAAGAGAACCAATACTTATATTTCCTGCGCGGTCACAGGATTCTTTTCCGCATTTTTGAATACCGCATTTTTTATGACGGCTCTGGTGCTTCTTTTTGGAAACACCGCATATATGAAAGAAATGATCGGCGGAGAAAATATAATCGTATTTATCTGTACATTTGTGGGAATCAATGCCGTATGTGAGATGATCGTCTCGACGGTGGTCACAGCCGCCGTAGGCACGCCTCTGTCGCGGTATGTCTGCCCGCCTGCGCAGGCGGAAGGCGCCGGCAGGCATAAGAAAGCAGCAAAGTAGTGTATCAGGGTAACCGGATTTCGGAGTGGGCAAAGGAGAATAGGGAATATGATCCTGGCGATCGATATAGGAAATACGAATATTGTGCTTGGGTGCATGGAAGAGGGGAAATGCATATTTGTAGAGCGCCTCTCTACTGTGCGCACAAAGACGGAGCTGGAATATGCGATAGACATTAAAAATGTGCTGGATATTTATCATATCAAGCGGAGTGAACTAAAGGGAGGGATCATTTCCTCTGTTGTGCCGCAGATCACTACCGTCGTGAAACTGGCGGTGGAGAAGATTCTTGGCGGCGAGGCGCTTGTAGTAGGAGCGGGAATAAAAACAGGGCTGAATATACGCATTGATAATCCTGCTCAGCTCGGGAGCGACCTGGTCGTGGATTCTGTAGCGGCAATCGCGGAATATCCGGCGCCCATGCTTGTATTTGATATGGGGACTGCCAATACAGTATGCGTGATCGATAAAAATAAAAATTATATTGGCGGTATGATCTATCCCGGTATTGGGGTTTCGCTGGATTCTCTTACCGCAAATGCTTCACAGCTGGGAGGGATCGGGATAGAGGCTCCAGGGCATATCATTGGAAAAAACACTGTCGAGTGTATGAAGAGCGGAGTGATCTACAGCAGCGCAGCGGCAATAGACGGGATCATAGACCGCCTCGTTGAGGAAATGAACGGGGATGTGACCGTGATCGCAACCGGAGGGCTGGCGAAGAAGATCGTCCCTTTCTGCCGGCGAAAAATTATACTTGATGATAATCTGCTGCTCAAAGGACTGGAGATCATCTACCGGAAAAATAGAAAATGAAAAAATGCAGGGAGTTTAAATCCCTGCATTTTTTAAAATTCAGATCTGCGGATAAATCCAAAGTTTACAGTGCGTCCCCCCGTTTGATGTAGCCGGGCTTATCCGGGGAGGCGATCACTCTCTTGCCGCGCACCAGACGGGCGTGTTTGTCCACAACGAGATTTTCAGCGTGGACGCCCTTGCCGATCACTGCGTCAGATGAGATCACACAGTTTTTGATAACAGCGCCTTCTTTGATCACGCACCCTCTTCCGATAACGGAATTTTCGATCGTACCTTCGATAATGCAGCCGTTTGATACAACAGACGACTTGATGGAACTTCCATCAAAGTACTGTGTCGGGCAGGAATCATTGGTCCGGGTGTAGATCGGCCAGTCGTCAACAAAAAGCGTATCTGCTGTTTTGCGGTCTATCAGAGACATATTCGCATTATAATAACTCTGGAAGTCTGTTATGGAAGCAAAATAGCCGCGGTGCGGTACTGCGCGCACGTCAAGTTCATGGCAAGCCTCGTCTACAATGTCAACGAGGGAATACATAGCGGACATTTTATGTGCCTTATTTACAAGGTCAAGGAACAGTTCCTTTGACATCACATATGTATCCATAAAAATGTTTTTATTCTTTGCATTTCCGCGGTTCGGCTGGATCGCATCCACGCCTTTCTGGCGGTTGATATCCAAAGTATAGCAGCTTAAGAATTCTTCTTTTGCTGTATCTACAGAGTGGTACATCAGCGTAATATCAGCGCCCGACTCAATGTGCGTTTTGAGAAGGCTGCTGTAGTCAGCTGTGTATACCATGTAGCTGGGTGCGATCACCACATAGGGGTAGGAAACCCGGTTGATCACGTCAAGGTTCTCGATATAAGCGGCAATGTCCGTATTGTAGATATCGCTGACCATATTTGACTCGGTGTACAAAATGTGAAGCCGTCCGCGTTTTGAGTTAATATTGTAATGACGTCCTGTACCCAGATGCTCGGTGAGTGAGCGGGGTTTTCTTCTGATATATACCTGGATGGTATCAATTCCACTGTTGCTCATATTAGATATCGGAAAATCGATCACGCGGTATCTGCCGAGGAAGGAGAACGCTCCTACAGGACGGTATTCCTGAAGGCCTTCCACATGGATGTGGTTGCCGGCAAAATTAACAATTCCAAATGCCTTACTCATATTATTCTTCCCCCTTTACACGTTTTGCCACAAGTTCAATATGTTCGCTGTCTGCGCTGCCGACAACGGCATTTTTGCCGATCTTGATATTATCGGCAACAAGAGCGCGCTGAACAACAGCGCCGTCTGCTACTTCTGCGCCCGGCATCAGGACGCTGTCGATAACCTTAGCGCCGGTGCCTACTTTGGCTCCTGTGAACAGGACAGAATTTTTAACCTCTCCGTCGATCAGGCAGCCCTGTGTGATAAAAGCTTTTTCAATGGAGGCGTTTTCTCCGATATACTGTGGGAGTGACGTTACGTCTTCTGTATAGATCTTCCAGGTGGGATCATTGAGATCGAGCTCGTTATTTTTGTCCAGAAGATCCATATTAGCTTCCCAGAGAGAGTCGATGGTTCCGACATCTTTCCAGTATCCTTTATATTTATAGGCATACAGATTTTTACCTTCATTTAAAAGAGTGGGAATGATATCTTTTCCAAAATCGTGGTTGGAATCCGGATCTTTCATATCGGCAAGTAAAAGCTTGCGGAGCAGCTTCCAGTCGAAAATGTAAATTCCCATTGATGCAAGATTGCTCTTGGGTTTCTCCGGTTTTTCCTCAAATTCAACGATGCGTCCGGCATCATTTGTGTTCATGATGCCAAAACGGCTTGCTTCTTTCATCGGCACCTCGATAACAGCGATCGTAGCGTCTGCATTGTTCTCTTTGTGATAAGCGAGCATCTTGGCATAATTCATCTTATAGATATGGTCGCCAGAGAGAATAAGGAGATATTCAGGCGAATATGTATCAATGAAATCAATATTCTGTGAGATCGCGTCTGCGGTTCCACGGTATACGTCAAGGTTGGCGTCTGCTTTTTCACGGGGCGGCAGCACGTACACGCCACTGTCCTTTGCATCAAGACCCCAGCGGCGTCCTGCTGCAACATAGCTGTTAAGGAGAATGGATTCATACTGTGTAAGAACTCCGACAACGTCGATGCCGCTGTTTGCGCAGTTACTGAGCGGGAAATCGATGATGCGGTATTTTCCGCCATATGAAACGGCAGGCTTAGCTACCTTTTTTGTCAGTTCATGCAGACGAGTTCCCCGACCACCAGCCAAAATCATAGCTAACATGTTATTTTGCTTCATAGTGAGCCCTCTCTTTCATATTACTGCCCTATATTATACAATTTTTTGCTGAGATTTTCCACATTTTTGTGCGAAAAAACGAGCAATATAAAGAGAATATGCTTTTCTCTTATGCAAAACAGACGTAAATTTCTTAAAAGTTCAGGCAGTTGTACCAAACATAGGTACAAATTTTAACCCTTCAGACATGTTTTGAATAAAAGCAGTGGCAAAATGTCCGCCGCTATCGAAAACAAAAACATCCTATTTTTTGAGAAAAGAAGGATTTTCTTTTGTGCATTTTGGTGATTGACAATAATTTTAATTCTTTATACTATATTGTTAGTTACCGAACAAATTATATGAAATGGGGATCTTCATCCCCTGGATACAGACGCCGGCAGATTTACATGGGGAATGCGGAAATGCCGGCAGAGCAGACACACGCCGCGGCGAATATGCCGGCGGCATTCTTTAAGTGCAGAAAGGATGTGGACCAGTAATGTGCGCCAGAGAGACCGGGGAGATATGTGAAAACGGACATGACGTAGGCAGGCTGATCAACACGCTCTCCCATCAGCTGAAAAGGCAGATGTGCATTCAGGAGGAAGAGGACAGTCTGACAACAAATATGCAGCGCCTTGTGCTGCATTATATTTTGTTTCAGTCACTTAACAGGGATATATATCAGAAAGACGTGGAAAAGGAGTTCCAGATCCGCAGGTCCACTGCAACCGGGACGCTTCAGATCCTGGAGAAAAACGGATTTATCCGCAGAGAACCGGTGAAGCAGGATGCACGGCTAAAGAAGCTGGTGCCCACGGAGAAGGCCAAAGGGGTGCGGCAGCACATCCTTGGCAATATCCGCTATATAGAAGAACTTCTTGCCAGAGACATTCCCGAGGAAAAACTCTCGGTCTGCCGGGAAGTACTGGAACAGATGTCTGCAAATTTGTCGGGTGATGAAAAAAGAAGAGAGGAGATAACAGACCATGAATAGAAAATTACTTCGTTCTGTCAGGGAATATAAGCGGGAATCTTTCCTGACGCCTGTGCTGGTATGTCTGGAAGTGCTGATGGAAGTCCTGATCCCGTTGCTGATGGCAAAGATCATTGACGTGGGAATCATGGAAGGAGATATGGCCTATATTATAAAAATGGGACTTCTGCTTATTGCTATGGCAATGCTGGCGCTGGTATTCGGCGCAAAAGCGGGGCAGCTTGGCGCGATCGCATCTTCCGGGTACGCAAAGAACCTGCGTCATGATATCTTTTACAAAATACAGGATTTTTCATTCGGAAATATTGACCATTTTTCGACATCCAGTCTTGTTACCAGGATGACGACAGATATTACTAACGTGCAGATGGCATATATGTTCACGATCCGTCTGCTTGCCAGGGCGCCTATCATGATCGTGCTGTCCCTGATCATGACGCTGACGATCAGTGTGCCCATCGCGGTTATCATGCTGATCACTGTGCCGGTACTGGGAGGTACGCTGATCTTTATTGCAAAGAAGGCGCATCCGCACTTTGTCCAGGTGTTTGATGAATATGATGTGCTTAATAACACTGTCCAGGAGAATGTAAATGCGGCGCGAGTGGTGAAGGCATATGTCCGTGCCGATCATGAAGTTGAGAAGTTCGACAAGGTTTCTGCCCTTGTGTTCAGGCTCTTTACAAAGGCTGAGAAGATCGTGGCATGGAACTCGCCGGTTATGCAGTTTACTGTGTATGCAGTTGTTATTATCATGGTGCTGATCGGCGGTGAAAGCATCATCAACGGCACGATGCAGACCGGAGAACTGACCAGTGTCATTGTGTATGCACTCCAGATCCTTATGTCTCTGATGATGGTTACTTTTGTGTTTACGATGATTATGATCGCAGAGGCTTCTACCGACCGTATTACAGAAGTACTGGACGAGGTGCCGGAGATGGAAGACGCCGCGGATGCTATTACAGAAGTACAAAATGGAGATATTGATTTTGAGCACGTTAACTTCAGCTACGCAGGCGAGGGCGGAAATCTTTCGCTGAAGGATGTAAACCTTCACATCAAGAGCGGCCAGATCGTCGGAATAATCGGCGGGACAGGAAGCGCCAAATCTACGCTTGTGCAGCTGATCCCGAGACTTTATGACGTGACCGGGGGCTGTGTGAAAGTTGGCGGTGTGGATGTGCGCAGATACGGCCTGAAAGCGCTCCGCGACCAGGTATCCATGGTGCTTCAGAAAAATGTGCTTTTCACAGGAAGCATTTATGAAAACGTACGCTGGGGTGACGAGAATGCCAGCGACGAAGAAGTGCAGCGGGTATGTAAGCTGGCTCAGGCGGACGGATTTATCCAGGAGTTTCCGGCCAAATATAACACGATGATCGTGGAAGGCGGAAATAACGTGTCCGGCGGACAGAAGCAGAGGCTGTGTATCGCCAGAGCACTTCTGAAAAAGCCGAAGATCCTGATCCTTGATGATTCCACCAGTGCGGTGGACACAAGGACAGACGCACTGATCCGCCAGGCATTCCGGGAGGAGATCCCAGATACCACCAAGATCATTATCGCACAGAGGATTTCTTCTGTGGAAGACGCAGATGTGATCATTGTTATGGATGATGGTGAGATCAATGGGATCGGCACTTCCAGTGAACTTCTCCAGACAAATAAGATTTACCAGGAAGTATATGAATCTCAGATGAAAGGAGGCGCTGAAAATGAGTGATCAGATGAATGGCAGCAATGCTCAGGCAAACAGCGGTGTTCAGAACGGCAGCCGGGGAAAGCGGCAGGGCGGCCCGGCGATCACCAAAGGGACTCTGAAGACGGCGAAGCGCCTGCTGGGCTACGTGACGAAGACGTATAAGGTACAGTTTATTGTCGTACTGTTTTGTATTCTGCTGAGTTCCATCGCTTCAATTTCAGTGTCCCTGTCCCTGAAATTCCTGCTGGATGATTTTATCATTCCGCTGATCGGACAGAAGAATCCGGATTACACAGAACTGTATATGGCGCTGACGGTGCTGGGAAGTATTTTCCTGTGCGGGGTCATTGCAACCTTTGTATACAGCCGGATGATGGTCGTGATCGGACAGGGCGTATTAAAGCGTGTGAGAGATGAGATGTTCGAGCATATGCAGACGCTGCCGATCCGTTATTTTGACCAGAATACAAACGGCTCTATCATGAGTCTTTATACAAACGATACCGATACCCTGCGCCAGATGATCAACCAGTCCATCCCGCAGGTACTGATGTCGGCGTTTACCATTGTGGTAACATTTATCTCCATGCTCGTGCTCAGTCCGATCCTGACTGTGCTGGCTGTGCTGATGATCTTTGTGATGATCCTGGTGGCCAGAAAGGTTGCGGGCAACAGCGGCAAGTATTTCATCCGTCAGCAGCTGGATCTGGCAGATATCACAGGCTACGTGGAAGAACGGATGAACGGGCAGAGGGTTATTAAGGTATTTAACCATGAGAAGATTTCCGAACAGGAATTTGATGCGCTTAACGAGAAACTTTTTACAAGCGCCTCAAATGCCCATACGTTTGCCAGCATGATGGGACCGATCATTGGAAACCTGGGCAACCTGCAGTTCGTGCTTACCGCTGTGTTCGGAGGATTTCTTTCCGTGGCGGGAATCGGAAATATCACGCTGGGAGTCATGGCTTCTTATCTGCAGTTTACAAAAAGCTTTACACAGCCTTTCATGCAGATCGCACAGCAGTTTAACTCCATCATCATGGCCCTTGCCGGGGCAGAACGTATTTTTAATATGATGGACGAAGAACCGGAGGTTGACGACGGATACGTAACTCTGGTAAATGCGAAGAAAGACGCTGACGGCAATCTTACAGAGTGTAAAGAGAGGACCGGGCTGTGGGCGTGGAAACATCCCCACCAGGCGGACGGCACTGTCACCTATCAGGAATTGAAAGGCGATGTGAGGTTCTATGATATGACATTCGGCTATACGCCGGATCATATGGTACTTCATGATCTGACGCTATACGCAGAGCCGGGGCAGAAGATCGCCTTTGTCGGTTCTACCGGAGCGGGAAAGACAACGATCACTAACCTGATCAACCGTTTCTATGATGTGGCGGATGGAAAGATCCGGTATGACGATATCAATATTAATAAGATCAAGAAAGCGGATCTGAGACGGTCTCTGGGAATCGTGCTCCAGGATACGCATCTGTTTACCGGAACGATCAGGGAAAATATCCGGTACGGCAAACTGGACGCGACAGACGAGGAAGTAGTACAGGCGGCAAAACTTGCCCATGCAGACGGTTTCATCCGCATGCTGCCCCAGGGGTATGACACCCACTTAAGCGGCGACGGGGAAGAATTGTCCCAGGGGCAGAGACAGCTGCTTGCTATTGCAAGAGCGGCGATCGCAGACCCGCCGGTCCTGATTCTGGATGAGGCTACATCTTCTATTGACACAAGAACGGAGAGCATTGTCCAGAAGGGTATGGATAACCTGATGAAAGGGCGTACTGTATTTGTTATCGCTCACAGGCTGTCTACCATCCGCAACAGCGATGCGATCATGGTGCTTGAGCACGGGCGCATTATCGAGAGAGGAACGCACGAAGAACTGCTCAAACTGAAAGGGACGTACTATCAGCTGTACACCGGAAAACTGGAACTGTCGTAGATCTGGAACTGTAAGTTTGGATTTGTCGGAGAACTGGATTGGCAGGGCTTACGAAAACAGGCGATTACAAAATGTGTTGAAAAACATATTCGAAAATAAGGGGCGTGTGGTTTCGCTTCCATTCCACGGTTGAAGAAAAACTACGAAACCTGACGACAGGCGTTAAAATTTACAACAGAAAACTCACATTCGTTCGGACAATTCTGTTGTAAATTTTAACGCCTGTCGTCAGGTTTCAACTTTTTCTACCAACCATTTCAAAGTCAGCAAAAACCACCTTTTTAAACCATCAGGCAGAACATAGTTCCGTGTCAGCCGAGGCAGATCCGGCTGGTTTCTTCCTGTTGGAATTCGGAATTGTGTGCGGAGAAAACACAGCCGGGGAAGGGGGAGGGAGTGCTGGAGGACCGTAAAGCAGCGCCGGCACTTAGAGCGCGTTTTTTGCGCTCTTATGTACCGCTGCGTCTGCGTCCCGAACGAAAGTGTGTCCTCCGGCACTCCCTCCCTCTTCCCGGCGGAAATTTTCTCTGCGGACAAATCCGAATATATTTCATCAACTGTAAGTATTTTTCTTCCTCTTCCGGTGGTATTCTTTTATCAGAAAGATATGGCAGGAAAGAGGAGGTTTTTTTAATGGAACAGATTCTTGAGATAGAGGGTTTGAGAAAATATTACGGCAGACAGCCAAATCAGACGAAGGCTCTGGACGGCATTTCTTTGCAGGTGCTCAGGGGTGAGTTCCTGGGAATTATGGGGAGCAGCGGCTCGGGGAAATCAACGCTTTTAAACTGTATTGCTACCGTGACCAGGCCGACCGGAGGGCGGATGCTCCTGCAGGGACAGGAGATACAGCGTCTCAAAGGCTCAGCGCTTGCCCGGTACCGGGGCAGGAAGATCGGATATCTTTTTCAGAACTTTGAACTGCTGGATAATCTGACCGGGCGGGAAAATATTCTGCTTCCGCTGTCTATTCAGCAGGTGCCCGCAGTGGAGGGGGGAAAACGCCTGGCCCATCTGGCGCAGTATCTGGAAATTATGGATGTGATGGATAAATTCCCGGCCCAGATGTCCGGCGGACAGAAGCAGAGGATTGCGGCGGCAAGGGCGCTGATCCTGAACCCGGAACTGATTCTCTGCGATGAGCCGACAGGAGCGCTGGATTCAAAGAACGCAAAGGGACTGATGGAGAAGCTCAAAGGACTGAACCAGGAGGAAAAAGCTACGATTCTTATGGTAACCCATGATTCCAATGCTGCCAGCTACTGCAGCCGGATCCTGTTTATCCGGGACGGCGCGATTTTCCATGAGCTCAGAAGAGATATGCCGTCGGAATCAAGGCAGGAGTTTTATGAGAGGATATTGAAAGTAATGGCACAGCTGGGAGGGGGCAGGGAATATGTTTTTTAAGCTTGCATTTCGCAACAGCAGGAGGAGCAGAAAGGAAAACGGCCTGTTTTTCAGCTCTCTGCTGGTCACGATCATCGCATTTTATATTATTCTCTCTCTCCCGAATCAGGATGTAATTCTTTTCCTGAAAGAGATGGAGAGTGACGCTGTAAACAGGCTGATCGCCATGATCCCGCTGTTTTTCGGGGCGGCGCTGGTTATTTTATTTTTCCTTGTGTATTATGCGGGAAAATATCAGCTGCAGAGACGCAAACATGAATTCGGCCTGTACCTGATGATGGGAATGCGCCGGCGAACGCTGTTTTTTCTTTTGCTTGCGGAAGATCTGTACAGCAGTATTTTCTCCCTGGTGATCGGTCTGCCTGTGGCGGTGCTCCTCTCGGAGGTGATCAGCCTGGTTACAGCCAGAATAGCAGGAATGGGAGTGATCGGCCATCGGTTTTCCTTTTCTCCGGAGGCGGCGCTGCTGACGGCTGCGGGATTTCTCCTGATCAAGCTGGCAGCATTTTTGATCCTGAGCGGCAGGATTGCCCGGCAGGAGATCGCCGGACTTCTTGAGGAGCTGCCCGAGGGTGTAAAAAAACAGTTTTCCGGTGCAGTATACGGGGCGGCTGTGGCAGCAGGCGCAGGCTGCCTGGGCACTGCATGGTGGATGGCGGCAAGCGGTCTGGCGTGGACCGGCCTGGATAAAATGGGACTTACGCTGCTGCTGGGTCTGTGTGGTACATGGCTTCTGTTTTTCGGACTGCGGTTTGTGATGAATTTTTTCGCAAAGCGCGGGGAGAAGAGCGGAGGACTGCAGGTCTTTCATTTTCGTCAGCTGGAGGAAACGGTAATTCACTGTTTCGGCGCGCTGGCAGTCAGTTCTCTGCTGATTCTGGCGGCCTTGTGCTGCTTTGGCGCGGGAGCCGCGATCATGCGGTTTTATGGGGACTCGGAGCCCCATGTGCTGGACTATACATTTGATGGGGATCAGCAGGATATATCTGAAGTCAGAAAGACGTTGGCCGCGCAGGGGCTGGACGCCGGATTTTCTTCGCTGTTTGAGATGAAGGTGGGACATATTCAGACCACAGAGGATTATGAAAATGCATTCCGGATGGATTCAGTGACTGAATCCATATCCCGTCTGGAAGATTCGGAAGAAAAACAGCGGCTTCAGAATATACTGATGTACTATGAGTATCCTTACATTATTTCGCTGAGCAGTTATAACCAGCTGCTGGATGCAGCGGGACTTCCGCAGCTTTCTCTCGAAAAGGGGCAGGCGGGGATCTACATGGACAGCGGGTTTGCCTACGAGGGCGAGAGAAAGATAATGGATGGGATCCTGAAAACAGAGCCGGAGGCAGAGCTGGACGGGAGCGTGTACCGCCTGGCGGGAGAGGTACAGTCCGTGAACCTGGTTACAGATTCTTCGATCACACTTTCCTTTGCATTGATCCTGCCGGATGAAGATTTTGAATACTATACGCAGGGAAATTATACGGTATATCTGGATGGCATTCTGGAGAAAGGAGAAGGGGAAAGCCTGATGTCTGCTATTATGGACATGAACCGGGAACTGGATTCTGCCGGGATATTTTACGAAAGCTATCTCCAGAACATGGGACGCCAGATGTTTTATGTGGCGGCAGCAGGTTATATTACAATCTATCTGGCGGTTGTGTTCCTGATCATTGCTAATACCGTGATCGGCGTACAGTTCCTTATGGGGCAGAGAAAGTCCGGCAGGCGATATCAGACGCTGAGCCGTCTGGGGGCATCTTACGGGGAACTGTGCCGGGCGTCGGGAAGGCAGGTGAACTGGTATTTCGGTATTCCTGCGGGTGTGGCGGCTTTGAGCAGTGTGTTTGGAGTACGGGCTCTGCTGCAGGGGCTGCTGTCTTCCAGGACCCGTTCTGACATAGGAGAAGTAATGTGGGTATCTGTGATTATGATTTTATTCCTTTGTGTGATAGAATGTATTTATATGGCGGCGGTGCGCCGCTCCTGCAGCCGCTGGCTGCTGACTGTGATGGAGCCGGAGCGGGAAGAGTGAACGCAGGGAGAGCGTGTATACCTGCATTACTGACAGAGCAGTGGAGGAGTGACGGGGTATGAAACGGATTGCGATTGTGGAAGATGACGTGCTGATGCGCGAAGAACTGGAAGCTGTGCTGAAAAAGGCGGGCTATGAGACGGAGACGGTCTGCAATTTTGAAGATGCGCAAACCTGCCTGCTGGATCTTTCCCCGGATATGATCCTTCTGGATCTGAACCTGCCGGGAGTCAGCGGGTTTCAGATCTGCCGCGGAATAAAACAGAAAACTTCCATCCCGGTGCTGGTGCTGACCTCCCGGGATCAGATGAAGGATGAACTTCTGGCGCTTAACCTTGGTGCGGATGAATACCTGACTAAGCCGTGCCGCCGGGAACGGCTCCTGGCCCGGATATCCAATGTGCTGAAACGCTATGAAGGAAGGGCAAATCTGCTGGAGGGCAGCGGTTTTCTCCTTGACAGGCTGACGTACACCCTTTATATCGACGGACAGTCTGTCATCCTGCCGAAAAATCAGGGAAAGCTTTTGGAGACATTTCTCATGCAGGAAGAGAGAATGGCGACAAAGAGTGATCTCTGTAAGGCTCTTTGGGGGACAGATGAGTTTATTGATGAAAATGCCCTTCAGGTAAATCTGACCCGGCTGAAAAAGACAATGGCCGGACTGGGCATGAGTATGCAGATCGAACCGGTTCGGGGCGTGGGGCACAGGCTTGTGGAAAAAGGAGAGGATTTATGAAGCGCGCGTGGGATATTATGAAACAATATGCTCCCTGGCTGATGATGCTGCTGTGTATCGACGGGTTTGCGGCACTGCTGCTGTGGCTGGCAGATGTCCGGGCGTTCCGCGCTCTTACAGCCGTCATTGTGCTGACGTCTGTCCTTTTGGCGGCAGCTGCGCTGGGGGTGGCCGGATACCGCGCTCTCAGGCGGGAGCAGGCTTTTTTTGAATTTCTGAATAACCCGGATGAAAAACAGGAGGAACTTCTGGTGAAACTGGCGGGACCTGTGCAGAGAGATGCCGTGAGAAAACTGGCGGAGACGCTTCGGGAGAGAGAGCGGCTCTGTGCGCAGGCGTCCGCCAAGGCAGAAGATTATGAGGAATATGTGGAATCCTGGGCCCATGAGATCAAAACCCCGCTGTCGCTGCTGACACTTCTTTTAGATAACCGGCGCGAGGAACTGCCGGAAAGCATGGGTTTTAAGCTGGACGCAATCCAGAACCGGATGCAGGAATATGTGGAGCAGATGCTGTATTATGCCCGTCTGAAAAGCGCCCGCAAGGATTATCTTTTTGAGCAGATCGAGATTCGGAAGTGCGTGGAGGATGTGCTGGACGATTACAGGATCCTGCTGGAGGAAAAAGGATTTGATATTGTGATCTCAATACCAGGAGAGAAAACGTCTGGACAAATTTGTGATACATTTGGCAGAATGCCGGAAGCAGTGAATGAAGCCGCAGTGTATGCGGATCGAAGAGGGCTTCATTTTCTGCTGTCTCAGGTGATCAGCAATGCAGTGAAATACAGCGGACGGGAGCCGAGGCTGGAGATTTGTTTTGCACCCGGAGGGAATAACAGGATCCTTTCAGTCATCGATAACGGAATAGGCGTTCGGGCCTGCGATCTGCCGCACATTTTTGATAAGGGATTTACAGGAGATTCCGGTGAGAACCGCCAGAAAGCTACCGGGATCGGTCTTTATCTGGCCCGGGAAATTGCCCGGGAGATGAATCTTGAACTGGAAGCGGAATCCGAATGGGGCGAGGGATTTGAGATGCGGATTATATTTCCTGTTGTAGATTAACCGCTGCGTTTTACCGCCGAGGAAACGCATCCAGTTGATGATATCATCCTCTTTAAAATAAATAAAACCAAGGATGCTTACATGAATGCATTTCTTCAGTTTCTTATACGATTCGCCTTTCTTTAGCTGATCCGTAAAGATTCTGCTCAGGTAAAAAAGGACTCTCGCGTCCCAGTACTCGAGAGAAGTCACCACTTTTGGTAAATGCGCTCTGGAAAATGACAAAGATAAATAAAAATTTTCTTCAGTTAAGGATTATTTCATAATTTATCCCTTATACTCTATTTATCACAGAGGAAAGGCAGACGGAAATGTATCTGACAATTTTGAAAAAAGATTTAAGAAGAAGGAAGGCCATAAACCTTATTTTTATGGCTTTTGTAATGCTTGCCACAGCATTTATCGGTTCAAGTATCCAGAGTCTGAATGCGATAATGGGAGGGATTGACGGCTATTTTGAAAAGGCGGGCGCAGGAGATTATATAATAGGAGTTGACAGCGGAAATGCTCTCCGGCTGGAGGAATTTATGAACAACAGCGAAAATGTCCGTTCGGGTTCGCTGTCAGGCAGGATGCTCCTGGTAAGCAAGGAGAATATTGAGATCCGCGGCGAAGAGAAACTGGACTATAGCTATACCCTTTGTCTTTCCAGGCTGGAGACAGGCGGTCAGAAATACTATGATTCTAAGAAGCAGAGAATTTCCCGGGTGACCGAGGGGGAGTGTTATCTTCCGTATTCTCTGATGGAGAGCAGTGGATTAAAGCCCGGAGATAAACTGACCGTTACGGTTGGCGGTACTTCGATGGAACTTACTCTTGCAGGGGAAATGATGGATGTGGTGATGGGGGCTGATTTCATCAGCATGAAAAGAATTCTTCTGAGTACGGAAGATTATGATACACTTCATTCTGCGTCTCTCTCTTCAGATATACCGGAGTATAATATCTACACCCTGGATCTGAAGGATGAACAGGCATTCACAAATGAATTCTACACTTCAGGCATAAACACACTTTTCAATATGGATGATAATATGCTCAAAATGGCGTATATTATGGACATGATCATTGCAGTTGTCTTCGCAGTAGTAAGCATTGCTCTCATTATTATCGCTCTGATTGTATTGAGATTTACCATCGTCTTTACGATGGAGCAGGAGTTTCGGGAGATTGGTATACTAAAGGCGCTGGGAATCCCCGAAGGCAAGATCCGGCTATTATATCTTTCCAAATATGTAGTTCTGACGCTGGCCGGCATCATAACCGGATTTTTACTTAGTTTCCCGCTCGGTGATCTTATGGTGGCGCGCGCCTCCCGGAGAATCATGCTGGAAGGGGATAGTACAGTATTATTCCAGGCTGCTGGAGCGGCGGCGGTGCTTGTGATCGTTCTGTTCTTTGGGTGTGTCTATACGGGGCGGATCCGCAGGATATCTCCGGTGACAGCGATCCGCTCCGGTTCTGACGGAGAAAGCTCCGGCCGGACCGGCGTCCTTTCGATGAGGCGTGCAGGGGCCATGCCTGTGCCTCTTTTTATGGCTTTGAATGATATCTTCAGCAGGCCAAAGAAATTTATGATGATGATACTGATATTCGTTCTGGGAATCATTATGATCAATATACCGCTAAGCGCCGGGGCTACACTCAGAAGTGATGAAATGGTTCTTATGATGAACATGACGCGGTCAGACGGAGCAATGCTTCGGGAAAATGAAGGAATCATGTCTCAGACACGCTCTGAACTGGAGCGGGAGCTGGAAGGGATCGAAGAGAAGCTGGGAGAAAAGGGAATCAAAGTGCATACATTCAGAGAGGTTATGTTCAAATTTATTATAAGCTGCGGAGATCATATGGTATCCTCTATAGGCGTACAGGGAATCGGGACGGATACAGACGATTATCTCTATTTCAGCGGCACAGCTCCGAAGCTTGAAAATGAGATTGCCGTTACTTCGCTTATAGCCGATAAACTGGGAGCCGGGATCGGCGATACGGTGGAGATTGCGATAGGCGGTGAAAAACGGACATTTATCATCACAGCTCTTTATGAATCGTTGACGAATATGGGAGAGGGAGTGAGATTCTCTGAGGATGTTGTCCTTGATTACACAGAAAAGACCGGAGCAATGGCAGTCCAGTTTACCTTCAGTGAGGAAGCAGACAAAGAAGACACCGGGCAGCGCTTAAAAGAGATCCGGGATATTTTCCCGGAATATGAGGTTATGAGCTGCAAAGAGTATGTAGATGATTCTATCGGCGGAGTTTCTGGTATACTGGATTCTCTGAGCAGAGCCATTTTGATCATTGTTCTTGCAGTAAACGCACTGATCGCAGCGCTGATGGTGCGGTCGTTTATCATCCGGGAAAAGGGGGAGATCGCTTTGCTGAAAAGCCTGGGATTTCCGGATCGTACGCTGATTCTCTGGCAGAGCCTGAGGATCTCGCTGTCGCTGATTCTGGCGGAGGTGACAGCAGCGCTGCTTACACTGCCTTTCTCAAACTGGATCGTAGGTTTTGTGTTCGGGATTGTGGGATCTTCAGAGATCTCCGTTGTGCTCGATCCCTTGATGGCCTACTGTGTGTATCCGCTGACGCTTCTGGCGGTTACCACGATCTGCGGCCTGCTATCGGCGCTGCGGCTCAGGAAGATCCGGGCGCGGGAGATCAATATCATGGAATGAGGAGGAGAAAAAGATGAACGCTATTCTTGAGGTCAGAGATCTTTGTAAAACATATATTGTAAATAAAAGGCAGAACAATGTACTTAAAAATATAAATCTTACGATAAACAGCGGCGAGATGGTGGCGGTGATGGGGCCGTCAGGCTCCGGCAAATCTACCCTGCTCTACACCGTATCAGGCATGGACGAACCAAGCGCGGGCCAGGTGATCTTTGACGGAAAAGAGCTGTCCGGACTGAATGCGAAAGATCTGGCGAAGATCAGGCTTGATGATATGGGATTTATCTTTCAGCAGATGTATATGCTCAGAAACCTGAGCATAGGCGACAATATTCTCCTGCCGGCCTTCCAGTCGAAGATACCGGGCAGGAGCCGGAAAGATAAAGTCAGGAGAGGGCAGAAACTGATGCGCCGTCTGGGAATCATTGAAATTGCTGAAAATGATGTAAATGAAGTCTCGGGCGGGCAGCTCCAGAGAGCCTGTATCTGCCGCAGCATGATAAACAGCCCGAAGATGCTGTTTGCCGATGAACCGACAGGCGCGCTCAACCGGGCAAGCTCCGACGGGGTTATCAGCGAACTTGCCGGACTCAACCGGGACGGAACGACAATTTTGCTCGTAACCCATGATGTGAAGGTCGCGTCCTCCTGTTCGAGGGTCCTCTATCTGGTTGACGGTTCTATTTCGGGGCAGTATAATCTTGATCAGGAAAAGCCCGGGGCGGACAGCCGCGAGCGTGAACGGGCGCTCAGCAGCTGGCTGATGGATATGGGATGGTAAGGAGAGAGCAGAGTGGATGTATTGATCGTAGAGGATAATTCAGAACTGGGGGAACTTCTGCTTGATTTTCTGGCCGCCGGAGGATATGAAGCGGAGAAAGCGGAAAGCGGCGAGCAGGCCCTGGAGCTTTTTGCCGCTCACAACCCGCGGCTGGTAGTGCTTGATATCATGCTTCCGGGCATGGATGGATTCGCCGTATGTGCTAAGATACGCAGAACCAGCGACGTACCGATAATCATTGTCAGTGCAAAAGGGGAAAAAGAAGATATGCTCGGCGGACTCGGTCTGGGGGCAGACGATTACATAGAAAAGCCCTATGATATCGATATCCTTCTGGCAAAGATTGACGGCATATTTAAGCGAAGATACCGCGGCGGAGTGATAAAGGAAGGCAGCCTGAATATCGACTGTGCAAAACGCCAGGTATATCTGGATGAACGGCCGCTGCCTCTGACTGTAAAAGAATACGAACTGCTGCTCCTGCTGGTCGGAAATAAGGAACGGGTTATGAGCAAGGAGGAGCTGTTTAACAAAATCTGGGGGTATGACAGCGAGAGCGAGATGCAGACGCTGACTGTACACATTAAGCGGCTGAGACAGAAAATCGAAAAAGACCCCGGCAACCCCCGTTATATCCTCACAGTCTGGGGCGTGGGTTACAAATTTGCGCAGGTGGACAGATGAAGGCATATCGTAAGCTGTGTGCAGCATGGATCGTGTTTTTTGCCCTTATGGCCGTCGGTGTGAATTTTGCTTTAACGCAGATTCTGGACATAGGGCAGGCCAGGACTTATATGGTGGAGATCAACCGCGCCGAGGATGAAATACAGTGTGAGGGCAGGGCGGATCTGGACGGATATACCACCCTTGTAAACATATCAAAGCTGGAGGAAAATGCCGGTGAGAATGAGAAAGCATCCTTCTTTGAGCCGGACAGCGATTATGCAGTCAGACTGATTGACGGAGCGTACTATCGCTTTGACTATGAGCCGGAAGAAAGGGAGAACGCTTCATCTATCCGTCTTGCAGTGAACCTGTCGATGGCAGCGGCCGCTCTGGCGGCGGCCATTCTGATGTTCCGGCTCTGGAGGAATATCCTCCTTCCATTTCATAAAATCGCCGGCCTCCCGGAGCAGATTGCAAGAGGCAATCTCACCGGAGATATAAGGGAGAGCAAAAACAAATATTTCGGAAAGTTTATCTGGGGATTGAATATCCTGAAGGAAAGTCTGGAAGAGAGCCGGGCAAGGGAGAAACGCACACTGAAAGAGAAGCAGACGCTTATCCTCTCACTCTCCCACGATATAAAGACCCCGCTGAGCGCTATCCGGCTTTATGCAAAAGCACTTGAAAAGGATCTCTACAGAGGGGACGAGGAAAAGAAAAGCGAGATTGCCCGGAAAATCAGCAGAAATACGGATGAGATCAACACATATCTCAAAGATATCGTAAAGGCAAACGACGAGGATTTTCTGAATCTTGAAGTGCAAAGCGGTGAATTTTATCTCTCGGAACTCCTTCGGGAAATCCGGGAGTATTACAGAGAAAAACTCCGTCTGCTGGGGACAGAGTATGAAGTGGGAGGATACAGGGACTGCCTGCTCAAAGGCGATATAGACAGAGCAGTGGAGGTATTGCAGAACATCCTTGAAAATGCCATAAAGTACGGCGACGGCGAAAAAATCACCATATCTGTTGCGCAGGAAGATGATTTAAGACTGGTAACAGTGGACAATACGGGGATTCCGCCTGGCGCGGATGAGATGGCGCATATTTTCAGCAGCTTTTACCGGGGCTCAAATACTGGCGGCAGACCTGGCAGCGGACTGGGGCTGTATATCTGCCGCAGACTGATGACTATGATGGACGGTGAGATACGCGCCAAAAGACTGGAAAATGGAATGCGCGTTACAGTTGGATTCCGGATGCAGTGATCTGGTATTTCTGAAGATTTTGAAAATATGTATTCTCTGACGCGGGATTTTTATGAATACCGCTGCAATACGAATTTTGCGGATTTACTCCTCCCCTGAAATATGCTAAAATAATAACGTTGAGCGCACAAAATCCGGCGGCTGCCGGCGTGCGGTTTAAGTATTTGTTACTACAGTGCAAGTATTGAAGAAGGAGGATACACATGATCAAATTATATGACAGCGGCGTCTATCTCTTAAACAATGCCGAGATAGTGGAAGATACAGGAAATGTACAGGTTCCCCTTTCAAAGGAAGAGGCTGCTCAGAACACGATGGCTTACGGAATTTTAAAAGAGCACAATACTTCCGGCAATATGGACAACCTGCAGATCAAATTTGACAGGCTGACTTCCCATGACATTACATTCGTGGGAATTATTCAGACAGCGAGAGCTTCAGGACTTGAGAAGTTCCCGGTGCCCTATGTGCTGACAAACTGTCATAACAGCCTCTGCGCGGTAGGCGGAACGATCAATGAAGATGATCACATGTTCGGCCTTACATGTGCGAAGAAATACGGCGGCGTTTATGTTCCGCCTCATCAGGCGGTCATCCATCAGTTTGCCCGGGAGATGCTGGCAGGCGGCGGCCGGATGATCCTGGGTTCAGACAGCCACACCCGCTACGGCGCGCTTGGAACAATGGCTATGGGCGAGGGCGGACCGGAGCTGGTAAAACAGCTGCTGAACAAGACCTATGACATCAAGATGCCGGGCGTGATCGCAATTTATCTGGACGGGGAACCGATGAAGGGCGTAGGCCCTCAGGATGTGGCTCTGGCGATTATCGGCGCGACATTTAAAAATGGCTATGTAAACAATAAAGTGATGGAATTTGTAGGGCCGGGCGTGAAGAAGCTGAGCGCAGACTTCCGTATCGGCGTCGACGTTATGACTACGGAGACAACCTGCCTGTCTTCGATCTGGACAACGGATGAGAAGATTGAGGAGTTCTACGAGATCCACGGCAGAAAAGAGGACTATAAAGAACTTAATCCCGGCGCGGTTACATACTACGATGGCTGCGTATATGTGAATCTGAGCGAGATCAGGCCCATGATCGCAATGCCTTTCCATCCCAGCAACGTGTATACAATCGATGAAGTAAATGCAAACCTGAAAGATATTCTTCACGATGTGGAGCAGAAAGCGCTTGTCAGCCTGGACGGCGCTGTAGAGTATTCTCTGCAGGACAAGATCAGAGACGGAAAACTGTATGTAGAGCAGGGGATCATTGCCGGCTGCGCCGGCGGCGGTTTTGAAAATATCTGTGCTGCAGCAGATATCATCAAAGGCAGAAACATCGGCTCCGACGCCTTTACATTCAGTGTTTATCCGGCAAGTATGCCGGTTTATATGGAACTGGTGAAAAACGGCGCCGTAGCAGACCTGATGGAAGCGGGAACCGTTGTGAAGACGGCGTTCTGCGGACCGTGCTTTGGCGCGGGAGACACCCCGGCGAACAACGCCTTCTCCATCCGCCACACGACGAGGAACTTCCCCAACCGTGAAGGAAGCAAGCTTCAGAGCGGACAGATTTCTTCCGTTGCCCTTATGGACGCCCGTTCTATTGCGGCGACAGCGGCAAATAAAGGATTCCTCACCCCGGCGACAGCCGTGGATGTGGAATACAAAGGACAGAAATACCATTTTGACAGCAATATTTACGCGAACCGTGTATTTGACAGCCACGGCGTGGCTGATCCCAGTGTGGACATCCAGTTCGGACCGAATATCAAAGACTGGCCGGAGATGTCCGCGCTTCCGGAGAACCTCATCGTTAAAGTAGTTTCCGAAATTCACGATCCGGTTACCACAACAGACGAACTCATCCCGTCAGGCGAGACTTCCTCTTACCGTTCCAACCCGCTGGGACTTGCAGAGTTCGCGCTCTCAAGAAAAGATCCGGCGTATGTGGGCCGGGCAAAGGAAGTGCAGAAAGCGCAGAAGGCCATTGAGGCAGACACATGTCCGCTGGATGCCCTGGAAGAACTGAAACCGGTAATGGAGACGATTCAGAAGACATATCCGGAAGTGGGCAAAGGAAATATCGGTGTGGGCAGCACCATCTTTGCCGTGAAGCCGGGAGACGGCTCCGCACGCGAACAGGCTGCTTCCTGTCAGAAGGTGCTGGGCGGATGGGCGAATATCGCCATAGAGTACGCTACCAAGCGTTACCGCTCCAACCTGATCAACTGGGGTATGCTGCCGTTCCTGACAGATGCGGATCACGAGAATCTTCCATTTAAAAACGGAGATTATATCTTTGTGCCGGATGTAAGAAAAGCGGTTGCGGAAAAAGCGGATGTGATCAAAGCATATGTGGTGGGCGATGAACTCAAAGAGATCGAACTCAGGCTGGGTGAGCTGACAGACGCCGAGAGGCAGATCATTCTGGACGGATGTCTGATCAACTACTACAAAGCCGGAAGAAAATAAATCATACAGAATATAATCGGGAGGACAGATGTTGTGTAAGGCAGGCGCCCTGCGGGGCGCCGGAAGTGTGCCCGGCCTTACAGCAGCGTCTGTCCTTTTTCTGTCTCTAAAAAATGGAAAAATATAGATTACATGCAACAGACCTATGTCCTGATGACTCTAATATATAGCAGACGTGGAAGGAGGGGGTGCGGATGCACGATTATGAAACGGCTTCTGTCCAGGAGCTTGTCCGCCGGGCGGGAGAGGGAGATGCGAAAGCATTTGCTGTACTGTACTCCCGGAATTATACAGAAATGTACCGGTTTGCCCTGTATATACTGGGAAACGTCCACGATGCGGAGGATGCAGTCAGCGAGACGGTGATTTCAGCATATGAAGGAATTTCCCGTCTTAGAAAGGCGGAGTCTTTTAAAAGCTGGATTTTTACGATCCTGAGCAACCGGTGCAGGAAAATCATTAGGAAGCGCGGCCGGGAAAAATCGGCTGAGACTCTTCCGAAGGAGACGCCGGAGACTACAGGATTCTGCGCCCCGGCATCGGATTTCATCCAGACTTATGTACAGCATCAGGATGTGAGAGACGCTTTTGCCGAATTAAAGGAAGAGGAAAGGACGATCGTTGCCTTTTCTGTGTTCGGCGGATACAGCAGTGAAGAGATCGGCAGGATGCTCCGTATGAGCGCCGCAACGGTAAGGTCGAAAAAGAGCCGGGCGCTCTGCAAAATGAACCGGATGCTTAGTGAAGACGTTCAGAAAGGATAGAGGTATGAAACGAAGAGGCAGAATGAACTTAAACAGTCACTTGAGAGGAAAGACACGCCGTCAGGAACAGTCGGGTTTGCAGCGAAAAGGCGGAATCATATCAGGTACAGAGGATTTTGCAGGCAGAGATGAGGAGGAGAAAATTGAGGAAAAGATCCGCAGCATGACTGCCGATACCCAGGTGCCGGATAAGCTGCAGCCGGAAGCGGTTGAGAAGATGCTGGCGGCAAATCAGCATGTACGCAGGCGGAGAGAAATGTGGAAATATACCGGCGCAACTGTGGCTGCCTGTCTCTGTCTGGCGGTGGGGATCACTGCCGGATACGGAGCATTCTGCCCGGAGGACGGGAGGGGAACGGACGCCGGGCAAAATTCAGCTGTAATGGCGGAAAAGGGAGAAGAAGAGGCGCCTGTGGAAGGAACATCCGGGCTGGCGTGTGCCGGCGATTACGACGAGATATATGGTTATATCAGGGCGGACGCTCTGAACAGCTGGTGGGATAACAGTAATTATGGCGCGGCAGTGGAAGACGCGGAGACCTCCGCAGCAATGGGAAATGACATGGCGGCAAAGAGCAGCACGGACGCCGGAAGCCGGTCAGGCGCAGAGCATTCGGACACAAATGTACGCGAGGAAGGCGTGGGAGAAGGCGATATCGTTAAGACAGACGGAGAATATCTCTATGTGATGACGGACCGGAAGATCGATATTGTGGCCATTGGCAATGCGGATATGGAAAAGACAGCAGCCATCACTCTGGAAGGAGAAGGGTGGTTTTCCGAGCTGTATGTAGAAGGAGACATTCTGGCAGCTGTATATACAGAGAGTGCGCAGGAATATGGCGTTGAGGAGGATGCGGATGCTGACGGCAGGGACTGCACGGTCACAGGGGTATATGTTTATGACATAAGCGATGCGGCTCAGCCGGAGCAGGTGGGAGTATTTTCCCAGAGTGGTTATTTTAACACAATGCGGGTGAAAGACGGTTATGTGTATCTGATCAGTAATTTTTATGCGGGAATACCGGCTGAACCTGCCGATCGGGAGGCGTATATTCCCCAGGTCCAGGAGAAGCTGCTGGCGCCTGAGGATATCTATATCCCTGCAGGACAGTCGGGAAAAGAGTACACGCTGATCTCGGCGTTTGCACTGAATGCACCGGAGGAAGAAACAGACACTGCGGCGGTGCTGGGGAGCAGCAGCCGGTGCTATGTGAGCGGAGAAAATATTTATGTTGCGGAAGGGCTCTGTGACGGGGAGGAAGGCGTGACCCGGACATGTGTACGCAAGATCGCTTACAGGAATGGCGGACTTGCGGCCAAAGCCCAGGCCGAGGTGGATGGAACGCTCCACGATTCCTTCAGCATTGACGAGTACAAAGGCTATCTGAGGCTTGTCACCACCGTTGAGCCGGTTTATACTTCGGGCGGCGGCGTACAGCCCATTGCGGGGACGGCGAGAACAGAGGAGGATGCGGGGCAGACGCAGCTTTTCCAGGCAGACAGCAACTCGCTTTATGTGCTGGACCAGGATCTGGAGGTTGTGGGAGAAATCCATGACCTGGCGCCGGGAGAATCTGTTTACTCTGCGCGGTTCATGGGCGATACAGGGTATTTTGTCACATTCGAGGAGGTAGATCCGCTCTTCTCCGTCGATCTGTCTGACCCGTCAAACCCGGAGATCATCGGCGAACTGAAGCTGCCTGGATTTTCCGAATACCTTCATCCCTACGGAGAAGGGCGGCTTCTCGGTATCGGGATGGATGTGGATGAGGAGTCCATCACCACGGAAGGAGTGAAGCTGTCTATGTTTGACATCTCGGACCCGGCGTCTGTGCAGGAAACAGCTTTCTATGTGATCGAAGATATGTATGGGACGGATGTGGCCTACAATTACAGGGCAGTTTTCGTGGATACGGAAAAAAATCTGTTTGGCTTTACGGCCTGGTCATCGGGCGCAAACTGGTATTATATATTTACATTTGACGAGACAGGATTTCATGAAGTGTTAAAAAGAGAACTTTCCGGCTGGGGCGAGACCCGGGGGCTGTATGCAGGCGGACGGTTCTATATCGTCTGCGGAAATACGGTGGAATCCTACACAATGGACGGATTTGAAAAGGTGGATGATATTGTATTATAAGGGGACAGATCGGCTATGAGCAAAGCGGAGACAGAAAAACGTTGAAATTTTTCCCCGGTGGGAATAAAATGGGAAATAATGCTCCGGCAAAAAAAGAGAAGCCCGGCGGCTTCTCTTTTCTGCTGCACAGGGGAGAGTCCGGGCGGAGCAAAAACATGCGGACAGGAGATTAGGGTATGATTTTTGATACACACGCGCATTATGATGATAAACAGTTTGATACAGACCGGGAGGAACTGCTGGAGAGGATGGAAGCGGAGGGGATCGGCGCCATCGTCAACGCCGGTTCCACCATTGAGTCATGGGATAAGATAAAGGTTCTGACAGAGAGATATCCTTTTGTGTACGGCTCAGTAGGGGTGCATCCCGACGAAGTGGGAACGCTGAGTGAGGAGGCGCTCCAGAAGATGGCGGCCCTGCTGGACTGTGAAAAGATTGTGGCGGTGGGAGAGATAGGTCTGGACTATTACTGGGATAAAGAGGCACATGACCTGCAGAAAAAGTGGTTTATCCGTCAGCTGGAACTTGCCGGGGAAAAAGGGATGCCGGTGATCATACACAGCAGAGAGGCGGCCGCCGATACAATGGAGATCATGCAGCGTCATGCCCGTGGGATCAGAGGGGTTATCCACTGCTACTCCTATTCGCCGGAAATGGCCCGGGAGTATGTGAAAATGGGATATTATATCGGTGTGGGCGGCGTAGTAACGTTCAAAAACGGCAGAAAACTCAAAGAAACCGTAAAAGAGATTCCCCTGGAGTCCATAGTACTGGAGACAGACTGCCCCTATCTCGCCCCGGAGCCCTTCCGGGGAAAAAGGAACGCATCCCTGTATCTTCCTTATGTGGCAAAAGAAATTGCGGCAATAAAAGAAATAACTTACGAAGAAGTCATACAACAAACAGAAATAAATGCGAGAAAACTGTATAATCTTTCAAAAGGGGACTGACCCCTTTTGAAAACAAGGAGGAAAAACGTTGAGAGAGCCTACGCTTGGTAATCCGCAGAATACGATTGCGGTTTTGCAGAAATATAATTTTACTTTTCAGAAGAAGTTCGGACAGAATTTCCTGATCGATACGCATGTGCTGGACAAGATCATCCGGGCGGCCGAAATCGGTCCGGAGGACTGTGTGCTGGAGATCGGTCCGGGAATCGGGACTATGACACAGTATCTGGCATGTGCGGCAGGCAGAGTAGTTGCAGTGGAGATTGACCGCGCGCTGATTCCGATCCTGGAGGATACGTTGGACGGATATGATAATGTAAGAATTATCAATGAGGACGTGCTGAAACTTGATATCCGGGAACTGGCAGAAAAGGAGAACGGGGGCAGGCCGCTTAAGGTGGTGGCAAATCTGCCGTATTATATTACCACGCCGATCATTATGGGGCTTTTTGAAAACCATGTACCGGTGAAGAGTATTACCGTAATGGTTCAGAAGGAAGTGGCAGATCGTATGCAGGTGGGACCGGGAACAAAGGATTATGGCGCTCTTTCGTTGGCAGTGCAGTATTATTCGAAACCGTATATTGTGGCAAATGTGCCGCCGAACTGCTTTATGCCAAGGCCGAAGGTGGGATCTGCAGTGATCCGTCTGGATCGCTACGAGAAGCCGCCGGTGGAAGTGGCCGATGAAAAGCTTATGTTTCGGATCATCCGGGCCTCCTTTAACCAGAGGCGCAAGACGCTGGTCAACGGACTGAAAAATTCCCCCGAGCTTGTTTTTTCAAAAGAAGAAATAGAGTCCGCTGTCGAGCAGCTGGGAAAAGGAATGAGTGTCCGGGGCGAGTCTTTGACCCTGGAAGAATTCGCTTTTTTGTCTAATAAGCTGTGTTCATAAATATTTAATATTGAATTTATTGTATATTATTTACACTTTTAGTATAATAAAAAGGTCATACAGTAAAAAGTGAAGAAAAAAGAGAGAAGGAGGAAGGTCAAATGGCAAAAGATATTGACAGCATTTTTTTCGATATTACTCCGGAAATTGAAGAGCTGGCTCTCAAATGCGAAACGAATAATGCGATTGACAAGGAACTGTACACAAAGTATGAAGTAAAGAGGGGCCTGCGCGACCTGAATGGAAAAGGCGTGCTTGCCGGACTGACAAATATATCAGACGTCTGCGCTTCAAAGGTAGTAAACGGAGAGACGGTGCCATGTGCAGGTAATCTTTATTACCGCGGATACAACATCAAGGATCTTGTAAAAGGCTTTTTGGATGCAAAGCACCCGGGATATGAAGAGACGGCATATCTGCTTCTTTTTGGGGACCTTCCGAACAAAGAGGAACTGAAGGATTTTCAGAAAATGATCGGGGAACGGCGTACGCTTCCGCCGAATTTTGTGCGGGATGTTATTATGAAGGCGCCGAGCCGCGATATGATGAACAGTATTGCAAGGAGTATCCTGCAGCTTTATTCTTACGACGATAAGGCGGATGATACCAGTATACCGAATGTGCTCCGTCAGTGCCTGAATCTGATCAGCCAGTTCCCCATGCTGATGGTCTACGGCTATCATGCTTATAACTATAAAAGCGGGGAAGACTTGTACATTTATGCGCCGGATCCGAAGCTTTCCACAGCAGAGAATATTCTTATGATGCTGCGCGAGAACCGGAAGTACACGAAGCTGGAGGCAAAGATTCTTGATATGGCTCTTGTACTCCACATGGATCACGGCGGCGGAAACAATTCTACATTTACAACGCACGTAGTAACATCTTCGGGAACAGATACATATTCTACCATTGCAGCGGCGATGGCCTCTCTGAAGGGACCGAAGCACGGCGGTGCAAATATTAAAGTGACGCAGATGTTTGAGGATATGAAGGCACATCTGACAGACTGGACCGATGAAGATCAGATCCGGGCTTATCTGGAAGCTCTTCTTGATAAGAAAGCCTTTGATAAGAAGGGACTGATTTATGGAATGGGCCATGCGGTATATTCCATTTCTGATCCCCGCGCAGATATCTTTAAAAAATTTGTTAAGCAGCTTGCGAGAGAAAAAGGACATCAGGAAGAGTATGCGCTGTATGAGAAAGTAGAGCATATGGCGCCGGAAATTATTGGAGAGAAGCGCCGCATGTACAAAGGAGTTAATGCAAACGTGGACTTCTACAGCGGTCTGGTGTACAGCATGCTGGATCTCCCGCCGTCACTGTACACGCCCATCTTTGCAGCGGCGCGTATTGTAGGATGGAGCGCGCACAGACTGGAAGAGCTCAAAAATGTAGACAAGATCATTCGTCCGGCATATAAGCCGCTTGCTCCGTACCGGGATTACATAAAATTAGATGACAGGTAAGGAAGTAACATGAGAGATGAGTTCTATTTCCCATCCAAGGATGGAAACACGGAGATTCATACAATAGAATGGAAGCCGGAAGGCGAGGTGCGGGCTGTTCTGCAGATCTGCCACGGTATGGTTGAATATATCAAAAGGTATGATGAGTTTGCCCGTTTTCTCTGTGAAAAAGGATATTATGTGGTGGGAAATGATCATCTTGGTCATGGAAAATCTGTGCAGTCAAAATCGGAGTACGGATTTTTCGATAAAAAATATGGAAACGCCTGTGTGCTGGGAGATATTCACACGCTCCGCCAGCGCACGGCAAAGAAACATCCGGATGTGCCGTATTTTATGCTGGGGCATAGTATGGGCTCATCACTGCTGCGTCAGTACATTCAGATGTATGGAAACGGGCTGGACGGCGTGGTCCTCATGGGCGTAGTGACAGATCACAGCAGGGCGTCCCTGCTGTTTGTAAAACGTCTCTGCCGGCTGATGGCTGCGGTTCGTGGATGGCATTACAGAAGCAAAATGGTAGATGAACTGGTAACAGGATCTTTTAATAAAAAGTTTAAGCCTGCCAGGACGCGGGCGGACTGGATTACCAGCGACAGAGACCATCTGGATGCGTATGTGGCGGATCCGATGTGTTCTTTCATGTTCACTGTAAATGCATATTACAGTATGATGGCTGGAATGCTCGGCATGCAGAGAAAGGAAAACATATCTATGATCCCTAAAACACTGCCTATCCTTTTTGTTTCAGGGGCAGAAGATCCGGTAGGGGATTTTGGAAAAGGCGTACGCAAAGTATACGAAAAATACTGCGCGGCAGGAATACAGGATACCACGCTGAGGCTTTATACCGGAGACAGACATGAAATTTTGAACGAGACAGACCGGCAGCAGGTATATGAGGATCTGTATCAGTGGTTTGAGGAAAAAATAAAATAATATAAAGATAACGAAAACCCGTCAGCTTTGCAGCCGACGGGTTTTCGCCGTTTTATAAGTTATCTAAAGGAATGAGAGTAAAGTGCGGCGCCTTGCAGCGCCTAAACTTTATGAGGGGGGAGATAGTTGTTTATCAACTATCTGATATATAGTATAGACAGTAAATGTTACAAAAATATGAGTGAATTATAAAAGAAAAAGAAAATATATAAATCACTGCTAAAAAAAATCTAAATGACCTTTTTATATCAGCTTTTTATTCCATACTGCAGATGACACGAAGGACGTAGAATAGAAAAACGGACAACGAAAAATCAGCCTGCCGACGTTCAGCAGGCTGATCTCTGTTATGAATTGTATTTTCTCTTTCTGAGATAGAAAAATGTTCCGGCAAGGCTGATACCTGATATGGACAGCAGGATAATTGGCAGTGTGAAATCAGCAGTATCTCCTGTCTGTGGGACGGCCTTGTTATTGTCAGGGTTTTTCGTCTCAGATTTTGTCGGGCTCTGTCCGCCATTGTTTATCTCATCATCAGGCGTCTCTGAAACCACCTTTTCGGTAACTGTGATTGCTTTGGATGCAGAGGCTAAAAGCCTGTCTCCATCAACGGTCCTGATTTCGATATCAAACGTTATTTCTCCCGTCTTCAGAAAC
>DXDR01000047.1 GCA_019115385.1 Candidatus Mediterraneibacter avicola | reverse complement strand
AATAAGAATATCATCCTTGCGGCAAATCAGGCCCAGAGTCTTACAAAAGACAAGGATATTATCGTAATACCCACGAAAACAGTTCCTCAGGGAATCACTGCGGTCATCAATTATATGCCTGAGGCGGATGTGGATACTAATATCGAAGCGATGAAAGATGGGATCACCCACGTAAAAACCGGCCAGGTGACATATGCTGTGCGGGATACCCACATTGATGATAAGGAAATCCACGAGGGAGACATTATGGGAATTGGCGACCAGGGCATCCTGTCAGTCAGCCAGTCCGTAGAGGACGCGGCAAAAGAGATGCTTGCCCAGCTTGTTGACGGTGATTCCGAACTGATCAGCCTGTACTACGGGCAGGATGTTACAGAAGAAGATGCGGCTCAGTTTGCCCAGGCTGTCGAGGAACTTTATCCAGATATGGATGTGGATCTCCATTCAGGCGGACAGCCAATTTACTACTATGTTCTTTCCGTAGAGTAAACTTGACCGTCAGGATAAAAAATGAGGATACGGGGCGTTCTCCCGATGGGAGAATGCCCTGATTTTATATCAGATTCAGGAGCAGAACATGAACGAGAAAAGCAGTGTCGGAAAATTAAAAGGGATCGGCGAAAAGACAGTGGCTCTATTCGCAAGGGTCGGGGTGAAAACGGTGGGGGATCTCATCCGTTATTATCCCAGGGGATATGACATATTTGATGATCCTGTCCCGATCGGGGAACTGGAAGAAGGAAAGACTGCCGCGGTGACAGGGGCAGTCTTCGGGCGTATCCAGGTGTCAGGAAATCAGCGTATGCAGATCACAACTCTGCATTTAAAAGACCTTACAGGTACACTGAAGGTTATTTGGTTCCGCATGCCGTTTCTTCGCGCCACGTTGAGCAAGGGCGGACCGCTTACGCTGCGGGGCCGGGTTGTGCGGAAACGGGAAGGACTTGTGATGGAGCATCCGGAGATCTACTATCCTGCTGCAAAGTATGAAGAAAAGAGACATTCCATGCAGCCGGTCTATTCCCTGACATCTGGGCTGACGAACAACGCGGTGGTAAAAGCGGTGAAGCAGGCGCTGGAGTGCGTTAGTGGAATGCAGGATATCCTGCCCCTGGAGCTGGAGGAACAGTATGGTTTTGTCCCCTATGCCCAGGCCGTCCAGACCATGCATTTTCCCCTGACAAAGGAAGGGTTTGTACAGGCCAGAGAGAGATTTGTGTTCGAGGAATTTCTTGTATTTATCCTGACGCTGCGCAGGATGAAGCATTCTGAGAGCAGGGCGGCAAACCAGTTTCATCTGCCGGACCATCCTGCTATCACTGATTTTCTGAAGCGGCTTCCCTACCGGCTGACCGGCGCCCAGGAAAAAGTATGGAACGAGATCCGTTCTGATATGCAGGGTTCTTCCGTTATGTCCCGGCTGGTCCAGGGGGATGTGGGATCCGGAAAGACTGTGGTAGCTTTTCTGGCTCTTCTTCTGGCAGGCCTCAACGGCTGCCAGGGGGCAATGATGGCGCCTACCGAGGTGCTTGCCAGACAGCATTTTGAAAATATATCGGGAATGCTCAAAAAGTATTCCATCCCCCTGAAAGCGTCCCTTCTTACCGGCTCCATGACGGCTGCCCAAAAGAGAAAAGTTTACGAGTCCATCGAGGATGGAAGTTCCTCGATCATAATCGGAACCCATGCCCTGATCCAGGAGAAGGTAAAATACAGAGATCTGGCGCTGGTCGTGACGGACGAGCAGCACCGGTTCGGAGTACGCCAGAGAGAGGCTCTGGCGGAGAAAGGCCGGACGCCCCATATCCTTGTCATGAGTGCCACGCCCATCCCGCGGACACTGGCGATCATCCTGTACGGCGACCTGGATATCTCCGTCATTGACGAGATGCCGAAAAACCGTCTGCCCATTAAAAACTGTGTGGTGGACACCGGTTACCGGGAGACGGCTTACCGCTTTATAAAAAAACAGGTGACAGAAGGGCGGCAGTGCTACGTTATCTGCCCTATGGTGGAGGAAAGCGAACGCATGGAGGCTGAGAATGTGATGGATTACTCGGCCATGCTGTCAGAAGAGATGGGGGATCAGATCCGTGTCGGCTGTCTTCACGGAAGGATGAAACAGCAGGAAAAGGATGCCGTCATGGAGGCGTTTGGCCGGAATGAGATCCAGATCCTTGTCTCTACCACGGTTGTGGAGGTGGGGATCGACGTGCCAAACGCCACAGTGATCCTTATCGAAAACGCAGAACGCTTCGGCCTTGCGCAGCTGCATCAGCTCAGAGGCCGTGTGGGAAGAGGCAAATATCAGTCTTACTGCATTTTTATGTCGCCGTCCAGATCCAAGGAGACGAAAGAGCGGCTGGAGATTCTGAACCGATCCAACGACGGCTTTTTTATTGCCGGGGAGGATCTGCGCCTGCGGGGACCTGGAGATCTTTTCGGTATCCGGCAGAGCGGGATCCTGGATTTCCGGCTGGCAGATGTATTTCAGGATGCAAAACTCCTCCAGGCTGCGTCTGCAGCAGCAGATAAGATCCTGAAGGATGATCCGCTGCTTGCATTACCCGGACATGAAGGACTCAAAAACTGTATCGATGAAAAAATGCAGCAGATCATGCTGGAGACAACTCTTTAAATAGCTGTAGGAAAAGAAAAAAGTCTGCAAATATTTTTGCTATGAATTTCCAGACTAAAGCTGCAGATCCTCCATATACTAAGAGCGTAACATAAAACAAACGGAAGCGGACGTATCGTAACCGGCTGCAGAAAAAGCGGCAGATTACATACAGATGCAGCCGGAAGTTTGTGTTACAGAACACAGGAAAAGTAACAGTACTGTTACAAAGTTGCAGAAGGAGGAAAAAGATCATGGCAAGTCGTTCATCCAACAGAGCAGCAGTGCCGGAGGCAAAGGGTGCTCTGGACAAATTCAAGTACGAAGTTGCAAATGAGCTCGGTGTACCGCTGACTGACGGTTACAACGGAGACCTTACGTCCAAACAGAATGGTTCTGTAGGCGGATATATGGTCAAGAAAATGATCGAACAGCAGGAAAAACAGATGGCAGGCAAATAACAGCCTGACAGAAAAATGAGAGAAAAGCACTCGGGATTGACCTGAGTGCTTTTTTCTGCTAAAATTCAGCATAGTTAGAGTAAGAGAGGTGTCGCCATATGAGAGTGATTGCGGGAAGCGCCAGAAGCCTGCGGTTAAAAACCCTGGACGGCATGGAGACAAGGCCCACAACAGACCGGATCAAAGAAACGCTTTTTAATATCATCGGGCCCACTGTATACGACAGTATATTCCTGGATCTATTCAGCGGAAGCGGGGGAATTGGGATCGAGGCCCTGAGCAGGGGAGCGAAAGAAGCGGTCTTTGTGGAGAAAAATCCAAAGGCCATGTCCTGCATCAGAGAAAACCTGAAATTTACCCGTCTGGAGCCGAAAGCTGTCACTGTGACAGGGGACGTTTTAGATGCTTTGTACAGGCTGGAGGGTGAAAAAGTATTTGATCTTATTTTTATGGATCCTCCTTATGACAGAGGATATGAAGAACAGGTGCTCAGATATCTGGCAGGATCGTCGCTTGTATATGAAGATACAGTGATCATCGCGGAAGCCTCTAAAGACACGGATTTTTCCTATGTGGAAGGACTGGGCCTCCATGTCTTTCGGGAAAAGCTGTATAAGACGAATAAACATGTCTTCATCGAGAGGGCAGGAAGGGAAGAAATATGTTAAGGGCGATCTATCCGGGCAGTTTTGATCCGGTCACATATGGTCACTGCGATATCATACAGAGATCCTGCAAAATTGTGGATGAACTGATTGTCGGAGTGCTGAACAATAAAGCGAAAATGCCGTTGTTTTCTGTAGAAGAACGTGTTAAAATGTTAAAGGAAGTGACAGGCGGATTATCAAATGTCAGGATCGTCCCTTTCGACGGACTGCTTGTAGATTTTGCGTCCCGGATGGATGCCCGTCTTATTATCAGAGGGCTCAGGGCGATCACCGATTTTGAATATGAGCTGCAGATGTCACAGACCAATCATAAACTGGAACCAAAGGTTGAGACTATGTTTCTGACTACGAGTATACAATATTCCTATTTGAGTTCCACCACAGTGAGAGAGATTGCCGCCTTTGGGGGAGATTTGTCACAGTTTGTGCCGGAAGCGGTCGCTGTGGAACTTAAGAAAAAGATGAATACAAAAGGAGAGTGTAAATCATGAGCAGCCGCATTGAACAGATTATTGATGAAATCGAAGAATACATCGACAGGGATTGTAAATTTCAGCCGCTGTCCACGACAAAGATCATTGTAAATAAGGAACATCTGGATGAACTGCTGAGAGAGTTACGCATGAAGACGCCGGATGAGATCAAACGTTATCAGAAAATCATAGCAAACCGTGATGCTATCCTTGCAGATGCAAAGGCAAAAGCAGACGCTATGATCGAGGAGGCACAGGTCCAGACGACAGAACTTGTCAGCGAACATGAGATCATGCAGCAGGCATACGCTCAGGCAAATGAGATCGTAACCCAGGCCACTGCTCAGGCGCAGGAGATCATCGACAACGCGACAGCTGATGCAAACGCGATCCGCATCGGAGCGATCCAGTATACAGACGATCTGCTGGCGAATGCTGAGAGTATCATCGGACATACGCTGGACAGCTATACGACAAAATATGACGGACTGATCAATTCTCTCCAGGAGTGCTATGATACCGTGCGTTCCAACCGCGCGGAACTGGATATCCCGGAAGAGGACAATTATCCTGCCGATGATGAGAGTTTCTAAGATACCGGCATACAGGTCATATATAAAACTGCCAGAAGACTGGCTGCCCCACCGGCAGCCAGTTTTTGTATGATATAGTGGGATATTTTTAATCCGGTATCCTGGATCATACACTGCGTCTGCGCGGCAGCGCACAGACCGCCAAAAGAAGTAAGTCCGATGATCAGAGGCCAGGAAAGTGAGATACGGGCAAAAGATCTGTGAATGATCAAAATACCGTTCGTCATTTCCAGAACCGCTTTCAGAACAGTGAAAAGAGGGCTGTTCTGCCCGGATTCTGCAAAAAGTGCCAGAGTGACGGAAAAAAGAATGATATAGCCGCCCACTTTCACGATCGCCTCAAAGCTGTTCATCATACTGGAATCCAGGAGGGAAAAATCAGGCCGCCCGGCAGATTTTTTGTCTGCACCGGACAGCTCAGGAAAAGCTCTGCTGCCTTTTTCCAGATATATCTTTCGGAACACAAAACTGAGCAGAACAGGTACGCCCAGGAGGACGGCAAGAGACGGGAAGAGCAGACGGTCCTCCCCCAAAGTCTTCCACACAATAAAATTGATAATAAATACGGGGCTTGTGTTATTACAGAAGGACAGAAGATACTGGCCTTCCTCCCGGGTAATACGGTTTGAGCGTAGCAGGTCGGCAGTTACTTTTGCACCCATAGGGTAGCCGCACAAAAATCCGGCAAGGACAGCGAAAGAGCCGTTTCCGGAAACGCCGAATATCCGTCGAAAGGGACGGCGGAACATCCCGGCTATAAATGAGATCCCTCCAGAAGCCATCAGAAGATTTGTGATCAGCATAAAGGGGAAAAGAGTCGGAAACACAACCTGAAACCACAGAAGCAGCCCTTCGCTTGCGCCGTTGAACACAGCTCGGGGGAACAGAAGCATGGCTCCGAACATAAGTGTGATGAGAAGGGTAGAGGAAAGATGTCTCACGGGACGGCTGCTCCTTTTTCTCGCGTTTACTTCAGATATATGAGGCACGCATGTCATTTATGTGCGCCTCATATAGTAAAAGAAAAAGAGGTTTTCCTTTGGGACAGATAAAAAGATATTCCCTGGCTCTCTTTTTTGCGGTGCTTTTTTCGGGCTTTTTCCTCAGCAGTCTGACGGATATTTCCGAGGTTACCCGCCTGACGGAGGATACGGTATCGTCAATGGATTTTCGGAGCCAGCCTCTGGACGATGAACAGATCCGGGAAGCGGAAGGACTGGATGACCCCGGAGAGCTGCTGGGAGTCTATATGCTGGAGACAGATTTCGGAGAGGAAGATACCGGAAAAACGCTGGGGCAGATGCGAAAAGAAAAGAGCCGTTGGGAGAAAAGGCCCGGGTGGGATAAATATGCCGCCGCATGCAAGGCAATCTGGGACGATCTGGAATATTTTCCGGTGGCACAGTCTTCAAACCGGAAAAATCTTACCGTTTCTTTTGTGGATTCCTGGATGTATGACAGAAATTATGGAGGGAGCAGAGGGCATGAAGGGACGGATATCATGCCCTCTGAAAATAAAAGTGAACTCTATCCCGTGGTCAGTATGACAGACGGAACGGTCAGAAGTATGGGTTGGCTGGAGCTGGGGGGATGGCGTATCGGAATCGACGCTCCGGGCGGCGCTTACTTTTATTATGCGCATCTTTCCTCCTATGCTGACCTGAAGGAGGGGGATACAGTGAAGGCAGGGGATCTGCTGGGCTATATGGGAGATACCGGGTACAGCAAGGTGGAGGGTACGACCGGAAATTTCCCGGTTCATCTGCACCTCGGCATCTATCTGTATGACGGAGAGGATGAGATCAGTATCAATCCATATCCCGCTCTGAAGTATACGGAGGGAAATACGATCCGCTGCCGTTTTTCCGGCTGAGCGTTTTTTCCAAACGAAGGGTTTTCCGTAACCCCAAATCATGATATACTTATATACTGAATATTCCATACAAAATGGAGGGAGTCCAATGAATTTACCGGAGGCATTTGTCCAGAAGATGAGGCGGCTGCTTGGCGCCGACTATGAAAATTATGAAAAGTGTTTTGAAGAGCCGCGTCATTACGGGCTCCGGGTAAACACAGCCAAAATATCTGTGGAGGAATTTCTCAGGATCGCGCCCTGGCCTCTGCGGCGGGTGCCCTGGATCAGCAACGGCTTTTACTATGACGGAGAGCAGGATCAGCCGGCACGGCATCCCTATTATTTTGCAGGGCTTTACTATCTCCAGGAACCAAGCGCCATGACGCCCGCCGACCGTCTGCCGGTAGAGCCCGGCGACCGGGTACTGGATGTGTGTGCCGCTCCGGGCGGCAAGGCAACAGAACTGGGGGCAAAACTCAATGGCAGAGGGGTTCTCGCTGCTAATGATCTGAGCAGTTCCCGGGCAAAAGGCCTTTTAAAAAATCTCGAGCTCTTCGGGATCGGAAATATGCTGGTACTCAGTGAAGAGCCGGGCAAACTGGTTCCATGCTTTTCAGAATATTTTGACAAGATCCTGATCGATGCCCCCTGTTCCGGGGAGGGAATGTTCAGAAAAGACAAAAAGATGATCCGGGCCTGGGAAGAGCACGGGCCGGAATTTTTTTCAAAAATACAGAAAAGCATCATCACGCAGGCGGCTCAGATGCTTGCCCCGGGCGGAATGCTCCTCTATTCCACCTGTACATTCGACCCGGAGGAAAACGAAAAAATAATCGAGTATCTGATCCGGGAATATCCTGAATTTGAGCTCTGCGATATCCGTCCATATAGTGGATTCTCCCCCGGAATGCCGGAGAAAACAGACAGCCGGAACCCTCGCCTTACACAGACTGTTCGGATCTTTCCTCACCGTATGGAAGGGGAGGGACATTTTCTGGCACTGCTGAGAAAGAAGGGAGAAAGTCCCCGCCGGGGAGCGTACAGCCGGCCGGAGACCGGAAAAGGAAAGCTCCCGGATGAACTAAAGGAGTTTCTTTCTCTTATCACCAGAGAATTCCATCCCGCCGGATTGGAGATCCGCGGCGGAAAAGTATACTATATGCCGGAAGGCCTGCCGGCCATGAAAGGCATCCGTTTCTTAAGGACCGGACTTCTCATGGGAGAACTGAAAAAGAACCGGTTCGAGCCAAGCCAGGCGCTGGCCATGAATCTGAAAAAAGAAGAATACCGATACACCCTTGATTTTTCTGTAGAAGACGAGCGGGTGGTCAAATATCTGAAAGGGGAGACCCTGGATGTGGAAGATCTTGTCTCTTCAAAAGACAAAGGCTGGTATCTGGTCTGTGTAGACGGATATCCTCTGGGATTTGGAAAACTGATAAACCAGACCCTGAAAAATAAATATCTTCCCGGATGGCGGTGGCAGTCGGCATGAGGATCAGACTGGACAAATATCTGGCTGATATGGGATACGGCACCCGTTCCCAGGTGAAACAGCAGATCGCGAGAGGAAATATATCGGTAAACGGAAATCCGGCAAAGCGGCCGGAGATGAAGATCGACACAGAAACAGACCAGGTGTCATACTGCGGCGCCAATGCCGCTTATGAACAGTACGAATACTATATGCTAAATAAACCGGCAGGCGTGGTATCCGCAACCGAAGACAGGAGAGCATCCACGGTTCTGGATCTGCTGTGTGAGAGAAAACGCAAAGATCTCTTCCCTGTGGGACGGCTGGACAAAGATACGGAGGGACTGCTCCTGATCACCAACGACGGTGATCTGGCGCACCGTCTCCTGTCCCCGGGAAAACATGTGGACAAAGTGTACTACGCAGAGGTAGACGGAAGGGTTACCGCGGAGGATGCGGCGCTTTTTCTCAGAGGTGTGGATATCGGGGATGAAAAAAAGACGCTGCCTGCCCGGCTTGAGATCCTGAAGACAGCGGAGCGCTCCGTCGTCCGCCTTACCATCTGTGAAGGACGGTTTCATCAGGTGAAACGGATGTTCCACGCTGTCGGAAAAGAAGTTGTGTTCCTGAAACGCCTGCAGATGGGTAGTCTGCAGCTGGACGACAACCTGAAGCCGGGAGAATACAGAAAACTGACAAGAGAAGAGGTGGAAAGATTATGCTGACAGGAAAAAAAGCTGTGATTTTTGACATGGACGGCTCCCTGGTGGATTCCATGTGGATCTGGCCGGAGGTGGACCGGATCTATATGGAAAAATACCACCTGACTCCTCCAGAGACTTTTCACAAAGATATCGAAGGCAGGAGCTATACGGAGACAGCTCAGTATTTTGTAGATACCTTCTCAAATCTGGACCGGACGGTGGAACAGGTTATGCGGGAATGGCGTGATATGACGATCCATCTCTATGCCACGAAAGTTTTTCCAAAGCCAGGAGCCGTGGAATTTCTTGAATCTATGCAGCGGTCAGGCGTGAAGCTTGGCATTGCCACCAGCAACAACCGGGAGATTGCCGAGGCAGCGCTTCAGGCTCAGAATCTGTCGGGATTCTTTGATTCTGTGCGCACTTCCTGCGAAGTAGCGGCAGGAAAGCCCGCCCCGGACGTGTATCTGAGGGTAGCCGGAGATCTGGACGTCCTGCCTCAGGACTGCCTGGTCTTTGAAGACGTACCAAACGGTATCCTGGCTGGAAAGAATGCAGGCATGGAAGTCTGCGCAGTGGACGATGCGTTTTCCAGGCCGGACGAGGAGGAGAAAAAGCGGCTGGCCGATTACTTTATCCATGATTTCTATGAGATACGGGACAATACATATGAAAGATGCGGGAGACGTTAGTTTATGGAACGATCATTTTTGCCTGTGTGCAGAGAAGATATGGAGGCAAGAGGCTGGGATCAGGCCGATTTTGTATATGTGATAGGGGACGCCTATGTGGATCATCCATCCTTTGGCCATGCGGTGATCAGCCGGGTGCTGGAATCCCGGGGATACCGGGTGGCGGTCATCTCCCAGCCGGACTGGAGAGATCCTGCCAGTATTGACGTGTTCGGCAGACCCAGGCTTGCATTTCTTGTATCTGCCGGCAATATGGACTCAATGGTAAACCACTATTCGGTGTCCAAAAAAAGAAGAAAGACAGACGCCTATACGCCGGGCGGGCAGACGGGCAGACGGCCGGATTACGCCTGCGTAGTGTACGGCAACCTGATCCGGCAGACTTATAAAGATGTACCGATCGTACTGGGCGGTATCGAAGCCAGCCTGCGCAGACTGGCTCATTACGACTACTGGTCGGACCGGCTGAAGCGCTCGGTGCTTTTGGATTCCGGCGCCGATCTGATCTCCTACGGGATGGGAGAGCGCTCCATAATAGAAATTGCAGAAGCTCTCGACGCAGGCATTTCTGTAAAGGATCTGACTTATATCAGCGGAACGGTTGTAAAGGTAAAAAACAGGGAAGATATTTACGATGCAGAGTTCCTTCCATCTTTTGAGGAACTAAAAGCATCAAAACAGATTTATGCACAGAGTTTTTATACTCAGTATCAAAATACAGATCCATACAGTGGACGGCGTCTGGCGGAAAAATATAACGATCACCTGTATGTGGTCCAGAATCCCCCCTCCATGCCGCTGACACAGACTGAGATGGACGATGTCTACAGCCTCCCTTACGCGCGTACCTTTCATCCATCCTATAAAGAGCTGGGGGGAGTCCCTGCTGTCTCAGAAGTAAAGTTCAGTCTGATCAGCAGCCGGGGATGCTTTGGCGGCTGCAGTTTCTGTGCTCTGACTTTCCACCAGGGGCGGATCGTCCAGGTGAGAAGCCACCAGTCGCTGCTTCAGGAAGCGCAGGCCATGACAGAGGATGAGGAGTTCAAAGGATACATCCATGACGTCGGCGGGCCCACCGCTAATTTCCGCCATCCCTCCTGCGCGAAACAGATGGAACACGGCGTATGCCAAAATCGGCAGTGTCTGTTCCCCAAGCCATGCGCAAATATGGATGCAGACCATTCGGACTATGTAACCCTGTTGAGAAAACTCCGGGAGCTGCCGGGAGTCAAGAAGGTGTTCATCCGTTCCGGCATACGCTTTGACTATCTGCTGGCGGACAGAAACCGTGATTTCCTGCGTGAACTCTGTATGTATCATGTGAGCGGACAGCTGAAAGTAGCGCCGGAACATGTGGCGGGACCGGTTCTTTCTCTGATGGGGAAACCAGAGCACCAGGTGTACGAGTCTTTTGTAAGCGCCTTTGAGCAGATGAACCAGAAGATAGGGAAAAAGCAGTACCTTGTTCCCTATCTGATGTCCTCCCATCCCGGCTCCACCCTCAAAGAAGCAGTGAAACTCGCAGAGTACTGCCGGGATCTCGGGTATATGCCGGAACAGGTACAGGACTTTTATCCTACGCCGTCCACATTATCTACCTGTATGTACTATACCGGTCTGGATCCCCGGACGATGAAGCCGGTCTATGTACCCAGGAGTCCCCATGAAAAAGCCATGCAGAGGGCTCTGATCCAGTACCAGGATCCGAAACTTCGCCCTCTTGTATACGAGGCGCTGGAAAAAGCCGGACGGACGGATCTGATCGGGTACGGACCCAAATGCCTGATCCGGCCGGAATCCGGACAGACAGATCATACCGCGAAAAATGGCGGCGGGAAAAATATTGCCTGCGGCCGGGAAAAACGAAAGAAAAAAACAATACGGAATGTTCACAGAAAGAAGGGGGCCAAATGAAGCAGATCGCAGTTGTAACCGGAGCATCCTCCGGTATGGGCCGGGAATTTGTCCTTCAGCTTGATTCTTTCTGCCCCAGCCTGGATGAGATCTGGGTTATGGCAAGAAGAGGAAAACGGCTGGAACGGCTTGCAATGCAGAGCCAGATCCCTCTGCGTATTTTTGAGGGAGATATTACGAAAAAGAAGATCCGCCGCGCTTTGAGGGCCGCGCTGCTGGATGAAAAGCCGGCGCTGCGGATCCTGGTAAATGCAGCCGGATTCGGCAGGACCGGAACGGTAGCGGAAATCGCTGCTGAGGAACCTTTCATCCAGACAGATATGATCGACCTGAACTGCCGGGCGCTGACAGCAATAACAGAGATATGCCTGCCTTTTATGCGAAAGGGCAGCCGCATCATCAATCTGGCTTCCGCCGCAGCATTCTGCCCTCAGCCTTCCTTTGCCGTCTATGCAGCGACCAAAGCCTATGTACTGAGTTTTTCCAGAGCTTTACACATGGAGCTGAAGTCAAAGGGCATCTATGTGACGGCCGTATGTCCGGGACCGGTAAAAACAGAATTTTTCCGGGTCAGCGGCGAACTGACCGGCACGCTGAAAAAACTGACCGCGGCCGGGGCGCAGGCTGTAGTCCGCAAAGCTTTGCAGGACAGTCTGGCGAAAAAGCAGCTCTCAGTCTATGGGCCGCCCATGAAAGCTGCCCGAGCCGGGGCAAAACTCCTGCCTCACAGTCTGATCATGAAGTTATATGTATGACAGAAGTACAGAGACCCGCAATAAGGAGATGAACAGATGAGAGAACTGACGATCCAAAACAACGAAGCCGGTCAGCGGCTGGATAAATTTCTGTCCAAATATATGAATCGCGCTCCAAAAAGTTTTTTTTACAAGATGCTGCGCAAGAAAAACATCACTTTGAACGGGAAGAAAGCAGAAGGGAAGGAAATCCTCTCCGCCGGCGACAGAGTAAAATTGTTTCTGTCGGACGACACCATCCGTCAGTTTTCCGAGCACAGGGAATACGGGATATACACGGCCCGGTTTGAAGGCGCCGCCGGAAAGCCGGACATAATCTATGAGGATGCGCATACACTTTTTATGAACAAGCCCGTCGGCATGCTTTCTCAGAAGGCAAAACCGGATGACATTTCTCTTGTAGAATATCTGACCTCCTATCTGCTGGACACCGGGCAGCTCACGCAGGAGAGCCTCCGCACATTCCACCCCGGGGTGTGCAACCGCCTGGACCGCAACACAAGCGGTATCGTAGCCGCAGGGAAATCTCTGGCGGCTCTGCAGCAGCTGAGCGCCATGTTTCATGACCGCAGCATACGAAAGTACTACCTCTGTCTGGTAAAAGGAACCGTTTCCCGCACGGCCAGACTGAGCGGATATCTGACAAAAGACAGCCGGACCAACCGTGTGACAGTTCAAAGCGTGAAGCCCGATCCACAGATCACCGGCGCAGCCCCCATCGAAACCGAGTACCGGCCGCTGAAAGCAGCCGGGGGAACGACTCTTCTGGAGGTTCATCTGATCACGGGAAAAACCCACCAGATCCGTGCTCACCTGGCAGCGGAAGGGCATCCTCTGATCGGGGATTATAAATATGGAGACCGTCATCTGAATGATGAATTTAAGCGATCCTATGGTCTGGAATTTCAGATGCTCCATTCCTGTCGCCTCTGCTTTCCCCACTGTACAGGTGTGCTTTCTCCCCTGTCAGGAAAGGAACTTACGGCGGACCCGCCGGAACTGTTTTTAAAAATCTGCCGTGACCGAGGAGTGATGTGAGATGGCAACATGGAATTCGAGAGGCTTAAGAGGATCGACTCTGGAGGAACTGATCAACCGGACAAATGAACGCTATATGGAAATGGGACTGGCTCTGATCCAGAAGATTCCCACACCCATCACCCCGGTCCGGATCGACAAAGAACACCGGCATATCACACTGGCTTATTTTGATAAAGTCAGCACGGTAGACTATATCGGAGCTGTGCAGGGAATTCCGGTATGCTTTGATGCGAAGGAGTGCAGCGCCGATACCTTCCCTCTGCAGAACGTCCATGAGCACCAGATCGAGTTCATGGGACGGTTTGAACAGCAGGGCGGCATTTCTTTTCTACTTATATATTACACAGCCAGGGAAGAGCTCTACTATATGACCTACGCGCAGATCCGGAAGTTCTGGGAACGCTCTCAGCAGGGAGGAAGGAAAAGCTTTCGCTACGACGAACTTGAGCCCGGATGGTTCCTCTCTCTGAAAAACGGATATTTTGTCCCCTATCTGGAATTTCTCCAGAAAGATCTGGACTGCAGAGAACCGGAGGAATCCGGGGATTGACAGAAAGATGGAAACTTCGTATAATGACAAAAGGATTTTAACGTGTTAGCACGGTAAAGTGAAGGGAGATTTTCAATGGAACAGAAACTACATACACCGGAAGGAGTCCGGGATATTTACAACAAAGAATGCGAAATCAAACTTGCACTGCAGAAAAAGCTGAGTACCGTACTCCACCTGTACGGCTATCAGGATATACAGACGCCGACTTTTGAATACTATGATGTTTTCCGAAAAGAAATCGGTTCCATTTCCACACGGGAACTGTATAAATTTTTTGACAGAGACGGCAACATCCTGGCCCTCCGGCCGGATATCACGCCTTCCGTGGCCCGCGCTGCTGCGACGCTGTTTGAGGGGGAGGATATGCCGATCCGGCTCTGCTATGCCGGAAATACATTTATCAATCATACCAGCTACCAGGGCCGGTTAAAAGAAAATACCCAGCTGGGAGCCGAGCTGATCGGACTGGACTCTATTGAAGCAGACGCGGAGATGCTGGCGATGGTGGTGGACGGACTTAAAAAAGTAGGTCTGAAAGAGTTTCAGATCAATATCGGACACGTGGATTTCATTCAAAGCCTGCTGGAGACCACCGGTTTTGAGGATGAAGAGACGGAGGAACTGCGTGAGCTGATCGCCAACCGGAATTATTTCGGTGTAGAAGAGATCCTGGATAATAAAAGTGTGAAGGGAAGCGTAAAGGAAGCTTTCCGCATCCTGCCGGAACTTATGGGCGGCCCCGAGATACTGGAGCAGGCTGCGCGGCTGGCTCCCAGTGCCAATGCCCGGCTGGCCGTCACAAGACTGCAGCAGATATACAAGCTTCTGAAGATATACCATGCCGAGGATCATATTACGTTTGATCTGAGTATGAGCGGAAGCTACGGATATTATTCCGGTATTATCTTCCGCGCATATACCTACGGAACAGGAGATGCTGTGGTGAGAGGCGGCCGTTATGACCACCTGCTTGAAAAATTCGGAAAGAACACGCCTTCTATCGGATTTGCCATTATTGTGGATGAGCTGATGAGCGCGCTCAGCCGCCAGAAGATCCACGTAGATACAAATTACCGAAATCTGATCGTGTACACGGAAGCGACGGAAGAGTGGGCCGTCAGCCTTGCAATGAATTTCCGCTCCAGGGGGAAAAATATCGAGATCATCAAACGGGAGCCAGAGGATGACAGAAAAAAATATGAGGATTATGCGAAGAGCAGTTCCATCATGAGCATGCTGTATCTCCTGGACGACTACCGGATAGAAATGGTCAACCTGATCACTGGGGAAGAAAAGACAGTGACCGCGAAAAAGCAGTAGAAAAGGGGCTTACTTATGAGATATCTGACATTCGCCCTCACCAAGGGCCGTCTCGCCGAAAAGACATTGTCCATGCTGGAAAAGCTGGGCGTCACCTGCGACGAGATGAAGGACAAAGGTTCAAGAAAACTGATTTTTACCAATGAGGAGCTGAAACTGAAATTCTTTCTGGCAAAAGGCCCGGACGTGCCCACCTATGTGGAGTACGGTGCGGCGGATATCGGCGTTGTCGGAAAGGATACGATCATTGAAGCCGGCAGAAAGGTTCACGAAGTGCTGGACCTGCGGTTCGGCAAATGCCGGATGTGCGTATGCGGGTACAGGGAAGCGGAAGAACTCCTGAAACATCATGAACTGATCCGCGTCGCCACAAAATATCCAAATATCGCCAAAGATTATTTTTACAATAAAAGACATCAGACTGTAGAGATCATAAAAATGAACGGTTCCATCGAACTGGCTCCTATCGTGGGGCTGTCCGAGGTGATCGTAGATATCGTGGAAACGGGATCCACACTGAAGGAAAACGGTCTTGTAGTTCTGGATGAGGTGTGCCCGCTGTCTGCCCGGATGATCGTCAATCCGGTCAGCATGAGAATGGAGAACGACAGGATCCGCGGGCTGATCAGCAGTCTGCGGGAACTGCTCAGGGAGGAATAGATATGCGGATAGATAAACTGGACAGCAGTACAAAAAAGAACCTGCTGGAAGATCTTTTAAAACGCAGCCCCAACAGTTACGGAAAATATGAGGCCAGCGTAAAGGAAATACTTGAAAATGTACGATCCGGGCGGGATGAGGCCGTCTTCACGTACACAAAACAGTTCGACGGCGCCGACATTGACGCCTCAAATATCCGGGTGACAGAAGAGGAAATCCAGGAGGCCTACAGCCAGGTGGATGAATCACTCCTCATGGTCATTCGGAAAGCGAAAACGAATATTCAGACATACCATGAAAAGCAGCGCCAGTACAGCTGGTTTGACAGCAGGCCTGACGGCACCATACTGGGACAGAAGGTGACGCCCCTTGAACGGGTGGGCGTCTATGTGCCCGGAGGGAAGGCAGCCTATCCTTCTTCTGTGCTGATGAATATTATGCCGGCAAAAGTGGCCGGAGTAGATGAGATCATTATGGTAACGCCCCCCGGAAAGGATGGAAAAGTGACTCCGACGACTCTGGTGGCCGCAAAGGAAGCGGGAGCCGATAAGATTTACAAAGCAGGAGGGGCACAGGCGATCGCGGCGCTGGCTTTCGGGACAGAGAGTATTCCGAAGGTGGATAAAATCGTAGGCCCGGGCAACATCTATGTGGCTCTGGCAAAAAAATCTGTGTATGGATATGTCAGCATTGACTCCATTGCCGGCCCCAGTGAGATCCTGGTTCTGGCTGACGAGACGGCAAATCCCCGTTATGTGGCTGCGGATCTGCTCTCTCAGGCGGAGCATGACGAGATGGCAAGCGCGATCCTCGTGACGACGAGCATGGATCTGGCAGAGAAGGTCTCCGCCCATGTAGACGAATTTGTCCGGCAGCTTTCCAGAGGGGAGATCATCCGGAAATCTCTGGACAACTATGGTCACATCCTGGTGGCGGATACTCTGCAGGACGCGATTGACGCGGCAAATGAGATCGCTTCCGAGCATCTGGAGATCATGACCGCCAATCCCTTCGAAGTAATGACGCGCATCCGCAATGCGGGAGCGATCTTTATCGGAGAGCATTCCAGCGAGCCTCTGGGAGATTACTTTGCAGGGCCTAACCATGTACTGCCCACAAACGGAACAGCCAGATTTTTCTCCCCTCTCTCAGTAGATGACTTTATCAAAAAATCAAGCATTATATCCTATTCCCGCGAGGCGCTTGAGGCAGCTCACAGGGATATTGAAACATTTGCAGAAGCGGAACACTTAACAGCCCATGCCAATTCTATCCGTGTCCGCTTCCCGGAAGACTGAAATAAGGAGGCGCCGGTATGGAAAAGCGAATTGCAGAATGCACAAGGAAAACGAAAGAGACCGACATCACCATGACTCTCTGTCTGGATGGAAGCGGGAACAATCAGATTGATACCGGGATTCCCTTTTTTGACCATATGCTTGACGGTTTTGCCCGTCATGGCCTCTTTGATCTGAGTGTAAAGGTAAAGGGAGATCTGGCCGTAGACTGCCACCACACTGTGGAAGACACGGGAATCGTGCTGGGACAGGCCATAGCCGAAGCCCTGGGCGAAAAAACGGGGATCAGACGATACGGATATTTCATACTCCCTATGGATGAGACGCTGGCGCTGTGTGCGGCGGACCTGTCAGGAAGACCGTATTTTAAATATGACGCCGAATTTACAGTCCCCAGGATCGGAGGGCTGGATACGGAGATGATACGGGACTTTTTCTATGCGGTTTCGTACAGCGCTTCCATGAATCTTCACCTGAAGATCCTGGACGGGGGCAACAACCATCACATGGCGGAAGCACTGTTCAAGGCATTCGGAAAAGCACTTGATATGGCCTCCTCGGAGGAGCCCAGGATAAAAGATGTGTGGTCCACAAAAGGGACGCTGTAGGCTGATGATACAGACGCATGAAGCCGACGCACAACAGAAGAAGGAGAAAGATAGATGAGTTATAAACGACTGACTCCGTGCATTTTTATCGACGGAGGGAAAGCAGTAACATGGTTCGATGACAACACTGTTCTGTCCAAGGATGTAGTCGGACTTGCAAAACAGTACAGTGACAGGGGAGCAGATGAACTGATCGTTTTCGACCTGTCGGATTCGGACGAGGAACATGACGAGGCCATCGACCTGATCAAAAAAATCAACCGGATGATCAGCATCCCCATGATCGCGGGGGGAAATATCCGCAGAACTGAAGACGTGAAAAAGATCCTGTATGCAGGGGCAAAAAGAGCCATCCTGAACTTTTCAAAGCCTCTTTCCATAGATTTGATCGAAGAGGTGTCCAAACGTTTCGGAAAAGAGCGCATTGCAGTATCTCTTAATGATTTTGACGCTCTTTTCAAGCAGCAGCATCTGATCGAGGAATTCAGTACCGAGATCGTATTCATGCACAGATTGGATCTGGCTTCTGTCATGAACGTGACAGAACTGCCCTGTGTCGTGCTGACAGACACAATGGAACAGAGCGAGATCCTCAGGATCCTCAAATGCAGCGGTGTAAAAGGCGTATCCGGAATGTTTATAAGCAGCCTGAATATGGACTTTAACGAGTTCAAAGAAATCTGCGCGGACGCCGGCATACAGATGACTTCCTTTGAGAGTATGATGGATTTCAGCGAGTTCAAGCTCAATTCTGACGGGCTGATCCCGGTTATCGTACAGGACTATAAGACAAACGAGGTTCTTATGATGGCTTACATGAACGAGGAAGCGTTTGACAATACGGTAAAAACCGGCAGAATGACCTATTACAGCCGCAGCAGACAGTGCCAGTGGGTAAAAGGAGAGACATCCGGACACTTCCAGTATGTCAAATCTCTGGCCGTGGACTGTGATAAAGATACACTTCTGGCAAAAGTAGACCAGGTAGGCGCGGCATGTCACACCGGAAACCGTTCCTGCTTCTACACCACGATCGTGGGGGCAGACTATGACGCGAAAAATCCGCTCCAGGTATTCGAGTCCGTTTACAATACGATCGAGGACAGGAGGATCCACCCGAAGGAAGGTTCTTATACAAATTATCTCTTTGAAAAGGGAATTGATAAAATACTGAAAAAAGTCGGTGAAGAGGCAACAGAGATTGTTATTGCCGCGAAAAACCCCAACCCGGAAGAAATCAAATATGAGATTGCTGATTTCCTCTATCATGCAATGGTACTCATGGTAGAGCGGGGCGTGACATGGGAGGATATCACAAACGAGCTGGCCGACAGATAAAGAATCCGTAAAAGGACATATCCCGGGACGCCGTATCATAGAATAGCAGAAACAGAACTTAATCGGTGATCTCTATATGAATGATTCGGAAGAGCGCAGAAGGGAACTGCTGCGGCAGACCCGGAAGCTTTATGACGAAAAACGGGAGATCCCGGCCGTCCATCCCAGATACGGCAGGATATACCATGATCTCTACAAAGATAATGAAAAGCCGGAAAACTCATCCGGCGGCACATTTTACATACGGCTTGCCATCGGCATCCTCTGCTTCGTCTGCTTTGTCTATATGGATCAGAGCAAGACAAAAGTGGCAGATGTAGACAGCCGGACGATCGTCAATGAGATTGAAAAAAATATGGACGCGGAGACGATCAAAGAAGTGTGGAAAGCCTTATAAACGATTGAAGACCTGTGATCTGAAAAATCTTGTTCGGATCACAGGTCTTTTTATATAACTTTCCTTTGCCTAATGCATGGAAATATTGTATAATCTACCACAGTGCTGAAGGCAATCTTACATGAAACAATCACATGAATCAGAGGTGTAAAATGCGTAAACTTGCATTAGATGATGAAATCTTACTTAATATCGAAAAACCAGCCCGCTACATCGGCGGCGAGGTGAACTCGGTGATGAAAGACAAAGAGAAGGTGGATATCCGTTTTGCCATGTGTTTCCCGGATGTCTACGAAATTGGCATGTCTCATCTGGGGATCCAGATCCTTTACGACATGTTTAACCGCCGCGGGGATACCTGGTGTGAGAGGGTCTATTCCCCCTGGAGCGATCTGGATAAAGTGCTGCGGGAGAAAAATATCCCGCTTTTTGCGCTGGAATCCCAGGATCCGGTGCGTGACTTCGACTTTCTCGGCATTACGATCCAGTTTGAAATGTGCTATACCAATATTCTGCAGATCCTGGAACTGAGCCATATTCCCCTCCATGCGTCCGGGCGGACGGCGGCGGATCCCTTTGTGATCGGCGGCGGTCCCTGTACCTACAATCCAGAGCCGCTGGCAGAGTTCTTTGATATTTTCTATATAGGAGAAGGAGAGACGGTTTATGATGAACTTCTGGACGTGTACAAGTCATGGAAAGGCTCCGGAAAGAGCCGGAAGGAATTCCTGGAAATGGCAGCACAGATCGAAGGGCTTTATATCCCTTCCTTTTATGATCCTGTATACAATGAGGACGGCACACTGAAATCCTTTTCCCCCAATAATGTACATGCCCCTGCTGCTGTAAAAAAACAGGTCGTTATGGATGTGACGGACGCCTCTTATCCCATGAAGCCGGTAGTTCCCTTTATCAAAGCGACCCAGGACCGGGTTGTCCTGGAAATCCAGAGGGGCTGCATCCGCGGCTGCCGCTTCTGTCAGGCGGGAATGATCTACCGTCCGACCAGAGAGCGGAATGTGGATAAGTTAAAGGAATATGCCCGCGCCATGTTGAAAAATACCGGGCATGAGGAGATTTCCCTCAGTTCTTTAAGTTCCAGCGACTATTCAGAATTAAAAGAACTTGTAACATTTCTGATCGACGAATTCAAGGGAAAGGGAATTAATATCTCTCTTCCTTCCTTGCGGATCGACGCATTTTCACTGGATGTGATGAGCCGGGTGCAGGACATCCGCAAGAGCAGCCTGACTTTTGCCCCTGAGGCCGGATCCCAGCGTATGCGCAATGTGATCAACAAGGGGCTGACAGAAGAAGACATCCTGGACGGCGCCGGACAGGCATTTGAGGGCGGCTGGTCCAAAGTAAAACTTTACTTTATGCTTGGACTTCCTACCGAGACGGAAGAAGACATGCGGGAGATCGCCCGTCTTTCCGACCGGGTGGCCCGCCGGTATTACGAAATCCCCAAAGAGCAGAGAAATGGCAAATGTCAGATCACGGCCAGTTCCTCTTTCTTTGTACCCAAGCCGTTTACACCGTTTCAGTGGGCGCCCATGTGCACGGCTGAAGAATATATGCGGAGGGCTGAGATCGTAAAAGAAGAATTTCATGCCCAGCTGAACCGGAAAAGTCTGAAATACAACTGGCACGACGCCCAGGTCACGGTACTGGAGGGGGTAATGGCCCGGGGAGACCGGAAGGTTGGGAAAGTTATCGAAGAAGCTTACCGGCTGGGCTGTCTGTTTGATTCCTGGACTGAAAGTTTCCGCAATGAACTGTGGATACAGGCTTTTGAAAACACAGGGATCGATCCCTCTTTTTACAACCTTCGTGAGAGGAGCGAAGAAGAACTTTTTCCCTGGGATTTTATCGACACAGGCGTAAGCCGAAGCTTTCTGCGCAGCGAGTGGGAGAGGGCTGTGCAGGAAACAGTGACGCCCAACTGCCGGCAGCAGTGCTCCGGCTGCGGCGCTGCGCGTTTCGGAGGAGGTATCTGTTATGAAGGCAAGAATTAAATTCAGAAAATACGGCGCCCTGCGTTTTATCGGACATCTGGATGTGATGCGCTTTTTTCAGAAAGTGATGAGAAGAGCGGACATACCGATCGCCTTTACCGGTGGCTACAGTCCGCATATGATCATGTCCTTTGCCAGTCCTCTGGGAATCGGCCTGAGCAGTGACGGTGAATACTTTGATATTGAGCTTTCCGCTCCCATTAACAGCGGCGAAGCGGTTCGCAGGATGAACGAAGCCTGCGTGGAAGGAATCGAAGTCGTCAGTTTCCGCCAGATCCCGGAGGAAAAGAAAATGACGGGCATGACCATTCTGGCGGCTGCCGACTATCTGGTACAGCCGAAAAACAATTCCGGTTTTCTTCCCGAAGACTGGACGGCACGGTTTGAAATATTCCTTGCACAGTCCCGGATCCGAATCGTGAAGCAGACGAAACGAAGTGAAAAAGAAGTTGATATCCGTCCTATGATATATAACTGGGAAATCCGCGGCAATGCTGTTTTTATGCAGCTTGCGGCAGGCAGCGCACAGAATCTGAAGCCGGATCTTGTAATGGAGGCATTCTGCCGGTATCTTGATCCTGGCCCGGACGGACAGAAAACTGACTTCAACTCAGAAGCCTTTCAGTATCACAGGATGGAGATGTACGCTGATGCGGGAACAGTCACTGAAAGGAAACTGATCACGCTGGAATCTCTCGGAACAGAGATCGCTGAATAAGTTATGCCTTTTTCTGACAGAGAGGATGTACAGGGAAAAGAGGACAGAAAATGAAGCGAAAAATACTGATTGAAAAAGCAGAAGGGCAGATACGGACATTTTTTATGGAGGACGGGGATATTGTAGAGATCCACTGCGCCGACGCGGACGGTGACCGGACGGAGAGCCACCGTCTGGGCGATATCTATATCGGTAAGGTGAAAAATATTGTTCCCAATATCGGAGCCGCCTTTGTGGAGATTGAAAATGGAGTGAGCTGTTATTATGACATGAAAGACGCACCCCGGGCTCTTTTTACGCACAAGGCCGGAAAGAAACCGCTCTGTATCGGAGATGAGCTGGTCGTGCAGATCAGCAAAGAAGCAGTAAAGACAAAAGCGCCTACCGTGACCGGCAATATCAGTTTTACCGGAAGATATGCTGTTCTGACTCACGGGAACACAAGAATCGGCGTATCTTCCAAACTGCCGAAAAGCCTGCGGGACGACTACAAAGAAAAACTGCGGGAATACCAGAATGACAGCTTTGGCATTATTGTACGCACAAATGCAAAAGACGCACCCTTTCAGGATGTGTCAGATGAGATTGAATCTCTACGCAGAGAATATCTGCGCATTGCGTCGATCGCCCCCACAAGAACCTGCTTCTCCTGTCTGAAATCTGCGCCTCCATCCTACATATCAGACCTGAAAAATGTCTATATAGATGGAATGGAGGAAATCCTGATCGGAAACGCAGAATTGTATGCGCGTATACATTCTTATTTCAAAATGGAAATGCCGGAGAGGACAGATCTCCTCAGGCTGTATGATGACGCAGACTTTCCCCTCGGCAAGCTGTACAGCACCCAAACCGCTCTGGAGAAAGCTCTCAGGGAAAAGGCATGGCTGAAAAACGGAGGCTATCTTGTAATACAGCCCACGGAAGCCCTTACTGTGATCGACGTGAATTCCGGGAAAAGTATCGCCGGAAAGGGCAGGAATGAAGAGGGTATTCTGAAGATAAATCTGGAAGCGGCCAGAGAAGCGGCCAGACAGATCCGTCTTCGGAATCTCTCCGGTATCATCATTATAGATTTTATTAATATGGACGCTGAAGAAAATGTGGAACGGCTCATGCGGGAATTCCGTATCCATCTTGCCAAAGACCCTATCCAGGCGACATTAGTAGATATCACGCCCCTCAATCTGGTGGAAGTGACACGGAAAAAAGTGCATAAGCCTTTGTATGAGCAGGTAAGGTAAAATTATCATTTACAACCTGCCTGCAAAGCGTTATAATATGGATTCGTAAGTGTGTCGGAGACGCTATTATTCTGATAATAAACCAGGAAACTGTACAGTATAACGTATGAATTTACATTGGAGGAAGATGAAAATGAAGAAGGTAGTAAAATTCGGCGGAAGTTCCCTTGCCAGCGCCGCTCAGTTTAAAAAAGTGGGCGACATTATCCGCAAGGATCCTTCCAGAAGATATGTGGTTCCCTCTGCGCCGGGGAAGCGGTTTAAAGACGATACAAAAGTGACAGATATGCTCTATGGCTGTTATGCTGCCGCAGTGAAAGAAAAAAAGTTTACGGAGCAGCTTGAACAGATCAAAGAGAGGTATCAGGAGATCATCGACGGCCTGGGACTTGATTTTTCCCTGGACGAGGACTTTGATACGATCCGGGTGGATTTCAGCAAAAAAATCGGCCGGGACTATGCGGCTTCCCGCGGAGAGTATCTGAACGGAAAAGTCATGGCCGCCTATCTCGGATTTGACTTTGTGGACGCGGCGGAAGTAATCCGGTTTAACGACGACGGCTCCTTTAATTCTGAAGTGACAAATGAGCTTCTCTCCGCCAGGCTGAGCACCCTGGAACATGCGGTGATACCCGGTTTTTACGGGGCGAAAGAGGACGGCACCGTTGTCACCTTTTCCCGGGGCGGATCCGACGTGAGCGGTTCCCTGGTAGCCCTGGCAGTAAACGCCGATCTGTATGAGAACTGGACGGACGTATCCGGTTTTCTGATCGCCGATCCTCGTATTGTGAAAAAGCCGAAGTCCATCGAGACGATCACCTATAAAGAGCTGCGCGAGCTGTCCTACATGGGCGCAAGCGTTCTCCACGAAGACGCCATCTTTCCGGTGAGGAAAGCAGGCATCCCCATTAACATCAGGAACACCAATGCCCCCCAGGACAAAGGCACACTGATCGTCGAGGGAACCTGCCGTCAGTCGAAATATACGATCACAGGAATCGCGGGAACAGACGGCTTTGTGGCGATTACGATCGAAAAGGCCATGATGAACTCCGAGATCGGCTTCTGCCGTAAAGTACTTCAGGTATTTGAAGATAACGAAGTTTCCATTGAGCACATGCCTTCCGGTATCGATACAATGTCGATCTTTGTCCACAAGGATGTTTTTGAAGAAAAAGAACAGAAAATCCTTGCCGATATCCATAAAGCAGTCAATCCGGACCATATCGAGCTGGAATCCGATCTGGCTCTGATCGCGATCGTGGGAAGGGGCATGAAGTCCACAAGAGGAACGGCCGGCAGAATCTTTTCAGCGCTCGCACATGCGCATATCAATGTAAAGATGATCGACCAGGGCTCCAGTGAGCTCAATATTATCGTAGGTGTACGCCATGATGATTTCAAAAATGCCATCCGGGCTCTCTATGAGATCTTTGTCGTAACACAGATTTAGATAAAACAAATAAGAAAAACAACAGGCAATTTTCATATGGAATGTGATAACAGAAAGGCGGCAGACAGCTCACAATGAATATACTGTTCTTTTTAAAACCAAAAAACGAAGTGGCATATATTTATGACCACTGTACGCTCCGGCAGGTACTGGAATCAATGGAATACCACAAATATGCTTCCATCCCCATGCTGAACCGCCAGGGCGAATATGTGGGAACCATGACGGAGGGGGATCTGCTCTGGGGCATAAAACGGTATACCAACCTGAATCTGAAAGAAGCGGAAAATATTTTCATACAGGATTTTCCCAGAAAGGCGGATTATGCGGCCGTGTCCGCGGATTCAGATATGGAAGACCTGATCCAGAAAGCGATGAACCAGAATTTTGTCCCTGTTGTGGATGACGGAGGCAAATTCATCGGTATTATCACACGGCGCAGTATTATTGAATACTGCTATGAAAAGCTTAAAAAAATCAAGGAAAACTCTTGACGGGGTAAAAAGCCCTGTGCTATACTACAATAGTATGCCGCACAATGAGGTTTTCAAGTTCCGCTATACCTGCGGACACCGTAATTGGCGAGTAATGATAATAGGAGGTGCCATATGTACGCGATTATAGCAACAGGTGGTAAACAGTACAAAGTAGCTGAAGGCGATATCATTAAAGTGGAGAAACTTGGTGTTGAAGCTG
>DXDR01000046.1 GCA_019115385.1 Candidatus Mediterraneibacter avicola | reverse complement strand
GGGTAGGATACACGTGTATTCTCTGTCACGCTCTTATCTGTAAAGTCGACCTTTCCTTCTGCGTCAAGTGTTACGTTCTCAAGAAGCGCGTTTCTCTTGATCGCGTTGTAGATATCCGGCTCAGACTCTTTGTCCAGGTCGATAACTTTCGCGTAGCATCCGCCTTCGAAGTTGAATACTCCGTTGTCGTCCCAGCCGTGCTCGTCATCACCGATCAGAAGTCTCTTCGGATCTGTTGAAAGTGTTGTCTTACCTGTTCCGGAAAGGCCGAAGAAAATTGCTGTATTCTCGCCGTTCATATCTGTATTTGCAGAGCAGTGCATAGAAGCGATGCCCTTCAGCGGCAGATAGTAGTTCATCATGGAGAACATACCTTTCTTCATCTCTCCGCCGTACCATGTGTTTGCGATCACCTGCTCGCGGCTTGTGATGTTGAACATAACGGCTGTCTCAGATCTTAAGCCCAGCTCTTTATAATTCTCAACTTTAGCCTTAGAAGCGTTGTATACGACAAAATCAGGCTCGAAGTTCTCAAGTTCTTCTGCTGTCGGGCGGATGAACATGTTTGTTACAAAGTGTGCCTGCCATGCAACTTCCACGATGAAACGGATTGCCATACGTGTGTCTTTGTTTGCTCCGCAGAATGCATCCACAACAAAAAGTCTCTTGTTAGAGAGTGTTTTGATCGCAAGGTCTTTTACTGAATCCCATGCTTCCTGTGTTGCCGGATGGTTGTCGTTCGGATACTCGTCAGATGTCCACCAAACTGTATCTTTGGAGTTCTCATCCATAACAATATATTTGTCTTTCGGGGAACGTCCGGTGTAGATACCTGTCATAACGTTTACCGCACCGAGTTCACTTTCCTGACCTTTGTCAAAACCTTCCAGATTCGGATTTGTCTCTTCCTCAAACAACATCTCATAGGAAGGATTGTGAACGATTTCCGTAGTTCCTGTAATGCCATACTGAGTTAAATCAATATTTGCCATACCTCTTCTACCTCTCTCTTTCTAAAATGTTTCATGGAAATTTATGCCGCAATCTCCAATATGCCCCCATTATACAGAATATCTGACAAAAAATCAACAATAATTTTCTCAAAACTTGAAAGTTGTGAATATTTCACATTCATTTATATATGTTTTCTTCTCATAAAATAGGGGATGAACAACAAAAAAATGCAGGATTTTAATATAAATCCTGCATTTTTAATGATTTTAACCGTTATTTTTATATATTTTTACACTGCCGCAAGCTGTTTTATGCAATTTGTTTGTTAATCACTTCACACTCACAGCAATTTAAAACATTTCCGGCAGCAGATCCTTCAGCGTAAAAATGCGGTATTCATCCTCCGATCTTGCACATATGATCTGAAATTTCTCCGGGCTGCAGAACTCTGCCATCACCTGACGGCACACGCCGCATGGATAGCACCAGACCGGTTCCTTTTCTCCTCCAACTATGGCGATCGCCGAAAAAGAGTTCTCTCCTTCCGATACTGCTTTAAAAAATGCAGTCCTCTCGGCGCAGTTAGTCGGACCGTAAGCCCGGTTCTCAATATTACATCCTGTATATACTTTTCCGTTTTCGCAAAGAAGGGCTGCCCCCACCCGGAAATGCGAATAGGGGCTGTAAGAATTTTCTCTGGCCGAAAATGCCGCCTTAATGAGAGTGCTCCGATCCTGCCTGCATTTTTCAGTCCGTTCCGCATTTCTGCCGCTGTTACCCTTTTCCAAAATAACTCCTCCGCAGCTTTGATGTGAATACAACGAACACGATCAGGGCGATAAAGAACACGATGCATGCCGCCGTATCTGCTATGGGCATACTCCGCACAAAACAATGTACGAAATCAATCACCCCATATACCGTAGACGCAAGAGAAAATATAAGAAGAACCGGCGCTGTTTTCCGCAGGAACTCCTCCCTGACCTCCGGCTTGGCCGTCTCATATTCCTGCCCGATCAGCATGGAAAGATTTGGCTGCCCGCCTTTTTTGATCTCGCCGAAACCGCGGAGACCATACAGTCCGCAGCCAAGCACAATAATACCTAAAATTCCCCATATACTGCTGTCCATAGCCTGCTCCTTACACTCCAAGAATCTCTTTTACTGTTGCCTTCATCTGATCCGCATCGCACTCCGCTGTATGGCGGATATCCGCATTTCTGATCTCCTCGATCGCCTTAGGGATATCCGTGCCTGAAATGCGGCTCAGCTCATCTACAAGTTCAAATTCATCTGTATCGGCATATTTTGCGTCAATGGCCGTCATTACACTGTGAATAAATTTGTACGGGCTGGCCGTGGATGCTACCAGGCATTTTCTTCCATCCGCATGATCTTTCCGATACTGCGCGCACACGCACGCCGCTACAGCTGTATGCGTATCCATTACATAGCCTGTGCGCTCGTATGTTGCGCGGATCGTCTCCGCCGTCTCTTTCTCCGTAGCAAAACCACCTGCAAAGTCTGACAGCTTATCCCGCATTTCCGCTGTGATCTCATAAGCTCCTGTTTCTCTGAGCTGCGCCATAAGCCCGGAATTCTTCTCCGCGTCCTGTCCGGCAATGGCATAGATCAGACGCTCCAGATTACTGGAGATCAGAATATCCATGGACGGAGAAGAAGTCAGGATAAACTCCCGGTTTTTGTTATAGATGCCTGTCTGGAAGAAATCAAACAGAACTTTATTTTCATTAGACGCACAGATCAGTTTTGCGATTGGCACGCCCATCTGTTTTGCATAGTATGCGGCGAGAATATTGCCGAAGTTTCCGGTGGGAACCGTCACATTGATCTCCTCGCCGGATGTGATCTCACCGTTTTCCAGCAGCTTTGCATATGCATATACATAGTACACGACCTGGGGGACCAGACGGCCGATATTGATGGAGTTTGCCGACGAAAACTGATAGCCCGCCTCAGCCAGCTCTTTCTCCAGTTCTTTATCCTCAAAGATCGCCTTCACTCCGCTCTGAGCGTTATCAAAATTGCCATGGATCGCAACAACAGATGTATTGCTGCCTTTCTGCGTCACCATCTGCAGTTCCTGCACCCGGCTCACGCCGCCCTTGGGGTAGAAAACGATGATCTTTGTCCCCGGCACATCTGCAAAACCGGCCAGAGCAGCCTTTCCGGTATCTCCTGAGGTAGCGGTAAGGATCACGATCTCGTTCGTCACATGGTTCTTCTTTGCAGCCGTCGTCAAAAGATGCGGCAGGATAGAGAGCGCCATGTCTTTAAACGCGATCGTCGCGCCGTGGAACAGTTCCAGATGATAGGTATCTCCAACTTTCACAAGGGGAGCGATCACCTCTGTATCAAACTTGGAATCATACGCTCTGTCGATACAGTGTTTCAATTCTTCCTCTGTAAAATCCGTAAGGAACTGCTTCATTACCGCATATGCGGTTTCCTGATAGCTCATGCTTTTAAGTTCGTCCATTGACACATCCAGCTTCGGGATATACTCCGGCACAAACAGGCCGCCGTCATCAGCCAGCCCCTTGAGGATTGCCTCGGAAGCGGTCACTGTCTTATCAGCACTTCGTGTACTCTTGTATTTTAGATTCATTGTTTTACCCTCTTTTTCTTTTTCAGAACATCCCTGCAGATCTGGCTAATTCCTGTCTCTTTTCCTGCAGAAATGACTCCTTTTATTACTGCCATGAATTATAGCACAGGTCTCTGTGCTGTGTCCACAGGCAAAAAGCCCGCGCCTCAGTCTCTGGACAATATAATTGCCCCAATGCCGCATATCCCCATCAACACCGGATAGACCAGGTAGGGAATCATATCATATGGCGTCAGTCCTGTCAGCGCCGCCGCAGAAAGCAGCTGCGCGCCGTAGGGGATCAGTCCCTGTCCGACAGAAGTAAACATATCCAGCAGAGAGGCCGCGCGCTTTGGCTTCACGCCGAACTCCTCGCTGATTTCCTTCGCAATAGGCCCGGCCATCACTATGGCCACCGTATTATTGGCCGTACACAGGTCTACCGTAAGAGCCAGCGCTGCAATTCCCGCCTGGGCCCCTTTCTTTCCCCGTATCCTCCGCCTGATCAGGTTAAGGATGAAAAGGATTCCTCCGTTTGCCCGGACAAGAGATACGATACAGGCCACGATAATGGAAATCACCGTAATATCATACATGGAAACAACACCGTCTCCTACTACTGTAAATATTTCAGAGAGAGCGATATTTCCCGTCCAAAGCCCCACAGCCAGAGACATGACTATGCCTCCCACAAGCACAAGGAAAACATTGATCCCCACCAGCGCGCCTACGAGCACAAAGATATAGGGCAGGACCTCCAGGAAATTGTAATCCAGTCCCCCTTCGATCTCATAGCTTACCCCTGCTGTGATCAGCCAGAAGAAGAAAATGGTCAGGACAGCCGCCGGGAGCACGATCAGAAAATTTGCCTTAAACTTGTCCTTCATCTCACATCCCTGGGTCTTCACCGCTGCAATGGTCGTATCAGAAATCATGGAAAGATTGTCCCCGAACATGGCTCCGCAGACTACGGCAGCGATGCAGACTGCCATAGAAAACCCTGTTTTTTCACTGATCCCTCCTGCGATCGACGCCAAAGCCGCGATCGTTCCCATGGAAGTCCCCATAGATACCGATATGAAGCATGCAATGATAAACAGGCCTGACACGGCAAAATGAGCCGGAATAAGAGACAGGCCCAGGTTGACTGCGCTCTCCACGCCGCCCGCAGCGCTCACAGCTCCGGAAAATCCTCCTGCGCAGAGAAAGATCAGGCACATGGTAATAATATTTTCTTCTCCAAGCCCTCCTGCGATAATTTTGATCTTTTCATCAAAACTCACTTTCCTGTTCTGCAGAAAAGCGGTAAAGAGAGCGATCAGAAATGCAACGATCGCCGGCATGGCGCTGAAATCACGAAGGGCTATCCCCGCTCCCAAAAAAATGACAAGAAACACACCCACAGGCAGCAGAGCCGATGCTTTCCCGGTCACGTTTTCCTTTTCCATAAATTCCCCTTTCCATGCAGGACTGCCGCTTCATTCAGCTATCCTGCGCACGGTACATAAAAGAGGTGCTGCACAGAACCACTCATACGCCCCATGCAGCATCCCTTCTATTTGTTCTTTTTATTATTTGTATAATTGACAAGTCCGCCCGCAGCGATCAGCTTCTGCATGAATTCTGGAAACGCCTGTCCCTGGAATTCGGTGCCTTTCGTCCGGTTATATATCTTACCGCTGTCAAAATCCACTTCAACCTCGTCTCCTGCCTCGATCCCCTTTGCCGCCTCCGGGCACTCAATGATCGGGAGCCCGATATTGATGGCATTTCTATAGAAGATCCTTGCAAATGTCTCCGCGATAATGCAGCTTACTCCCGCCGTCTTCAGGCAGAGCGGCGCGTGTTCTCTCGAGGAGCCGCAGCCGAAATTTTTATTCGCAACGATCAGGTCACCCGGCTGGACTTTTTTCACAAAATCCGGATCAATATCGGCCATGGCGTGGCTTGCCAGTTCTTCCGCGTCGAAGGAATTCAGATATCTTGCCGGGATGATTACGTCAGTATCAACATTGTCACCATATTTAAAAACATGTCCTTTTGCTTTCATTTACATGTCACCCACTTTCTCAGGATTTGCAATATAACCCGCAATGGCGCTGGCTGCCGCCACCTCGGGAGAAGCCAGGTAGATCAGGGAGTCCACATGCCCCATACGTCCTACAAAGTTACGGTTTGTAGTGGACACGCACTTCTCTCCTGCTGCCATGACACCCATATGTCCGCCCATACACGGGCCGCAGCTCGGTGTGTTCACGGCGCATCCTGCATCTACAAAAATTTCCAGAAGCCCTTCCGCGATACACTGCTTATAGATCTGCTGTGTAGCTGGTACGACCATGACGCGGACATCTGGATGTACGGTGCGGCCTTTCAGGATTGCCGCTGCCTTTCTCATATCTTCCATGCGGCCGTTGGTACAGGAACCGATCACTACCTGATCGATCTTGATAGGCTCCATTTCCTCAATCTCATCAATGGTCTTTGCGTTGCCCGGCAGATGGGGGAACGCCACTGTGGGGCGCACTTCAGAAAGGTCTACGGTGATCACTTCATCGTACTGTGCGTCCTCGTCCGCTTCGTAAACGGTATACGGTTTTTGGGAATGTTCTTTGATATAGGCAAGAGCCTGATCGTCAACCGGGAAGATCCCATTCTTGGCACCTGCCTCGATCGCCATATTCGCCATAGTAAACCGGTCATCCATAGACAGATTTGCAATGCCGTCTCCCACAAATTCCATTGATTTATAGAGGGCGCCGTCCACACCGATCTTTCCGATGATATGGATAATAATATCCTTGCCGCTTACATATTTCCCCGGTTTTCCGGTCAGTACAAACTTAATGGCGCTTGGCACTTTAAACCAGATCTCTCCGGTTGCCATGCCAGTAGCCACGTCCGTCGTACCCATGCCCGTGGAAAATGCGCCCAGAGCCCCGTATGTACAGGTATGGGAATCTGCGCCGATAATACATTCCCCGGCAGTCACAACGCCGGCCTCCGGAAGGATCGCATGCTCCACACCGGATTTACCCTGCTCAAAATACCAGGTCAGCCCCTGCTCCTTTGCGTACTCCCGGATCGCCTTAGAATTCTCCGCAGACTTAATATCCTTGTTCGGCGTAAAATGATCCGGAACAAATACCACCTTATCCTTGTCAAAGACATGATCAGACATCTGCTTAATGATCGGCAGAGCCATGGGACCGGTAATATCATTCGCCATAACCACGTCAAGCTTCGCCTCGATCAACTGACCTGCTTCCACAGAATCAAGTCCTGCGTGGGCAGCCAGAATCTTTTGCGTCATTGTCATTCCCATAAAAACAACCTCCATTTGTGAAAATTCTGTGAACAGGGACGTAGTCATTTCGGAATTGACTACGTCCCCAATCGAAAAGAGCCCTGTCCCTTTTCTTATTTTTTTGAGATATATCCTTTTGCTGTCAGCGCTTCTGCGCAGAGAACCGCGCCGCCGGCAGCGCCTCTTACTGTGTTATGAGAAAGGCCGATGAACTTGTAGTCGAACATTGTGTCTTCTCTCAGGCGTCCGATGGATACGCCCATTCCATTCTCGTAATCTACGTCCAGGGTTACCTGTGGACGGTTGTCTTCTTCCAGATACTGGATGAACTGCTTCGGAGCGCTGGGAAGTCCTTCCTCCTGAGGGAAGCCTTTGAAGTTTACGAGTTTCTCGATCAGTTCTTCTTTTGTAACTTTCTTTTCAAAGTTGATGAAGACTGCTGCCGTATGTCCGTTCAGCACGGGCACACGCACGCACTGGCATGTGATCTTCGGCTGCTCTGCCTTTACGATCTGCCCGTTCTCCACTTTTCCAAGAACACGCAGGGGCTCCTGCTCGCTCTTTTCTTCTTCTCCGCCGATAAAGGGGATGATGTTGCCTTCCATCTCCGGCCAGTCCTTAAATGTCTTTCCCGCTCCGGAAATGGCCTGATATGTCGTCACAACCAGTTCTTTCGGCCCGAATTCCTTCCACGCCGCAAGGCAGGGAGCGTAACTCTGGATGGAGCAGTTTGGTTTTACGGCAATAAATCCCCGTGTTGTGCCGAGACGTTTTCTCTGATCCGGGATTACGTCAAAATGAGCTGAGTTGATCTCCGGCACGACCATCGGCACATCCGGCGTCCAGCGGTGTGCGCTGTTGTTTGATACGACCGGAGTCTCTGTCTTCGCATAGGCCTCCTCGATCGCCTTGATCTCATCCTTGCTCATGTCAACTGCACTGAACACAAAATCAACTGTGGACGCCACATGCTCTACGTCGTTTACATTGAGCACAACCAGTTTCTTTACTGCTTCCGGCATAGGAGTATCCATTTTCCAGCGATCTCCCACGGCCTCCTCATATGTCTTTCCTGCTGAGCGCGGACTTGCCGCAACGGTTACTACCTCAAACCAGGGATGATTTTCCAGGAGAGAGATAAATCTCTGCCCTACCATGCCTGTTGCGCCTAAAATTCCTACTTTTAATTTCTGATCCATGTCTCTTACTTCCTTTCTGTATATTTATCTGTAATTACATCTGCCTGATCTGCAATCCGTTTTCTCTTGCCAGGTACTCCTCTTCTGCCCGGATCACCTGCTCCATGGCGGTCTTTCCCGGCGCTCCGATCGTATTTCTCATATCTACGCAAGTCTTCATGCTGATGGCATCATAGATATCTTCCTCAAATACCGGTGAGATAGCTTTGAATTCTTCCAGACTCATATCGTCCAGCGCGATCCCCCTGTCGATGCAGTAAAGCACCAGCTGACCTACAATACCGTGAGCGTCGCGGAAAGGCACTCCGTGGTTTACCAGATAATCCGCCGCATCCGTGGCGTTTGTAAAACCATGCTTCGCGCTGTCTTCCATACGCGCAGCATTAAACTTCATCGTCTTTAACATGCCCGTAAACAGTGCCAGGCATCCCTTTGTGGTGTCGATCGCGTCAAAGACAAATTCTTTGTCCTCCTGCATATCTTTATTATATGCAAGGGGAATTCCTTTCATCGTAGTCAGCAGCGCCGTAAGCGCGCCGTAGACTCTTCCTGTCTTTCCTCTCACCAATTCGGCGATATCAGGATTTTTTTTCTGCGGCATAATACTGCTTCCTGTACTGTAGGCATCATCAATTTCCACAAATTTATATTCATTGGTATTCCAGATGATCACTTCTTCGGAAAATCTGCTCAGATGCATCATCACCGTTGACATGGCGGAAAGAAGCTCGATCAGATAGTCTCTGTCTGACACAGAGTCCATGCTGTTGAGCGTAGGTCCGTCAAATCCAAGAAGCATTGCCGTATACTCCCTGTCCAGCGGATAAGTAGTTCCCGCCAGCGCGCCGGAGCCCAGAGGGCAGAGGTTCATTCTCTTATAAATGTCTTTCATCCGCGAGCGGTCCCGCTTAAACATCTCAAAATATGCGCCCATATGGTGAGCCAGCGTGATGGGCTGCGCTTTCTGGAGATGGGTAAATCCGGGCATATAAGTATCCAGGTTCTCCTTCATCAGCTTCAGCAGCACTTCCAGCATTTCTTTCAGCAGCCCGTCCAGTTCCTGGATCTCATCTCTTGTGTAGAGTTTCATATCAAGCGCCACCTGGTCGTTGCGGCTGCGCCCGGTGTGGAGTTTCTTCCCTGCGTCTCCGATACGGTCGATCAGATTCGCCTCAACAAAGCTGTGAATGTCTTCGTATTTTTCCGTGATCTCAAGAATACCGTTCTCCACATCCGCACGGATACCCTCAAGCCCATCTATGATCTGCCTCTTTTCTTCTTCGGTGAGGATTCCCTGTTTTGCAAGCATCGTCACATGTGCAATGCTGCCGCGGATATCCTGCTCGCAGAATCTTTTGTCAAAAGAAATCGAAGCATTGAAATCATATACCAGTTTGTCCGTCTCTTTTGTAAAACGGCCGCCCCATAACTGTGCCATATCTCTTTCCTCTTTTCTGTTGCATCTTTCAGCCATACAGGCAGTTTTCCCTGTGCCTGCAGTCCGCTTCTGCATTTTCCACTTAGTTTACCACACTAAAGTGTTCTGTGTCTACTCCCAACTTTAAACAGTCTGCTCTTTTTGCCGCCTTTCGGCCAGAGAGAATTCGCATCCGCAGTAATCCTGGCGGTATAGTCCGAACTCCCGCGACAGCTCGATGGACCGTTTATAGCCATTCTTTTTCTTAAAATCCGACACCAGATACTTCACGCCGTATTTTTCTCCCGTCTTTTGTCCGATCTCGTTGAGTTTCCGGGCATTTTTCATAGGGCTGATGCTCAGGGTAGTAGTAAAATAATCGAACCCCCCGTCTCTTGCAGCCCTGGCCGACTCCTCCAGGCGGAGCGCATAACATTTCATGCATCTGGCGCCGCCTTCTCTGGCATTTTCAAATCCTGCGGCCGCCCTGAAAAATTCTGTCCTGTCATATCTGCCCTCCTGGAAAGAAACCGGATACCCGGTCTTCATCTCCCGGATCAGTTTCTGCTGTTCCTGCGTGCGCATTTCATACTCGCTTTCAGGGTAGATATTCGGATTATAATAAAAGACCGTAATCTGAAAATACCGGGAAAGGTACTCCAGCACATAGCTGCTGCATGGGGCGCAGCAGCTGTGCAGCAGCAGCGTCGGCACACGTTTCTCCTCTTCCAGGCCGTCAAGGATTTTATCCAGTTCTTTTTGATAATTTATCTTCTGCAGATCCATACTTCTCTCTCCCGCCGTTTTTTTGTAACAGTTTCATATCCTGAGCGCCAGTAAATGAGGAAACCGGCGGCACAGCCGCAGCAAGCACGTCAGTGCAGTTTTCCAAATAACGCCGACGGAACTGTTACTTTTTTCTACCACAGTATACCATGCAAAAGCGTATGTTAATCTTTATGTTTCACAAAAAATACATACTTTCTACACATTTTTTATCTATACTATACGGAGATAGTTGCAAAACAACTATCTTCCCCCTCATAGAAAATGGCATCCTTCACGGGATGCCATTTTCTATTCAAAAGATTTTCCCGGCGTCGGCTGAATCCCCGTATCGCCCTCAGGCCCTGTACATCATTTCCAGAAGCTGCACGATCTTCTCCCTGCCCATAAGACTAGCGTTTATCAGGAGCTGATGGGAATCAATGCTCCCCCATTCCAGCCCGGTATGAAGTTCGTAATAATACCGTCTTTCCCTGTCTGTCTTTCTGACCTTTTCCGCCGCCTTGCGCTCTGTCAGACCATATCGCTCAGCGATTCTGGCAACTCTCTCTTCCTTGTCCGCGCAGATAAACACATTGATGCATCCCGGGAAGTCCCGCAGCACATAATCCGCACACCGCCCGATGATCACACACGGACCTTCACCGGCTAATGCACGTATGATCTCCGTCTGCTGACGGTATACATTTTCATTAAGCGACTGCATATAAGACGTGGCGCTCACGAAATCCATGTAACTTGCAGGACTCACCGAGTAGCTCGTCACAAACATTTTCAAACTGGACTCATCTACTTTTCTGACCGTATCTTCTCTGAGTTTCAGTTCCTGCGCCGCCATACTGACAAGCCTGTGGTCATAAAGCGGAATCTCCAGCCTGTCTGCGAGCATCTGGCCGATCTCATGTCCGCCGCTGCCAAACTGCCGGCCTATGGTAATTATTTTATGTCCCGTCATTTTATCTCCTCCTTTCCCCGTTCCCACCCTCAGCGTATACTCAATCTTCCGGCACAGCTGCGGAAACGGCTTTTTCCGTACGTTCCTATGGTTCTATTATACTCCCATTCTGCCATTGCTACAAGAAAGAGTGTGATGTTGTTTATGCATTTCCCTGCTTTTTATTTCCGATACCACGCCGACACACCCGGGAACAGTCTCGCGGTTTTTTCATACACTAACTATAGATACTGCCAGATAGGAGTGAATCTATGCGATCCATACTCGAACTGAAAAATATAAATTATTCCTACCATACGCCCGAAGGCGAAACTCCTGCTCTGTCCGGCATCTCGTTTGCTCTCGCCCCCGGCGAATTTGCTGCCGTTGTCGGGCCTTCCGGCTGTGGCAAGTCCACGCTCCTCTCGCTGATAGCGGGACTTATGACTCCCGACTCAGGAGAGATCACACTGAATGGGAAGCCTCTTACAGAAAACTCTTCCAACATCGGCTATATGCTTCAGCATGACCATCTGTTTGAATGGAGAACCGTATACCGCAACATTCTGCTTGGGGCGGAAATCAACCGCACCCTGAATGCGGAAACAAAAAAAAGGGCCAGTGAACTGCTGGAGCAGTACGGCCTGAAACAGTTTGCACGGTCAAAGCCCTCCCAGCTCTCCGGCGGAATGCGCCAGAGAGCCGCCCTGATCCGCACTCTTCTTTTGGAGCCGGAACTTTTACTCCTGGATGAACCTTTTTCCGCTCTGGATTACCAGACCCGGCTGACAGTGAGCGACGATATCGGCCAGATTATCCGAAGATCTGGAAAGACTGCACTGCTGGTAACCCACGATCTGTCAGAAGCCGTAAGCCTGGCGGACCGCGTTATCATTCTTTCTGAACGCCCTGCCAGTGTGCTCCGTATTGTCCCCGTGTCCTTTGCCCTTGAAAACGACACGCCTCTGAACCGAAGAAACGCACCTGAATTCAAAACGTATTTTAATCAAATCTGGAAGGAGCTGAATCACGATGAATAAACCGTCCCGGGCCCAGGAACTCTTTATCAGACGTCTGAAACTCCGACGCATTACCGTCTGTGCCGCCCGCGTTCTGATCCTGGCGGGTTTTCTTTTTCTGTGGGAATTCTGTGCTGATAATGGAATCATCGACTCCTTTATCTTCAGCAGTCCCTCCAAGATTACCGCATGTTTTTGGGAGATGGTCGCAGATCGGTCCATTTTCCAGCATATAAGCATTACGCTGTACGAAACGCTCGCCAGCTTCCTGCTGGTCACACTGTTCAGCATCCTGGCAGCCGTGCTGCTCTGGTGCAGCAAACGGCTCTCGGACATTCTGGAGCCTTATCTCGTCGTCCTGAACAGTCTGCCAAAGTCAGCACTGGCGCCGCTGCTGATCGTGTGGCTGGGAGCCACGCCGAAAACAATCATCGTGGCCGGAATGTCAGTGGCAATATTCGGGAGTATTATGAACCTGTATACCAGCTTTACGACTGTGGACCAGGAAAAGATCAAATTAATCTATACTCTCCACGGCAGAAGGCGCCATGTCCTTACCAAAGTGGTCCTTCCCGGTTCCGTGCCCGCCGTCATAAGCAATATGAAGGTAAATATCGGACTCTGTCTGGTGGGAGTGGTGATCGGGGAGTTCCTGGCAGCAAGGAGCGGACTCGGGTATCTGATCATTTATTCCAGCCAGGTATTGAGCTGAAGGGACAAAAAGATGTTTTGACTATCGTACCGAAAATGACGTGAGGACATGCGAATGCATGTCCTCTGAAAACTTTACATTATAATTTTAGTCCAATTCTAATCCGGGATTAATCCGTTTTAAAAATCCATCAAACTGTGGAACCGTAAAATCTATTTCTGCGTGTCCGGTTGCATAGATCAGCCCTTTATTAATCAACTGGGCTCTGAAGGTGGATATTTTACTGACATTCATATTCATAATCATTGCGACATTTGAGATTGTACACGGCAATTCTCCACATTTGACCATAGCGAACATAAACTGCTTTTCTCTTTTTGTGCATCTTTCAAAGCGCACCATAAAAAACCCTTTATCCATATCCGACCAGAAAACCGGCAATGCTTTTTCTACGTCATCTCCCTCAATGGTATCTCCGTCGCACTGCTCCCATATAGCACTGCAGAACGCCTGTATAAAATAAGGATATCTGCCTGTAACCTCAATAATCTTATTCATTGCCTCATCCGAATAAGATACATTCTCATCAGCCGCAGGCTCCCTTACCGCATATTTAGCCGCCTCTTCCGTCAATGCATCAACCTCTTCAAAGCGGAACAGCCGTTCCGTATAAGATTTGGCATCCCCCATTGTTTTCAAAATCTTTGGAAGACCTGCACCAAAAACCATAACCGGCAGCCTCAGCTGATTACATCTATGAATTGCACCAACCAGAGCTTCAATTTCAATCTCTTTCATATATTGAATTTCATCTATAAAGAAACAGATCGTACTTCCCGACTCATTCGCAGCCTTTCCCAGCGCTACCAGAAGATCTGTCATATCAGACGGAAGATCACCTGTACCAATGTATTCCGCAATTCCATCTGTTTCCACCCCGGCGCTAAATGTTCCTTCCTGTGGATTATAAGTGATCGTAAATCCCTTTAATACTCCTATGGCCCGCCTTAGCAGAGATTTAGCCGATTCTTTTATGCTCATTGCATGCAGAAACTTTTTACATATATTGGCAATCTGCTGTTCAAAATATCCCAGTTCTGATCTCTGGTTCTTTCTCTCTTTTATTTCAATATGCTCATACAAGATATTTCTGTTATCCGCAATCTCCTCAATCGCATTCAACAGTACCGTTTTCCCGACTCCCCGCAATCCAAAGTAAATAACTGACTGCTGAGGATATCCTTTTTCAATTGCCTCTAAGTATTTTTCAGCGTCCTCAAGTAATTTCTCACGTCCGGCAAGATAAGCCGGCATAAATCCTGCCCCGGGAGTATATGGATTTGGAGTTCTCACGTAGACTGCCTCCCTTACCTTTTTCTCCTATTATAATATATTCCTGATACATTCTCCACCTTTTATTTTAGAAGCGGAAGCACTTCCTTGTTCCATTGTTTAATTTCCCATCTCAAAGGTTCTTCAAAGGAAATATGGGTTCTTAATTCTTTTTGATACGCCAGATACTGACCTTCATAATCATCCCATTTGCTCCATACAATATTAGGATATGCTATTCCAAACTCCTTATATGCAGCGTTAATAATATACCGGTCTAATGGTACATGTAAATATTTAAGGATTTTTAGTACTTCTTCATTTCTCAGAATATATAAGTACTTAAACGTCATATTTATCCATTTCTGAGCCTGACCATAAGTAAAACTGATATCCTCTTTCTGATATATACTTTTAATTTCGCCACAAATATTAAAATGCCATGAATCAAAATCCTCTTGCCTACAAAATGCTTTGTTTTTCATAAATGCTATTATCTCATTTTTCAGCAATGAAACTACATCATTTCGTAATTTATCTCTATCTAAATCTGTCTTTTTATCAAAACGCAATGTTCTGTTCATATCCAAATATGCTCTATTCGCTGCTGCTTTATACTTATCATTATATTTACCAAAACAGATACCAATAAGAAACTTTAGAATCTCTGCATCAACCTTGATATTACTTTCCATAATCTCCTCCAAAAACAAGTATGAATCGTGTACCAGAAAACGGCCGCGCACAATGCACGACCGTTCCCCGTTCAAATGATTTCTAGCTGAATATCATTTTCATTCAGCCAAATGAGCAATCTGCTTTTCATTTCTTCTTCACGGAATGCATAAAAATCATATATAAGACCGTTTTTTCTCAAGTATGACCCTGCTCTTTCTCCTCTCGGGACATCAATCTTATGTTCATCCAAGAAATCACTCATTGCTTTACAATATGGATATAACTCTTCATCCGTAGGAAAGAAAACAATATTGTCGTCTGATACATGGTTTCTCAGAGAAAAGAAATCATCACATATTTCAATCTCACTATTAGTTCGATTGAAAAACACACGACATTCGCTTTTCTCAAGATTCAACACTTCATGTAATAATTTTTTGTTTGATGCTAACATGTTTATCAACCTCCTAAGTAAAATTAGAAGCGATAAAGGACTGCTTTCCAAACATTCTTTTTCTGAGATATATTTAATTTTTTGATTTCCCAAGCTATTACACTAATATTAATAACCTAGCAGGAATCCAGCATATCGCTCAATAGAAATAATACCATTTGTAATACCGTTTTCAAATATAATTTTTAATATTTTACAAAAATTATCATCCCTCACGCCGCAATCTCCACTTTTCCGCTTCCTCTCCGATAATAATACACTTCATCCGAAAGCCGGTCCATTTCATCTACCACACCGCGGTTTACAGACCGGACCATTTTTCTCAACTCGTCCACAGGCATTTCATCATCTTTCAGCAGCAGCACTTCATGGATCGAACTTGGCAATATGTAAAGATCGCAGCCGCCTTGTTCGGCAAACTTCTCTAACAGGTCTGTCCTGAGCATTCCGACAGCGCCCCGGTTCTGATATTTGTTCGTAAGTACATACATCACTGGCTCGAATTCATTCTTATCCAACGTTCCGGACAAGCCGCCTTCCCGGAAGATAAATCCGAGGACTTCATTTACATCCTTTATGTCAAATTCTTCCGTTTTCAGATTGGAAAATGCCGCCTCCCACAATTCTTCTTCACTGATCCCCCACTCTCTGAGCATATGGCTCCGGACAATTGTGCTGGCAACCCCATTCTCGTTCCTGTCAATAATAACCCGGCAATACAGAACCAGATCAAGGAATTCCCTATGCGGTATTCCCGACATAGCGTCCGCATTCCAGGCTTTATTGATTACCGTCACGTCAATTTTCCCACGTACGTCTTCCCAGTTTTTATACGCCATATCTATATTAAGGTCCATGACAGAACGGCAGACTCCCACTGTAAAGCCAACGCAGACAGATAATTCCGTTCCGGCACGGTACTGGCTGTAAATGCTGTCCAGATAGATTACCGGCTGCAGATTATCTTCTTTGTCTGAAAATACAATTGCTTCTTTTTGGATTCCGTTATTTTTCTGAATTGCAGCAATCTCCACCTTCATATCCTCCCCTGCATTTTCACGTACTCTTTTTAACAATTTCCTTTTAAATTCGTCATAGTTTAACATTTTCCTCTTCTCCGTTTCCTGTTGATCTGATTTTATTCTGTTTCCCGTTGCATCAAATTCCTAAAATGATGGAGCAGCCGCAGTGTGCTTATGCCGTCTGCTCTGTATATGCAACATCAAAGATATCCTCGCCGTGGATTTCCGTCATATCTTCAGCAATCTCATTTTTGATTGTCTCATCCGTTGAAAGCGCCCTGCGGAAATCCGCCTTGATCGGAGCATACTTAAGAGCCTGCTTAATCACTGTTTTCTTAGCCATAGCTTCATAACTGGTCTTCCACGGGCTGAAGGAAGAATCAAAAGCTTTTGAATACTCCTTCGCATAGGCGTCCACTGCCTCTTTACTCATGACTTCAAATCCAAATCCTCCGTTGACAAGTTTAAAAAGGCCGTA
>DXDR01000008.1 GCA_019115385.1 Candidatus Mediterraneibacter avicola | reverse complement strand
TCCCCGCTTTCTGTCACCGGAAAGTTCACTTCCTCCGGCGCCGCAAGGCTTCCATCCGGCAGTTTCACATTTATGATCTCATATTCTGGCAGGACTTCTGTTATATCCCCTTTAACAGCCCCGGAATCGGAAGTCAGTTCATCTGCGTAAAGACGGTATCCGCTTTCGCTTTCTACGCTCTGCTCCTGAACATTCTGTTTCTGAGCATTCTCTTCCTGACCAGTCATGGCGTAGGACAGTATACTCTTTCCCGGCACAGACATAAGCATGATTACAGCCAGACCCAGCGATACCATTTTTTTATTCACCGGTTTAAATCTTCTTTTCTTAAACATCTGAACTTCCCCAACCTCCTTTCCTTCGATTACTCCTCTTACTCCAACTTAATACCCTCACACTACTCCAACCGCCTTTCTGTTAAATATCGGGTCCCGGAACTTTTCTTTGACCAGATGAACAGGACCATTCTCAATCCTTTTCTCGATCTCTTCCTCACTTAGTTCCGTCAGCAGGCTGTCTATGGTCACTCCTTTCAAGAAGTTCTCCCACTTCTTCTGCATCACGGAGTAACACTTGTACACCGTGCAGAATCCCGCCGCGTCCCTCCCGCAGTAGCCGTCTTCTTCCAGGCAGCGGTTAAGGGCCACAGTACCTTCCACCAGCGCCACCACGTCATAGAGCCGTATGCGCTCCGGCGGCCTGCCAAGACTGTAGCCGCCGTTCTTTCCCCTGTGAGTAACGATCAGCCCTTCGTCACGGAGCGCAAGTCCCAGCCGGTTTAAATATTTTTCCGGTATCTTCATCGCTTCCGCGATCTCGGCGATGGGCACAATCCCCTTATGCCTTGCCAGATACATCAGAGTACGGACGGCATAATCCGTCGTTACTTTCAGCTGCATAGTCATTTTCCTCTCTACAAGAATTTAGAATATTTCATTCCACAATCTGATACCTTTAACCATATCCAACTTATCAGGTATCACTCGATCTTATGAAAAACACAATTGCCCACGCGGCGCTCATCCGGCCGGCACCACATAACGGAAGTTATGTGGTGTCTATGCCATCCGATCAGCTCATGGGCATGTATAAGTTCTATTTATAAAGATAAAAAATTGCAGAAAAAGGAAATCCTTGTCTGTTTTTATTACAAAAAACGGAAAAGGATCACTTTTTGTTGCCAATTTCGACAAAATCAAAAAAATTTAATTTATCTCTTGCCAAAATAAGTCGACTCACATATAATGTAATTAACAATTATCTATGTAGATCATCCATTCGGTGTACCACATAACTTCCGTTATGTGGTTTTTTTATTCTCCCCTCATATCACCAGGCCCAGGGCGTCCATACGTTTCCGGGGTTCATAATCCGAAGACATGACATATAACCTCGTGGTGTTGATGCTGCTGTGTCCTAAGATGTCCGCCAGCCTTGCTATATCTTTATCGAGCCTGTAAAAGCATCGGGCAAACAGATGACGCAGGTTATGTGGGAATACTTTCTGACTGGCTACGCCCGCGTCTTTGCACAGGGCTTTCATCATCTTCCAGATATTTGACCGGTCCAACGGGTTTCCGTTTTTCGTGATGAACACCGAACCGGACAGAATTTTTCGTTTTTTTAGATATTTTTTGAGTGCTTTTTTTAACTTTCCAGAAATAAGGACGATGCGTATCTTCCCCTTGAGACGGATGACCGCCTCTCCCTGATAAACTGCTTCGGCGGTGATATACTTCAGCTCTGACACCCGGATGCCTGTGCCGCAGATGGTCTCCAGAAGCAGCCGGAGTTTTTCGTTCTTCCTGTGCTTTGCCGCTTCCAGCAGCCGGTAGTATTCTGCTTTGGTTAGCTCCTTTTCCCGGGGAAGGAAAGGCCGTTTCTGCACTCGCAGCCGCTTCACCCGCAGGTCGTCTCGTCCCAGGAATGTAAAAAATCCGTTTAACGCCGCCAGCTTGACGTTAGTACTACTGGCGCGGTGCTTCGTCTGCAGCTCCTCTTTGTACCGGAGCACCAGCTCCCTTGTGAGCTCCTGTCCCCCGGCAAAACCTAAAAAGTGAAGGATATCCCTTTTGTACTGCCGCCGTGTCGCCTCGCTCTTTTCTTCCTGTTCTAAATATGCGATGTACTGTTTTACGCTTTCTTCCATATATAGTACCTCCTGTTTTTCTCTTTTTGATATATTATCCCCGATTCAAAGAAGAAAAACAGAAGTCCTCACAATATTTGGGGCAAAAAAATACAGCACCACAGACAAATACCGTCTGTGATGCCGTATCGTATGCCAAGGCTACATTACATATATAATTACAGTCTTTTAAGAAGAGCTTCTCTTTCCTCTTCATATCCCGGTTTTCCGAGCAGGGCAAACATGTTCTTCTTATAGCTCTCAACACCCGGCTGGTTGAACGGATTGACGCCGAGTAAATATCCGCTCACGCCGCATGCGAACTCAAAGAAATAGAACAGCTGTCCCAGGTAGAACTCATTCTGCTCCGGGATTTTCACGATCAGATTCGGAACATTGCCGTCAGTGTGTGCAAGGATTGTTCCATTCATTGCGCTCTTATTGATAAAGTCAACATTCTTTCCCGCAAGATAGTTCAGTCCGTCCAGATCTACCGGCTCTTCATTGATGACGATCTCTTCCCTGGACTTTTCTACATTGAGAACAGTCTCGAACAGGATTCTGTTTCCGTCCTGGATGAACTGACCCATGGAGTGAAGGTCTGTGGTCAGGTCTACAGATGCCGGGAAGATACCCTTCTGGTCCTTGCCCTCGCTCTCACCGTAGAGCTGTTTCCACCACTCAGACACATAATGAAGGCTCGGCTCATAGTTTGCCAGCACTTCCACTGTCTTGCCCTTGCGGAGAAAGATGTTCCGGATCGCTGCATACTGCATTGCGTCGTTGTCTGTGAAGTCATTCTCAAGCGCTGCTTTTCTTCCTGCTGCCGCGCCCTCCATCAGTCTGTCGATATCCGCACCGCTGACCGCAATCGGGAGAAGGCCTACTGCCGTGAGAACTGAGAAACGGCCTCCCACATCGTCCGGTACGACAAATGATTCGTAACCTTCCTCTGTAGCCAGGTTCTTAAGCGCTCCCCGCGCTTTGTCCGTGGTCGCATAAATCCTTTTCGCAGCTTCCTCTTTGCCGTACTTCTTCTCCAACATCTCCTTGAATACGCGGAAAGCGATAGCGGGCTCTGTGGTCGTTCCGGACTTGGAGATCATGTTGATAGAGAAATCACGGTCTCCCACCACGTCGATCAGGTCTTTGATATAGGTGCTGCTGATGCTGTTTCCTACATAATAGATCTCCGGGGCTTTCCGGAGATCCTTTGACACCACATTCGCAAAAGAGTGCCCAAGGAACTCAATGGCAGCCCTCGCTCCAAGGTAAGAACCGCCTATACCGATCACCAGCAGGACTTCTGAGTCCTGACGGATCTTTTCAGCCGCTTTCTTGATACGCGCGAACTCCTCTTTGTCATAATCTACCGGAAGGTCGATCCATCCCAGAAAATCATTCCCCGCTCCGGTCTTTGCCAGCAGCTTGTCCTTTGCCTGAGCGGCAAGCTCGCTCATATACTGCATCTCATGCTCCTGCACAAAACCACATGCTTTTGAATAGTCAAATGTTACTTTGCTCATTATGATCCTTCCTCTCTGATATCACTTGTCATCATTTGAAGTCCGGCGCCGTTTATCCGGCCGCATACGAGACTCTATGCACATTTTACCAAAAGTGCATTTCTTATTCAAGTAAAATACAGAGTTCTCAGAGCCTACAAACACAGAGTTCTCAGAGCCTATAAATACAGAGGTCTCAGAACTGCTGCCGGAAAGGTTCCGGATCTGCGGCTTATGCAAGAAATTCTTCTAATATCTGCCGGATCGCTTCCTCCCTCAGAGCCGTCCTGTCGTTGTCAGTGCCGTTCTCTGCAGCAGCTCCCCGCGGCGCCTGACCGGCTGCACTCCCGCTCTCAGCCGCCCTGGGCTCTCCTTCGATATTGATGGGAAGGCCTTCCTCTCGTTTTCCCTTTGCTGCCGTCCCGGTGTCTCCATTGGCCTGGATCTCTCTCCTTGCCTCTGCAGCACGCAAGCGGTCTGATCCTGCCCTTGATGCGTCCGCTGTCTGAGCCGCCTGTGATGTGTGTGACACCACTGTGCCCTGAGCTTCCCCGGTCAGGTCTTCCCTCAGCTCACGAGAGGCATTCCCTCGCTTTGCATCAGATTTCGCGGACGCCACAGGCTGAAACCTGCTTTTTCCCTCATTTTCAGAAGCGATCACATCTATGGACTCCCTCTCCCGCTGATTTTGTCTTTTCAGGCGGAATGCACAGATGTTTTCCAGATAATCTACCATATACATTTTCACAGCGTTGATCTTATATGGTTCGTCGGACAGCCGCATGATGACAGAGAGGAACACCATCTCCGCAATGCCTGCCGCAATATATTGATAAACTGTCTCGGTAAGTCCGAACGAAAAGTAGTGCGCTGACGCTCCCAGCGCTGCCAATATCCCCGCAAACCATACAGACAACACCTCGATCTGTCTCCATGTATGGATGCGGAACAGAAATCCTCTGTATTCATATATGTATTTCTCCACAAACGCGTCGATATTTTCCACAGAATCATGGATCATGCACGCATGTTCGTATTTTGCTCTCACGAGCTTTATCAGTCGGTGTGTACTCTTCGGCATATTTCCTGCCGCTCTGACCAGCCCGAACAATGTAAGCTGGTTGATGATCTTCGCCAGAACCCCCAGCACTCCGATCCCCGCCATCAGATAGATAATGACACAGGTATCTGCCGCCAATCCTTCTAACATAGCAAACCCTCCTGTTTATTTGATGTCCACAATACTTCTGCCCTGCGGCAGTTCGACTTGTGTTTGTGGACATTATAGACCATCCTTCCCGGATTGTCCGCAAAAACCGTTCTACATATTTCTACACGCGAAGCCCCGCATGCATGGGGATTCAGAGACTTGCTGTTTTGCTCTTAGGATGCTGATATTAAGCTGATATCAACCTGGAAAACCTTCCCGGAGAGCCATCGGATTTATGAGGCGTCCTTCAGAACAGGCCCGAGCTTCCCTGTTTTTGAAAATGTCATATTCCCGCATATCTGAACGAACTGTGGCGGAAAAATTTTTAAGAAATCCCCTGATCAATAACATGCTGTCATCCTGGATATTTGTCTTTTTTCTCCTGATCTGATATAATGCTCTCTGATAAGGAGGTATGTGACCATGGACTACAGACCAAAAGGCGTCTGTTCGCAGCAGATCAATTTTGACATCGCAGACAATAAAGTAACTAATGTATCTTTTCGAGGCGGGTGCAACGGAAACTTACAGGGAATCTCCCGCCTGATCGAAGGCATGGATGTGAATGAGGCGATTTCTCGTATCGAGGGAATCAAGTGCGGAGTCAAGGGAACTTCCTGCCCTGACCAGCTCGCACAGGCATTAAAAGAGGCAGTCGGGAAATAATCCCGCTGCCTTTTTATCTGCTATCTGCTGTTTTCAAGAGCTGTTTCCCCTGTCATGCGGCGAGGAGATGCGCTCTCTTTCCTGATTTCATCTGCTAATTCCTGGATCATTTCTGCATCCTCTTCAAGGATTTCCGCGATCTCTGCTGCTGTCATTCCCTTTTCCAGCTTTTTCTTAGTTATTTCTTTCAGTTTACCCCGGGCGCCTCGCCGCAGGGCACTCCTCATCTGAGTGTTATAATCCCTTACGGCTTTTTCTCTCGCCTCGTAATCCAGACGCTTTAATTCATCCGCGCTGAGCTTCTGCAGTTCTTCATATGCGATTCCGATATATTCATTCGCCTTTGCCATATCTTCGAACTCCTCTCTGCTCTTCCCGCCGAAAAACCGCATCCAAGAAATAATATCCTCCTCGCCCTGCATCTTTTGAGGCAGTTTTTTAAGTTCAAGGATCTGGATTTCCATAAGATCAGTATACTTTTTGCCGGTGTCTTCATCACAGAAACTGATCCTGCGGCAGCACACATCGTCATCGGTAAAATGAATAAAGTCCAGAATGCTCACATGAATACATTTTTTCAGTGTCTCGTAAGAGTCCCCCTTTTTTAGCTGACCAGTAAATGTCTTTCCCAAATAAAAGAGAACCCTTGCATCCCAGTAGTCGAAGTATGCCACCTGCATCTCCATATCGATCTGCGTTCCGTCTTGAAGAAGGATCAGAACATCCAGTATCCCAAGCTTGTCATCGCCATATTCCCTCTTTAATGTGGTGGGAAGAAGCGTCGTCTTACTGATCTCGTCCGGACCGCGCCTCAACAATGCAGCGATAAATCCTTTTCTCACATCAGGATTATCCATAAGATTTTTAAAGCAGATATCCACGGTGGGAAGCATTATAATTTGCTCTTATACCTATTTTAACACAACGTTTCTGCGTATGGAAGGCATAGCTTAAATCCCTGCAAAACATTATTTCTGAATCTGTTTTCTGTTGCTTTTGATTGAAAATTTCCCATGAACATGGGATAATCGGGTTTAATAATTAGAAATAAGATGTCGTTGTTCGAAAGGACAGTGCTATAATATATAAGAAAAAATCTCCCTTAAGCCCTGAGAGCAGCCGCCATATGTAGCGCCGTTGATTTGTGGTGTTTCTCGGAACAGGTTTCTCAAATCTTTAATCTGATTTTTTATAGTTTCCGTGGCGTGCACCGGCGACTGCTCTCAGGACTTAAGGGAGGGTGTTATTGAATTATATGCGGGTTAGTTAATTAATATGCCATTTGTGAAAGAGGCTGTCTCTTCGTATGGAGAGGAATTTCCAGCAACATGTCGTGCCCTGACTCTGTAATAATACCCCCTGTCAACATTTATTGTCTTTGCTGTTGATAAAAAGATATCATTCTCAACATCTTCCATCCACCAGTCAACCTGTCCCCACGCATCTACATCTTCAAGATATCGGTCAACATACACAATCGTTGCAATATAATTAACCTCATGGGTCGCTGTAGTCGAGGCATATGCATATATCCTGCCCCTTCCAGCTTTAGAGATCGTACAATCTCCAGTCATCAAATCTATTCCTCTTGCTCTATTATAGGAATACCCTGTGGAACTTTCCTCCGTTGTAAGATAAGAGCCATCCACCTTTTTCGTTTCTGTTCCTGATGCTTCTACATGAACAATAGACACTGTCAGCATCATAACAAAAACTGCCACACTACTTATGATCGATAAAATCCGTCTTTTCATCTCTTCCTCTTTCTATGTGTAACTTCACTAATATTGTTCCCTATATTAAGTAAACAATTGAGAATGAAAAAACTTACGCTTTTTTTTACAGAAAAATCAGATTTTTTACTATTTTTTCAAATTCTTCCTTTTTTATATCAGCCATAATTTGATATTGAGCATCATCATATTCAAAATTTGCCATATATCTTTGTGTTTTCGTTCCTGCTATTTCATATTCTTTTATTTCTAGAATCTTTCCTTCTGTTGTTTCCACTTGGTATTCATCAAGCAATTTATCTGTTTTGATCTGACCAAGTGAGGAATCTTGATCATTCATATACATTGTATATCGGATTACTTGTCCATTATATTCATATAATAATATTGCTTTTCTTTGTTCCTTATCTAATTCATATTTTTTCAAATATGTATTTTCTGGAATATATCCCAAGCCTACAGTCGATATCCCCAGTTCATTCCATATTTCTTTGTAAACCTGTATCTCATCTACATCCTGAGTTTCCTGTGACTCCATTTGCTCTACATCAATATGGGAAGCTCTCTCATCCCCCGCAATCCTGTCCCACAGCACTTTCCAGTATGACTTACTTCCCACACTTGTCATCACACTCCCAAATGCAAGGATAAACACAGCCGCAAGCGCCATGACGACATAGCGCTTTTTCTTTTTGCGATATACCTTCTTTGACCGCTTGTCATATTCATAGTCCTGTATTTTATTAAAGAGAGAAGTTTCCATCTTTTCGGACACAGTAATATCATCAAGGTCTCTCCTGTCCTTGACTTCTTTTTCCAGCCGTTCAGCCTCTCTGTCGACTTCTTCTTTCAGTGATAATTTTTTAAGATCTTTCATTCTCTGCACCTTTTTTCTGTCCTATATTTTTCCTTGACATTTCATCAAATAAGGTTAAGATGAAATTAGCTTTAGCCGTGCATTACTACATTTTCTGGAGGTTACTATATGAAACGAATCATCCTCACCGGCGGCGGCACCGCCGGACATGTCACTCCTAATATCGCCCTGATCCCCGGACTCAGAGAGCTGGGGTATGACATTCAATATATCGGTTCTTACAATGGCATTGAAAAGGATCTTATCGAGCCTTTTGGCATTCCATATCATGGGATATCTTCGGGCAAACTGCGCCGCTATTTCAGCGTACAGAATTTTACAGACCCATTCCGTGTGGTCAAAGGCTTCGGAGAAGCTCGTAAACTGATCAAAGAATTAAAGCCTGATGTAATCTTCTCAAAAGGCGGTTTTGTGTCTGTACCTGTCGTCCTCGCAGGAAAGCGGTGCAAGGTTCCGGTCATCATCCATGAATCCGATATGACTCCCGGACTTGCGAATAAGATCGCGATTCCTTCTGCGTCAAAGGTATGCTGCAATTTCCCTGAGACACTGGACTCTCTTCCCGAAGGAAAAGCTGTTCTCACAGGGTCCCCCATCCGTCAGGAGCTTCTCTCAGGAAACAAGATCGCTGCCCTGGATCTGTGCGGATTCACAGCGGATAAGCCTGTTATTCTTGTGATCGGCGGAAGCCTTGGATCTGTTGTTGTCAACAATGCCGTGCGCCAGAGTCTGCCTGAGCTTCTGGAGGATTTTCAAATCATCCATCTGTGCGGAAAAGGCAAGACCGACGACTCTCTGAAGGATACAAAAGGTTACTGCCAGTTTGAATATATCAAAAATGAGCTCCGGGATATTTTTGCCCTTGCTGATATCGTCATCTCCAGGGCAGGAGCAAATGCGATCTGCGAGCTGCTGGCCCTCAGAAAACCAAATCTTCTCATCCCTCTCTCCGCAAAGGCAAGCCGGGGCGACCAGATACTGAATGCTCGTTCCTTTGAGCGTCAGGGCTTCAGCATGGTCCTCGAAGAAGAAGCGCTCTCCGGGGAGACCCTGGTAGCGGCAGTCCATTCACTCTACGAAAATCGTGGGACCTTCATTGATGCCATGAGAAGCTCGGGACAGCAGGACTCCATTCGTACGATCATCTCCCTTATCGAGGAGGCTGCTTCCGCAAAATAGAAATTTCTTTCCTTGAACAGGCGTCCTCAGGATGTCTGTTCATTTTTTACGGTCTGTTCTTCCCGATTTATTCTCTCCGGTTCATCTCTTCATATTCCACGCCATAGGTTTTCCGTATCCAGACCTTCGCCCTGTGCAGGATACTGTGAAGAACGCCCAGCCGGACACCCATCATTTCAGCTACTCTTTCCTGAGGGATATCCATGTAATAGGATAACAACACCGCATCGTGCCATCTTGGATTTTTCTCCATCAGATCTGAAAGTATACGGTCATGAAGTTCTTCCGTATCTGCTGCATGCTCCCGCTCCAAATAACTGTCTTCTATACTTTCCGTGGACAGCGTGTTATTCAGACCGTTGTCTTCATCATCAATTGATACCATGCCCTCATTTTTCTTTCTGTAATTTATCGCTGCATTCTTGGCGACCGTATATAACCATGAAGCTGTCTTTTCTCTTTTGAAATCTTCAAATCCTGTGTACAGTTTGAGAAATGTATCCTGAGTTATGTCTTCTGCCACATCGTAATTGTTGCCTGAATAAATGTATGCCACTTTCAGGACGAGATTCTTATACTTCTCATAAATCTCGTTAAATTCACGATTACCTGTAAACATAATTTCTCCGGTCTATTTCATTTTATCCAATATTTCGTTTCTATCTGCATCCGTGAGTTCTCCCATATGCCAGCCGAGCCCGACTTTGTCCCCTTTGTATCTGGGAATCATGTGCATATGGAAGTGAAATACTGTCTGGCCTGCACACTTTTCATTATTTTGCACGATATTATATCCATCGCAGCCGAGTACCTCTGTCATCTTCGTAATCATCTTCTTTGCCAGAACCATCGCTTTTCCGGCGACAGCTTCATCGATGTCATACAGATTTCTGTAATGTTCCTTTGGAATGATCAGGGCATGTCCTTTTGACGCGGGGCCCAGATCGAGGATCACACGGAAATCCTCATCCTCATAAAGTGTTGCGGAAGGGATCTCACCTGCCGCGATCTTACAGAAAATACAGTCTTTCTCTTTCATTTGTTCTCCCTCTTTTCAACAGAATATTTCTGATAGTAGTATATCCCATTTTCTGGAAAAAGAGAAGAAATTTATCTGAGTACTGATCTTTATCCAGGGAGCTCTCTTTATTGCCTCTTTCCCACCCTTCCTGTCGAAAGGTGTCGCAATGATTCTGTTGAACACCAGGAGATGACATGCTAGACTAAATGGTAATAAATGACCGACCTCCGGATCGTGACAGAAAGCGAGGAATTCCCTGTGTTCACTAACATCGATATCAATAAAATGAACCGTCTTATGGAAGAAAATAAGGACGCCAAACAGATCATTTCACAGCTTCTTGAAAACCATCATACTACCGTATCCATGATCGCGCATGAAATACGAAATCCACTGACCCTCGTATCTTCCTCTCTCCAGATCATAGAGAAACAGCACCCTGAGGTCAAAAAATTTAACAACTGGGAACAGACCATGGAAGATATACAGTTCATGTGCAGCCTGTTAAATGATCTGTCTTCTTTCAATAACAGTTCAACGCTCCATCATTCTGTATTTTCTATCGAGCAGCTCATCAAAAATGTTGCTGTCTCCTTTGCCATCTCTCTTGACGCGGATGGCTCGGATATCGAATTTACTTCCCGGGTCGTACCTGGTATGGGCGATTTTACCGGGGATAAGATCAAGCTTGAAGAAGTGCTGCTCAATCTGCTCCGCAACGCGAGAGAAGCTGTCGGCAAGGATGGGCGTATCTCGCTTTCTGCCGCTCGGCAGAAAGAAACGGTGATCATCCTCTGCCAGGACAATGGCTGCGGTATCCCAGCAAACATCATAGAAACGATATTTGATCCCTTTGTGACCTATAAAGAAAACGGCACCGGTCTTGGACTTTCGTCATCCAGGCAGATCATAGAAGCGCATGGCGGCAGCATAAACGTGGAGTCCGCCCCTGAAACAGGCACTGTCTTTACGGTCACACTTCCGGTCTGATATACGGACCATCGGCATTCTTTCCGCGGTAAAGGATGACTGCCATGACAAATCCACTGATCAGTCCGCCTATGTGCGCCCAGTTATCCACACCGCTGCTGGTCAGTCCGAAGTACAGACTGAGCATGACCATGACCAGCATCCCTCTGCCGGATAGTCTTCCAAGCCTTCCTCTGTTTGCGACCACTACATAGAACAGCGCTCCCATAAGCCCGAATATCGCTCCCGAAGCTCCTGCAGACACGGCGTATGTTTCCGTTGCTATTTCCCTATATAGAGAAAGGAGATTGCCTCCTATCCCGCTGATCAGATAGATGATCAGAAGCCGTATTTTCCCGATCTCCAGTTCCAGATTCCAGCCGAGCGCCCCGAGCAGGACCATATTGTTGACCAGATGACTGATGCCAAAATGCAGGAACATACTGGTAAATATGCGGTAAAACTCATGTCCCTGTGTCACTGTGGGTTCATACATTGCTCCATGCTGGAACATAAATGCAGCATCTTCCGTATCTCCAAACAAAGATAAGAAAAAAAATACTGCGATATTGATAACAATCAATGCGGCGGTAGAAACAGCTTCTGGTTTTTGTCTCACACGAAATCCTCTTTTCTTGTTTTATGATCTTTCTATTATAAATGCCCTTCTGCTTCCTGTCCATCTATTTCAGTGATCAGATCATCCCACCTCCCCCATCGCCCCTCCTTTATCCTTCGGATTGCCTTTCCCAGAGGACCGTAATGGGGAACATCCTCCCTGATGATTTCGCTATCCGGTGTTTTTTGCTCATAGCTCTTGCTTTCATGGCTTTTTCTCTCATGACCTTTGCTCTCATAGCTTTTTCTCCCTTCATCATCCGTACAAAATACTGCGCTGTCCGGCAGCCCGCCGTATTCTTCTTTGTGGTATTCATCCCTGCGATATTCTTCCAATATCTTTTTAAGATCATAGTTCTCCCTGAGCGTCTCTTTATGAAGCCTGTATACAAGCAAAATTCCTTCTGTATCCTGATAATCCAGCTTTTTTACAAAATACTCTGTTATTTCATGGAAGGACGCACTGAGACTTTTTTTCTTTTCCTGCCCCCGAACCGGAAGATAACAGAACCGGTATGTCCCATCTTTTATAAAAATCAGCTCCGGCATGAGCAGGATACGATCCGGATCAAGCAAATGGTCCTTCACAGAATCTGTCATTTCCATGAACTGTATTGTAAATCGTTCGATATCTTCCTTTTTCATTTCCTGCCTGCTGTATCGTTTCTCCATGCTTACTGCATCACCGGGATAAAATGTATACCGGCTCTGTCCGTCACGGCCGCGCCCGGTCACTTTCAGCAGGGAACCGATATTATTGTGGCTGAGCATGAGCATCTGATAGTCCTCTTCGTAAGGCATCTCCATATCAACATGGACTGCCGCGCGCTCCCATTCATTTTCATATGTAATCTTCACATAATCCACCTCATTTGTCTGATCCGTCTCTCAGGCCTTATGATCAGTGCTTTCTGGTATATTTCTAATTTCATGAAAGACCTCCGCGCTGATACTGACACTCTGATCTCTGTTTCTGTTTTGTCGACAGACACATCAGTCTCTGTCATATAGATCAGCTTTCCTTCTGTGCGCTCTCTGAAAAATGCTTCCAGATCATACGCTTCCGCCTTTCCTCTTTCTGCCTGTGCGCCGAGTAATGCTGTTTCACCGGCCGCTCCGTTTATGACCGCCTTATCATGATAGTAAAATACCGTATGTATGATAAGTACGAACAATCCCAGGAATAACGGCATGATATATGACATTTCTATGACAGAACTTCCTTTCACATATATTGTGTGGTATCTTCTGTTGTATCTTCTCCTGATTTTTTCCCGCTTAATATCCTCCAATGAACATTCCTCCTATATATGCCGCTGCCAGAAACGGCACAAACGGAAATGAAGATTTCCTGTTGAATCGGCGGCGTATCATCAGGAAAACTGAAAATACCGCGGCCATGGAGAATGCTGCCATAAGCAGATAAAGGATATCCCAGAATCCCACAAATATTCCCATGATCAGGATCAGGATACTGTCTCCGTATCCAAACGCTTCCCCCGATATCCTACTGATGATAAGGAAGAAAACTCCTACTGCGCCTCCTGCTGCCAGAATCACTGCCGGAATCTCTCTCCCGCATAAAATGCCTGCTGCCACTATGAAACCGCCTGAAAGAAGTAGTTTTAATGGGAGCTGCTTCCACTTTATATCCATAACTGCCAGAATGACCATGTAGACAGCAAATATGATCTGACACAAAACCCATTTGTTGTTTATAAAGGCCTCTGCCGCGTTTTCTATCGTGAACATCTGGAACAACCTCCCATTCCTGTAACTTGCGACCTCTTTACCGCGTGTATCGTCCGCTTGAGTCCGCTGCAGCTCAGAGAATTGTGATATTTGTCTCCTGTCTGTGTAATATATACGCCTCCCATTGCAGAGCCAAAAGTACATTTTTCACAGGCATGATATTTCCCACCGCTCTCGTTGCGCAGCTTAGACAGTTCATCATAAAGAACTGACCGTATCGAAAGATGCAGATATGTGCATTGATAATCTTCATGATAGACTCCTCCTGCGTCTGTCACATAGACGATATCCGCGTCATGCCGGCCTGCTCTGCCGCTCATGCATCCTGTCCATGCGCTGATCCTGAATGTTTCCTCCAGTTCTGCCGAGGGATTTCCGAATACAGGGATCGGAGTCTGTACCCGGTATGTCACTTTAATATTCATTTCTCCTGTATCCGGCGACATATAAGATCCGCTGCAGGATATTCCATCTTCGCCGCCCTTTAATATGCTTCTGCCTATCCGATCCTCGCCGATCAGAGACAGGATATCCGATCTGAGTTTCCATGTATTGAGGACCGGAATGACAGACGTGTCCTCCGCGGCGCTTTTGGCCGCATTATGAGCGGCATTGATTATACTGATCCTTATGCTCTGCATCTCAATGAGCCAGATCAGACAGAGAGCCGCAAAAAGGAAAAGAGGGATGCCGAACGCCGCCTCTATGGTGATGCTTGCATTTTTTGTTATCTCCGGTGCAGATGCCCTTTCTGATTTCATTAGGGA
>DXDR01000045.1 GCA_019115385.1 Candidatus Mediterraneibacter avicola | reverse complement strand
CGGAGGTAATGTAAAGCAGGCACAATATTGTGCTGTAGTTACCTAAAAGGAACTATTGCAGAAAATGCTGTATTCCTACGGGAGCTCCGTTTCCTGTGAAATAAAATATGACATAAAAATTTGCCGCAGCGCGCTCCTTCATCACGCTGCGGCAAACGATATAAAATCAGTAAATCTTCACTTTATTTACATCTCGCTGTCGGACAGCAGTGAAAATTCCGTAAAATCTACCGCTCCGCTGCCCTCATAGCGGAAATACAACGGCTGCACTCCGGAAATTTTCTCCGTCTTCCCCGCAAACGTCTTCCACTCCTCGCCGGTTTCCACGGCAATAGACGCTACCGGCTCTTTTTCCAGATCCGTGTATACTTTCATCGTCCCGGTTCCGTTGCCCCGCAGTGTCACATTTATTTCGGAAACTTTCCCGTCCGCAAAATCAAAATATTTGAAACCGGCAACAGCTCCATCCTGCATCTTCGCAATATACTGATCCCCATCCGATTCCCGATCTTCTCCGCTCTGGGTAAAATAAGGATATTCCGTCATCTCCGAATGATGGGGTTGGCTGTACTTAAAGGTCCCCTTCTTCCCCCAAAGATTGCAGGCAATTCTGGCCTCATAGCTTCCTTCCGCCTTCAGCGGCCCTCCATTCAGCCCGCAGGACGTAACCTCCACCTGGGCAATCCTTCCATCCGCATCGATCTCTATCGGTTCCGCGCAGCCCTGACGGGCACACATCTGCTGATTGGTCTGTCTGTGGTAGAAAATGTACCACTGCCCGCGGATGCAAACCATTCCGCCATGGGTGTTTCCCGTAAAATTCCGGGGATTTTCCTCCGTCACACCCGGCAGCCCGATGTCTCCGATGCTTACAATGATACCGCCATAGGTCCAGGGGCCCGTAGGGGTCTCTGATGTGGCATAACAGAGATCATGGCTTACCTCCGATGAGTACACGAGATAATACCCCCCGTTGATTTTGCGAATACTGCTGGCCTCATAGAATCCATGCCTCTCAAAAGGCGTCCCCTTTGCCTTAAAAATACCGGGAACCGTATGATACAGTTTCCCTTTGACAGTGAGCATATCCTGTTCCAGTTCTACCACAGAGCCATAATCCACCTGACCGCCGCCCAGCTTCATCAGGTTCCGCATCCGCTTGCTGTCCGGGCAGGATCCTGTATACATATAGATCCTCCCGTCGTCATCCACCATGACCGACGGATCAAAACTGTAGGCGTCCCCTCTCTTTTTTCCAAAGAGTGTTCCATTCTTATGCTTCACATGTCCGTAAAATTCATAAGGCCCCTGGGGCTGATCCGCCACTGCCACCGTGGTAACCGTTTGCATGGATACCTGCAGATACAGATAAAACCTGCCATCCGGCCCCTGGCATACATCCGGCGCGTTCATCGGCATATGTTTCCCCTCCATCCGCGGATCCTGAGTGCTGCGGAAAATGACTCCCTCATATTTCCAGTCTCCAAGCTCTTCTACCGGCGCAGACCAGCAAACATAGTCGTTGACACAAAAATCATCTCCGCCAAAGGCGTCATGGCTGCCAAACACATACACACGGTCCCCAAACACATAGGGCTCTCCGTCCGGAACATATTCATAACTCGGTAAATAGGGATTAAACGCCTGCTTTTTCATTTTTCTTCTCCTTTTCCTCTCGCAAAATCCTGTAAAATAATTCTAGCAGGGATGAAAAAACAATGGTACAATCAGTTTAAGCTATTTTGTCACAAAATCGTACATAGAGTTCGATTTTAAAGAAAGGCGTCATCATGGAAAAAAAGAAGAAATCTCCAGCATTTCAGCGGACAGATCAGGCTATTGTGCGGGCCCTGATCAACCTTCTGAATGAAAAAACTTTTGAGAAAATTACCGTGCAGGATATTCTGGATGCCGCGCCGGTCTCCCGAAATACCTTTTATCTGCATTTTCAGGACAAATACCAGCTGGCAAAATATATGCTGGATCTCTTTCTGGAAAAACAGAAGAACGTCCTTGAACAGCTGAGCCAGGCTGATCTCTCAGAATACAGCGCCATCATCCGAAAAATGTCCGCCGGGCATTATGATCTCTGTGTCGCTCTGATGCAGATTCACACGGAAGAAGTTGACCTTCGGCAGATCCTGGAACAGCAGATGGAACAGCACTATCTGGCACAGAATAACGGCCCTTGCCGGAAAGAGGAGGCCTATGTCTATGCCCAGACCATGACCGCTCTGCAAATGCTCTACTTCGACCGCGCGAAAACGGAACCGCTCAGCGCTTCCTTTCACGATCAGATTCTCGTCCCCGTATTTCTAAATATTTTTCATCTCAAAGATGATGAGGAAGTGATGGCATTGCTGCAAAAAAAACTGAAATTGATGGATCCGACTCTTTAGTATGGCAAATTCTGTTCTGTCGCTATAATCTGCAGCTTTTTCTTTTGCGGTTCCTGCATATCTTCCGCCTCCTCAAGAATATTTAAAATTATACCTCTTTAAAGGCACTTTTTCTGTGAAGGGCTAAAAATTTTGCCGACTTCCAGCAGCCTTCTCCTCTTTTTACACCTGATGCTGCTAAAAATGTCATCCCCAGAAGACAATATGCCTTCTGGGAGGGCTGAAAAAGAAGAATGGGCTTCGCCCTATAAATGAGTAAAAAAATACAGGGAAGAACACAAGTGCTCTGCCAGCATGGCCGCAACGAGAAGCCGCTCGAAAAAGCTACCGCTTTTTCTCGCTGAACGCGGCAGTCGCCGCGTTCACGGAAATAATAAAACCCGCTGTGAGATACAAGTACCTCACAGCGGGTTCCTTATTTCCTTAACGCTTCTCGTTGCTTACGCGCAATTACTCGATGATCTCGCTTACACGTCCGGATCCAACGGTACGTCCACCCTCACGGATAGCGAAGGTAAGACCCTTCTCCATAGCGATCGGATGAATCAGCTCGATGGTCATCTCAACGTTGTCACCAGGCATGCACATCTCGGTTCCTTCCGGAAGGACGCAGACACCAGTAACGTCAGTTGTTCTGAAGTAGAACTGCGGACGATAGTTGTTGAAGAACGGAGTATGACGACCACCCTCGTCCTTGGTCAGAACGTAAACCTGAGCCTTGAACTTGGTGTGGCAGGTAACAGTGCCGGGTTTTGCCAGGACCTGTCCTCTCTGGATCTGGTCACGGTTGATACCACGAAGCAGAGCACCGATGTTATCGCCGGCCTCAGCCTCATCCAGCAGCTTACGGAACATCTCGATACCGGTAACAACGGTCTTCTGAACGTCTTCCTTGATACCGATGATTTCTACTTCGTCATTCAGATGCAGAGTACCACGCTCTACTCTACCGGTTGCAACAGTACCACGTCCGGTAATGGTAAATACGTCCTCAACAGGCATCAGGAACGGCTGATCCGTTGCACGCTGGGGATCCGGGATATACTCGTCGATGGTATCCATCAGCTCCATGATCTTGTCTCCCCAAGGTCCGTTGGGATCTTCCAGAGCCTTCAGAGCGGAACCCTTGATAATCGGGCATCCCTCGAAGCCGTACTCCTCAAGCTGCTCGGTAACTTCCATCTCAACCAGCTCGATCAGCTCCTCGTCGTCTACCATGTCGCACTTGTTCAGGAAAACAACGATGTAGGGAACGCCTACCTGACGGGACAGAAGGATGTGCTCCTTGGTCTGAGCCATCACACCGTCAGTAGCAGCTACTACCAGGATAGCGCCGTCCATCTGAGCGGCACCGGTAATCATGTTCTTTACGTAGTCAGCATGTCCCGGGCAGTCAACGTGTGCGTAATGTCTCTTCTCGGTCTCGTACTCAACGTGAGCAGTAGAAATGGTAATACCTCTTTCT
>DXDR01000044.1 GCA_019115385.1 Candidatus Mediterraneibacter avicola | reverse complement strand
TTCAGAGTTTTGAAAAAAGAGAAAAATGGAAAACTGCGTATCATACCTCTGGGCGGTTTGGAACAGATAGGTATGAACATCACTGCCTTTGAGTATGAAGACAGTATTGTTGTGGTGGACTGCGGCCTGGCATTCCCGGAGGATGACATGCTTGGAATAGACCTTGTGATCCCGGATGTGACATACCTGAAGGACAATGCGTCCAAGGTAAAGGGATTTGTCATCACCCATGGCCATGAGGATCATATCGGGGCCCTGCCCTATGTATTGAAAGAGATTAACCTTCCCATCTACACTACTAAACTGACAATGGGAATCATTGAAAATAAATTAAAAGAGCACAATCTTCTGCGCAGCACAAAGCGCAAGGTCGTGCAGCACGGACAGTCTATCAACCTGGGCAAGTTCAGGATTGAATTTATCAAGACAAACCACAGTATTCAGGACGCATCTGCTCTGGCGATCTATTCACCGGCGGGCGTGGTGGTCCACACCGGAGACTTTAAGGTGGATTATACACCGGTGTTCGGCGACGCTATCGACCTGCAGCGGTTTGCAGAGATCGGGAAAAAAGGCGTTCTCGCCCTGATGTCTGACAGCACCAATGCTGAGCGGAAAGGATTTACCCAGTCCGAGCGGACCGTGGGAATTACATTTGACCATATTTTTGCCGAGCATCAGAATACAAGGCTGATCATCGCCACTTTCGCTTCCAACGTGGACCGTGTGCAGCAGATCATCAATTCGGCATACAAGTACGGCCGTAAGGTTGTAGTGGAAGGCCGGAGCATGGTCAACATCATTTCTACAGCGTCGGAGCTGGGCTATCTGAATGTGCCGGACAACACGCTGATCGAGATTGATGAGATGAAGAATTATCCGCCGGAGAAGATGGTGCTGATCACCACCGGAAGCCAGGGCGAGTCCATGGCGGCTCTGTCCAGAATGGCGGCGGACGTGCACCGGAAGGTAACGATCCAGCCGAACGACACGATCATATTCAGCTCCAACCCCATCCCCGGCAATGAAAAATCAGTTTCCAGGGTAATCAACGAACTGTCCGCAAAAGGCGCGGAAGTCATCTTCCAGGACGCCCATGTGTCGGGACATGCCTGCCAGGAGGAACTGAAGCTGATCTATTCCCTTGTGAAGCCGAAGTACGCCATCCCGGTTCATGGCGAGTACCGCCATTTAAAGGCAAATGCAGGAGTTGCCAGATCCCTTGGCATCCCCAAAGAAAATATCTTTATCATCCAGTCCGGAGATGTGCTGGAGCTGGATAAAGATTCCGCAAAAGTAGTAGACAAGGTACACACCGGCGCCATCCTTGTGGACGGCCTGGGCGTGGGCGATGTGGGAAACATCGTGCTTCGGGACAGGCAGCATCTGGCCGAGGACGGTATCATTATCGTAGTGCTGACTCTGGAGCGCAGGACCAACCGTCTGCTTGCAGGGCCGGATATCGTGTCCCGCGGATTCGTATATGTGCGTGAGTCCGAGCAGCTTATGGGAGAGGCGAAAAAGGCGGTCAGCGACGCCCTCGACAAATGTCTGACCGGCAGACATACGGACTGGAACCGGATCAAGCTGGTGATCCGCGATGCCATGAACGATTATATCTGGAAAAAGACAAAACGGAAACCTATGGTAATTCCGATTATTATGGATGTGGATGTGTAATATATGATAGTAGATGAACGTATCGTCACATTCATCAATTCTCTGGATACAGAGAACAGCAGAATACTTGAGGAGATCGAACAGGAGGCTCACGCGTCCGATGTGCCGGTGATCCGGCGGGAGATGCAGAGCCTCCTCAAGGTTCTCCTTATGCTCCAAAAACCTATGCGCATTCTGGAGGTCGGAACTGCCATAGGTTTCTCTGCGTTATTGATGAGTGAATACGCGCCGGAAGGGTGCAGAATTACAACGATTGAAAATTATGAAAAGAGGATTCCCATTGCCCGGGAGAACTTTGTCCGGGCGGGGAAGGAAGATGCGATCACGCTGATCGAGGGTGACGCGGCGGAAGTGCTGGAAGAACTGGAAGGAACTTATGACTTTATCTTCATGGACGCGGCCAAAGGCCAGTATATCCACTATCTGCCCCATGTGTTCCGGCTGCTTTCAGAGGGAGGCTGCCTTGTCTCTGACAACGTGATGCAGGACGGGGACGTGATCCAGTCCCGCTTTGCGGTGGAGCGGCGCAACCGGACTATCCACGCAAGGATGCGGGAGTATCTGTATGAATTGAAGCACGACCCTTGTCTGGAGACGGCGATCCTGCCTCTGGGCGACGGTGTGGCCGTAAGTGTAAAGCGGAAAAGGAAGGAGAAAGACAATGAGCAGACATCCTGAACTACTGATCCCGGCAAGCAGCCTAGAAGTCTTGAAAACAGCGGTTATATTCGGCGCGGACGCGGTCTATATCGGCGGGGAGGCGTTTGGCCTGCGGGCAAAGGCAAAAAACTTTTCCATGGAAGAGATGAAGGAAGGAATCGAATTTGCCCATGCCCATGATGTAAAAGTATATGTAACGGCAAATATTCTGGCTCATAATGAAGATCTGGAAGGCGTGCGGGAATATTTCCGGGAACTGAAGGAGATCCGGCCGGACGCTCTGATCATTGCGGATCCGGGAGTCTTTGATATTGCGAAGGAGATCTGCCCGGAGATCGACCGTCATATCAGCACTCAGGCAAACAATACCAACTACGGCACATATAACTTCTGGTACCGCCAGGGGGCAAGCCGGGTCGTGTCCGCCCGGGAACTGTCCATGCAGGAGATCAAACAACTGCGGGAGCATATCCCGGAAAAACTGGAAATTGAGACATTTATCCATGGCGCTATGTGCATCTCCTATTCGGGCCGATGCCTGCTGAGCAATTACTTTACCGGAAGGGACGCCAACCGGGGCGCGTGTACCCACCCCTGCCGCTGGAAATATGCAGTGGTGGAGGAGACAAGGCCGGGAGAGTATATGCCGGTTTATGAGAATGAAAGAGGCACCTATATTTTCAACTCCAAAGATCTGTGCATGATCGAGTACATCCCGGAACTGATCGACGCGGGAATCGACAGCTTCAAGATCGAGGGACGTATGAAGACTGCTCTCTATGTGGCTACAGTGGCCCGCACTTACCGGAAGGCGATCGACGATTATCAGAAAGATCCACAGCTGTACCGGGAAAATATGCCCTGGTATCTGGATCAGATCTCCAACTGCACGTACCGCCAGTTTACCACAGGCTTCTTCTTTGGAAAGCCGGACGAGAACACCCAGATCTATGACAGCAATACGTACCGGAAGGAGTACACTTATCTGGGAATCGTCGGTGAAGTGAAGGAGGGACTGTGCAGGATCGAGCAGCGCAACAAGTTCTCGGTTGGAGAGACAATAGAGATCATGAAGCCGGACGGAAGAAATATCGAGGCGAAAGTAAAGCGGATCGTAAATGAGGACGGGGAAGAACAGGAGAGCGCTCCCCATTCCAGGCAGACACTGTATGTGGAACTCACAGAAGCGCCGGAAAAATATGACATCCTCAGGAGAAGTGAGAAAGAATAAGTAAGATAAAATTTCCTGAAAGACTGATACAAGGATATAAAAAAGATACACTTCCTATATATCATAAAAATACAGAAAAAGATATGAAAGAAAAACGGCGGCGCTGAAAAATCAGGCGAACGCCGGAAAGAAAGGAAGTGAAGGGTTATGAAAAAAAGGATAACATTATTATTTATTACATTTCTTCTTGGAGCGGCGTTGTCAGCCTGCGGAAATGATGTAGAAGAAAAGCAGGGAAATGAAAGCACAGACGGGACTGCCAGGGTGGTTGAGACGACGGTGTACCCAAGCGAGACTACACTGGCCGACCTGGAGGCATATCTTCTCGAAAATGGCGTTCTGGCCGGAGAGAGGACAGAAGTAAACGCAGAAAAGGTCGGAGCGCTCGAGGGGTTCAGCTATCCAGATTCCAATGTGGAAATTTATGAATATGATATGGATTCATTTCCATATGATTCATTGGCGACCGGAGGCTGCGTCGGATTTACTTATGCTGAAACAGATACCACTCCGGCTGAAACGGGAGGTCCGTTTTCGGCCGAAGCGGTAAACAGACAGTATGTCATGATAGCAACTGGGGATGTTTCTGGAGAACTTCGGAATACATTTGGCAACTTTGACAGATAAAGATCAGAGCGGCACAAAATGTAAGGGGCCGGACAGGGTTTAACCTTGTCCGGCCCCTGTTTTGCTTGACTTTAGAAAATGTAGTGATATAATGTTTTTTAGAAAAAGTTTATAAAGAAACTGTTTCTATAAAAACTATATGGAGGATCGCACTGGTGAGAAAGACTACAGAACTATTTATGGGAATGCGGAGCCTGTTCCGTCTGTATGATAAGATGCTGAAAAAAGTCTGTACGGAACATGATCTCACGCTCATTGAGGCGGATATTATCAGTTTTTTACAGAATAATCCAGGAAAAGATACGGCGGCGGATATCGTGGAGCTGCGATTGCTTTCCAAAGGCGCGGTATCAAAAGGGGTTGAATCTCTGATACAGAAATCGCTTCTGGAAAGGCTCCCGGATACAGAAGACCGGAGAAAGATTCACCTTAGATTAAAGCCTCAGGCTGATCCGGTAACGGAAAGCATCGACGAGGTGAAAGAAGAATTTGTGGATGCGATCCTGGAGGGATTTACAAAAGAAGAGCTGGAAATACATGACCGGTTTTTTACCCGGCTGTTTGACAATACGAAGAGAGCCATGGAAAGGAGCGAAAAATAATGGGATATAAAGAACAGGACCAAAAAGACATCGGGGATGAAGCGGGGAAAAAAGAGCTCAGCAGTGCGGGCAGCGCAGATACAGACAAGGAGTTTCTGCGGACGGAACCGCTGGGAAAGCTGCTCCTCAGGCTGGCGCTTCCGACAGTGACAGCTCAGCTGATCAATATGCTGTATAATATTGTAGACAGGATTTATATCGGACATATTCCGAATATTGGCGCGACAGCGCTGACCGGAGTAGGCGTGTGTATGCCGCTTATCATGATCGTTTCCGCCTTTGCGGCGCTGGTGGGATATGGAGGAGCACCGAGAGCATCCATTTTCATGGGAAAACAGGATAAGGAGTCGGCAGAAAAGACGCTGGGGAACTGTTTTGTGCTTCAGATCATTATTTCCATCATACTGACAGTTGTGCTGCTGATCTGGAACCGGGACTTCCTCATGGCGTTTGGAGCAAGCAGGAAAACGATCGAATATGGCGTGGATTATATGAACATCTATGCGCTGGGAACGATTTTTGTGGAGATCACTCTCGGAATGAACGCCTTTATCACGGCTCAGGGATTTGCAAAGACCGGGATGTTTTCCGTCCTGATCGGCGCGGTGGCCAACATCATCCTGGATCCGGTCTTCATATTCGGATTTCACATGGATGTGAGAGGAGCCGCCCTGGCAACGATCATTTCACAGGCTCTTTCCTGTATCTGGGTGGTAAGTTTTCTGTGCGGAAAGAAGACGTTCCTGAAAATAAAGAAAAAGAATCTGGGGCTTACGCCAAAGATCATACTTCCCTGTCTGGCGCTGGGAGTTGCGACTTTTATCATGCAGGCAAGCGAAAGCGTGATTTCCGTATGCTTTAACAGTTCTCTGCAAAAATATGGAGGAGATATCGCGGTAGGAGCGATGACGATCCTTACAAGTGTTATGCAGTTTGCTATGCTCCCGCTCCAGGGACTGGGGCAGGGCGCCCAGCCTATCATCAGTTACAGTTATGGAGCGGGCGACCCGGGGAGAGTGAGGGAAGCGTTTCAGCTGCTGCTCAAAGTCAGCCTGGCATATTCGGTTCTGTTATGGCTCTTTGTCATGCTGCTCCCGGGCGGATTTGCCTCCATGTTTACTTCCGATGCACATCTGATGGATTATACAAAAACGGCGCTTCGCGTCTATATGGGCGCCATGCTGCTGTTCGGGATACAGATGGCATGCCAGATGACATTTAATGCACTGGGGAAAGCGGCAGAATCAATCGTTGTAGCTGTGATGAGGAAATTTGTCCTGCTGATCCCGCTTATCTATATCATGCCGCAGATCTTCAGCTCGGACAAGACGATGGCGGTCTATATGGCAGAGCCGATCGCAGATGCGCTGGCGGTAACATTTACGGCGATCCTGTTTTCGGTTCAGTTTAAGAAAACGCTCAAAAAGATCAAAAAAGCATAAAAGAATTTATATCAGCTTGTTTTCCCCGAAACGAGTTGCCAGGGACTTTTTTAATTAAATTCACAAAAAAGCTACAATCTTGCGGCTTGTACTGGCTCTGAAAATATAATTTCAGCGGTTCCCGTTGATTTTTTCGCTCGTTCTGAGCATAATAGGAGTAGGAAATCCCTGCTTTCTATATTTTAGAAAGGCTGTGCAAAGTCATGTTAGCAAATGCGTTTGTGGACAATGCCAAAGTCATGGCATAAGGGCAGGACGGTCAGCATGATATGGATATGTATACTGAGTCAGGAAAGGAGAGCTATATGAAAAAATTTTATTATGTGATTTTATTGGTAATCTGTATCGCGGTGGTTGGTCTGCTTATCCTTTTCGGACGGTTCCTGGCAGGCAGCCAGTCTTTGGAGGATGCAAAGCCGGTTATCTATCTGTATCCTGAACAGGAGCAGGAAGTATCAGTACGGCTGGATTATGACGGAGAACTGACGTGCACTTACCCGGAGTACAAAGAGGGATGGGAGATCACGGCGAAACCGGATGGAAGGCTCACTGACAAGACGGGGATGGAATACAATTATCTTTACTGGGAAGGAACGTCAGACAGGGAATATGATTTTTCGGAAGGATTTTGCATTGCAGGAGAAGATTCCGCAGAGTTCCTGGAAGGAGCGCTTGCAGAACTGGGGCTTACACGCAGGGAGGCTAACGAATTTATCGTATACTGGCTGCCCAGGCTGGAGGCCAATGCGTACAATCTGATTTCTTTTCAGACAGAAGCCTATACGGAACATGCCGGACTTATCATTGAACCGGAGCCGGATACAGTAATCCATGTATTTATGGCGTATCGGCCGGCAGACAGCCGGCAGGAGATACCGGAACAGAAACTCAGCGCTCCGGTCAGAAAGGGATTTACGGTAGTAGAATGGGGCGGCTGTGAAGTGGGTAAGTAGCATAGCGGACTGCGAATATCCGCCTGACTCAGAACAGGCCGGAATAGTATCCGCAAAAAGGCGGCAGAGCAGAAATGCCGCCTTTTTCGATTTCGACGAGGGTTCTGAGACGCTGACAGAAGAAAGAGGGATGCCAGTGAATATTACATATTCGGACCTGATCCAGTTGTTAATTTTCATTGCCGCCCTTGTCAGTCTGTGTTATCAGATTTTCAGGGGAAAGAAATAGGCCGCCACATCTCGCACATGTGACGGCTGTTTTGAGTAACAGTCAATTACCTGTGGGGCAAACCGCTCCTGGTTTCTCCTTTTCTAATAAAATAGCATATGTCAGACTGACATATAAGTTTTGCGTATCGTGTGTTATTACGTATTGTGTCAGGGGATACAGAAAGGATATAATTTTTCTGTATTATTTGTACTAACGACAAGCCAAAGTCCGGGCTTGCCCGAGACCCTGGCGACCGCTTACAATCCCGGAATGTACCTTTGGCGCTTGCGGTGATTGCGGATAGAACAATTCTTATATCTAAAGGGAAAGAGACATGAAACTGAAGATTCTGATCGTGGAAGATGATCTGCTCCTTGCGGAAGCAGTGAGTGATTTTTTTGAAGGAAAGGGTTGGGAAGCGGAGCAGGTTCACGACGGCATGACCGCTGTGGAAAAGATGGAGGCAGGCAGTTACCAGATGATCCTGCTGGATGTGATGCTGCCGGAGATGAACGGGTTTGAAGTGTGCCGGAAAATCCGGCAGAACAGCGATATTCCCATATTTTTTATTACCGCCCGGGTACTGGAAGAAGACGAACTGGCCGGGTATGCGGCGGGAGCGGACGATTATATTACAAAGCCTTTTTCGCTTCCGGCGCTGTATGCGAAGATTATGGCCATGATGGCGCGGCTCCGGGGTGAGCGGCCGATGGAGAAACTGAAGAAAGGCGGGGTGGAGATGGATCTTCGCACCGGACAGGTGATGATCTGCGGACAGAAGTGTGAACTGCCGCCGAAGGAATATGAACTGCTCCGGTTCTTTCTGGAAAATCCGAACCGGATCTTTACAAGAGATCAGCTTCTGACCCGGTTCTGGGGCTATGATTTTGAAGGAAATGAGCGGGTAGTGGACAACCATATCAAGAAACTCCGGAAGTTCCTGCAGGGCAGCAGGTGTATGATACAGACGGCGAGAAAGACCGGGTACCGGATGGAGGTGGAGCCGTGAAAAGGAAAGAGCGGGCAGCAAAGAGGGCGAAAACTTTATATATGGGGAAGAAAGTCTGCCTGAGCATTGTTTTTGTTTTCCTCGCCGTGTATATGATCAGCATGCTGTTTGTGACCTGGAGGGAAGAGCAGGACATAGAGGAAGAATATGGACGGATGCTCATCAATACAATAGGCGCTTTTGAAAATTACAGTTTTGTCTATGAAGAAAAAGGATACAGAGTTTCAAGCCCTACAGGCCCGGAATATAATGAGGGATATCTGGAAGACGCAATGAATTCATGGGGGAATTCTGATCAGTCCGGTTACTATCTTATGTCGGGAGCCATATATGATGCAGAAGGGAATCTGCTGATGCAGAGTTCAAATTGTCTCAGAGTAATGGTGGATGACTGGGAAGCGCTGCCGTATATATATGTGAATCTGGACGAGCTGCTGACAGAGGACGAGATCTGGCAGCTGGCGGATTTTGAAAGGGTAAATGCTGAAAACGCACCGGAGGAAGGAACAGCAGTTCCCCAATATGAGTTTGAGGTGCTGCTGACTGATGGAAATATTCCGGCACAGATCAGGGTGAACCAGATACACTGGAAAACTTATACAGTGCGTGAGGAAGAAGAGGAGGAAATGCTGGAAAAAATCCAGTCTGATCTGGATAAAGAAGACGGGGACAGTATTTCATCGGATTCGGATGACACGGACCAAACCATCAGTTCATCAGAACCGGACGGCATGAGAACGATCAGCGTTAAAGCGGGGGAAGAAGAGGTGTGGAGATGGGAAAATCCGTCTGCCCCGCAGGCAGGACCAGATGAAAGATGGCAGTCGGCGGAAATGGATATGCCGGGGATGTACGCCGGATATCACACCTGGGAGAGGTGGATAGACGATCCGTTTTTTCAGGATTACCCGGAAAAGTTTGACCTGGAGAAATATAAGTCCGAGCCTGGGATGATATCCGGATTCTGGGAGCAGACCGGCAGCAACAGCCGTTATGAGATCCGGACTGCGATTACCCCGCCCTATCAGTCGGAACCATATGAAAGATATGCTCTGGTACTGCGGATAGAAGAGCATCCCTGGATGGCGGCGCTGGACAGCCAGAAGTATATCTGGCTGGGAAATCTTATCTTCCTTGCGGCCTGCGCGGCGTTTACGCTCTGGCTCACGGAGCGTAATTACCGGCAGAGAGAACGGCTGGAAGCTCAGAGGAGAGATTTTATCAATATAATGGCCCATGAGATCAAGACTCCCATCAGTGTGATCCGGGGCTTTTCGGAAAATATGAAGGAGAATCCGGAGACGAAAAAGAGGGAGTATTATCTGGATCAGATCATTCGCCAGACCGAGGAAATAGACGATCTTGTCAAAGAGATGATAACCACATCCAAAGCAGCGGACTGGAAGCAGGTAAAGATCGGGGATGTACTGATATCCGTGAGAAGTGTAATTGAGGATGAAATGGACCGTCTGGAAGTCCAGACCGAGGAGAAGAGACTGAACGTAACACTTCGGTGCGAGGATGACTGGATGCTTCCGGCGGACCGGAAACTGCTGGAGCAGGCGTTTTTTGCCATCCTCTCCAATGCCGTGTCCTATAACCGGGAAGAGGGACGCATCCGGATTGTTCTTAAGAAGGGAATCTGTACGATAGAGAATACAGGAGACAATATACCGCCGGAACATCTGCCTCATGTGTGCGAGATGTTTTACACCGTAAATCAGAGCAGGGGAGGCCGGGAGAAGCATCTGGGCATGGGACTTTATCTGGCGCGTCAGATCTTTGCCCTGCATGGCGCGGAACTGAAGGTAGAAAATACAGAAGAGGGGGTAAGAGTGACGGTGGAGAAAAAAAGGAGTAACAGGGACAAGGTTTAAATCATGTGCGGCAGAGAGGAGGTGCGGCGTATGAACCTGTTTCGGCGCAGGATAAGCAGGAGCGCGGTTCTCTTATTTTTCAACATGGTGCTTGTGCTGGTCTCGGCGCTTCTGGCAGTGCTGATCGTATCCGCGGTTTTCGCAAGGAAGCTGATGAAGGTTGATATTGAAGAGATCATAAGGAGTGAGGAGTAATGGCATATATCGAAGCGAAAAATATTCATAAGACATTTGGCAAAGGGGATGCCGCGGTGCACGCACTCCGGGGAGCGTCTCTGTCGGTGGACAAGGGAGAGATGGTAGCGGTTATGGGAAAGAGCGGTTCCGGCAAGTCCACCCTGCTCAATATCCTGGGCGGCCTGATGACCATGGATGAAGGCGAACTGCGGGTAGGCGGAAAGAAGGTGGATTTCCGCAAAAAGAAATATCTGCTCAACTACCGGAGACGGGAAGTGGGATTTGTGGTTCAGTATTTCGCCCTCATTGATGATATGAACGTGTATAAAAATGTGTCCCTGCCTCTGAGATACCAGGGAATCCCGGGAGCAAAGATCAGACAGAGGACCAAAAAGATGCTCCGCAATCTTGGGATTGAGGAGAAGGCAAAGTCCTATCCCGGCGAGCTCTCCGGCGGCCAGCAGCAGAGGGCGGCCATAGCCAGAGCTCTTGTAAAAAACGCGAAGATCATCCTGGCCGACGAGCCTACCGGCGCGCTGGATGAAGATACGGGAAATGATGTGATGAAGCTTTTTCAGAGACTGAAGATGAAGAACCGGGCCATCATTATCGTCACCCATGACAGCAAGGTGGCGGAGTACTGCGACCGGATCGTTTATCTGAGAGACGGGGCAAACGTATAGCCTGGAAGATACAATGGATCTAACTTTCCCCTTCGGCGTGCTCCAGAGAGTCCCGGAGCACTTCCAGGAACTTTTCCGCCGGTTTTGAAAAGAGTTGATATTTTTTCCAGATAATGCGCATTTTGTTGTCCAGCTTCGGTTCCAGGGGGCGGAAACACAGATTGCTCTCTCCGGCAGTATTAATGATTTTGTCAAAGCCGATGGCGTAGCCCAGTCCTTCATCGACAAGAAGGGAGGCATTGAAGAGCAGGTTGTAGGTGGCGGTGATATTCAGTTTTGCCGGCTCCCGTCCGATCCACCGGGTCAGGCCTCCGCCACGGTATTCCTGCTGGGACAGGATCAGCGGCTTGTCCCGCAGATCCTGCGGGGTGATCGTTTTTTTCTGCGCCAGCGGAGCGTCTTTTCGCATGAGAACGCCCCAGATATCTGAGCATGGCGTTTCCAGCATATTATATTTTGCCAGATCCACATCTTTAAAGACAATGCCGAAGTCGATCAGCCCCTTGTCCAGGCGTTCCATTACAAGGGAGGCATTTCCGCTGGTGATATGGTACCGGATACCCGGATGCCGGTTCTGAAGAGTCTTTGCCGCTCTGGCAATGAGGCGGACGCCGTCCGTCTCTCCGGTTCCGATATAGACATCGCCAATGACGATATCATCGCTCATAGCAATCTCACTTTCCGTCCTTCTTACCAGATCAAGAATCTCTTCTGCACGTTTTCTGAGGATCATTCCTTCTTCTGTCAGCGTGACCTTGCGGGAGCCTTTTGTCCCGCGGATGAGAAGTTGTTTGCCCAGTTCTTCTTCCAGATTTTTAATCTGGGTGGAAAGCGTGGGCTGGGAAAGATGCAGGGACTCGGCCGCGTGTACGATACTCTGCTCTCTTGCGATCGCCAGAAAATAATTCAGGACACGTAACTCCATATAAACTCCTTTCTGCCTTATAGGATTCACTTCTTTTTCGCATTTATTATATTCCCTGCGGATCAAATACACAATATTCAGATAGATAATTTCCAGGGAAGCTGATTGTCTATAAAAATTTGTAATACTATAGGACAGACTGTTTTAAAAATGTATTGACACAATGTCAGAACAGTGCTATTATACGGATAGTGACACGATGTCAGAATAAAACAGAAGGAGAGGACAGAAATGCTTGGAAATTTTTCATACTGTAATCCGACAAAACTTTATTTCGGAGATGATTCACTGAACTATCTGAATACAGAACTGCCGAAATATGGCAGTAACATAGTGCTGATCTACGGCGGCGGTTCTATCAAGAAAAACGGGATCTATGACGAAGTATGCAGGATTCTTGAGGACAACGGGAAAAAAGTGGCGGAGATCGCCGGCGTGATGCCGAACCCGACGCTTGAGAAACTATATGAGGGTGTGGAAATCGCGAGAAAGCATCATGCAGATTTTCTGCTGGCGGTAGGCGGCGGCTCTGTCTGCGATTATGCCAAAGCGGTTTCCGTATCTGTGAACTGCGAGGAAGATCCGTGGGAAAAATATTATCTGCGTTTCGAGGAACCCGAATGTGAGACATTGCCGGTGGGATGCGTCCTGACAATGGTGGGAACCGGATCGGAGATGAATGCAGGCGCGGTTATTACCAACCATGAGACGAAACAGAAGATCGGGCATGTCTTTGCAGACGAGAAGATCATGCCGAAATTCTCCATCCTGAATCCCCAATATACGCTGACGCTGCCGCACTATCAGATGGTCTCCGGTATCTATGATATATTTAACCATATCTGCGAGCAGTATTTTTCGGGCGAAGACGACAATACAAGCGACTATATCAGCGAGGGATTGATGCGCTCTCTGCTCCACTCCAGCCGCATTGCAAATAAAGATCCGCAGAATTATGAGGCGCGCAGCAACATTATGTGGACGGCGACATGGGCGCTGAACACGCTTGTCGCAAAAGGAAAATCCACAGACTGGATGGTCCATATGCTGGGACAGTCTGTAGGAGCTTACACAAACGCGACCCACGGCATGACGCTGGCGGCTGTGTCTCTTCCGTATTACCGTCATATTATGCCTTACGGACTGGCAAAATTTAAACGCTTTGCCATCAATGTATGGGATGTGGATCCGGAGGGCAAGAATGATGTGCAGATCGCGGAAGAAGGACTGAAGGCTATGGAAAGCTGGATGAAGGAACTGGGGCTTGTGATGAATATCTCTGAACTGGGCGCGACGGAAGAGATGCTGGAAGGCATTGCGGAGGGAACGCTGGTTATGCCGGGCGGATATAAAGTCCTGGAGAAGGATGAGATCAGAGAAATCTTAAGAGAGAGTATGGCTTAAAGGAGGATAGAACGATATGGGCAAAAAGAGTTTAGTCGCATATTTTTCGGCCAGCGGCGTGACTGCAAAAGCGGCGGAAAAGATTGCCGCAGCTGCCGGGGCGGATCTGTATGAGATACAGCCGGAAGAGCCGTATACTCCGGCGGATCTTAACTGGATGGATAAAAAGAGCCGCAGTACAGTGGAGATGGATGATCCGAAGTGCAGGCCGGCGATAGCGGAAGCAGTAGAAGATATGGAGCAGTACGATACCGTATGGGTCGGTTTTCCGGTCTGGTGGTACGTGGAGCCGAGGATCGTGGATACATTTCTGGAGTCCTATGATTTTGCCGGAAAGAAGATGATCCCCTTTGCCACATCCGGCGGCAGCGGGATCCAAAAGGCTGAAAAGAGTCTGAGGGAGCACTGTCCGGCGGCTGACTGGAAACCGGGAAAGCTGCTTAACGGAGGAAATATAGAAGCATGGGTAAAAGAGATGCAGTAAAAATGAGGATGTATTTACTGCACAGAAGGTAAAAAACAGGCAGATGACAGGGCGGGGGATTGCTTTGCCCGCCATCTGCTTTTTTGGTTGACCCAATGTCAGCACATGGGTATACTATGTATAGATAATTGAGAAAAGAGGATCAAAATATGCCCAGGGGATCAGAAGAACTGACAAATTCGAGAAAAAATGAGATCATCAGCGCCTGCGCCAAACTGTATGAGACGATGAGCTTTAAAGAGATCACACTCAAAGAGATCGGGGAAAAGACATCCTTTACCCGCACATCCATTTACAACTATTTCCAGACAAAAGAAGAAATTTTTCTTGCCTTGTTTCAGAGAGAATACGAGCTGTGGATCCGGGATCTGGAAATCCTGTATCAGGAGAATGAACGGATGAGTGTGAACGAGTTTGCCGGAGCGGTGGCGCACACGCTGGAAAAGCGGGAATGCCTGCTGAAGCTGCTGGCTATGAACCATTATGATATGGAAGCCAACAGCCGTATGGAAAATCTGGTTGCTTTTAAGGTGGCCTACGGTAATTCGCTTCGGGCTGTTTCATGCTGTCTGGAGAAATTCTTCCCTTCAATGAGCGTGGGGGATATCCAGGGGTTTATCTATGCGTTCTTCCCGTTCCTGTTCGGCGTGTACCCGTATACTGTGGTGACAGAGAAACAGAAGGCGGCCATGCAGGAGGCGGGCGTAGATTATGTGTGCCTTTCAGTCTATGAAATCATAGACTCTATGGTGAAGAAGCTGCTGGGTCATCCGTGAGATAAGCCGCCGATTCATATCGGAAAAATGTCTGGACCGGAGCGAAGCCAGGTTTATCGGCGCTGTCTGTTTTTGCAGATATAATATCCGATAAATGCAAGGGCGGTGATAACCCATGTTACGGGATAACTGAAGATGATCCCATGGATCGTAGGCCGGATCCTCAGAACACCGGCCAGCCAGATGATCCGCAGGACGCAGACGCCCAGCAGGGTGATCACAACGGGGACGATCACGTTTCCGCGGCCTCGCAGGGAGCCTCCCAACACTTCGATAAATACATAGACAATATACCACGGTGTGATGAACAGGAGCATATCAGACCCAATCTGCACTACAGTGTCGTCAGCAGTAAAGAGCCGGAAGAGGATGTCCCTTGCGGCGATCAGAAAGGCCACAAGGACAAAGGAAACGGCCAGATCCATCCAGAGGCAGACACGGGTGCTTTTTTTTACCCGGTCCATCCTGCCGGCTCCGTAATTCTGCCCCACAAAGGTAGTGATGGAGATGCCGAAGGCCGTGCTTACCATCCAGAAGATGGCGTCCAGTTTGCCGAATGCAGACCACGCGGCAGTGGTGTCAGTGCCGAATGTATTGATAGCAGCCTGGATGGCAATATTTGTGATCGCAAAAAGGATCGATTCAAAACCTGTGGGAAGTCCCAGCTTTAACTGCATAGAAAGGAGGGACCCGTGGAATCGGATCTTACGCAGGGAAAGATGCAGGACCCCACCGGAGCGCATCAGCTTGTATGTCACAAGACAGGCGCTCACAGCCTGTGCGGTCAAAGTAGCGACTGCTACGCCCGTAACGCCCATATGAAAGACCAGCACAAAAGCCATATCCAGGATAATATTGATGACGCAGCAGATGATCAGGATATACAGAGGGCTTTTGGAATCTCCGGCCGCGCGCAGGATGGCGGAGCCCATATTGTAGATGAGCACGAACAGGATGCCTGCAAAATAAATCCGCAGATATGTCAGCGAACCGTCCATGGTATCTGACGGCGTATTCATCAGACGGAGCATAAACGGCGCGGTCAGTATGCCGATAAATGTAAGCATGATCCCTCCGGCCGCGGCAATGGCATAGGCATTGTGCAGTCCTTCGTTGGCAGTCTTTTCTCTTCCTGCGCCTACGAACTGGGCGACAGTTACGGCAGCTCCCGATGAGAGACCGGTGAAGAAGCCGACCACAAGAGCAACGATCTGTGCGGAAGATCCGCCTACGCTGGCGAGCGCTTCCTTTCCTACAAACTGTCCCACGATCACACTGTCGATCGTATTGTAAAGCTGCTGAAAAAAAGTACCCAGCAGGATCGGGAAAAAGAACAGAAGAAGCTGTTTCCAGATGATGCCTTCGGTAATTTCGTTTTTTGTCTGCTGTACTGTTTCCATAAAAAATCCCCTTATCTGTATCCTCTCGTATACTGACGCTATACAAGGGCAAATAATTGCTGTAATAATGAATCCCTTTTAGATTATTGGGCATATGTATTATAAGCTGTGTTTTAAAAAAGAGCAATAAGATATACAAAGAACACTTGTTCGAAAACTGAATTTGTGTTATTCTGTATCTACAGAGAAGGATAAGTAAGAAAATCAGCTCCGTTTTGGGAAGTTTCCCCAGCGACAGAACGGGGAATAACCGGAATGCGGGAAAATGGACAAGGAGGAGCAGGGATGGCAGACAGGACTTATATCGCGATCGATCTGAAATCGTTTTATGCTTCCGTGGAGTGTATGGAGCGGGGGCTGGATCCTTTGACGACAAATCTGGTGGTGGCGGACAGAAGCCGCACAGAGAAGACGATCTGTCTTGCCGTCTCCCCGTCCCTTAAGGCTTACGGAATTCCGGGAAGACCCAGATTATTTGAGGTGGAGCAGAAGATCCGGGAAGTCAATGTCATGCGGCAGCAGGCAGCCCCGGGTCATACGCTTACCGGCTCGTCCTGTCAGGCACCGGAACTAAAGAAGGATCCGTCCCTGGCAGCAGCCTTTGTGGCTGCTCCGCCGCAGATGGCTCTCTACATGAAGATCAGCGGGGAAATCTACCAGGTATATTTGAAGTACATCGCTCCGGAAGATATCCATGTCTATTCGATCGACGAGGTGTTTATTGACGCTACGGCATATCTGAGGACGTATCAGACGACTGCCCGGGAACTGGCCAGAAAAATGATCATTGACGTGCTTGAGACGACCGGCATTACCGCGACGGCGGGAATCGGTACGAACCTGTATCTCTGCAAGGTGGCGATGGACATTGAGGCAAAGCACAGTCCGGCGGATGAGAACGGCGTCCGCATCGCGGAGCTGGACGAGATGTCTTACCGCAGATCGCTGTGGTCGCACAGGCCGCTGACTGATTTCTGGCGGGTGGGAAGAGGTTACGCGAGGAAACTGGAGGAGAGGGGACTGTACACGATGGGGGATATCGCCCGCTGCTCTCTGGGAGGCCCGGCGGATTACTACAATGAAGATCTCCTTTATGACCTGTTTGGAGTCAATGCGGAGCTTTTGATCGACCATGCATGGGGATGGGAGCCGTGTACCATTGCCCATATTAAGGCATATAAGCCACAGAGCAGCAGCGTGGGTTCAGGGCAGGTGCTTCAGTGTCCCTATCCTTTTGATAGGGCAAAGCTTGTGGCGCGGGAGATGGCGGATCTGCTCGTGCTGGATCTGGTAGATAAGGGACTTGTCACAAATCAGATCGTGCTGACAGTGGGCTATGACATTGATAATCTCAGAGACCCGGAATTGCGGAAACAGTTCACCGGGGAGGTGAAGGCCGACCGTTACGGGCGGCAGATACCGAAGCATGCCCACGGTACGGCGAATCTGAAGCAGTACACGTCCTCCACCCGGCAGATTGTTGGGACGGTTACGGAACTGTTTGACCGGATCGTGGATCCGAAGCTTCTGGTGAGAAGAATCAGCATGGCTGCAGAACATGTGATCCAAAGGTCTGAGGCGGAGAGCAAAATGCAGTTTGAACAGATGGATCTTTTTACCGATTATGCGTCTCTTCGGAAAGAGCAGGAAAGAGAGAAAGAACAGCTTGCAAGAGAGGAGAAGATGCAGAAGGCGGTGCTGGAGATTAAGAAAAAGTTTGGAAAGAATGCGATCCTGCGTGGCATGAATCTGGAGGAGGGCGCTACGGCGAGAGACAGGAACAATCAGATCGGAGGACACAGGGCATGAAGACAGCTCGGATCACGGGGAATGTACAGACTATGGAAAATCAGACTGTACAGGCGGGTGGCAGTGCAGGGGAGTATGCGGATATTATAGAGCTTCCGCACCACGTATCTCCGCGCCGTCCCCACATGCCTGTCTCAGACCGTGCGGCTCAGTTTGCACCGTTTGCCGCGCTGACGGGTTACGGCGACGTGATAAAAGAGACGGCGAGACAGACAGATGCCCGGCCGGAACTGTCCGAGGATGAAAGAGCGGAGCTGGATCGTAAACTCAGGGGTATTTTAACCTGTGTTCCCGGAGAGAGGCCGGATATTACGGTAACCTACTTCAGGCCGGACGAGAGAAAGGAAGGCGGGGCATGCCTGGAAGTAAGAGGCAGGATTAAGAAAGTGGATGAGACGGCAGGGGAAATGATCCTGGAGGTTCAGGAAGATCTGGAGAATCAGAGCCTGCTTCATATACGGATGGAAGATATAATAGCAGTAACAGGATAAAGCTGGATCATTAGGGATGATGGGAGACGGCAAATTTAGAACTATTCAGAGAAAGAGGGCGGTCTGGCTGAGATATCTGGTCAATAGGCAGAAATAAAAGGAGGATGTGAATGGAGAAAGAGGATAGGAAAATATGGAGGCTTTCCTGCCTGTTCCTGCGCAAAAATTATTCTTCTGCAGCCTTGTTGATGCATGTTACAGCGTTCAGGCTTCTTGGGTATCCGATATACGGAAGACACTGGGATACGATTCTGATGAGGAAATCCCTGTCGTTGCCAAGATTCATATTTCCTTTGGCGTGTGCGGTGAGCTGGGGTTCGCATCCGCCCTGAGCAGCCAGGAAACAGAAGGTGATCATTTCCCGCTGCTTTAGGTCAAGTCCTGTGCGGGTGTAGTAGTCGCCGAAGCAGTTGGCGGCAAGCCAGCGGTTGATATGGCCGGTTTTCCATGCTTCTTTCATCTGCTCTCCGAAAATATCTGCCTGAGCCTGAGCTCCTTTTTCCAGGCGGTCTTCCATTGTGGTGGTTGCCTGGCCCTCCAGCGGAAGGGCGACTCCCCGGGCGGTAAGGATATCGTTTACCGCGTCCAGGAATGGACGGACGCGTCCGATCCCCAGATAATCCACCGCCTGATAGACGACTTCTTTTATCATTACAGGCGTAAGGCCTGCGTCCAGCGCACGGGGAACCTCCAGGCGGAATTCGTCAATCCCCTGACATCCAAGCAGAGTGGCGATGATTGCCATGTGACGGGTGACATCGTCAAGCTGCTGTCCCTCTTCATGAACCACCTCGTCAAAAGCGAAATGTTCAAAACGTTCTGTAAATTCTGGATCTGTTTGTCTGTAATCTTTCATTAGTATATGGCCTCCCTTTTACAGTTTGGAATATGTCTCGTCGTCCACTGGCTCCAGCCATTCATTGCTGGTCTCTGTTCCCGGAGCTTCAAAAGCGATATGGGAGAACCAGCTGTCTGCCTTGGCGCCGTGCCAGTGTTTTACTTCCGGCGGGATCACGATCACGGTTCCCGGTTCGAGGCTTACAGGGGCTTTGCCCTCTTCCTGATACCAGCCGCTTCCGGCGGTGCAGATGAGGATCTGGCCGCCGCCTGTCTTCGCGTGATGGATATGCCAGTTGTTGCGGCAGCCCGGCTCAAATGTGACATTTGCCAGAGCGATGCTGCCCTGGCCAGGTTCAGTCAGCGGGTTTAAATAGGAATTGCCGATAAAATACTGAGCAAAAGCGGAATTCTCTGCTCCAAGCCCAAATACGTTTGCTTTGTCAAATGTTTCTTTGTCCTGGATTTTCATAATAAAATGCCTCCTTAGATCATGTTGTTTATATCCTGTTTTTTACGGATGCTGTACCTGAGATAGTCCAGATAACTGAGCTGCTTTTCACGAAAATGAATATCGTCCAGAATGCTCCGCCTCTTTATGTTCAGCATATTGAGACGCTGCGCTTCGCCGTTCTCATTTTCCAGAAGCAGCCGCATATAGGTCTCTATCTCCGAGCTTTGGAAACCGATATCGTGAAGTGTCATGATCAGGCTCAGACGCTCCAGATCCGTGTCGTCCAGATCCGTGTCACCCGGAACAGCGCTGTCATGCTGGCGGGAGCCTATTGCTTTTTTGACCGCGCCGCACAGTCCCCAGCGTTTATATTCATGAAGAATATCAAGAGGTATACTGTAACGTTCGCTTGCCTCATTAATGGTCATCCGCTCCCTCCCTTCTGAACAGCCGTCTCTTTATATACGGATAAGAACCTAAAAAAATGTAAGCGCTCATCCTGTGAACACTTACATTTTAAATCCCTTACAAAAATATGTCTAATGCCTAATTATAATCATTATGAATGCCTGAAAGGTATTGTTTTGCATGACTGATAAAAGCGCTGGCGGCACGAGAAAAGATCTGAGACTTTTTCCAGACAAGGACAGTGCCTGATTCCAGTCTTGGCTTAAAAGGGATAAACTGCAGGCCTTCATAGGAACTGTTCATCTCCAAAGTGATGACATTTCCCAGATGACAGCGGGCCATGGCCGCCAGGTTGTACTGAAGATTCCCGGAGACAACATTTTGGATCCGGTCGGAATAATCCCCGAACCAGTTTAAAAGTTCGTTCTGAACCATCTCGCGCTGAGACATGATCACAGGAAATCGTGACAACTCCTCGGGAGTGACTTCCTTTTTCCCGGCAAGCTCTGAATCCTCGTTAACAAGTACGCCCCAGGTTTCCTTAAAAGGCGTGCGCACAAAATTATATTTGGAAATATCCACCGGTTCTACAAGAAGGCCGATATCCAGGATGCCCCGGTCGATCCGCTCCTTGATGTTGTCAGAATTTCCGCTATAGAGTTCAAAATGGACCTGGGGATATTCTTCGTGAAAAGATGCGATCAACTCGGCGAGAAAACGGGAAGTTTTCAGTTCGCCGCTCCCGATTGAAATCTTACCCGTAAGCTGCGCAGTTTCAAACTGAAGTTCCTCCCGTGCCTTTTCTGTCAGGGAGACGATCTCTTCTGCGCGCCTGCGAAGAAGCATACCGGCCTCGGTCAGGATAATGCGGTGCCTGCTCCTCTGAAACAGCTTGACACCCAGCTCATCCTCAAGCTGGATCAGCTGGCGGGAGAGAGTAGGCTGCGTAATATGAAGGAGTTCGGCGGCGTGGGTGATATTCTCCTCGCGGGCCACCATCAAAAAATATTTTAGTACACGAAACTCCATACAGATACCTCCTCATATTATTCTAGCATTGATTTGGGACATAGTAAAGTTCGATCGGGGACGTAGTAAAATCGCATTTTACTACGTCCCCGATCGAACTTTACTATGTCCCAAATCGTGAATATGCCTGAAAAGCATGGTGAAATATGCGGCAAGAGTATTTGAAAAAGAACTGACATTATGTCAGAATAAAAATGTCAAATAAATTTGATTTTCAATATAGTGAGAGGATCTGATTTTATGAAATTTACAAAACTGGGAAATTCTGATCTGAATGTGTCCCGTATCTGTATGGGCTGTATGGGATTCGGAGACGCGCGGAACGGACAGCATACATGGACGGTCGACGAGGAACACACCCGGGAGATCATCCGTCGGGGACTGGAATGCGGTATTAATTTTTATGATACGGCGATCGCCTACCAGAGCGGTACGAGCGAGCAGTATGTTGGCAGGGCGCTGAAGGACTACGCCAGAAGAGAAGACGTTGTGGTGGCGACAAAGTTCCTTCCCCGTACGCCCGGAGAAATTGAAAGAGGAGTCTCTGCCCGGCAGCACATTGCGCGCATGATCGATAAAAGTCTTGAGAACCTGGGCATGGATTATGTGGATCTTTACATCTATCATATGTGGGATTATTCAACTCCGCTGTATGACATTATGGAAGGGCTGAACAGCGTGGTGAAGGCGGGAAAGGCAAGATATATCGGCATCTCCAACTGCTATGCCTACCAGCTCGCAAAAGCGAACGATCTTGCGGAAAAAGAAGGTTTTGCCAAATTTGTATCTGTACAGGGACATTACAATCTTATCTTCCGGGAAGAGGAACAGGAAATGGCAAAGCTATGCAGGGAGGATAATATTGCAATGACGCCTTACAGCGCTCTTGCCGGCGGCCGTCTGGCAAAGAAACCGGGCGAGACGTCAAAGAGGCTGCAGGAAGATGACTATGCAAGGCTGAAATATGACGCGACGGCGAAAGAAGACGGGATAATCATTTCACGTGTGGCGGAACTGGCCGGAAAGCGCGGTGTATCAATGACCGAGATTTCTCTGGCGTGGCTTCTCACAAAAGTGACCGCGCCTGTGGTCGGAGCAACGAAGCTCTCCCATGTAACCGGCATGGCGAACGCATCGGATATCTGCCTTACCAGGGATGAGCTTTTCTATCTTGAGGAACCATATGTGCCCCATGCGCTGGTGGGAGTTATGGCGCAGAACACAGCAGAACAGGCAGGGGAAGACCATGTCTGGTCCACGGGAAACCAGGAAATATAGAAAAATCATGGCGTAAAGCAGAGCAATAACAGGAGGCAGTGACAGATGAGGATCATCATTTTACAGGGAAGTCCGAATAAAAACGGTTCAACAAATATTTTAGTTGAAGAGTTCAGCCGCGGCGCGAAAGAATCAGGACACAGCCAATATCCGAAGCTGGCGTATGAACTTGGCAAGAAAGTGTGACATCTGCTGCGGTTTGCCTTGCTGACGCGGTATTTCCGAGATTTTCAGTGCGGTAAATTTTCGTTTTTCATAAGATTTTATTCATAATTCCGTGCAAAATCTGTGCTATCATTAAAAAAGCGATATAAAGAAAGGAAAGGACAGGCCAGACAGCGGAAGATGAATAAAAAAACATACGGCAGAAAAAACGTCCATGAGAAAACCCGGAATAGAGGGAAGAGCCGGCGCGCACGGCAGCAGGCGGTGTATATCCGGGCGGGCGTCGGGATCCTTCTGATCCTGACCGTGGCGCTCGGACTTTACAGCTGTATCTCCGGCACGGGCAGAGCGTCAGGGATGATCGACACAGATGCTTCACAGCCGGAGATCGACGTGCAGCTTCTGGATGTAAATCCATATTCCAGACCGGGGACTGAAATCGAAAAAATTAACGGCATTGTGGTTCACTATACGGCAAATCCGGGAAGTACGGCGCAGGAAAACAGAGATTACTTCAACGGCTTGAAAGATTCCCACGAGACCGAGGCCAGCAGCAATTTTATTGTGGGGCTCAATGGGGAGATTATCCAGTGCGTGCCTACCTGGGAGATGGCATATGCGTCAAATTCCAGAAATATCGACACCGTTTCTATCGAGTGCTGCCACCCGGATGAGAGCGGAAAATTCACAGACGAAACGTACCGGTCGCTTGTTCAGCTGACGGCATGGCTCTGTGTAAAGTTTGACCTGACGGAAGAGCAGGTGATCCGGCACTATGATGTGACGGGAAAGAACTGTCCCAGATATTTTGTGGAAAATGAGGAGGCCTGGGAGGAGTTTAAAACAAATGTTGGCCGGGCGATCGCAAAGGGCGGCTGAGAAAATGATTGCCAAAACTTTATAATTTGTTTATAATCTATTCCATATTGTGCAAACAGAGGACGCTTTTTACGGTGATCGTTAATTAGAAAGCACAGAAGAAAGCGCCGGTATATGCCAGCGCAGAAAACAGAAAGGAAAATATGGAATGGGAGACACATTACAGATTCTGACTGCCATGATCATTTATATGGCGGCGGTAATTATTTTGGGAGTTACTTTTGCGAAAAAGGCAAATGCAAGTTCAGACGCTTATTTTCTCGGCGGCAGAAGCCTTGGCCCGTGGGTGACGGCGATGAGCGCCGAGGCCTCCGATATGTCAGGATGGCTACTCATGGGACTGCCGGGCGTGGCTTACTGGTGCGGCATTGCGGATGCAGCGTGGACTGCCATTGGTCTGGCAGTGGGTACATATGTAAACTGGCTGATCGTTTCCAGGCGTCTTCGCCGGTACAGCGAGAAAGCGGGGAATGCTATCACGCTTCCGGAATACTTTTCCAACCGTTTTCACGAGAACCGTAAAGTTATCATGACTATTGCGGCAGTATTCATTCTTATCTTTTTTACAGTCTATGCTGCCAGCTGTCTTGTAACCTGCGGCAAGCTGTTCTCCACCCTGTTTGATCTGCCGTATATTCCGATGATGATCGTAGGAGCGGTTTTTGTGCTGATCTATACGATCATCGGCGGATTTCTGGCAGAGAGCGCTTCTGATTTCATGCAGGCTGTTGTAATGATCATTGCGCTGGGAGTGATCGTGTGTGTGGGAACAATATCTGCGGGAGGCCTTGGAGCCGTTATCGACAATGTCCGTTCCATCCCCGGATTTCTTGATTTCTTTGGAATCGCTGCACCGCAGACGGTGGACGGTGTGCAGCAGGCGGCAGGCGGCACGCCTCTGTTCGGAGAAGCGGCGCCGTATGGATTCCTCCCCATTGCTTCTGCTCTGGCATGGGGGCTGGGATATTTCGGTGTTCCTCAGGTCCTGCTGCGCTTCATGGCGATCCGCCGTGAGGACGAACTGAAGCGCTCCCGCCGGATTGCGACAGTGTGGGTTGTCATTTCACTTACGATAGCGGTATTTATCGGCTTGGTGGGAAGAACACTTTATCCCACAGCACTTACGACTTCTCCCGAAGCGGAAAACGTATTTATCCTTCTCTCCACCAACCTGCTTCCACCTCTGCTTGCGGGCTTTGTGATGGCAGGCATACTTGCGGCGACGATCAGTTCTTCGGACTCTTACCTTCTGATCGCGGCTTCTGCGTTTGCAAAGAATATCTATCAGGGGCTGTTCCGCAGGAAAGCGTCCGACCGGGAGGTTCTGAATATATCCAGGATAACCCTGCTTCTGATCGCCGTTGTGGCGATTGTGATCGCACTGGATGAGAACAGCGTTATCTTTACGATCGTAAGCTTTGCATGGGCCGGATTTGGCGCAACATTCGGACCGCTGATGCTCTTCAGCCTGTTCTGGAAGAGAACGACGAGAGCCGGGGCGATCGCCGGAATGCTGGGCGGCGCAGGAATGGTATTTGTGTGGAATCTGCTTGTCCGTCCGCTGGGCGGGCTGTGGGATATCTATGAGCTCCTGCCTGCGTTTATCTTCTCCAGCCTGTGTATTGTAGTGGTGTCCCTTCTGACGCCGCAGCCGTCACGGGAGATACAGAGAGAATTCGAGGAAGTGCAGGAAGGCAGATGAATAGAAAGTAAGGAGACAGAAAATAATAATGAAATATCGCGAATTGGGAAACACTGGACTGCTTGTCAGTGAGATAGGACTCGGATGTGAGAGTTTTGCGGAGGACGGATATCGCAATACGAAAAAGCTCCTGGATGAAGCACAGAGCCAGGGGATTAATTATTTTGATCTTTACGCGTCAGATCCGAAACTGCGGCGCCTGTGAGACAAGATGTCCGTTCCATGTCCCGATCATGGAAAATATGCGGGAGGCCGAAAAACTATTTGGAAAATAGAGCAATAAAATCAAGGCTCTGGCTGTAGCCGCAGCGGGATATAGGGACGCTATTTCCAGGTGAAGTTTTCTGTTCCCGCTCCGTATTCAAAATGATATTTTGCGATTCCCAGGTCGATTTTTGTGTAGAAACCAAGCCCTGCCTTTGCAGAGACTTCGTTCCCTTTAAGTGTAAATGTAAATTTCTGCTGATTCATGGCGGTCGGGGCGAGCAGGGCGGCTTCAGCGCCGGCTTTGAACCAGTCGGGAAGGGGGCCGTCTGCTTTTGCTACGGCATCCACAGATTTCGACTTGTGAGGAACACCGTTTGTCTTCCCATATCCCAGGGCGATGACGATGCACAGCTTCTCGTCGGTTTCCACGGTAAAAGCGGTTTTTATTTTATTATAAGTCATGGCTGTCCAGCATGTATTGAGGCCAAGCTGCTGTGCTTTGAGGACAAGCCGCTCCCCGTAGTATCCGCATGCTTCAGCCAGGCCGGGCCCTTTCTTTCCGATCATGGCGATATAATTTGTGACCCCGCTGAACTTTCCGTAATGAGCCATAAAGCCGTCGAAGGCCTTCGGCTCATTTTTTACAAGCTGGATGTGCAGCCCGCTTTCTCTGTTGCAAATGCTGATTTCTTTTTCCAGTTCCGAGACAGTTTCAGCTTCAAGAGGCCTGACCTCATACTGGCGTACACTGTGTCGTACTTTCATTGCTTCTTTTAAATCCATCTTTAGTATCTGGATATGATGGGAGACGGCGGGCCGGGAGAGGTGCGTTTTTTCAGTGACTGCACCTACGCGGACCCCGCCGCATTCTCCCATCTGCATCATTTCCAGAATAAGGTGCTGGCGGTTTTCGTCGCCGAGCGCCAGCAGGATCTTCCGGCAGCGTTCAAACTCTGCTGCGAGGCTGCTGATTTCCTTTTCATGATCTGTCATAGATATGCTCCTTTGGTTCATCGGTTTAAACTATTATACTATAAATTTTAAAATGTGCAGTATCGGTAAAGAAAATCAAGACCATTACGCCTGCAGATGCGATACAGATCCGAAGACTTGTCCGTACGTTTAATCCGGTCCGGTAAGAACACAAAAGTAACCTTCAGGTAACTATGTTACAGGAAAGTACGTACTTTTTATTTATAAGAATTGGGGTTATGATAATACTGCAAACGGAAAAGAGTTTGACAATATAAAAGACGAAGGTGATTTAAGATGTTTTCTACGAGGATGGAACAGAGAAATGGAGTGACAGATCCTGCATCAGAGCTTGCAGAAACAAATCTTGAACGGCTGAAAAACGCGCTGAGTGAGTCGGATGCCGTCGTGATCGGGGCAGGAGCAGGACTCTCCGCGTCAGCGGGATTCGTCTATGACGGGAAGCGTTTTGAAAAACATTTCTCAGATTTTATAGAAAAATACGGCTTTCGGGATATGTATTCCGGCGGTTTTTATCCTTTTGACTCGCTGGAAGAGCACTGGGCATACTGGAGCCGCTATATCTGGATCAACCGGTATGCAGATGCGCCCAAACCGGTTTACGATGAACTGCTTGCGCTTGTAAAAGGCAGGGACTATTTCGTCCTGACCACAAATGTGGATCACTGTTTCCAGAAAGCGAGCTTTGAAAAGGACAGGATGTTCTATACTCAGGGAGATTACGGGCTGTTCCAATGTTCGGAGCCCTGCTGCCAGAAGACGTGGGACAATGAAGAAATCGTCCGCGCCATGCTGGACCGGCAGGAGGATATGCGCATCCCGTCGGAACTGGTGCCCCGCTGTCCGAACTGCGGGAAGCCTGCGGCTATGAATCTGCGTTCGGACGATACTTTTGTACAGGACGCAGGATGGTATGAGGCGGCAGAGAGGTACGCCTTGTTTATAAAGCGCCATCAGGGAATGAGAACCCTTTATCTGGAACTGGGCGTGGGGTACAATACCCCGATATTTTATGTATTGCGCACCAGTAGGAACTCAAAAATAAATTTGATAAAGCAACAGATTCAAATTCATTCCGATATAATTTCAAATAACTATGAAGAAAAGAGGTGTGCTTAATGTTCGGCTGGAGAGCGCCTAAATTTGAAGATACCCCAAATGGTATTACCAAATTGCACGAGGCAATAGCCAGTGCGGATGCCGTAATCATTGGTGCCGGAGCCGGGCTATCTACTTCTGCCGGATTGGTTTATGCTGGTGAACGGTTTGAAAAATACTTCGGTGATTTTGCTTCTAAATATCACTTCAAGGACATGTATTCCGGTGGCTTCTATCCGTATGGTACGCTGGAAGAACATTGGGCGTACTGGAGCCGGTATATTTACATCAACCGGTATATGGATGCTCCGAAGCCTGTTTATAGAGAGCTTTATGACTTGGTAAAGGATAAAGATTATTTCGTTTTGACAACCAATGTGGATCATTGCTTTCAAAAAGCGGGTTTTGACAAACACCGCCTGTTCTATACGCAAGGGGATTATGGCTTATTTCAGTGCAGTGTGCCTTGTCATCAAGGAACCTATGACAATGCAGCGATTATCCGTAAAATGGTTGAAGCACAAGGCTATGTGATCTCTGAAAATGGCGGGTTAAGTTTGCCGGAAGGGATTTTGCCTGAAATGAAAATTCCTTCTGATTTGGTTCCCCACTGTCCAAAGTGCGGCAAGCCTATGAGTATGAATCTTCGGTCTGATGATACCTTTGTGGAGGACGATGGCTGGCACCGAGCAGCCCAACGATATTCCGATTTTCTTCGTAGGCATCAAAACATGAGAGTGCTGTTTTTAGAAGCAGCCGTTGGCTTCAATACGCCAACGATAGTCAAATATAGCTTCTGGAGGATGGCATACGAGTGGAAAAATGCGGTGTATGCCTGTTTGAATTACGGAGAGGCTTTTGCACCTGATGAAATAAAAAAGAAGTCAATTTGTATCAATGGAGATATTGGAGAGATTCTGAAACAACTCCAACCTCAACCCACATAAATATCCCCGGCGTAATTGCCGGAAGCTAAAGGGCGTTTCATCTATGCGGATGGAACGCTTTTTTTATTCTCATTTTTACAGAAGGGAGGAAAACACATGGCAGTCTTTCGCGTGGAACGCACAAAAGGCTTCACGGTAATGTCGAATTATCACTTGAACGATAAGACGATCAGCCTAAAGGCAAAAGGCTTACTCTCACAAATGCTGTCGCTGCCCGAATCATGGGATTTCACCCTGCGCGGGCTGGCATGTATTAACAAGGAAAGCCTTGACGCCATCCGCACGGCTGTACTGGAATTGGAAGAACACGGGTATATCACCCGCCGCCAACAGCGCGGGACAAATGGTAAACTCGCTAAAATAGAGTACACGATCTATGAGCAACCCCAGCAAGGGCACTCTTTTTCACCGCGTTTGGAAAATCCAAATACGGTGCCGCAGCCGTGTTTGGATAAACCGTGTTTGGAAAATCCAAATACGGTAAACCCGAATACGGTTCTTCCGCATACGGGAAATCCAACGCAATTAAATACTAAAGAAACAAAGACTGAAAAATCAATTACGGATCCAGCAACTATCCATCCATCAATCCGGCCTACTCCAAGTAAGCCGGTCCCTTATGATGATACCCTTCCGCGTGGACGGCAGCGAAGCAGTGGTAATACCTGACTGTGCAGGATGCGCTGGCAACGGAAAATGACGAAGCATCCACGCCGGAATCCATGCCCGAGACTTCCGCTGCTTTGCTTCCTTCTGTGGATTTTGCGACATTGTTGGAAAAAGGCGCTGATGTAAAGGGTTGGCTGGAATCACCGGGCACGGCTATCAGCTATCCTATCGTGCAGAGTGATGATAACGCCTATTATCTAAAGCACCTGTATGACGGCACGGCAAATAAAAACGGCTGCCCGTTCATTGACTACGAAAACGCACCGGATTTTTCCGACAACAACACAATCATTTACGGGCATAACATGCGGGATGGCTCCATGTTTTCCAGCTTGCGTGAGTATGCCGAGGACTACTACGCTGAAAGGCGTGTTACTTGTTAAGTTGATTGAACCGCCGTATACCGAACGGTACGCACGGTGGTGTGAGAGGTCGGTGGCGAATGATCGCCTACCTCCTACTCGATTGTTTTCCCTTCGAGTGCATTTTTGCCTCGCGTTTCGCCCGTTTACACAATATGACTTGCAATTTGCTTAAGCTGTTGCTATAATATACTTTGTAAACTCCGAGATGAAAGCGATAGTATAATTGCGAAACTTCGTTGGAAACATAGTATTATGGAGGTGTATTATGGCGATTGTAAATGATGAACAGGTCATGAAAGTATTGCGGCAGTATAACCCTTGGTGGCGCACACCTTCTGCCATCAAGGATGAAAGCAAGCCGCAAAAGAGACTGGCCTATTACGAGGCTTTGAAAACGCTCACCCACAAGAGCATCCGAAGGTTTGCCGTTTTATCCGGCATGAGGCGCGTGGGCAAGACGACGATTCTGTATCAGATCATCGACCACCTGATTGACGAAGGCATAAATCCCAGAAATATCCTGTACGCCACCTTTGATAATCCGATTCTGAAACTTGTCAATGCGGAAAATGTTCTGTCCATTTATGAGACGATGTACCCCATTGAAGGCACAAGGTATATCCTTTTTGATGAAGTGCAGTACACCGAAAACTGGGAACTCTGGATGAAGGTGATTTATGACAGCCGGAAGGATATTCGGCTGATCGCCACGGGATCCGCCAGCCCTGTCTTAGAAAAGGGTTCCGCAGACAGCGGCACGGGACGGTGGAGCGTTCTCAAAATCCCTACCATGTCTTTTTATGAGTATTGCAGGCTGCTTGATCTGGATTTGCCGCTTCTGCCGGATGATTTACGCTTATCCGAGCTTAAACATATGAGTCCGACGCAGCTTGGCGATTTGATGGATCAATTCACCCCACTGCAAAATCATTTTAACCGTTATCTTATGATCGGCGGTTTTCCAGAGCTGGTGTTATCAGATGATGACGCCTATGCGCAAAGAATGCTGCGGGAAGATGTGGTGGATAAGGTAATCAAGCGGGATGTGCTGTCCCTCTTTAATATCCGAAGCCCGCTGTTGATGGAAAAACTGTTTCTCTATCTGTGTATGAACTCCACGGAAATTTTTAACGCAACGACGGCGGCAAAAGAACTGGAGAACACCTCTATCACAACCATTGGCAGCTACATCAAGGCGCTGGAAATGTCCAATCTCATTTATCTGGCAAAGCCAATGGATGTGGGCAGCAAAGGCGCTCTAAAAGGGAAGCCGAAAATTTTTATTGCAGATGCGGCCATCCGCAATGCAGTGCTGATGATTGACGATGTGCTTTCAGACGAAAAGGAACTGGGCGCAATGGTGGAAACCACCGTCTACAAGCATATGGTTTCCTTCTATCAGGGCAGCACGGCAAGCCTCGGCTATTTCAGAAAGGCAAAGGACAATCAGAAAGAAGTCGATGTGGTGGTAGAGCTTCCCCGCCAGAAGATTCTTTGCGAAGTGAAATACCGTAACAATTCCCACATTGCGGCAACGGATGCCATTGTCGAGCTATGTCAGGACGAAAAATCCAAAGTCACGGACGCTTTTTTAATCACAAAACGGCTTGACGATTTTGGCATCACCAAACACGAAACAATAGTACCCATTCTGCGCGTCCCTGCCACCGCTTTCCTCTATATCTTAGGAAAGACAGAAGCAGAGGGACAAAACGGAAAACTATAAGACTCACAGAAAGCATAACGCTCACTGAAAATGGTGGGCGTTATTTTTTATCCCAAAATTCAAAGAAAGCGAGGTAAGCAATGGAGCAATACCAACTTGTAATTGCAGAAAAGCCCAGCGTTGCACAGGCTTTGGCCGCAGTGCTGGGTGCGAAAAAGAAACAAGATGGCTATCTGGAAGGTAACGGCTGGCTTGTATCGTGGTGCGTCGGCCATTTGGTAGAACTGGCGCAGCCGGGAGCCTATGATGAAAAATACGCAAAATGGAGATATGACGATCTGCCGATTCTCCCTGCAAGCTGGAAATATCAAGTAACCCTTGATTATCTCCAGAGCTTATACGAAAAGAAACTGGCAACCTATCCGCGCACGGACAGCCAGTATATTACAGCGGATATGCAGGCTACCGTGGGTTCCCTTGCTTTGTGGCTATGGCAGAACATGCCGTTTGCAGGCGACGGCAACGCCGCGCCGGAGCTGGAACGGATTATCAACGATAGCAAGGTCACAGATCATCATGCCATCCTGCCTACTGCCGAGATTGCACATACGGATTTATCGGCTCTCCCCGCAGGGGAAAAGGATGTGCTGATGCTGCTGGCTGCCCGTCTGCTTTGCGCCACCGGACAGCCGTATTGCTTTGAGGCCGTTACAGCAACCTTGGAGGCTGAAACCTATCGTTTTACCGCAAAAGGAAAAACCGTCCTGCTGGACGGCTGGAAAGAAATTGAACGTGCTTTTCGCAGCGGATTAAAGCAAACCGCAAAACCGGAGGATGAAAGCGAAGATACTGCCCGATTGCCGGAATTGCGGGAAGGCCAGCGGTTTGCAAATATCTCTGCCAGCGTGCGCGAGGGAAAAACCAACCCGCCAAAGCATTATACCGAGGATAGCCTGCTGGCGGCAATGGAAACGGCTGGCGTAGACGAAATGCCGGATGACGCCGAGCGCAAAGGTCTTGGCACATCGGCTACCCGAGCGGCAACTTTGGAAAAGCTGGTATCTACGGGTTTTCTCCAGAGAAAGAAAAAACAGCTTATTCCTTCGGACAAAGGCGTCCATTTGATTGCCGTTCTTCCCGAGGGAATCAAGTCGCCTTCTCTTACCGCCGAATGGGAATCCATGCTGAAACAAGTAGAGCGAGGCGAAATGAGTGCGACTGCCTTTATGGAGGGAATTGCCGGATTGGTATGCGATCTCATAAAGCAGAACAATACCCCCAACGCCGCCTACCTCCCGCTGCTTGGCAAAGCCAATGCGGACAATCACAAAAGGATTGGCACCTGTCCACGCTGCGGCGGATCTGTAGTAGAAGGAGCAAAAGGTTTTTTCTGTGAAAATAAAGCCTGCTCTTTCGCTCTATGGAAATCCAATTACTTTTTCTCCAATAAAAAGAAATCCATAACGAAATCTGTCGCTGCGACGCTCCTGAAGGAGGGGCGTGTTTTTATTTCCGGCCTCTACAGTGAAAAGACGGGCAAGCCGAATTCGTGAATGATATTGATTATGATGGCAAACCGGTACACGTATTAAGATATCGGGAAGAAAAGGCTGGAGAAACAACAGAATTCCAATGGCTGAGCAGCATAAGGATTACCAAAGGGAATGCGGAAAAGATGGCGGAAACGGGAAGAAAGCGCTG
>DXDR01000043.1 GCA_019115385.1 Candidatus Mediterraneibacter avicola | reverse complement strand
GCTGAAAAACAGTCCCCCGGACTGTTTTTCCCCGCCTGCGGGCGGGTCGCCCTGTTCTCATCTCCACCGCTTAAGCCGCCATTAAAAAATGCACCAACCTGCGGCTGGTGCATTCCCTACTGGCGGAAGCGGTGGGATTCGAACCCACGAGCCCTTGCGGACTACTGCATTTCGAGTGCAGCTCGTTATGACCACTTCGATACGCTTCCGTATAATAAATATTCAGTTTTTGGAGAAAGTAACATGATTTCGAGTGCGGCCCGTTATGACCACTTCGATACCGCTCCCTATATGTTCAACCGCCGTTTTCCTGCCTTTTTCCGATAGAAAAAGGCTTTGGAAAGAACTGACGGAAAGAACAGCAAACTATTTAGTTTTTCGAACCGGGTAAGACCCGTATGGTTACTGGATTCCCGGCAGGCAAAACTGACGCCTTTTCCTTTGTTACACACAGCTTTCTTATTATATCAGACTTTCACCAAAAAGAAAAGACTCTATTTTTATATTCCGTTTAACCTGCTGCATACAGCTATGAAACCGGAGCGGGCCGGTCTCTTGTTACGTTTTTCAGCCACTTATACGTTCTGTACCTCACCCCTGTGACAGGTATCTTTATAATCTCGTCGCTCATCAGGATTATGTATACCACCGGCACACTGAACTTAAATACAAACGCTGCCAAAAATCCGCACAGGATAGAACAGCACCACATTGTGCTTACATCAAGGATCAGGCCGAACCTTGTATCGCCTCCGGATCGGAAGATCCCCACAACCATCGTCGTATTAAACGCCTGCCCGACTACAAAATAGGACATAACAAAAAACATCATCTTCAGATAGCCCCTGGCTGTCGCTGTAAGGGACAGAAAACCTAATGCCAGAGGAGCTGACGCAAGAATTACCAGTCCGCCTGCCACGCCCATTACAAGGCTGAGGAATATAAAACGCTTTGCATACTCTCTGGCGTGTTCCATTTTCTTCTCGCCAATGGTTTTTCCAAGGTATATGGCTGCCGCGCTTGACAGTCCGAAAGAAACGACGGTAGCCAGCTGGCGGGCAACCTGCGCCACCGAATTAGCTGCGACCGCCGCCTGCCCCATATGTCCCAGGATCGCCGTGTTTGCCGCTGTTCCAAGCCCCCACATCACTTCGTTTATAACTACCGGCAGAGCATATTTCATAAAATCACCGAAAAGTACCCTGTCTGTATGAAAAATATACTTCAGCCGGAGTTTAATATCTTTATTAAACAGATGAGCATAACCGGCCACCAGCAGCACCTCTAAGATCCGGGCGCACAGAGTCCCGAGAGCTGCTCCTCTCACTCCCATGGCCGGGCAGCCAAGCAGACCGAAAATAAAAATCGAATTCATCACAATATTGCAGAGAAGAGAAAGCAGATATACCACCGTGGCTACAACTACCCGCTCTACACTTCTCATAATATACAGATACGCCTGCGTCACTCCGATCATAATATAGGTAAAAGCCACGATACGAAGATACCGGACTCCTTCGGCGATAACAGGAGGCTCGGATGTGAAAATCATCATCAGATGTCCCGGAATGACCAGCGCTGCGGCAGTAAAAAGCGCCGTAACAAAGACGGCGGCCTTTACCGCCATACCCAGGATCTTTTCAATAGCCTCCCTGTCCCCTCTTCCCCAGTACTGCGCCGTGAGAACCGTTGCGCCGGAGGTCAGGCCGAAGAGGAAAAGGGTCATAATATACTGGATCTGGCCGGCCAGGGACGCGCCGGAAAGAGCCGTCTCACCGACGGCTCCCAGCATGATCACATCTGCGGCGGTCACTCCCACGTTGATCAGATTCTGAAGCGCCATGGGAATTACAAGGGCGATGACCGTCCGGTAAAAACTTTTCCAGTCTATGCCAAGATTATCTGTCTTTTTTCCTGCAAACATTTGTCTACTCTTTTCCGTCAAAGCAATAGGTGCAAAGCTTACACGGCTCGATACCGATGGAAGCGATCAGATCGTCCAGCCTGTGGAAGCGGAGCGTAGTGAAATTCTGGATCCTGCGGATCTCTTCCACCATCTGGGCATAACGGCAGCTGTCCGGATCCGCATACTCCTCCAGTACCTCCGGCGTGCAGTTTTCCCCTTCTTTCTCCTGGATGATCCGCCTGGTGATCAGATCCAGATCTGACTTAGACCGGGAGAAGTTCAGGAATTTACAGCCGTATACAAGAGGCGGACACGCAGGCCTTACGTGGACTTCTTTTGCGCCGCTCCTGTAAAGGAATTCTGTCGTCTCACGGAGCTGCGTCCCCCGGACAATGGAATCGTCGATGAGAAGCAATTTCTTATTCTTGATCAGCGCCTGAACCGGTATCAGTTTCATCCTGGCGATCAGGTCGCGCTGGCTCTGGTTTGTAGGCATAAATGATCGGGGCCATGTGGGCGTGTACTTGATAAATGGTCTGGCGTAGGGAATGCCGGACTGGTTGGAATATCCGATGGCGTGGGCCACTCCCGAGTCCGGAACACCGGCCACAATATCTGGATGCACCGAATCGCCGTCCCGCTTTGCGAGCATGCTGCCGCACTTGTAGCGCATTTCTTCTACATTTACCCCTTCATAGGAAGAAGTCGGATACCCGTAATACACCCAAAGGAAAGAACAGATCTTCATCTTCTCTCCCGGAGGAGACATCTGCTCCACGCCTTCCGGCGTGACAAATACGATCTCCGCCGGTCCCAGCTCCCTGTAGTCTGTATATCCCAGATTGATATATGCAAAGCTCTCAAAAGACACACAGTAAGCGTCTTCTTTTCTACCGATCACCAGCGGCGTTCTTCCGAACCGGTCCCTGGCTGCATAGATACCGTCCTTCGTCATCACCAGAAGCGTCAGGGAACCGTCCACGATTTCCTGAGCATAGCGGATGCCCTCCACAAGACTGTCCTTTCTGCAGATCAGAGATGCCACCAGTTCTGTGGCGTTGATCTGTCCGCCGCTCATCTCCTGAAAATGAGAATGTCCGTCCTGATATGCCTTTTTCAGCAGTTCCTCCTGATTGTTGATCTTTCCTACCGTGGTAATCGCAAAACTTCCCAGATGGGACTGGATCAGAAGCGGCTGCGGCTCATAGTCAGAGATACAGCCGATACCGATATTTCCTTTCATCTCCTCCACATCCCGCTCAAACTTCGTGCGGAAAGGAGAATTTTCTATATTATGGATCGCCCGGCAGAATTCGCCGTCGCCGTATGCAGCCATACCGCCTCTTCTTGTGCCCAGATGGGAATGATAATCCACTCCGTAAAAAAGCTCAAGAATACAATCCTTCTTTGATGCCACTCCAAAAAAACCACCCATTCTCTTATCCTCCTGTCAAATGCCAATGCATGTTACCTCATACAGCATAATGGAAAGAGGATGGAAAAGTCAATACCTGAAAAAATTTTTGCCCCGCCCGGAGGGCTACTGTGCCTGTTCTCTGGAAACCGCCATTGTCACACAGATAAAAACTGCTGCAAACACAAGCTGAATGCCGATCCCCTGAAAAATTTCCGTTCTTACATAAGCGGCAGACGCTCCGTACTCTGCGATCAGATCATTGACTCTTTCATACCAGTACACCGGAAAAAACTGGGCAGCTTTCCGAACTCCGCTGTTCAGATGATCCATATCCACAAACACACCGCAAAGGAAACACATGCACAGAGAAACTACATTTACAATCCCGCTCAGCGCCTCTGAATTCCGGATCAGCGTCCCGATCAGATAGGCGATCGTTACCGACACAAGCACCAGCGCCGTGGAATTTAAGAGCAGATATCCAGAGAACCCGCCTTTTATCATCTCCTTTCCATACAGAAGAAACGCGGCAGCCGTACAAAAGACCCACAGCGCGAAAGCCAGGATGCCGGACGCCAGAAGCCCTTCTGCGGCCTGTCTCCTGGCCGGCAGAGCAGAAGCACGCATCCGCCGGGTAATATTTCCTTTACGGAAGCCGATCAGGATGTAGCCGAGAATATAACACATCAGACTCAGCGCCAGATAAGGCAGATACCGGTAATAAAATGATACTGCGGACATCCGTCCTCCATTTCCCCTCAGATCCAGCAGTGTAACCGACGGCATCTCCTGCTCCAGCATGGACTGCGCCGTCTCCTCTTCCGTAAACCCCGCAGCCGCGCGGACTCTCGCAAAATTCACAAAGCTGTCAAGCTGCTGGTCAAGATAAGCCCCCGCGTAGGTTCCGGGCATTGTGGTAACTTCGAGACTGTCGTTTCCCACAATGCAGCGCTCCATAAATCCCTCCGGGATATGGACGATATAACTCACCTCGTTGTAAAACATGCTTTCCTGGAGAGCTTCCCGGTCATTTTCCAGAATAGAAACCTGATTTGTCTGCCTCAGCGTCTGGATAAGGCAGGCGGACAGTTTTCCCTGATCCTGGTCTACCACGCCAATGGAAATGCTCTCAGGTTCATACCCCTGATCTGCGCTGTTTCCTGCGACCGCCTGAAAGAGGAGCGTCAGTGTAAAAAAGATTGCCAGATAGAGCAGGACCAGCCAGATATTTTTCTTTGCAATCTTCATATAAATCTTAAATACTGTCATAGCGCTCCCTCCTCACGATCAGAAATGCGCCTCCTATCATCAGCAGGCTCATCACGGTAAGAATCCCCATATCCTTTGCATATCTCTGCGGAGCATCGTAGACATTGATACAGTACAGTGCGTCTGAAATAAGCGCTGCAGGATTCAGGCGGTTAAGAAGAGGCGCATGGCGTTCCACGGCATTCTTGACAGAGCCGGCCATAAGTCCTGCAAGAAAGCTCAGTGACATGGAAATACCCAGAATGATCCCGATCTTCACGCCCTCGCTCATCTTCCCGATGCTGCCCACAAATATCCCCATTGATACGCCAAACATGCTGCCCGCCAGCACAACGGCTGTCATTTCTGCATTTGAACCGGCAAACTCCAGCTTAAGTATGTATTTCATGTATGCCAGCAAAATGAGCATATTGGCAAAATGTACGATAAATCCTGCGGCAAATTCTGTGACGATGAGCCGAAGTCTGTGTACCGGAGCTGCGCATCTGCGGGCCGCCAGAGCGGTCAGGTTTGCCTGGATCCAGAGGGCGCAGCCAAAACCGATAAAACCGCCGTAGAGGCAGGCCATTCCGATCAGCGCGTAAAAATACTGGGCATTTCCGTTCAGGGTTTTACCGCCCAGACTGACCTGCTCGACAGCAGTATCATACTGCTGCAGTTTTTCCTCTGCCGCCGGCATTCCTTCTGGATGAAGCCTTGCAATATCTTCCACCGCAGATTTTCCGGACAAGTAAGAAGAAAGCACGGAATGCAGGATATTTTCAGGAAAGCCGTTTCCAGAAACAGTCAGGCCGGTTTCCTCACCGGCATAAAAAATCCCTTCTACTTCTCCCTTCTCAAGAGCCTCAAGCGCATCCTCTTCTGTCATCTCTTCCACCCGGATCAGATCGGATCCCTCACCCAAAGAAGCAAGAAATGCAGAAAATGCTCTGCCGTTTTCGCTCTCCTCCATGACCAGCGCCGCAGGGACGGTCTCAAAATCAGCCTGTTCCATCCGGCCGATAGCAAAATACATCAAAGTAGCAAGCGCGATCGGAAAGACAAAGGGCCAGAATATAATGCTTGGATTTCTCAGTTTTGTCAAAAGTGCATATTTCATTTCACTTAGCATGACTTCTCCTCCTGATGTTCTGTTCTCATACACCTTCAGTCTCTCAGCTGCTTTCCTGTGATTTCCAGAAAGACATCATTGAGAGTGGGGAGCTGAGAGAACACCTGTCCAAATGGGATTTCCCGCTCCCGGAGCCATCCCAGGATCTGGATCAGGTTATGTTTTGCCCCAGAACACCGCACAGTCAGCGTCTGTTCTTCATATCCCACACCGAATACATGAGGAAGCTGCTGTATCTGCCTGAGTTCCTCCTCTTCCAGCGCTACACCCTCGATAACGATAGTCTCTCCGGTTTTTATCATCTTCTTCAGTTCTTCCTTTGTCCCCGTGGCAATACATCTTCCATGATCCATAATGGCGATCCGGGTACATATCTGCTCCACTTCCTCCATATAATGAGAAGTATATATAATGGTGGAACCCTGCCGGTTCAGTTCGCAGATCCCTTCAAGGATCTGGTTTCTGCTCTGGGGATCTACGGCTACAGTAGGCTCATCCAGAAAGATCAGTCTGGGTCTGTGGGCAATCCCGCAGGCAATGTTCAGTCTTCTTAAGAGTCCGCCGGAAAGTTTTTTCGGGTACACCCTGCGGTAATCTTCCAGTCCCACGAAACGGATAGCGTCCTCCACGAGCTCTTTCCGCCTCTTTTTATCTTTTACATACAGACTGCAGAAACAGTCGATATTATCATGTACGCTGAGTTCATCAAACACGGCTACATCCTGCATGACCACTCCGATCTCCTGCTTGATGCGGTAACTGTCCGGCTGCATCTCCTCACCCATGATCCGAATGCTGCCCCTGTCATATTTCAGCAAAGCCAGCATACAGTTGATAGCCGTGGTCTTCCCACTTCCGTTTGGTCCCAGAAGCCCGAAGATCTCCCCCTCTTTTATATGCAGATTCAAGTGGTCGAGGGCCACCAGGCTGCCGTACCTCTTTACAAGATTTTTTATCTCGATCATTTTCCGCCTCCTCCTTTTGATGCCGATGCCTTCCCGGTCTGTCTCCTGCTGTCTGAGCTGAATCCGGGATATCTGTTCTGCATTTATTCTACCGGAAAGCATAAATTTTCTGTAGTGCCGCATGTCATCATTTTTACATGACATTTGTCACATATCTCTGAATTCTTTTGCCCTGGCCGGTATTTTAAGGTATAATAACTATAATATGGTTATTATACCTGCGCGAGGAGGGGCTTTTGCCGGAATCTTATGAGTCATCTGATGAATCTTGCGGCGCTCATGCTTTTTGGCATGTTCTGCCTTTTTTATATACAGCCTGATATCTGGTTTATCCTTGCCTTTCTGTGCGCGGTGATCCTCTGCTGCACGATATACACAGATAAAAGGCCTTTTCTTCCGGCGCTTGGCGGGCTGTGCTATTTTGCCGCAGGAGCGTTCTGCCCGCAGTTTCTCTGTTTTTATCCTGCGGCAGTTTATGTTGTGCTCAGAAGCAAAAAATATATCCTTCTGATTCCGGGAATCCTGATTTTTATCCTGTCAGGCCCTATCCGCGGACTGTTTCCGCCAATCCTCATTTTCCCGGAACTGTTCTGTTTACTGACCGCTTTTTTTCTCGAGCGCAATGCAGGACACTGTGAATCTCTTGAGGCGGAACTGCGCCGCACTCAGGATGACAGCAAGGAACATGATCTGCTCCTGACAGAGAAAAACCGGACTCTGCTGGAAAAGCAGGACTATGAGATCTACACCGCCACACTCCGGGAACGCAACCGGATCGCCCGGGAGATCCACGATAATGTAGGACACCTTCTCTCCCGTTCGATCTTACTCGTGGGAGCCGCAAAAACTGTCAACCGCGACGCTGCCCTCTCTCCGGCCCTTGATTCTCTGGACGACAGCCTGAACCTGGCTATGGACAGTATACGCACAAGCGTCCACGATCTGAGGGATGAAGCAGTAAATCTGGAAGAGGCCGTCCGAATGCTGATCAAGGACTTTTCCTTCTGTCCCGTAGATTTTTCCTTCGACTGCTCACACACAGTTCCTAAGGAGGTAAAATACAGCTTCATCAGTATCACGAAAGAAGCGCTCGCAAATATTATCCGGCACAGCGGTGCCACAAAGGTGTCCATCCGCCTGACAGAGCACCCTGCCCTCTATCAGCTCTGTATTGCCGACAACGGCGCTTCTTCCCATGCGCCTGCGGCAGGAGCCGGAATGGGGCTCTCGAATATGCGGGAACGCATTGCAAAGCTGAACGGGCAGATCCATTTCCACACAGAAAATGGATTTCAGATATGGATAACCGTCCCAAAGGAGACAACACTATGAAATTAATGCTTGTAGACGACGACTGTCTCGTTGTAAACGCACTGAAAATGATCCTGGAATCTCAGCCGGACCTGCAGATATCCGCGACAGCTGAGGACGGAAGCAAAGCCTTTTCTCTTTATGAGCAGTACCGCCCGGATGTTCTTCTCATGGATATCCGCATGAAAGAGCAAAGCGGGCTGGACGCAGCGGCACAGATCCTGGAGGCATATCCAGATGCCAGGATCCTTCTTCTCACCACATTTTCAGACGATGAATATATTGTCAAAGCACTGAAGCTGGGGGCAAAAGGATATCTGTTAAAGCAGGATTATAAAAATATCATTCCCGCTGTGCGGGCCGTATACTCCGGCCAGACTGTCTTCGGTGAGACGATCGTCTCCCGTATCCCGGAGCTGATAGGGAGCCGGAATTCTTCCCCGTCTCCTGAAAGCTTCGGGCTCAGCGGCCGGGAGTTCGACATTGTCCGTCTGGTCGCTGAGGGACTGAGCAACAGGGAAATCGCCTCGCATCTATATTTAAGCGAAGGCACCGTGAGAAACTATCTTAGCGGCATTCTGAATAAACTGGATCTGAGGGACCGCACCCAGGTCGCTGTCTTTTATTATCAGAATACAGGCCGCTGATCTTTCGTAAAGGAGGCATCTTATGTCAATGCACGCATCCGACCTGGTCATCGTTCCCGCGCGTCAGCTAAAACCCATCGACACCATCGACGGTTTCCAGGTCCGCCCCGGATTTTTCCGTGATTTCGGAGCAACGATCATCCCGGGCGGAGTCAATTTTACCATACAGTCCCATGGGGCAACCTCCTGTGAGCTTCTGCTCTTTCACCGGGAGGCGGAACGGCCCTTTGCCGTGCTGAAATTTCCAGACAATTACCGGATCGGTTTTGTCTACTCCATGATCGTGTTCGGTCTGGATATTGAAGAATTTGAGTATGCCTACCGTCTCGACGGACCTTTTGACGAGACGAAAGGCCTGCGTTTTGATCCTTCAAAAATCCTTTTGGATCCGTATGCAAAGGCTGTCACCGGCCAGAGCCGGTGGGGACAGAAGAACCGTACTGCCCACGGTTACCGCGCCCGGGTGGTACACTCGAATTTTGACTGGGGCCCGGAACGCCATATCCAGATCCCTATGGAAGACCTGGTGATCTATGAACTCCATGTGCGGGGTTTCACAAAAGACGATTCTTCCGGCGTCAGCTGTCCCGGCACTTTTCACGGTCTGGAGGAAAAGATTCCCTATCTGAAGGAACTGGGAGTTAATGCTGTGGAGCTGATGCCGATCTTTGAATTTGACGAGATGAGGGACGCCCGTGTCGTTGACGGCAGCCGTCTTCTGGACTATTGGGGATACAATCCGGTCTGCTTCTTCGCACCAAACACGAGCTACTGCTCGTCTGTGGAATATAACCGGGAAGGACTGGAACTGAAAAAAATGATCAAAGCCCTCCATGACAACGGTATAGAAGTCATCCTCGACGTCGTGTTCAATCACACTGCGGAGGGCAATGAAGCAGGCCCCTGCTTTTCATTTAAAGGTTTTGACAACAATATCTACTATATGCTGACACCTGACGGCAAATATTATAATTTCAGCGGCTGCGGGAACACGCTGAACTGCAACCATCCCGTAGTCCAGGAAATGATTCTGGACTGCCTGCGCTACTGGGTCATTGAATACCGGGTAGACGGCTTCCGCTTTGACCTTGCTTCCATCCTTGGGCGTAATGAGGACGGAGTTCCCATGAACCAGCCTCCGCTTCTGCGCAATCTGGCCTTTGATTCCATTCTGGGCGGAGTAAAGCTCATCGCCGAAGCCTGGGATGCCGGCGGGCTTTACCAGGTGGGCTCTTTTCCGTCATGGAAGCGCTGGGCCGAGTGGAACGGCCGCTACCGTGATGATATGAGATGCTTTTTAAAAGGAGACCCCGATATGGCCCGGATCGCTGCCCAGCGCATGATCGGTTCTCCTGATCTCTACGATCCGGTCTACCGGGGAGGCAACGCCTCTGTAAACTTTATCACCTGCCATGATGGTTTTACTCTATACGATCTGTACAGCTATAATCAGAAACACAACGAGGCAAACGGATGGGATAATACAGACGGATTCAATGACAATAACAGCTGGAACTGCGGACAGGAAGGCGAGACGGAAGACGAAGATGTCATGTCCCTGCGCTGGAAGATGATCAAAAACGCCTGTACGGTGCTCATGTGCAGCAGAGGGACTCCCATGTTCCTCTCCGGGGATGAGTTTGCCGATACAAGATACGGCAACAACAATCCCTACTGTCAGGACAACAGGATCTCCTGGCTGGACTGGTCTCTGCTTCAAAAAAACAAAGACCTGTTTAAATTCTTCCAATATATGATCGCATTCCGCATGGAGCATCCCGCTATCCGCCGGGATCTGGAACCCAGTTATATTGGTTTTCCTTCCATGAGCCTCCACGGCCTTGTCCCCTGGGAGGCAGACGCGCCGGAAAGCCAGTATGCGGCCTGTGCGCTGTTCGCCGGTTACGATGAGGAAAACCGGAGGGAAGATCTGGTCTATGTAGCCGTAAATACTCACTGGCATGCGGCACAGCTGACCCTGCCGGATCTGCCGGAAGACTATTGCTGGAAAATCGCAGTCAACACAGGCGATCCGAAACAGCAGACATTCCTGCGGGACGAAATGCCGACAGCAGAGAAGACGCTGCTGCTCGGAGAGCGGTCTGTGATCGTATTTGTGGGGGAAAGTTTGGATTGACCTGACTGAAGGCGAAGGAGATTTTCTCTTCTATTTTTTCCGGTCCGGGCTGAAAACATTCTCTGGGAAATGATAAATTTTATCACAACTGTTCAGCCGATATGCTCGGCCGCATACATTCCTGCGGCAACGCCTGCCAGACAGCAGAGCGCGCTTGCCGCCATATAAAATACCGCGATCCCATAATGTCTCTGTCCAAACAGATTATACGCTTCCAGGGAAAATGTTGAAAACGTGGTAAAACCTCCACACACGCCTGTTTTCAGGAACAGGACAAGATTCTGGGAATATCCGCGCCGTGCGGCTGCCCCGGCAATATAGCCGATCAGCAGCGCTCCCAGCACATTTGTAGCAAATGTGAGCGCCGGAAAAGTCCCTTTATAGGGCATAAGGCTGATGGCATAGCGGAGCATCGCGCCAAGAGCTCCGCCCAGCCCGACAAAGAGAAAAGCGTTCACATCCCTACCTCACATAGACAATATAATCATCTTTTCTGGGCTTTGCCTCCGGCACAGCGCCGTCTGCCGGGTAGCCGAGAATGCAGTGTCCTACGCCGATGTAATCGCCCTCGATCCCCCATTTTTTCAGAAGGGCTTTCCCTTCTTCAGAATCGAAGACTTCTCTTGCCCGGTGGATCCAGCAGGACCCCACTCCCACCGCATAAGCCGCGTTCATCAGATTGCCCAGCACAAGGGAGCCGTCCTCCACACAGGTGGGACGCTCTTTTGAGGCAAGCACAACAAGCACGGTAGGCGCGCCGTAAAACGGATCTGAGCCCCCTCCTCCCGGAAAATATTTTGCATTCAGTTCTGACAGGTAATCTCTGGTTTCTTTATCCTGTACAACTACGATTTTCGGAGACTGTTTTCCCATCCCGGTAGGCGCGTAGGTCCCTGCCTCGAGGATCTTCTGAAGATCTTCATCTTTAATCTGCTCCGTGCTGTAGCTTCGGATACTTCTTCGCCCTTTTAAGTCTTTTAATGTTGATTCCATAAATGATCCTCCTTTTATCTCGCCTTTCTGTAAATCTGATACATATCTTCCTTGTCCAGTTTTTTCACACATCCGATCGTCCGCTTCCCAAAGTGACTGCATTTCTCCGCCAGTTCTCTCATCTGCTCTTCTGTAAGCTCGATCCCCATATCGCGGATGCTGACCGGCATATCGATCTGGCGGTAAAATTCTTCCATTTTCTCTACGCCTTTCTGTGCTGTTTCCATATCATCTTTGCCTGGCTCCACTCCCATCACATTTACGGCGAATCTGGCAAAACGCTCCGGCCTTGCGTCCATCACATATCGCGCCCAGCTGCCCCATACTGCCGCAAGTCCTGCTCCGTGAGCCACGTCAAACATTCCTCCCAGCTCATGCTCAAGCTGGTGGCATGCCCAGTCACCGCCGTCTGTACCGCATCCGGTCAGACCATTGTGGGACAGACTTCCCGCCCACATCACCTCTGCTCTGGCCTGATAGTTGTCCGGCTCGTTCATCAGGATTTTGGCGTTGTTCATCACCGTGCGCAGCAGATGCTCACTGATGCCGTCCGTCAGCTCCATGTTTTCCGACTGATTGAAATACCGCTCCATCGTATGCATCATAATATCCGTGCATCCGCAGGCAGTCTGATATTTCGGAAGAGTCATGGTGATCTCCGGGTTCATAACGGCAAATTTTGCCCGGCTGATATCAAAATTGCAGCCACGTTTGAGCCATCCCTTTTCATTTGTAATAACAGAAGAATTGCTCATCTCCGAACCGGCCGCAGAAATAGTAAGAACAACACCTACCGGAAGGCATGCTTTCGGTTCCCGTGTCTTATCATAAAAGTCCCACACATCTCCCTGTTCCTCATCTGCCACTCCGTATGCGATCGCTTTGGCAGAATCGATCACGCTGCCGCCTCCCGCTGCCAGGATAAAATCCACGCCTTCCTTCCGGCACAGTTCAATCCCTTCATAAACAAGAGAAAGTCTGGGGTTTGGCACAACGCCGCCCAGCGACACATAAGAGATCCCGGCTTCATCCAGAGATGCATAAATCCGGTCCAAAAGACCTGTTCTCTTCACACTGCCGCTGCCATAGTGCACGAGAACTTTCCGGCATCCCTGTTCTTTTACCAGTTCTCCCACCTGTTTCTCCGATCCTTTTCCAAAGACTACTTTCGTAGGTGTGTAGTAAATAAAGTTCTCCATTGTATGTTTCCTCCTTTAAAATAATATCAGCCTGTCCTTATCCTATGGCTGAACTTGTTATCTAAATTATATCAATCTGGCACATCTTCATCGCCTCAAGAGCCTGTTCATGGCTTTCTGGCGTCACTCCCGCGCAGCAGGAAGACGCAACCCGGATGGGTATCTCCGGGAAATATGCCTTCAGAAGAAGCGCATTTGAGATCACACAAATATCCGTACACAGACCGATCAGAGTGATCTCCTCCACAGGCTCTTCCGTCTCATTCAGGCTCTTCACATATTCTCCCAGTTCCACACTTCCAAACGTCGGTTTGTCCAAAATCCTGCTGCCCGTCTTTCCCTGTATCGCCTCTTCCACCTCCGGGCGGAGCTGCCAGCCCTGGGTATCTTTTACACAGTGAACGACCGGAAGCTTCTTTCCCTCCGCGCTGTTCAGATAATCTTTCCCGTGTGTATCCCTTGTGGCGATCACCCTGCCGTTAAAAGTTCTGATCTTTTCGACCACGCCCGGAACGATAGCTCTCGCTTCTTCTGTCCCCAGAGATCCGTCGATAAAATCATTCTGCATATCCACTGCGACTAATATTTTCATTTTCGTCTTCCTTTCAGATCATAGTAAAATATATACTGCTGCATCACTCCGGCACATCCTTTATACCTGTCAAACGGGAACCCGCCTGCATACTGCGATTCAAGCACCTGCCGGATATGCGTATCCACGGGAAACGCGTCCAGCCGGAAACACTGGCCCAACTCGCAGATCTGAGGAACGGAAAAGCAGTCAGTTTCTATCGTAACCATATCTCACCGCCTTCCCGCCCATTATATCACAGTTCACATTCTTTCGTGAAGTATTACTTTCCGCACGTATCGCACCGCTGTTATTCCCACATGGGAAATCTTTCGGATAAAATGTGGCCGCTGTGCGGTATTATAAAATTTAGATCAGAGGGGATCCCCACTAACAAAAAATAATAGAAATTGTGGATTATCGCCCGAAATGGGCAGAAATGTCCAAGCCTGAAGAAAATAAGGGTCAGGCCAGTCATCAGCGACAACTCACTTGTTGACAGGCACAATAAGTGAGTTGTCGTTCTGGGCTGGAAATCACTCGCCGTTCAATGTCTGTTCAATAATGCTGCGCATGATATCTTCCGTCATCTGTCCGGGAACATACCCGTATACATTTCCGTCTCTGTCGATCATAAATGTAGTCGGAAACGCAGAGATTCCATACTGATCAAACATCTCTCCGCTCTCGTCCATAAGAACCGGATACGTATATCCGTTCTCTTCCATAAAACCGGCAATATCTCCGCTGGAGCCTTCCTGCCCGATTTCCGGCCCGGCAATGCCGAGGATAACGACTTCCGCATCTTCTCCCTGGGCAGAATACTCTTCATATAGTTTCTGGATATCGGGCATTTCATTTCTGCATGGCCCGCACCAGGTCGCCCAGAAATTCAGGAAGATCACCTTGCCTTTATAGTCCGACAGGGTATGGACTTTCCCGAACTGATCCTTCAGTTCAAGATCGTATCCGGGAGCCAGAACTTCCGAGACAGGATCATCGGCCGTTTCGTTCCCGGAACCGGCGCTGTCTGAGCCGTTTCCAGTCTCCCCGTCCGTTCCTTCCCGATCCGCTCCGTCGTCTTTCTGCTCATCCCCGGACTGCGTATCCATGCCGTTCTGTACCGTTGACAGATAGCCTGTAATATCATTCATTTTCCCCGTGAACATCAGCACGCCCATAAGGATCATGATCACGCCGCCGATTTTTACCGTGTACTTAACAACCTTCATGTGCCGCCGGAAAAATCCAAGCAGCTGCGCCGTAAAGAGACCCGCCGCCAAAAACGGAAGGATGAATCCCAGCGTGTATACGCCGATCAGAAGGAATCCTTTCAGACTGGTCTGCGCGCTCCCCGCCATCAGAAGCACACTGGTAAGAGCCGGGCCTACGCAGGGTGTCCAGGCAAAGCTGAAAGTAAACCCCATGATCAGCGCCGTAACAGGCGACATGGTCATCTTCTCCAGACGTAATGGCAGACGGTGTTCCTTTCCCATGATCCTGGAAGTTCCAAATATACCGAGCTGATACAGGCCGAACAAAATGATCAGTATTCCTCCGATACGTGCAAAGAGCATTCTCTGCTCCCGGAAAAAACTTCCCGCGGCGGATGCGCCAAGTCCCAGCACAAAAAATGCGCCGCTTATGCCAAGCGTAAAGCAAAATACGCGCAAAAACAGGCGCAGCCTTCTTCTGCTTTCTCCACGTACATTCCGGTCTCGAGGCGCAGCGGTGCTGCCGGCAGATAAATCCGCAGCTTTTCCGGCGTCTGATACCATATTAAGCCCTCCGGCCAGATATCCCAGATACAGCGGCACAAGAGGAAGTACGCAGGGTGAAAAAAAGCTCAAGAGTCCCTGTACAAAAACCGCTGCCGCCGATATTCCTGTTTCTACTGTAAATCCCATCCCGTCAATCTCCTGTTTTCTTCTCTTTTTTCCATCCGGCAGGCCGCAGAATACTTATTTGGGAAAGATTTCTGTCCGACTGCCTGCCGGGATTTTTTACAGCATAACATTTTCTGACCGGGCGAACTGTAACATTGTCACATTAATTCCCGCTGATGCGTCGCATACAGATATTCGTCTATTGTATTTGTGATCCGGTCCTCGATCAGAGCCACCGGCTCGTTTTCAAGAAGGCCTTCTCTCACCTTTGTATACTGGATCGGCATAAACTGGCTTAAAAGATTCAGCGGTATCCCGGCAGCGCGCAGATTGGAGAGCAGGCGGTCCGCTGCTTTCTCTACTTCCGGCACCGGCATATAATATCTGCAGCGGTCGGAGAAAGAGTATTTTCTCTTCAGCCGCAGTTCAAGATCGTTTCCCTGATAATGTTTTTTCCAGTTTTTGTCATTTTTAAGCATCTCTGCATCCAGAGTCTCAGCAAATCTGCTGGGCTCGGTATCCGTTCCATAGAGAAGCTCCTTTTCAATATTCTCAAGTGCGAACATCGCCTCACGCATGGCAAATGTAAGACCAGGCCCTACTTTCAGGATGCCCACGCCGTCCTCTACAAGTTCCCGCAGTTTGATCTTTGTCTGGTAGTCCGTCGAATGCCCCTCAAACACAAGACTCGGGAACTCCTTGATAGAAGCCATCAGATCTTTCGCCTTTTCGCGGTCATACTCTGTACACCCGCTGTCCTTTTCCTCAACACCCGGCTGTACGACAACGCCGATCACTCTGTCCCAGACATCCTGTCCGAGTCCCGCATCCTGAAATGCCTTTTCAAATGCCGCCACCGTGTTTTTAAAGTCCTCGACTTTTGTAACCTGTACGCCGTTGTCCTCGCTTCCCACGGCGCCGCCCGGGATCGGCACTTCACTTCCTATAATATACACAGGCGGAATGGCGTCCGGATCTTTTTCCAGAAGCTTACCAAATGTCTCCTCCGCCACCTGAGCCAGGCGCGCTCCGCGGCCTGCAATGATCTCGTCGGAAAGGCGTGCATCTGGATCGTCGCTGCCTACCTTCATACTTGTATCAATATGGATCTTTGTGAATCCGGCGCTCACGTAATGACGGATCAGTTCCTCCGCATCCGCCATGGCTTCCGGCTCGTCCTTATAGGCAAATGTCAGCGGCCCCAGATGATCTCCTCCCAAAAAGATCCTGTCTTTGTCAAACCCGTTCTTCTCAGCGATATCAAGAACAAATTTCTTAAAATCAGCCGGCTTCATGCCCGTATAGCCGCCGTTCTGGTCGCACTGATTCGCCGTACTCTCGATGAGGACGCAGGATCCGTCCGAGAGCCCTCTCTTAAATGCCGCTTCGATCACGTACCCATTTGCGCTGCACACGGAATAAATCCCCACATTTTTCCCTTGTTTCTGCAGTTCTACAATTTTTTTCAGTGGATTCTGACGCATCTTAATCACTCCTTTTTTGTTTTCATCCTAACACTTTGGAAAAAGGCATACGTTGGATTTATTAAACAAACATTTGCATTTTTTAAGAAAGTCAAAAATGAAGAGACAGAAGATTATGTTCTGTGATATACTGAGGAAAGAAAATACAAAGAAGAGAGGTTATTTCTATGGCGTTAGTTACAACAAACGAAATGCTTTTAAAAGCACAGGAAGGACATTATGCTGTTGGTGCCTTCAACGTAGAGAACATGGAAATGGTAATGGCAGTTCTCAGAGCCGCCGAGGAGATGAAAGCTCCGGTCATTATGCAGACAACCCCTTCTACAATAAAATATGCAGGACTGGACTACTATCTTGCAATGGTCAGAACTGCCGCAGCAAGGGCATCTGTACCGGTTGCCATGCATCTTGACCATGGCAACAGTTTTGATCTTGCCATGCAGGCTCTGCGCACCGGCTACACCTCCATCATGATCGACGGGTCACATGAGTCTTTTGAGGATAATATCACACTTACCCGCCGTGTTGTAGACGCATGTGCTCCTTCTGCCGTCAGTGTAGAGGCAGAACTGGGCAAGGTGGGCGGAAAAGAAGATGATCTGGAAGCAGCCGATGACTCGCCGTACACAGATCCTCAGCAGGCAAAAGAATTCGCAGAACGCACACAGGTCAACTCCCTTGCGGTTGCCATCGGAACGGCACACGGCCTGTACAAGGGGATTCCGAAGCTTGACTTTGACCGCTTAAACGCGATCCGCGAGGTTGTATCCATCCCCCTTGTTCTTCACGGAGCATCCGGCGTTCCGGACGAAGCAGTCCGCGAGTCCATCACTCTCGGTATCTGCAAAGTCAATTTTGCCACAGAACTGCGCATCGCATTCAGCAATGGCGTAAAAAAATACATCGGAGAAAATCCTGATGTATTCGATCCGAAAAAATACGGAAAAGAAGGCATCGAAAATGTTGTCGCCTTAGTAAAAGAAAAAATCAGCGTATGCGGTTCTGAGGGACGCGCCTGATCCGTTTCTATAAGATCAGGACTTACCGAAAAACAGCGATCCCCTTTCGGATGGGCTCCACAGTGAGCTGCCGTCCGAAAGGGGATTTTTTCAATTTGTTTTCCTATCGTTTCTTCTGTTTTGTCCGTGATGTCTGAGATATTCCCGGCCTTGCGGGCTCATTCTTGGATTTATCCCCACTCATTTTAATAAAAGCTATCAGGTGAAGCGTGCCAAAATACACTCCGATAAGAGCGATCCCACCGCTTAGGATCATCAGTCCCATAGAGTATTTTTCCATATATGCATTCAGCACAACCAGTACCGCCAGCGCAAAATACAGGATGGTCAGTATGACGATTCTGCCTTTTTCTTTGTTCTCCATTGTATACTGAAGTGCAGAGACGCGTCTCTCAAAGTCAACATCTGTCACTTTCTCAAGCTTTTTCAAAAACGAACGGCGGAAAAGGATCTCTGCCAGCGCCATCATAACCGCCCATGCGATCGCCGCCTGCACCCATGTGAGAAATGTAGCGCCAAACAGGATAGCGGCAAACAGAAGGATCACAAAACGATTTTTAAAAAACTGTGCCGAATTCTCACTGTTTTTCCCCACCAGATATCCCTGCTTTGTCACAAAGTCATAATATATAGTGCGCCCTTTCTTGTCCGTATAAATATTTCTGCCTGAAAGGCGGATCTTCTCCACCGGTTTTGATTTGTTCTTCTTGCTCATATTTCTTCTTTCCACGTCTTTCCTTTATTCTGTCTGTCCATCCAGCATTGGATTGCCCATGCAATATGTCTGCAGCACCTTGTAATCACGGTCGAGGACCACAAGATCGGCGTCCATGCCAACCTTGACTGCACCTTTTCTGTCATCCACGCGCAGACATGCCGCCGGATTTTTTGTGCAGGAATTGATTGCCGTATCAACAGGCACAAGCGCTTCCTCGATCAGAATGCGGAGGCCATCATTGATGCGGAGTGTTGATCCTGCCAGTCCCTTTGACGACGTCAGATGCGCGCTGCCATCCGGATAAATCTCGATCTCATTTCCTCCGAATATAAATTTCGAGCCGGCCGGAGAACCTTTCGCCATCAGAGCGTCGCTGACCATCATTCCATAATGAGGTCCTTTCGCCTCAAAGAACTGGTGCAGAGCCGCCGGTGTAGAATGATTTCCGTCGCAGATGATCTCGCCGTACATGCTCTTTATCCGGTATGCTGCTCCCACCAGACCGTTCGCCCTGTGATTAAAGGGCGTCATGCCATTATAAACATGTGTCATAGACCTTGCGCCGTGGGCAAACGCCTGAACCGCCTCCTGGCTTTTTGCCGCTGAATGGCCGATACTCACTACCACGCCGTGTTCTGCACAGTAGCGGGTCAGTTCAAAGTTTTCATCTGCCTCTGTAGCCATAGTAATATATTTGATCAGCCCCTCTGCCGCCTCCTGGTACTTCTTAAACTGTTCTACAGAGGGCTTTCTGATAAACTGTTCCGGCTGGGCCCCTTTATACTTCATATCCAGGTACGGTCCCTCAAAATGGATACCGAGGATCTCCGCTCCCGTGTATCCCTCCCGAACTACTTTTGCCACATTTTTCAGTGCATTTGTCAGGACTTCCTCGCTCTGCGTGATCGTTGTCGGAAGAAGCGCCGTTACGCCTTCGTTTACGATATTGCGCACCCAGTTGCGAAGTCCTTCTTCCTCGGCATCATTTGTGTCAAAGCCATATGCGCCGTGGCAGTGCAGGTCGATAAAACCTGGAAGGATCCAGTTGGCGCCATAGTCAGCGTCTGCCGGTTTTTCTCCATAATTATAGATATTTACGATTTTTCCGTCTTCGATTTCAATCTGCGCTTCCACAAACTGATCAGCAAACCAAACTTTTTTGCTTTGAATAATCATCACTCTGCCTCCTGTTCTCTGAATTTGTCCGGCCCTGAAAATACAGCCGGTTTCCTTGCACCTTGCTTTTTGCAAACGATTATACTATAATTTAATAACGTATAGCAGGCAGTCTGCCCGCTGAATATGGGGGTCTAATATGATAAATCAAACGGATAAAAACAGCTTTGAACCTTTCGGCTCCATCTATGATGAACCGATAGACAACACAAAACTGAATCTGGAACGCAGAGAAATCACTTCTGTTTCTTCCAAAATAAACCGGCTTTTTGTGTTTCCCTGCGAAGTATGCATTGAATGTCCCAAAGGACTTTCCATGCTTTTGATAACCAGTTCCCCGGATATGGACAGTGTGAAAACATTCCCGGTAAGGCATAATCTAAAGATCAGGGCAAATACCTATTTTAATCTGATCCCTCTGTCCCCTCCGCTGAAATGGCATCTTATCACGCCAAAGCTGCCTCTTAAATACGTAGACCTCACTGCTCCTTACACATATCAGCCTGTGTCGGCGCCGTTTCATGTGCGGAAAATCCTCGACTGCTGGTTTACCAATCAGTCGGAGCGCTGCCACCTGAAAAAGGAGGCCCACAAGTCTTACGAACTGATCTATGTCTATGAGGGCAGGCTTACGATCACGCTTCCCTCCGGCAGCTATGCAATGCAGCCCCATGATCTGATTTTGTACCATACAGCGGAAACGGAGCTGAACATTGATTCCAACTGCTCCTACCTGACTGCAGTTTTTGATACGAACCAGAGGAAGCCTCTCCATATTCTTAACCGGCCGTTCCACTGCACCAGTGAACTACAGCAGGTACTGTGGAAACTGCTCATAGAGAGTTTTGCCAATTCATATTACACGAAAACACTGATGGTCTGCTATCTGCAGGAAGCGCTTCTGCTCCTTATGCAGTTCTACGAGACGATCAGCCACGAAACCCTTCATGTGGACGGGAAATCTCCATTAAACGATCTGCTGTCAGAGATTCTCGCCTATATGAACAAACATATAGCAGAACCCATTACGATAGAAGAAATCTGCCATGAGTTCTTTATCTCCCGCTCTTCCCTGCAGGCTCTGTTCAAGACTCATCTGAACAGTTCGCCCAAGAACTACCTTCTGAACATCAAGCTGCAGAAGAGCAAAGAACTGATCCGCGAAAACCAGTATACGATCAGCGAGATAGCCTATATGCTGGGATTCAGTTCTATTCATTACTTTTCGAGGCTGTTTAAAAAATATTTTAACACAACGCCCAGCGCCTATGCCAGAAAAATCTTTGAAAATCAAAACTCCTCTAAAAGCGAAGCACCGTCCGGGGACTGATGCGCCGCGTTTCCAAACGCTGCGCCGGAACCCGGAACGGACGGGATATCTCCCGGATAGTTTTATGCAGAAATCAGCCGGTGATCACATCCTGAATGCTGTATCTGGATATCTGTATCACTGTGCTCTTGTTAATCTCCACATCAATTAAATCGTTGTTAATGCGGACGATCTTGCCATAGATACCGCCTGCAAACAGGATTCTGGCCCCCACCTTGATCCCCTCCTGCAGTTTTCGCATGGCCTCTCTGTTTTTCTTCATATTCTTTGCCGAAATAACGGCCAGCACAATGGCACATATTCCGAGCAGAACGCCTACTGTAACACAGCTCCAGATAATAACAGTCACTTGATTCATAGCTATTTTTTATCCTCCTTGCCAGAACATGGCCTGCCATAAGGCAAACCATGTTCTCCTTTTTCCAGTCGTTTATTTTCTTGTATATGGGTAAAGAGTAACGCCTTTCACCACTCTGTTCACCTCTCCGGTCGGACAGGGGTTGTCCGGTGTAATGGACATAGACAGAGATTTCAGCACTGCCAGAGTCTGCGCAAACAGGATATAATCCAGTCCGAGCAAAACATTTTCGTACTTTTCATCCAGGCCGTATACAACCGTATAATCTACCAAAGCAGCTACCGCATCATCCTGGCTGCTCATTACAGCTACAATTTTATTTCCTTTGCGCTGGCCGCTCATTTCTTTGATCAGATCTATCTCATACTGTCTTGTATACGGGTCGTCGCTGAGATATACAACCGTGATCGTTGTATCGTCAATGATGGATTTCGGGCCGTGACGGAATCCGAGCGGCGTGTCATACATTGTCACAACTTTTCCTGCTGTAAGTTCCAGCATCTTGAGAGCGGACTCCTGAGATATTCCTTTTAAAGTGTTGCTTCCGAGATAAACGATACGTTTGAAATCATACTCGTCAACAATTTTCTGTGCAGTCCCGAAATTATTATCCAGAAATTCCTGACCCGCAGCAATGATTTTCCGAACATCTGCCGTCACTTTGTCAAGCTCGCTCAGATGGAAGCACAGGTATGTTGCCAGATACATATTGGAAAAACTGGAAGTCATGGCAAAACTCTGATCGTGAGTCTCGTCCGTCAGATTAATGGCATAGCAGTTGTCCGTTGTATCTGCACGTTTTGACAAAGCGCCGTTTTTGTTGCAGGTCACAAAGAGATGGTATACGTTATCGCATACACTCTCTGCCGCGTCGATAGCGCCTACCGACTCCGGTGAATTTCCTGAGCGCCCGAAACTGATCAGCAGCGTCGGTTTTGTACGGGACAGATAAGCTTCCGGCGTAGCCACGATATCTGTCGTACCGTAAGACTTTACTTTGTAATTCAGCAGGCCGGTCAGATGCGGAAACAGTGCGTTTCCTACAAATTCGCTGGTTCCAGCGCCTGTCAGGACCACATCAAAATCATCGCATGTGATTACCTGGTCAATAAACTTCTGGATCTCATCTTTGTGTTCCGCGATCTGCCTGCACGTCTTTTCCCATGTAGCAGGCTGCTGATAAATCTCGCTGACTGTAAATGTTGAAGATGTCTCCGCCATCTTTTCCGGCGTAATGCCAAAGATCGTACTCATTTTTCTTTCCCCTTTCATAAGCTCTGCCGGTTTCTCCCGGCTTCAGCCTGTTCTATAATATGCGGATAGCTTTAGATGCCGTCGTCAGACGCCTCCTGCACTACCTGCTTAAATTCGTATTTTGTCACCTGTTCTTTTCCCGTCTCAAGAACAGAATCTACCAGCCCGTCCAGGTCATCCATGAACTTGCGGGACATAACGATCTCCACAAGCATCGGCAGATTTGTTCCTGCAACTATGCGGATATTTTCCTTGCCGTGCCCGATCTGTGCCGAGACATTAAACGGCGTTCCGCCCATCAAATCTGTAAATATTATAACTCCTTCGCAGTCTTTTAACTCTTCCAGTGCCTTTGTCAGCTCCCGGGTCAGATCCTCGGTACTGTACGTCGGCAGAAAATCTACATAGCGATATGCTTCCTGTTCCCCGGCGATCAAGTTCACAGAACTCGTCATACCGGAACCAAAATTTGCATGTCCTGTAACTAATAATCCAATCATAATACCTCTCCTGTTCTAAACATGTTCAGTGCCTGTATATAAAAATATCCTTCTACTTTTCTGCTTCACTGAGATATTTATCCACAACAGGCATATAAACTGCCTTGGGATGCAAGCATGCCTTTGCGCTCTGCATATAGAGAAGCGCATTTTTGTCATCCCCCAGATAGGAATACTGTTTTGCAATCATAAACAGAATTGCGCCTAACGCAAATCCATAGTAGCGTTTAGAGTTGATATCTTCCTCCATCTTATCGATCAGGTCGCTTTTTCCGTCCAGCATTACTGCATAGCATTCCTCATTGTAATGAATAAAGTTGTCATTGCCGGTCTTTCTGATCTCTTCCAACAGCCAGTCTGCATATTTCCGGTTTCCTTTGATCAAAAATGTGTGGAAATACGTTTCCAGGAAGCTTTCCTTGTCTTCTGCGTGAGAATACTCTGTATGGAGCATATGACGGAGCATCTCTTCAAACATATCCATCTCTTTTGTTATATAATAGACTCTCATCTTGTACAGATCGCAGACATATTCGCCGAGAATCCGGCGGGATACTCCCATATCCGCCACCCGGGCAACTAAATCACTGTCCCGGTTCTTTAGTCCTGTGTTCATGCTGCGCAGCTGGAAATTTTTAATTCCCTGAAAGATCAAGTATCCCACGAGCGCTGCCGCTGCAATAAATATTGTTATCGTATTCAAACCGCCACCTGATTTCCCTGTAGAATAATAGGAGGGGGGGATTAAAATCCCTCCCCTCGCTTTCCTGCGGCCCGTAAGCCGGTTTAATTCATTTCAGAAAAGTCTGCATACGCAGTCTTCCCACTTGCATTGTTCAATACGGTCTATTCGGGCATACTTACATCAATGCCAGCCTCCTGCAGCGATTCAACTACTGCGTTCACAGCGTCCCAGGCTTCCTGACCAGTCTTTTCTGCCGGAGCAGGTTCAGGATACTCATACCACTCTACAAGAGGAGTATATCCGCCAAGAAGCGCATTTCCATTTTCGTCTGTAACCTGAGAGTTACCTGACCAGATACCGAATGCGCATCCTACGATACCAACTACAAGAATAAGGATGATACATCTAACCGGTGTCCAGCCCTTCTTGATCAGAACGTAGATACCAAGTGTGATCAGAAGCGGGATCAGTTTCGGCAGTACGCCGTCCAGCAGACTCTGGATGTTGATCTGTGTCTCGCCAACGATCAGACGTACCGTTGTTGATCCATAGTTTGCGATCAGGCCGCCGACTACGAAGATACCAAGGATACTTGCCGCGCGTGTGAACTCTTTTGCATTTGCCGTCAGCAGAGTAACTGCTTTTGTTCCCAGTCCGTAAGACCAGTACATCAGTCCGAAACGAACGATAAACTGAACTACGTTGAAAATGAGCAGGAACAGGATTGCTCCGATAATCTGGCGATCCATAGCCATATTCGCAGTCAGACCTGCTGTGATCGGAACAAGTGTCAGCCAGAACAGAGCGTCACCGATACCGCCAAGAGGACCAGCCGCAGAAATACGTACGGAACGGATCGTCTTTGTATCAGCTTTGTTCTGCTCGAGTGAAAGAACAATACCCATTACAAATGTTACAAGGAACGGGTGTGTGTTCAGGAAGTCCAGGTTGTGAGCCATAGAAGCTTTCAAGTCTTCCTTGTTTGTATGTATCTTCTGGAGACCCGGAAGAATACCCCAGAGCCATCCACAAGACTGCATTCTCTCATAATTGAAGGATGCCTGTAAGAAACAGGACAGCCAAACCATCTTATTTAACGTCTTCTTATCCAGCTGCGGAGCCGGAGTCAGGTCCTGATATCTATCTGGAATATTATATGCCATCCTGGTCACCTCCTACATAACCGGCACCTGCGCCTGCGTTCTGTTTGATCTTTGTCTGTGTCGTAAAGTCATAGAGTGCGATTGCAACACCTACGAATGCGCACAGAAGCAGAGTTGCTCCGGAAGTTGATGAATTTGCGCTGCAGAGCAGTGCCATAACGAATCCAGCCAGCAGGAATCCCCACATCTCGTTGGACATCATAACCTTCATCAGGATAGCAAAGCCGACGAACTTCATTGCGCCGCCTGCTGCATCCAGACCAGCCATTACCCATGAGAAGTCGCGTGCAAAATCCTGAAGTGCTTCTCCGAGAGCTGTGCCGCCGTAAAGACCTGCGACAGCCAGGATACCAAACAGACATCCCAGAACTCCCATTTCCAGGAAGTTGATATTGCGGATACCTTTTACATTTGCTTCTTCAGCATATTTGTCAGCCTTAGCCATCATACCGGACATGAATGTAAATGTCAGTGTAACAGCGTACTGTCCGAATACTGCAAACGGAACAGCAAGACCTAACGCAGCGCCAACGCCCTCTGGCGTTGCTTCCATATTAAGAGAAACTGCAAATACTGTTGCCATGATTCCTCCCATGATAGCGTTTGGCGGCTGTGCACCACCGATCGGCATACTACCAATCTGCATAAGCTGATAAGCTCCGCCGACTACGATACCAAGCTCAAAGTTACCAAGGATAGCACCGATGATCGGGCAGGTAACGATAGGCTGGTACAGAGACTCTAAGAAGCTGAACTGGTCGATGCCCATGATAAAAGCAACTACAAAGACCAGAATTGCCTGAATAATTGATATATCCATGTCTACTCCTTTCCTGTTTAACCAATAAAACCTCTCTAGTTATTTGAATAATTTTTCGATGTTTTCCACCGGTGTGTCCGGAACACGTTTGATTTCCAGCTCCACGCCCAGTTCCTGCAGCTTTCTGAAAGTTGCAACATCATCGTCATCTACGGCAACCGAAGTTGCGACCTGACGTTTTCCATCAGCCATGTGCATATTTCCGATATTAACTTTCTTGATCGGTACCCCGCCCTCAACCAGCTTAAGCACATCCTGTGGTGTCTCGCAGATAATTGCAATATGCTGATTCGCAGAAGCTTTGTGAATGATATTGATTGTCTTCTCAATGGTAAAGAAACGTGTCTGTGCGTATGACGGCGCAGCCATGTTCATCAGTCCCTGGCGAAACTCATCCGCAGCAACCGCATCATTCGCAACAAGCAGGAGGTTTGCGCCTACGACGCCGCACCACTGCGTTGCCACCTGACCATGAATCAGCCGATTGTCAATTCTCGTCAATCTAATATCTGGCATGCTCGCATCCCCCTTTCTTTAAAAATTTAGCATTTAGCATTCAGCGGACAGGTCAAAGCCCCTTTCCTCATGCCGTTTCAACAAGCGCCTTTTCATTTTTAAAAAGGCTGTATCTGCTTACAAACATCATTATACCAGACTTTCATTTTATTAGTTTGCACTTTTTATTCATCCTCTTGCATTTTTGATTATATAGTTTTACCAAAAAAAACTCTGAAATCTCTTTCCTTTGCCACAAATAGAACAATTCCTCCGTATTTTTACACCTTTTTCTTACAAGTTCCATTTACTTAGCTTGAAATTATGTCATCCACACCCATTCGCACCAAATCCGGTTCCTGCCATAAGACGATACAGTGGCCGGACAGTTGGGCATAACTCCTGTCCGGCCACTGTATTTTATTACTCCCGTTTTTAATATAGGTAAAACATAAATATATCCTGCGATGTTGTCTGGCAGGAAGTATTCTGCCAATCTTTCATATTTCCTGCACATGGCGCTAAAGTTCTTAAACAGTTTTGTAAAATCTGATTCTACCGCTTATCTTTTATATCTTTTCATCATAATAACTGCCGTCACCCCGGCTGCAGTCATCAAAAGCATCCACACTGCAGGAACTGAAGTATCACCTGTCGACGGAGATCCATCAGGCTTGCCGCTGTCCGTCTTATCTGGTGATTTTATATTGTCAGGCTCTGTTCCGTCCATTTCCTGTTTTGCGTAAATATTATCATAGACAACTGAGGTTGTTATGTATTCCGCATCCGCTTTCCACTGTGTATTCGTTTTGCCCTCAATCATACGGGCAGAATCAGAAATCCTGCCGTCTGTACAGTTCTGCGCTGTAATCTCTGCATGGTCGGCAGTTCCCGCATCTGTCTCCGTTACAGTGAATTCTGTTCCGGCAGGGAGTCCGTCGACAGTCAGACTGGCTCCTGCTTTCAAGGTAACTAAGGCCTTCCCGTCAGCATTAAAAGTGATATAGGAAATCCCGTTTTCCAGCGTTCCCAGACTATCTCCGGACACTCCCGTCTGGATATCGGCAGGATATCTGCTGCCCGCCTTCTGTATATCCGGAAGGTTGTTCACGCTGATTTGGAAAATATATGACTCATTTTCTTTAATTCCTTCTCCGCTGACATTTTTGGTGAGTTTAAGTTCCGTCTCTCTATCCAGAATGAGCGCCTCATACCCAGAAACATTCTCCAATGGCAGGAATTCCATTCGGTCAATTACTTTGCTGCTCATATAGCGGCCGGTATTCTGCCCGGTTTCATATTTGTCTTCTGCTTTACCGTATTGGGCATCCTGATCGCTGTAATCATCATACCATGCGGTAAACCATACTGTTCTATCCTCGTCCGGCACATAAATATTATCGCGATCTTGAATGTAAGCTGTGATTTTCTCCGCAGTCGGCACGGTAAAAGCTGTATTCCCGCCTTGAGCGAATAATTCTGCTCCTGCATCCTCCGCGCCGCTGCTTGTATTACCATCCTCACCGGCTACATTAAAATATAATGCTCCACCGGTCATACGGAACGCTCCTGCGTGCTCACCGGACTCCGCCGCTTCCAGAAAAACGCCTCCGCCGCGGTTGTCCGCATGATTATCTGTGATAACGCCATCCTCCATCAGGCAACTGCCGCCACGGTATTCTGTTTTCTCGATCATGTTGGAACCGTCAATATAGATTCCGCCGCCATCCTGTGCCGCGGTATTTCCCGAGATCCGGCCAGAGTAAAAACGCATCAAAGAACCAGTACCATAACCGTCATCAGGAGATGCCGCATGATCAACGCCCTCATAGCTTCCAGTTCCATCCAGATATATACCACCGCCATGGTTTTCAGACTGATTGTTTTCAATCACCGCTCCATTTATTTCCAAAAGGCCGCCAAAGCATATATAAACAGCTCCACCATTTCCATAATTGAGTGTTTTATTTGACTCAATGCATGTACCTTCATTTAAATACACCTCACAATTTTCATGTGCATAGACTGCTCCTCCTCCAGGCGCGTGAGGGGAACTGGACTCACCATCCTCGCTAAATGTAGACTTGGCGATATTTCCAGAAATCAAAGAATCTGAAATCATAAGTGTAGATTTTGTATCACTTGAAGCCGTATAAGCATCAGTCACGCAGATTGCCCCTGCATGTGTTTCGGCTACGTTTCCGGTTATTTCAACATCACACAAACTAACATGTGTATTAGCCAACAGCTGAATTGCTCCTGCAGACAGATCCGTATAATTGTCTTTTATTGTAGAATTTTTTATTGTTCCGCTTGACATGATTAATTCCATGCCTGCTCCGCCCTCTCCCTGTTTAACTGATTCAGTAGGATTCTGAATAACAGCCTGATTATTAGTTATATCGATATTTTCAATCATAAAATTTTCACAGCTGTGAGTATAAATTCCTGCACCTCCATTCGCCTTGTTATTATCAATTATACCTCCGTGTATTTCTATATTATCGGTTTCTACCGCTGCAAGTCCTCCTCCGCCATATACTGCTGTATTATCTGAAACTTCTCCGTCATTAATTGTTACTACGGCATTTCCAGCGTAAATCCCGCCTCCCCACGTACCGCAGGTATTATCTGTTACAATCCCATCATTCATTACAAATTCAGCATTATTTATCATAATGCCGCCTCCCCATGTATCAGACCTATTATTCTTTATAACCCCTCCATTCATTTCAAATTTTGAATTACTTACATAAACTGCTCCACCGCCTGAAACAATGGGATGGCCCTCTGTATAATTTGAAGAAATTTCACCACCGTTCATTACAAATGTGCTCCTAGTCTTTATCACGACCGGTGCATTTATGCCTCCCCGAGCACCTGTAATAAATGTTCCATTATTCATTACTACGTTGGATGAACCAAGTGCATTTACTGCAAAACCACCGAAATGTCCCTTTCCATCACAATCAAGTATTACATTTTCCATTGTAAGCTTTGAGCTGTTATTTAATCGAAATATGCATGCATTTTTTTTGCTGCCTGAAAAATTTTTATTCACTCCTAT